>NZ_QWJJ01000040.1:1852-2226 GCF_003575965.1 Pseudooceanicola sediminis | reverse complement strand
TGCTACTTAAGGCCCCTAGGCTGCCCCCTTGTCCATTTCCCCACAATCCTGCACTCTGGGCCCCATGCCCATCCCCATGCCGCTTCTGTCTCAGTCGCTCAGCTTCGGGCTGGCGGCTCAGCTACACCCAGGGTGCCCCTAGGGGGGCTCGATCCTCTGACCTCTCGATTACACCATGTCCGATTCTGAGTCACAGACCACGGGTTCCTTTTTGACGGGAGGAGGAGTGGTGCGGGGGCGCGGCCGCCCACGCAAGTCCCCCAGTGCTGGCAGCCTTGGGGTGGGAGTGGCACAGCTGCTGCCAGTGGATGCCCTGGCTACCCCCCGCAAGGGCCTGGCCAGCCTGTCGCTGTCTGCTGGTGGTGGGCACTATT
>NZ_QWJJ01000040.1:385-1842 GCF_003575965.1 Pseudooceanicola sediminis | reverse complement strand
CAGCAGCAGCCGTGTGGGTGCCGGCAACCCCCGCCCTGCGGGACCCACCCCCGCCCCCCGCCCTGCCCATGCGGTGCGCCCCACGGGTCTGCACTGGCTGGAGGCCCACCCCAGCCAGCCCCATGTCCGCCTGGTGGGCCCCAGCCAGCCGTACGTGTGCCGTACAGGCACGCTGGGCCTGCTGCGGTCCATGCAGGTGCCGCTGCGCAAGGGCTCGCGGCGCTGGCCCATGGGGCTGTCAGCCCAGGGCCGGGTAGCCCATGTGCTCTCCACGCTGTGGCAAGTCACCGGCCGTACAGCCGGCCTGGCTCAGGAGCAGGTGCCCAGCGAGCAGGCGAGGGACTGGGGGGAGAGGGTGGAGGGGCTGCGCTCAGCCTGCCACGTGGGCGTGGGTACCGCCACCATGGCGGCGGCGATGCTCACCCCTCAGCACACCGTGCGGCGGCCCCACAGCAAGGAGTACCTGGGTGGGGAGTACGGCACAGCCTGCATGGAGTGGGAGGAGGACAGGCTGCCCCATGGCATCAGCGTGCACGACCAGCTGTACCTCCGTGTGTACCTGGGGACGGCGGAGGAGGAGGGGGCGGGGGGGGAGGGGGAAGGGGAGGGGGAGGCGGGTATTGACACGGACACGCCACGCCACGCCCCGGGATCCGGATCTGGTGGATCTGGATCCGAATCTCCTGGATCTGGATCCAAACCCAAGCCCAAGCCCAAGAAGCCCAAGCCCAAGCCTGTGGTGGAGTACGCCCACCGCCTTGTGCTGTGGGCAGCCGACGGCCCACCCGCACCCGGGGAGGAGGCGCTGCACCTGTGCCACAACGCCAAGTGCCTCAACCCCATGCACCTGGCCTGGGGACCCAAGGCTGTCAACCTGTCGCCCAGCACCGAGGCATACAAGGAGCTGGTGCTGGCGCGGCGGGGGGAGCTGCTGTGGGGAGTCGGCGTGGGCACGCCCCTGCCGCCCATACCCGAGGGGGAGGAGGGAGAGCTGGAGGAGCTGGCCAAGGCCCCCACCAAGAAGGCCAAGGCCAAGGCAGCCAGGGCACGACGCCTGCAGCAGTAGTTGTAGTGTGGTGGTGGTGGCAGTGGAGTGATGGTGGTGTGGTGGGGTGTGCCGACGGGTTAGTGCCATCCCCCCCTCTCCCCCATCTCCGCGCCCCCCGCCCCCCTGGGCACATGGAAGGTACTGACAGTGGCCGTACCAGCTCCGATTCACACAAACCCGGGCGCGTTGGAAAGCTGACTACCAGGACCTAATTATCAGCTATCGGCACCCAACTCACTCGGAGGTTTGGCATGACTTTGGGGGGCGGATGGGTGTGGGAGACGCCCAGGGCCACCCAGGGCCGGAAACGCACAAGGTACCCACCAGGGGGAGGAGGTGCCCCCCTGGCAGGGGGTCCTCCAGCGCTGCTGCGCCACCTGTAACCTGGCACAACTCGAAGGGCAACATG
>NZ_QWJJ01000040.1:0-322 GCF_003575965.1 Pseudooceanicola sediminis | reverse complement strand
CCCCAAAAACGGCTAAGGTACCCAGCTGACCCACCCAGGCCCCCCCCAGGGGCTCCCCAGCGGTCCCCCAGCTGCCACTCCCACTCAGGGGATGGGCCCTCACCTCCCTGAAGCCACAGGGGAAAGTCAGAGAATCTGAACTTTAGGGTTTTAGGCTTTTAGGGGTCTAGGGTCGTGAAACACAGAGTTTTAATGTAGGGTTTGGGCATTTTAGGGTTTGGGCATTTTAGGGTTTGGGCCTCTGTTCTGTTTCTGAGCTTTCCTCCCCCTGCAGTGGGAGGATGGCCCCCATTCCAAGCCCAGTGGGCTTCCCTGCATGAAA
>NZ_QWJJ01000039.1 GCF_003575965.1 Pseudooceanicola sediminis | reverse complement strand
CGAAGGAGTCTCCACCAAGAATTCTCCATAGCAAACGTTCAATTGATTATGCAGTCTATCCATTTGAGTTGCCCCGCCTTTACACGCCGCACTGGCTGGCTCGCGACCGCTAAGCTACTGCCGCGCGGTCGCAACTTGACCCGACTTCGCCAAACCCTTAAGGCATTTAATTAACCTAACACCTGCGCAAATGAAACACACAATTGATTAACGCGGGCGTGGTATTGCGTTGGGGCGGTGGAGACAACAGCGGCCATTTGGAGGAGCGACGCACTTTGGCCCAGCTTATTAGTGCCCAAAGCTGCAGGTGTGCTTTTGAATATCAGGAAATCAGTTGGCGCTGCGCATTCGCCAGTTTGCGCTTCTTCTGGCGGGTGACGCGAGCAATTCTTTTGAGGCCGAGACGCATACCCGCATGGCTGGCAGATATTCGCGCTGATTAAGGCTTAGTTGTTAATCAATTACTCTTCGACTTTTACCCGCAGGTCATTTGGGCCCTTGTGTGGACTCGCGTGGACATGCATTTTGCGATTTCGTCTAGGAGCGGGGGGCGAGCAAAGCCGCGACTCCAATTTAATGATCGATGCAATAGCACTCAATTGGAGGTGAGTCCAGGGCTGGTCGCTGCCGGTCGCGAGGGGGTCACCTTTGCGTGCACTGGCGGGGTGCGGGGTGTGCTGTGGGTGCACAGGGAAGGCGCGCGGACGCTAAGGGAGCGGCGCGGGTATGGGCGGCGGCGCGCCCTCCTTTCGCGCCAAGTCCCTATAGAGGCGCCGGCGTGGCTGTGGACCGTGTCATCCCCAGGCTCCTGTCTTTTTCTTATGTGTCTTATGTGTTGTGTTAGATAAGGTTTCTTATGTGTGTGTGTGTGGCTGTTGGGTTAGATAAGACATATAAGGGTTTCGGGGTTTTGGTGCCCTGTGCCTTGTTCCGCGGGTCCCAACGTGTCCCCCTTGTGCTGGCATGGTGTTGGGAGTGTGTGCGATGTGTTGGAAGCGTTGGGGGTGCTTGGAGTGCAGTTTGGTGTGTGTGGTGTGGTGTGGAGTTGGTCAAGGGTGTCAGTCCCCTTGGCACGCTAGCAACCCTACCCCATATCCACCCCCTGGCCAGCTCTGCCACCCTCGCCCACGCGCATGCACTCACAGCACGTCAAACGAGTTCCCATTTCACTTTGGCATGTATGGGGAGGCATGGGGCAGCTCCGGGCGGGGATGGCACCATGGCGGTGGTGGTACCGTGTGCTCGGGTCCTGCCTTTGGCTCTGCTTGTCCATGACGTACGGCTCTGGGTATCTTCCATGCCCGTAAGTTATGGCCCTAAGGTACCCTAAGGTACCCTAAGGTACCCACGCGTGTGCCCTCTAGGGTACAGGGGTAACACTTGCGCATACACACACGCGCGCACACACGCACACACACGCACACACTCCCCCCTGCCAACCCCACTCTCACCCCCGCGTCCCCCCGCCCCCCTGCGTGTGCGTGTGTGTGCCACGACGTGCGTACGGCAAAGTGTGGCCAAGGCCCCCCCTTGCGAGTGGGGGAACCCCCCTAGCCCCTAGGCCCTAGCCCCCAACCCCTAGACAGCCAGCCCAAACGGAAACAGGTGTGGTGTCATGTATCTGGGGTAGGCGTGAAGAGAAGCGAAAGCAAGCAATTGCAAAGCTTCGAATCATAACAACACAATCCGAAGAATGAGCTAAGCAATTAGTTCTAGTAACTCGGTGAGTGGCAGTGAACTCAAGTAGGCTCTGCCGGGTCAGGTAACTGGTCCTGGCTAGCCCTGCTTGAACTGGTTCAATCAATGCGTCAATTGGCGGTCAAACGCTGGTTGATTGTTGCCCAAATCTATTGATGGTTTGAGTTGCAACGAGTGTTGAGAGAGCTTGTATTAATACGCGATGCGTATGCTTATGAACCAAGTGGACCTGCTAGGACAGTAGGTGCAAGGCCAGTGTAACAGCTGTGCTTTGTTATCTGCCGGCTAGCATTGAAGCTCTGCTTGCGGGAAGCCGCATGCCTGAGTGTTCGCTAGGTGGTCTGAGCTTATGCCTAACCCGTGTAAGACTCAGCCAATCCGCGATACTTGGTTGCGTTGCTTCCGGAGCGCTGGTTCAGAGCTGGGAGAACGTTCAGAGAGGCCTCGTGGCAAGAGCTCTTCTGACTCGATTCGTCTTCGGACAGTCGTGTTCAGTCGACTCTCGAGTGCTTTCTCAACGGATAGCGCTTCTTAATTGATTCAATTCCTGCGTATCCTTT
>NZ_QWJJ01000038.1 GCF_003575965.1 Pseudooceanicola sediminis | reverse complement strand
CCCGCCACCTGACTGGCCGCCGACGTGCCGCCGACCAGCGGCGCGCGCCCGCTCGCGTGCCGCTGCCCGGGGGTGGCGGAGCCGCCGCTCAGCCCCGCGAACAATGTCCGGGCGGCGCACACCGCACCAGCCGTTGCACCGCTGCCAGTCAGACGCCCCCGGTCAGGCACCCTGCCGCCCGTCGCGCCACGCAGTCGCAGCGCCGTCGCGGCATACGGCCCGCCGGTGCAAACAGCGGCCATTCACCGCTCGGATACCGTCAAGATACCGACGTGAATACCGAAGCCGCAAAGACAGCCCACCCGGTCGCTTGCCCCTCACCGCTGCCTCGCCTATGCAGGGGTCAACGGCCAGACGGATGGACCAGTCAGTCCGGCCGGACGAATTGGCCAGACGAACTGACCAGTCGAAACGGCCAGTCTGATCAGCCAGCCGGATCAGCGAGCCGGATCAGCCAGTCGAACAAGGGAACATTCATGCGCATTCTCATCACCAACGACGACGGCATCAACGCCCCCGGTCTCAAGACGCTGCACGCCATCGCGACCGATCTTGCCGGTGCCGATGGCGAAGTCTGGACCGTCGCCCCCGCGTTTGAGCAATCCGGCGTCGCGCATTGCATCTCCTACACCCACCCCACGATGATCTCCGAAATGGGTCCGCGCACCTTCGCCGCCGAAGGCAGCCCCGCCGATTGCGTCCTTGCCGGTGTGCATGACGTGCTTAACGGTCAGCAGATCGACCTGATCCTTTCAGGCGTCAACCGCGGCAATAATTCCGGGGAAAATGCCGTGTATTCAGGGACTTTGGGCGGCGCGATGGAAGGTGCGCTGCAAGGCATCCCCGCCATGGGCCTGTCGCAGTACTGGGGGCCGGACAATGCCCACCTGGAGGATCCCTTCGAAGTGGCCGCAACCCTCGGCGCGGACGTCGTGCGGGCCGTGCTGGCCAATCACCCCGGTGACGGCAACAGCGATTACCGCACCTTCTACAACATCAACTTTCCGCCTTGCGCCGCCGCCGACGTCAAGGGGCGCAAGGTGGTCCCGCAGGGCTATCGCAAGGGCACCAGCTTTGGCGTGATCCCGCACGAGGCGCCCTCGGGCCGCCGGTTTCTCTGGGCACGCGGTGGCGATCAGCGCGTCGCGGCCACGCCCGGATCGGACGCCGACGTCAACTTGCAGGGCTATGTCTCGATCACCCCGATGCGGGCCGATCTGACAGCGCACGACCTGCTCGACGCCCTCAAGGTCATCGAATAGCGCAGCGTTACGCCCCCAACCCACGATAGCCCTTTCCCTGCAGGTCCGATTGCCGCAGTCTCGGGCCATCGCGGGCGCCGCCGCTCCCCGTTTCCACTTCGCCCCACCGTTCCCGAACCAGCCGGATCCAAGACCAGATGAGCCACGACACCAGCGACACAGCGGAACGCAAGATGCAGTTCCTCTTTGCCTTGCGCTCTCGTGGGGTGACGGACAAACGCGTGCTCGAGGCGATGGAAAAGGTCGATCGGGGCGAATTCATCCGCGGCATCTTTGCCGATCGCGCGTATGAGGACATGCCCCTGCCGATTGCCTGCGGCCAGACGATTTCGCAGCCCTCCGTCGTCGGGTTGATGACCCAGGCGCTGGACGTGCAACCGCGCGACAAGGTGATGGAGGTCGGCACCGGCTCGGGCTACCAGGCGGCTGTGCTCAGCCACCTCGCCCGCCGGGTCTATACCGTCGACCGCCATACCCGCCTCGTACGCGAAGCCAAGGCCGTGCTGGACCGGCTGGGGCTGGTCAACGTGACCACCTTCGCCGCCGACGGCAGCTTTGGCCTGCCGGATCAGGCCCCCTTTGATCGCATCCTCGTGACCGCCGCGGCCGAAGACCCGCCGGGCCCGCTCTTGGCTCAGCTCAAGGTCGGCGGTATCATGGTGCTGCCCGTCGGGCAGTCGAACACGGTGCAAAGCCTGATCCGTGTGCGAAAGCTTGAACAGGGCCTGGAATACGATGAACTGCGCCCGGTGCGCTTTGTCCCGCTGCTGGAAGGCATGGGCAAGGACACCTGAACCAGCCCGCCACCGAGAGCGGGCGGCCAAAGAACACCCGAGAACAGCCCCGACATCGGGGATGGGATGAGGACGAACAGATGACCGCAACTTTCAAAGGCCTTGGCCGAATTGTCGCCGCCACCAGCGCATTGGCCCTGCTGGCCGCCTGCAACGGGCCAATCGACTCGGACCTGCGGGGGGGCTTCGGTGGCTTTTCCACGGCCGACGCCGCGCTCGGCGTGACCGCCGCGCGCCCCGCCCCCGACAACCGCGGGATCATTTCCTATCCCGGTTACCAGGTGGTCGTGGCACGGCGTGACGACACCGTCACGGACGTCGCCGCACGGGTCGGCGCAGATCCCGCCGTACTGGCCCGCTATAACGGCCTGAACGTCGGGGACCGCCTGAACGAAGGCGCCGTGCTGGCCTTGCCCAGCCGGGTGGCCGAACCTTCGGCTGCGACAGGCGCGGCCGGAACCGGGCCGATCATGGCGCCCGGCGACGTCGGCTTGACCCAGATGGCGGGCAGTGCGATCGAACGGGCCGCAGACAAGGAAATCTCGGTCGCGACATTGCCGCCCTCGGCACCAGGGGAACCCGCGCGCCAGGTCGGCCAGGAACCGATCCGTCACCGGGTCGAGCGTGGCGAAACCGCCTATACCGTGGCGCGCCTTTACGGCGTCTCCGTCCGCTCGCTGTCCGAATGGAACGGGCTGGACGCCAACTTTACCATCCGCGAAGGGCAGTACCTGCTGATCCCGCTGGTGTCAGAGAATGGCACCGCGGCGCGGCCGCCGCTGGCGACCACGACGGCGCCGGGCGTCGGCTCGCCCACGCCGCCGCCGCCCTCGGCCTCGAAACCGCTGCCCGCCGAAACCCCGGCCCCGCT
>NZ_QWJJ01000037.1 GCF_003575965.1 Pseudooceanicola sediminis | reverse complement strand
CTCCATCGATGCTGAAACTGTCCTCGGCATTGGCCCCGAAGATCCAGCCGTAGCGACCCTCGGCCGTCCATTCCTGCATACGCTCGAAGAGATCGCCCTCGTCATCGGTCGAGACCAGCAGCGAGGCGAAATCCGACCAGTTCCGTAGGCCCGCATGTCCTGCGCTCGCGTTCTGGCGTACGACCTCCTGCAGTCGGTTGGTCTGCACCGGGGTCAGAGGCCGATCGCGCCGCTCCAAGAGGCTCGCGAGCCAATCAGCAAGCCATGCCTGGCCCCGCATGTCGATCTCGGTCTGGAGCGGATTGAGGCCCGTGGGGCGCCCCGCCCGCACGGTCGAATAGCTGCCGCCGAGCGCGCGGACGGCCATCTCCATGCCCGCGCGATAATCGAATACGAAGACCCGCGCACCTGCCCGCCGTGCCATGGTCATCAGGAATGCTGCCAGCACGGATTTGCCCGAGCCGGGACGGCCGAGGATCAGCGTGTGGCCACCCGTGGGTTCGCGATCCGGCGCGCCCTGTTCGTGGAAGTTGAAGCGAAAACCACTGCGCTCGGGTGTCGGAAAGAGCGTGATCGGCACGCCCCAGGGGACTTCCCGCCCTGTCTTTCCGAGCGGGGTGCGGTGGAAGGTAGCGAGATCGGCGAAGTTGTGGTTCGTGATTGCGGCCTTGCGGCTGCGCGCCCCTGTGTTCCCGGGATGCTGCGCCATGAAATGCGCCCGCGCCCCGAAGGCCTCCGAGATCAGGTTGATGCCGGAGGTGGCGGAGATGTTGCGGATCTCGGCCGCGATATCGTCAAGCGCCGTCTGGGTGCGGGCATAGACGGCCACGGTCATGTGGTGCTCGCCGAAGATCAGGCGTTTGGATTCCAGATCGTCCTGGCCGAGTTCCAGTTCCTGGGCGAGGCTGACGGCTCCGTCATTGGCGGCCTGCATTAGCCGCAGCTGCCGCTTGATCCGGCCCGCCATGATGTTGGCGTTGATCGGCACAAAAGAGTGCGTGACGACCATGTCGACGGGCAGATTCAACTCGTCGAGCATCAGGCTATCGGTCTTGGCGGGGTAGTTCTTCACCGCAAAGATCGCCCCGAGCTTGTCGCCGACGGCACCGTCCGAGAGTGCGATGGTCGTGCCGCGGAAGGTGACGCGGGTATTGGCCACGTCCTCGGCGATCACGCCAAGGCGCGACCGGGGGAAGAGCGGGTGCTCCTCGCCTGTGTTGAGTGAACCGAAGAAGCCCAGAAGCTCGCCGGTGCTTGCGGCCAGCAGGCGGGGCTTCAGCTCATCGAAGGAGGAAAGGAGAAACCCTACGACCTCATCGAGCTTGCGCAAGCGCCGGGTCGTATCTGCCGCAATCCGCGCGCGGGAAGCCCCAAGTCCGAACGGCAAGCGACTGCCGGTCTCTGGTCGCTTCAGCACCGTCAGGGTCAATGTCTTGTCGCGCAAGCCCGCGCGGCCGAGATGCGCGTGCCATCGTTTGTCGACGGCGGCAGCAAATCCTTCGCCCGGAATGGGCGGCAGGGTCACATCGACCGCTTTCGACACCTTGTGCAGGTAGAAGGAGAACTCGGTCCCCACCTGCGCGACGATGCCTGCCAGGAGCCCGCCGATCCGGTCGAGATGCCCGTCCTCGCTCGTGGTGCTGTTCACCCCCTCGAGGCGGATGCACTGCATCAGTTCGTTGCCGCGTGTCCGGATCGTTCGGTCGGTGACAAGGCTGACGTATGGCAGCATCGACGAGAGCCGCTTCTCGCCCCTGACCCATGCGGGCAACGCAGTCAGCGGATCGAGCGCCTCTGCGACGTCATTGGCGAGTCCATCACGGGGCATAGCTGTCGCCTCCGTGCAGCTTGCGGTTCGTCGTGGGCGGGGTTTCCTGCAGGGTGATCACCAGGACATCGAGGAAGTTCGGATCCCAGTCCGCGGCCTTCCAGAGCGCCGGCCAGGCCAGCCCCGCGAAAACAGCCACCACCCAGCTCTGCACCCAGAGGAACAGAAGCGTCGAGCCGAAGAGCCAGACCATGGCGTACATGATCGGCAAGCCCATCAGCTTGGGTGGCCTGAGAAGGCCGATGAACACGCGGGACTGGTCAGCCATGGCCAAGAACTCCAGGATTGCTCAGGTGGTCCAGATGGCGGCGACGATGGTGGGTGCTGCGGCGATGCCCGCGATTGCAACCACGACCCAGAGCGCCTGACGGAAGTCGAGGATGCCAAAGAGCCAGGAAAGGAACACCCCGATCAGCGCAAGCGTTCCGATCACGATTCCCAAGGGGCCGGTGATCGCATCGACAATTCCTTGAAGCAGGGTCTGTACCGGCGAGAGGTCAATGCTCTGCGCAAGCGCTGGACCCGCCAGCACGATAAGGGCCATCGCGCCGAGCGCGACGATCGAAGGTCTCGATGTCATGAAAGATCTCCTCTGAGCCGCTCAAACACGGCAGTCACACGGGCCACATGCCCTTGGGTTTCTCGAAAAGGCGGGATGCCGCCGTGGCGTGTGACCGCCTCAGGGCCAGCGTTGTACGCCGCAAGGGCCAGAGAGCCCTCACCGAACTGGTCGAGCATCATCAGCAAGTAGCGGGCTGATCCGTCGAGGTTCTGCGCCATGTCATGTGGGTCCACGCCGAGGTCGCGGGCGGTATCCGGCATAAGCTGGCCAAGGCCTATGGCACCGACAGGGCTACGTGCAGCCGGATTGTATGCGCTCTCGACTTCGATATTGGCCCGGTAAAGGAGCGCCCAATCAGTGACTGAAAGCCCTGCGCGACGCAGCGCACCATGCCCGGCATACCGCAGAGCCGTGGTCTCGATCGCATGGAGGATTTCTGGGGTGGCGCGGGCGGCGGATCGAGCCGGGATCGCTGTCTCGCTCGTTGCGTCAGGAACGCGAGGTTCTGCGAAGAGAAAAAGGCGCCCGTTTGCCTCTTGAGAAGTGGAAATCAATTGGCCGTCTGGGCCAACCGAAAAGATGAAACCGTCGGCCAGGGCCGGGGGCGCGGAACAAACGCCTGTACCCAAAGCAACGACGAGCGCAGTCGCGCAGTCAGCTGCCTTTGACCGGAGGCGCGGCGTGGCGTTCGCGGCCACCTTCTTCAAGTGGGATGCTAGCGGTCGTACAGCCCATGTCGGCCAGGAAACT
>NZ_QWJJ01000036.1 GCF_003575965.1 Pseudooceanicola sediminis | reverse complement strand
CTCCATCGATGCTGAAACTGTCCTCGGCATTGGCCCCGAAGATCCAGCCGTAGCGACCCTCGGCCGTCCATTCCTGCATACGCTCGAAGAGATCGCCTTCGTCATCGGTCGAGACCAGCAGCGAGGCGAAATCCGACCAGTTCCGTAGACCCGCATGTCCTGCGCTGGCGTTCTGGCGCACGACTTCCTGCAGTCGGTTGGTCTGAACCGGGGTCAGCGGTCGATCGCGCCGCTCCAAGAGGCTCGCGAGCCAATCAGCAAGCCATGCCTGGCCCCGCACGTCGATCTCGGTCTGGAGCGGATTGAGGCCCGTGGGGCGCCCCGCCCGCACGGTCGAATAGCTGCCGCCGAGCGCGCGGACGGCCATCTCCATCCCCGCGCGATAGTCGAATACGAAGACCCGCGCACCTGCCCGCCGTGCCATGGTCATCAGGAAAGCCGCCAGGACGGATTTGCCGGAGCCGGGACGGCCGAGGATCAGCGTGTGGCCACCCGTGGGTTCGCGATCCGGCGCGCCCTGTTCGTGGAAGTTGAAGCGAAAACCGCTGCGCTCGGGTGTGGGAAAGAGCGTGATCGGAACGCCCCAGGGGACTTCCCGCCCTGTCTTTCCGAGCGAGGTGCGGTGGAAGGTAGCGAGATCGGCGAAGTTGTGGTTCGTGATTGCGGCCTTGCGGCTACGCGCCCCTGTGTTCCCGGGATGCTGCGCCATGAAATGCGCCCGCGCCCCGAAGGCTTCCGAGATCAGGTTGATCCCGGAAGTGGCGGAGATGTTGCGGATTTCGGCCGCGATGTCGTCAAGCGCCGTCTGGGTGCGGGCATAGACGGCCACGGTCATGTGGTGCTCGCCGAAGATCAGGCGTTTGGATTCCAGATCGTCCTGCGCGAGTTCCAGTTCCTGGGCGAGACTGACGGCTCCGTCATTGGCGGCCTGCATTAGCCGCAGCTGCCGCTTGATCCGGCCCGCCATGATGTTGGCGTTGATCGGCACAAAAGAGTGCGTGACCACCATGTCGACGGGCAGATTCAACTCGTCGAGCATCAGGCTATCGGTCTTGGCGGGGTAGTTCTTCACCGCAAAGATCGCCCCGAGCTTGTCGCCGACGGCACCGTCCGAGAGTGCGATGGTCGTGCCGCGGAAGGTGACGCGGGTATTGGCTACGTCCTCGGCGATCACACCGAGGCGCGACCGGGGGAAGAGCGGGTGCTCCTCGCCCGTGTTGAGTGAACCGAGGAAGCCCAGAAGCTCGCCGGTGCTTGCGGCCAGCAGGCGGGGCTTCAGCTCATCGAAGGAGGACAGCAGAAACCCCACAACCTCGTCGAGCTTGCGCAAGCGGCGGGTGGTGTCGGCCGCATGTCGCGAGCGAGACGCCCCAAGTCCGAATGGCAAGCGGCTGCCGGTCTCAGGTCGCTTCAGCACCGTCAGGGTCAGCGTCTTGTCGCGCAAACCCGCGCGGCCGAGATGCGCGTGCCATCGTTTGTCGACGGCGGCCGCAAACCCTTCGCCCGGAACGGGCGGCAGGGTCACGTCGACCGCTTTCGAGACCTTGTGCAAGTAGAATGAGAACTCGGTCCCGACCTGCGCCACGATGCCAGCCAGCAACCCTCCGATCCGGTCGAGATGCCCGTCCTCGCTCGTGGTGCTGTTCACCCCCTCGAGCCGGATGCATTGCATCAGCTCGTTGCCGCGTGTCCGGATCGTTCGGTCGTTCACGAGGCTCACATAAGGCAGCATCATTGAGAGCCGCTTCTCGCCCTTGACCCATGAGGGTAGCGCAGTCAGCGGATCGATGGCGTTCTCAACCTCATCGGCAAGTCCATCACGGGGCATAGCTGTCGCCTCCGTGCAGCTTGCGGTTCGTCGTGGGCGGGGTTTCCTGCAGGGTGATCACAAGGACATCGAGGAAGTTCGGATCCCAGTCTGCGGCCTTCCAGAGCGCCGGCCAGGCCAGCCCCGCGAACACAGCCACCACCCAGCTCTGCACCCAGAGGAACAGAAGCGTCGAGCCGAAGAGCCAGACCATGGCGTACATGATCGGCAAGCCCATCAGCTTGGGTGGCCTGAGAAGGCCGATGAACACGCGGGACTGGTCAGCCATGGCCAAGAACTCCGGGATTGCTCAGGTGGTCCAGATGGCGGCGACGATGGTGGGTGCTGCGGCGATGCCCGCGATTGCAACCACGACCCAAAGCGCCTGACGAAAGTCGAGGATGCCAAAGAGCCAGGAAAGAAACACACCGATCAGTGCGAGCGTGCCAATCACGATGCCCAAGGGACCGGTGATCGCATCGACAATGCCTTGAAGCAGGGTCTGTACCGGCGAGAGGTCGATGCTTTGCGCAAGCGCTGGACCCGCCAGCACGATAAGGGCCATCGCGCCGAACGCGGTGATCGCCCGCGTGCGGAGCACGCTTTGACGTTTTCTCGATGTCATGAAAGATCTCCTCTGAGCCGCTCAAACACGGCGGTCACACGGGCCACATGCCCTTGGGTTTCTCGAAAAGGGGGGATGCCGCCGTGGCGTGTGACCGCCTCCGGACCCGCGTTGTAGGCCGCAAGGGCCAGAGAGCCCTCGCCGAACTGGTCGAGCATCATCAGCAGGTAGCGAGCTGATCCGTCGAGGTTCTGCGCAATGTCATGTGGGTCGACGCCGAGGTCGCGGGCAGTATCCGGCATAAGCTGCCCGAGGCCTATGGCACCGACAGGGCTACGTGCAGCCGGATTGTATGCGCTCTCGACTTCAATGTTGGCTCGGTAAAGGAGCGCCCAATCAGTGACGGAAAGCCCCGCGCGACGCAGCGCACCATGCCCGGCATACCGTAGCGCCGTGGTCTCGATCGCATGGAGGATTTCTGGGGTGGCGTGGGCGGCAGATCGAGCCGGGATCGCTGTCTCGCTCGTTGCGTCGGGAACGCGAGGTTCTGCGAAGAGAAAAAGGCGCTCGTTTGCCTCTTGAGAAGTGGAAATCAATTGGCCGTCTGGACCAACCGAGAAGATGAAACCGTCGGCCAGGGCCGGGGGCGCGGAACAAACGCCTGTACCCAAAGCAACGACGAGCGCGGTCGCGCGGTCAGCTGCCTTTGACCGGAGGCGCGGCGTGGCGTTCGCGGCCACCTTCTTCAAGTGGGATGCTAGCGGTCGTACAGCCCATGTCGGCCAGGAAACT
>NZ_QWJJ01000004.1 GCF_003575965.1 Pseudooceanicola sediminis | reverse complement strand
GTGGCTCCTTTCCTAGCAGTCAACAACAACTGCACTTTGGCACACATTCGATGCCGGTGGAGCAGGAGCCACCCACCTCATCCGCTCTGGGCCGTCAGCCCCACGGCGACCACCAGCACCGTCACGGACAACAGATAGGTAAGGACAACCCACTGGGCCGACCGGAATGACACCTGCAACGCGCTCGCAAGCTCGGGCAAGGCCACATACGGGATGCTGATGCCGAGCGTTGCCAGCATCATCGACAAGGCAAGACCAGTCACGCCACGAATATGGGGGCGGGCACGCCCGGGGGGACAGTCGGTGGTAAATTTCATGGCGCAAACCTTGACTGACATGAGCAACCGGAGGAGCCTACGAATTCAAGCCAGCTTGCGGTCAACAATGAAATTTCTAGATATCAGAGAGGTTTGCGAAAAATCGGGGTTCACGGCTTCGGCGTTGCGGTATTACGAAGACGCCGGGCTTGTCCAATCGGTTGCGCGTCGTGGGCTGCGTCGCCAGTACGAACCGAGTACGCTGAAACAACTCGCCCTTATCGCGATGGGGCGGCGGGCCGGATTTTCCCTGCGCGACATCAGGCAAATCCTGAACAAAAATGGGAGCCCTGGTCTGCCGCGCGACACCCTGCATGCGAAGGCTGATGAATTGGATGCGCAGATCGCGGAATTGTCTGCGCTGCGCGATACCCTGCGGCACGTTGCGGACTGTCCTGCGCGCTCGCATTTCGCCTGTGAACGGTTTCAAACTTTGATGCGGTATGCGCAGCGTGACGTGGCGCGCCATTAGCACAGTGAACCCCAATCAGCGAAACACCTGAAGTTTCAGATCTCTGAGCCGCCTTCGCGTGATGCATAAAGATTGCCGTGTAACCCGCTGTTTCAAAATCGGAGAAGCGCCACTTTTAGCGCGAGGTGATGTCGCGCTCATCTCGCGCACGGCGACTGATCGCTTGGCGCGCCTACGGCATGGTCAGCGACCGAAGTCCCACAGTTCTTAGATTTGTCTGCATTTTTTACAGGGTGAGCTTAAGGTTTCCTACATCAGGAAGGCCTTACCTCTCAGGCACAATGCCTGTCCTGAGGAGAGTCCCTTGTTCCGTACATCCCGTCGCGGCGCTTTCGCGTTCATCCTGACCGGCATCTTGTGCCTTGTGATCGCAAGTTTCAACGTCGGGCCCTCAGTCGCGGCGGAATCATCCGTTCTGATCGAGGCTGCGAAACGCAAGATCAACCTTGCTGGTCGGCAAAGGATGTTGTCGCAACGCATAGCCATGCAGGCCTGCATGGCACAGTCCGGGGTGCTGGTTGAAACCAGCCTTTCCCGCGGACGCGCAGCGGCGGATTTGTTCGAACGCACGATGGATGGCCTGCAGGTAGGAGACGAGGAGCAGGGGTTGTCGGTGGAAACGCACCCCGAGGTGCTGAGCGCGCTCTCCAAGGTCGATGGCCTTTGGCAGAGCTACCTGGCGTCGGTGGATGCCTTTCTGGACCAACCGGGCGAGGGCCCGCTGCGGATGGTCCACGCCCGCAACGGAGCGGTTCTGGTAAACATGAATTCCGCTGTCGGGGTGATGGAGGGAATCTACGGTGACGGACTGATCTCTCCTGAAATCGCGGGCGCGCTGAATATCGCCGGACGCCAACGCATGTTGATCATGAAGGCGCTGAAAGAGGCGTGCATGATCACGAGGGGATTTGCCGCGGAGGAGGACCGCAAGGCACTCGCCAAGACAATATCGCTATTTGATACAAGTCTTTACAAGCTGCGGCAGGGCAACGTCTGGGATCAGATCATTGCTCCGCCTTCTTTCGAGATCGAGATGCAGCTGGAGCTGGTCCAGATGATATGGGACTGGATGTCGCCACGCCTTGAGGCGATCGCCGACGGGAATTCGATTGATACCGACAACCTGCGCGCGATGGCCTATCATGGCGAAGTGGCGCTGATTGAGATGAATACCGCAGTTTGGCTCTACGAGGCATTCTGAGGTCGTATTGCCCGGCGCCGTGATCGCTTTCACGGTCGGGGCGTGCGGAAAATGGTTCGGTTCACGCCCCTTGGCACCACCATTTCAAGAGGGCCATGCCGCCGAAGGATTGGCGCCTCGCTTGGTCTGCGGGTCACGTTTTCCTGATATTTTCATCAATTTAGGGCGCCTTTGCCCTGCCTCGGGGCAGGGTCTGTCGTTGAGAACCGGGGGTTTTTGGCAATCGACCCGACGGGACAGTGAATCCGCCTTGCACGACAGGGGTTGACCGCATAGAAGAGCGACTGATTTTGAAGGCCGTGCGAGTGACGCGGCACCCGGCATAGAAGGACACGCAACGATGCAGGTCACTGAGACCACGAATGAGGGCCTGAAGCGCGGCTACACGATCACCGTCACCGCCTCGGAGCTTAACGACAAGGTGAACGAGAAGCTGGCCGAAGCTCAGCCCGAAGTCGAAATGAAAGGCTTCCGCAAAGGGAAAGTGCCGATGGCGCTGCTGAAAAAGCAGTTTGGTCAGCGCATCCTGGGCGAAGCGATGCAGGAAAGCATCGATGGCGCCATGTCCAAGCATTTCGAGGACAGCGGTGACCGCCCGGCGATGCAGCCCGAGGTCAACATGGTCGACGGCGAGACCTGGAAAGAAGGCGACGATGTCGTCGTCAAGATGTCCTACGAAGCCCTGCCCGAGATCCCCGATGTCGATCTGAAATCCATCGAGCTGGAAAAGCTGGTGGCCAAGGCGGATGACGCTGCAGTGGACGAAGCCCTTGGCAACCTTGCAGAATCCGCTCAGGATTTTGAGGACAAGGACGGCGCGGCAGACGAAGGTGACCAGGTTGTCATCGATTTCGTCGGCAAGGTCGACGGCGAAGCCTTTGATGGCGGTTCGGCCGAGGATTACCCGCTGGTTCTGGGCTCCAACAGCTTTATCCCGGGCTTTGAAGAGCAGCTGAAGGGGGTCACCGCCGGCGAGGAAAAAGCCGTCGAAGTGACCTTCCCCGAGGAATACGGTGCTGAGAACCTGGCCGGCAAGGCCGCTGTCTTTGATTGCACCATTAAGGCCGTCAAAGCGCCGAAGGCCGCCGAGGTCAACGACGAGCTGGCCAAGAAGTTCGGTGCCGAGGATCTGGCCGCGCTGAAAGCACAGATTGCCGAGCGTCTGGAAGCAGAATACGTCGGTGCCGCACGTGCGGTGATGAAGCGTAACCTGTTGGACAAGCTGGACGAAGTTGTCAGCTTTGACCTTCCGCCGAGCCTTGTGACTGCCGAAGCCGACCAGATCGCGCACCAGCTGTGGCACGAAGAAAACCCCGATGTGCATGACCACAATCATGACAAGATCGAGACCACGGACGAGCACAAGACCCTGGCCGAACGCCGCGTGAAGCTGGGCCTGCTGCTGGCCGAGCTGGGCCAGAAAGCCGAAGTTCAGGTGACCGACGCCGAGATGACCCAGGCGATCATGAACCAGGCGCGTCAGTACCCCGGTCAGGAACGTCAGTTCTTTGAATTCATTCAGCAAAACCAGCAGATGCAACAGCAACTGCGGGCGCCGATCTTTGAAGACAAGGTCGTCGACTATGTCTTTGAACTGTCGACCGTGACGGAAAAAGAGATCACCAAGGATGAGCTTCAGGCCGCCGTCGAGGCGCTGGAAGAAGACGAATAATCCTTCGGGCATTTGCCTGATGCGAAGGGCCGCCCGGTTGGGCGGCCCTTTTGCATTTCGGGGGCGGCACAGGCATTTCGGGGCGAAATGTCGGTACGGGCCGGGTGAAATCTCGCAAGTCTTTGAAAACGCCGGATTCGAACGTCGGTATCTTGACGGTATCTGTACGGTAACTGAACGGTGCCAAAACCACCCCGGCCAAGGTGAGGATGGTGACGCGAGGTGGCGTGCGCCGGGTCAGGGGGCCGGGCGATGACGCCTGCGGACGGGTATCCCCGGACGTCGGCGCGGCGCAGCCGGGGCGCGAACATGCTCAACCGATGATGCGCGGCGAGCGGATCAGGGCGCAGCATGGGCGGTGCTCGGGGACGCCGGGGAGCAAGGCGGGCGGCGCGAGGGAGTCGCGCGTGAGGGCTGGAGGAATGAGGCAAGAGCCGCGGCCGGGCGATGACGCCTGCGGTCGGGTACCCCTGGACGCAGGCGCGGCACAGCCGGGGCGTGAACATGCTCAACCGATGACGCGCGGCGAGTGGATCAGGGCGCAGCTCGGGCGCGGCGCGGGGACTCCGTGCAGCAAGGCGGGCGGCGCGGGGGTGTTGCGCGTGAGGGCTGGAGGAATGAGGCAAGAGCCGGGGCCGGAGGATGACGCCTGCGGACGGGTATCCCCGGACGTCGGCGCGGCGCAGCCGGGGTGTGAACATGCTCAACCTATGACGCGCGGCGAGCGGATCGGGGTGCAGCTTGGGCGCGGCGCGGGGACTCCGTGCAGCAAGGCGGGCGGCGCGGGGGTGTTGCGCGTGAGGGCGGGTGGAATACGAGACGAGGCCGGGGCCGCGTGATGCGATGCGGGCAGCGACGATCAGGGGGCGGGCCACGATCTGTGGGCGGGGCTGTCAGCGGCGCGCGTCGGGCAGGTGGCGGCGCTAGGACCCGGAGAGGATGATGCGGTCACGCCCTGCCTGTTTCGCGGCGTAGAGGGCATTGTCGGCGCGCGTGTAGACATCGTCGATGGTGTCCCCGATGCGGCAGCCCGACAGACCGGCGGAAAAGGAGTAGCGGCAGGGTGTCGCGCTGCCCATCGGTTGCGACCGGCGCACGGCATAGAGCATCCGTTCGATCACCAACTGGGCCTCCTCCGGGGTCGTGTCGGGCAGAACCAGCATGAATTCTTCGCCGCCGATCCGCCCGAAGGTATCATTGCGGCGCAGCAGGGCCAGCAGCGTGCGGGCAAAATCGCGCAACACCATGTCGCCGCCGCTATGGCCAAAACGGTCATTTATGCTTTTGAAATGGTCTATGTCGAGAATGCAGACACAGCCCAGCGGATCGCCCAGCGGCCCGCCGATGGCCAGCATGTCGGCAAGGCGCCCGGTGACAAACCTGCGATTGGCGATGCCGGTCAGTTCATCGGTCTGCGAGGCCCTGATCGCAAGGTCCCGATCCTGGCGGACCGAGCGGTCTTCGACACGCAGGCCGCTGATATCCGTGGCAATGCACAGCATCCAGCCATCGGCCTGCACGGTTTCCGTCATTTGCAGCCAACGCCCATCGTGCAGATCCGTCTCGTAGCTCTTGAAGCGGGTCTTGCCACGGCGGGCCTGGGTTTCCATCAACCATTTTTCAAAGTTGTCGGTCTTGATGATGGTGCCGATCTTGCGCGGATGATTGCGCCGCATGACCTCAGCCCATGTCGGTTCTTCGTCAACGGTCAGGCCAAAGCAGTCGCGAAAGGTGGGGTTGGCATAACGCAGTCGGTCGAACCCGTCGTAGAGGGCCACCATGACGCCGGTCTGATCCAGCAGGCGCAACAATTGCTCCGTGGCTTGGGTGATCGGAACGCGGTCCTTCGGAGTCTGGCCCACCTGGGCTGGCTTGGTCGCTTTCGGCGGTGTGGACCCCTGAAGGGATGGTGCCGTCAAACGTCTGATCATTCCGGGCCTCGAAGATGCGGGCCATGCCCATTGCAACGAAACGTCTTGGCATTGTTATACAACATCCGAACCGCTTTGGCTGCATTTTTGCGTGGGGCAGTGCAAACTTTGCCGGGGGTGGGCGCCCCCGCTGCCAGATCGGCAGGCACAGGGTGATCAGGGGGTGGCTATCGGGTGACGCCGGGGAAACGCGAACGGGGCCACCCTGCGCCAGGATGGCCCCGTTGTCGTCATGAGATTCGAGGTGCCGCAGGCGGCGCCCGGTTCAATCCTTGGTGCGACGCGGCGGGGTCGATCCACCCTGCTTGGCACTGCGCGGCTTGCCGCCAGGCTTTCCACCGGCTTTCCCACCGGGTTTGCCAAAGGGCTTGGCACCGGGGCGGGTGACACGCTGCGACGGGTCGGAGGCGGAGAAGCGCGGCTTTGCCGGACCGTCGGATTTGCCCTCGGACGATTTCCCGTAGGGTTTTCCGGCCGGTTTGGAAAAGGATTTCCCGTCGGATTTGCCAAACTTGCCTGCCGGTTTGCCACCTGCGGGTTTGCCGCCCGCCGGCTTGCCGCCTGCGGGTTTGCTGCCTGCGGGTTTGCCCGAATATTTGCTGACGCCGGGCAGATCGCCCGCGACATGCGGTTTGGGTTTCTTGAAGCCGCCGGGCTTGGCCGCCGGTTTGCGATCAGCGGAATAGGGCACCTTTTCAAAGGCGCGCTTTTCCGACCGCGGTTCGGTGCGAGGTTCCGCATCGGGGCGCGGGGCCTGCGGGACCGGTGCCTCGGCTGCTGCCGGTTTGGCGGCTTTCGGGGCGTCGTAGGCGGCCTTCTCCTCGCGCGGCTTGTCGTATTTGGGTTTGTCCGATTTTGGTTTATCGAACTTGGGTTTATCGAACTTGGGCTTGTCGAACTTGGGTTTATCGTAGCTGGGGCCGCGATTGGGGCGCGGCGGGGCCTCGTCCATCGGGCGGACGCCGACACCGTCTTCAAGCTCGTGCGCGGCACCGATGGCATTGAGGAAGCCGGGGGCGCTGGATTCGAGGATCTCGACGTAGGTTTCGGAATCCTGCACGCGGATGGCGCCGATCGACTCCTTGGTGAGGTTGCCGGAGCGGCAGAGCAGGGGCAGCAGCCAGCGGGCCTCGGCCTTGTTGTCGCGGCCCACGGAAAGGGCGAACCATTTCGAGGGGCCGAAAGGCACGCGATCGGCGCGTTCACCGCGTTCGGCACGCGCCGGGCGTTCGTCCGGGTTGCCGAGCTCCTCGGGGGCGGACTGGCGGGCGCGGTAGAGGCGCAGGTAGGCGGCGGCGATCTTTTCGGGGCTGTGCTGTTCCAGCAGCTTGGCGGCAAAGGTCGCGGTGTCTTCGGAGATGTCCTCGTCCCAGGCGGGATCGGTCAGCAGGCGTTCCTCGTCCCGGCGCAGGATTTCCTCGGCCGAGGGGGCGGCGGTCCATTCGGCGTTGATCTTGGCCCATTTCAGCAGACGCTCGGCCTTCTTGACGTCGCGGGGACCGACGATCAGGGCCGAGGTGCCCTTGCGCCCGGCGCGCCCGGTGCGGCCCGAGCGGTGCAGCAGGGCCTCGGCGTTGGTGGGCAGATCGGCGTGGATGACCAGTTCGAGGTTGGGCAGGTCGATGCCGCGGGCCGCGACGTCGGTTGCGACGCAGACGCGCGCGCGACCGTCCCGCATGGCCTGCAACGCGTGGGTGCGTTCGTTCTGGCTGAGTTCACCGGACAGGCAGACGACCGAGAAACCACGGTTGGAAAAGCGCGCGGTGAGACGGTTCACGGCGGCGCGGGTGTTGGCAAAGACGATGGCGTTTTCGGCATCGTGGTAGCGCAGGGTGTTGATGATGGCGTTTTCGCCATCGGCGGCGGCCACGCGCAGCGCCTGGTAGGTGATGTCGCTGTGCTGCTTGCCGGAGGTGGCCGTGTTGACGCGCACGGCGTCGCGCTGAAACTGCTTGGCCAGGTTGGCGATCATCGGCGGCACGGTGGCCGAGAACATCAGCGTGCGGCGGTCTTCGGGCGCTTCGCCCAGCATGAATTCGAGGTCTTCGCGAAAGCCGAGGTCGAGCATTTCGTCCGCTTCGTCCAGCACGACGGCGCGCAGGCTGTTCATGTCGAGCGAGCGGCGCTTGATATGATCGACCAGGCGGCCCGGCGTGCCGACGACGATATGCGCGCCGCGTTCAAGATTGCGACGCTCTTCGCGCATGTCCATGCCGCCGACGCAGGACGCCATGCGGACACCCGCCTTGGCATAGAGCCAGGCCAGTTCGCGCATCACCTGAAGCGCCAGTTCCCGCGTGGGGGCGATGATCAGGGCCAGGGGGGCGGCGGGCGGTGCGAGGCGGTATTCCTCGCCCAGCAGGGTGTGGCCGATGGCGAGGCCGAAGCCGACGGTCTTGCCGGAGCCGGTCTGGGCGGAGACCAGTAGGTCTGCGTCCTGAAGCTCAGGCGCGGTTACGGCCTCCTGGACGGGGGTCAGGCTGTCATAGCCACGCTCGGCGAGCGCATCGGAGAGGGAAGATATCATGCTTTGGGGCGATCCGTGAGATGGCGGGCGGAGCGGGGCTTGTCAGCGCCGGGGCCGCGGAAAAAGGGACGTTTAGCCGGAAACACGCCGGATGTATATCGTAAACTTCGCAAGATTTCCATGCAGTTTTGGCGAAACGATGGCTTGGGGTGCAGGGCGCGGCGCGACAGGCGCCCCCGGCGCGCGGCGTTTTGCGTGGGGGTGATGGCACGGCGTCTTGTCCCGTCGCTGGCGCGGGCGGGGCGGTAGACGAGCCAGCGGTGGGGGCCGCGTCGGGTGGCGTCGGGGCGATGGACTGGCGGTGCTGTGCGCGTTTTCCGGAGGTCGGGCAGGAGCCTGCCGCCACCGCCCTAGCCGGGAAAGATCCGCGCCATTTCAGCATCGAAACGCGCCCATGTCATCGCGGCGCGGTTGCCCGCAAGGCCATGGTAGTAGGATTTGCCCGAGGCGGTCGGCAAGCCCGCCCAGACCTGCGCGAGATTGTGCATGAAGCCGTGGCGCGTCAGGGTGTTGCCGAGAAAGGCGTCATAGCCCGCATCCTGCAACAGCTTGTCGGCAAAGCGATCCTGCAGGACGGGCGAAAAGATCTGGCGCGGATCGGTGCCGAGGCTGTCGGCAAGGTATCGCAGGGTCTTGGGGATGATCTGGTAGCGCCCGATCGCATGTTGCTGGCCGGGGGTGGCGGCGATCCAGTCGTAGATCTCGGCCAGGGTCATCTGGGTGGGTCGTTTCGGGGGGCGGACCCTGGCGGCATATTGCACGGCGTCATAGCCATCGCGGTGGGATTCGACGCTGGCAATCAGGTGCTTGAGCCGGGCGGCGTGGCTGCCCGAGCGCAGGGGGGTGAACGCGGGGCCGCCCTCGGCGCCAGAGGGGCGACGGACCCGTGTCGAGGGGGCGAACAGGCTGGTGGCAGCGCGCCCGCTGAACAGGCTGGAGACGTGGCGGGTGGTCGGAGCGGTGGCCGCAGTCTGGATCACGCCGGTCGGTATGGTGGGGGTCGCCCTGGCCGGGCGCTGTGGCGCGGCGGGGGCAGGGCCCTTGTTGGCGGGGCGGTTAGAGGTGGGGCGCGTAGAGGTGGGGCGCGCCGGTTCCACCTGCGCCCCCCGCAGCAGGTCGCGGGCGACGGCGGCGGCCACCGTGCCTGCATCCGAGCCGGCGAGGCTGTCGACGCGCGGAGGGTCGGCGCGCGGAGGGTCAGCGCGCGCCAAGCCGGGCGCAATGCTGCCGATCTGGGGCAGCAACGCGGCGCGGCGCGGCGCATCCGAGAGCGCGGCCGGGGCGGCATCCGTGCGTGGTGCCAACAGGGACACCGGGGCGCCAGCACCGGGGCCTGCGGTCATCGCCGCAAGACCGGCAAGGAAGATAACCCGGGAGCGCACAATGGCGCGAAACCTCAACAACATGGCAGCCTTCGTTTCTACGTCGGTGTCCGGCGGCCCAAGGGGCGCGCGGCAGGGGCAGAATGGCCGGGGAGGGTTGATATTTCGTCAGTGCGGTTCGGGGTTGGCGTTGGATGGTTCGCGTTGCTGTTGGGGCCCTGTGCCTGTGCGGTGACCGCGTGGTCAGTCACTGCGAGGCGGCGCGCGCAACCTGTGATTATCGGCACCTTGCCTTGGCTATTCCCGACACGGGGTCCGTCACCCAGAGCAGCGACGTTTTTCAACGTGTGAAAGAGAGCTATCGGATAACCCGTAGGGACGGGCGGCAGATCGATGCCGTGCCTGTTGGACGCATCGCGGGCAGACCCCGCCAGCCGGGCCATGATTCCCGCACGAACGCGTTTTCATAGATGCCCGCAATAATCGCGCGGGGGAGAGCGCGGGGTGTCACGCTGTCGGGGGCGGGCGGTCGTGGAGGCGGCGTTCGCGCGGCTGAGGGGCAAGGTTCGTTCGTATTATTCCAGCACTTTCGCGCCCTTGCGCGGGCGCTGCGGGATGGGCCTGCCCTGCCAAACGAAAGAACCGCGCCCGTTGCGGGGCGCGGTTCCGGTCTGTGTGGTCGAGGGCGAAGATTAATCTTCGTCGTCGTCCGATGCGGTTTCCGACGGGGTGTAATCGTCGTCGTTGGCAGCGGAGCCCATTTCGTCGAACAGTTCCGAAATCTCGAATTCGGCTGCGGCTTCTTCTTCGGCCGCCAGTTCACGGATGGATTTGCCGGCAGCCTGCACTTCGGCTTCCTCGGGGGAGCGCGCGACGTTCAGGATGACTTCGACGATCACTTCGGGGTGCAGCGTCACGGTGGCGACGTGCAGGCCCAGATCCTTGATCGGCTGCGGGATGATGACCTGCTTGCGCTCGACCGTGTAGCCGTTTTCGGTGGCAATGTTGGCGACGTCACGCGGGGTGACGGAGCCGTAGAGGTTGCCGCCGTCGGAGGCTGCGCGAATCACGACGAACTTCTGACCGTCGAGTTTCTCGCCCAGTGCCTCGGCCTCTTTCTTGGTTTCGAGGTTGTTGGCTTCGAGCTGGGCTTTCTGGTCTTCGAATTGCGCCAGGTTCTCTTTCGAGGCGGTCAGCGCCTTGCCTTGCAGCAGCAGGTAGTTGCGGGCGAAACCCGGCTTGACGGTGACGACGTCACCCATCTGGCCAAGCTTGGCGACGCGTTCGAGAAGAATGACTTGCATCTGATCGGTCTCCTTACTTCACGGCGTAGGGGAGCAGGGCGAGGAAGCGGGCGCGTTTGATGGCACGGGCCAGTTCGCGTTGCTTCTTGGCCGAGACGGCGGTGATGCGGGACGGCACGATCTTGCCACGTTCGGAAACGTAGCGTTGCAGAAGGCGCGTGTCTTTGTAGTCGATCTTCGGCGCATTGTCGCCCGAGAAGGGGCAGACCTTGCGGCGGCGGAAAAATGGTTTCGTGGCCATGTTTTAGGTCCTTTCTTTCAGGCGTTGATCAGCGGCGTTCGCGACGGCGGTCGTCACGTTCGTCACGTTTCTGCATCTGCGCGGAGGGCAGCTCGGCGTGCTCGTCGACCTTGATGGTCAGGACGCGCATCACGTCGTCATGCAGGCGCATCAGGCGTTCCATTTCCTGCACGGCGGCCGAGGGCGCGTCGGTGCGCAGGAAGGCATAGTGGCCCTTGCGGTTCTTGTTGATCTTGTAGGCCATCGTTTTGACACCCCAGTACTCGTGATCCACGAGCGTGCCACCGTTGTCGGTGACGACGGCGCCAAAGTGTTCGATGAGGCCTTCGGCCTGCGCGTTGGAAAGGTCCTGGCGCGCGATAAAGACATGCTCGTAAAGCGGCATGTGCACTCCTGTTTATATCAAGGCGCATTTCATAGGAGGGTCGTATCCTTCCGCGACCCATCCACGAGAGACTGCGCGGTTCATCAATACCTGCGGAAGGAGCCGCCTGTTACACCGGATGCCGCAAGAGGGCAAGCGTTCGAACGGCAGGATGGCAGGGCAGATGCGGAAAGGGGCCGCAGGGCGACTGCGGCCGCGGCCAGCAGAGTGGCCCGGGCCAGTGGCAGCAGAGCGGCTGCGGCCGCGAGCAGCAGAGCGGCCCGGGCCGCGGGCAATCGCCTGGGCGTTCAAGGCGGCGGTAAGGTTTGCAGGTGCCTTTGCGGCACGCGCCTGGGCGGTCGGGTCCGGGCACGTGGCAGCAGGGCAGGAGCGGGACATGCGCAGCGAGAGCGGACGGTTTAGCCAGGGAGTGGCCTATCAGCGCAACTTTGTGCCGGTGCATCCGTCGCAGCGGATGCCGCTGTGCGGGCCTGTCCGCCTGGCGCGGCCCGCCACTGTGCCGCTGTCCGTACGACTGCGACTGATGGTGTGTCTGGCGCTGGCGATCGGGTTGCCCTGTGCGGGAATATGGGTGGCCTTTTCGGGGGATGCGCCGGTCAGCGCCCATCCGGGGCACATCGTGCTGGGGGCGGCCCTGGGCCTGTATGCCGTGGTCTGGGCACGCCGCGCCAGCGCCGCGTTTCGGGGCTGGCGGGGTATCGCGGCCGGGATGCGCCCCGGAGGACGGGCCGAGGGGGGCGAGCGGGCCGACCGACCCCGGTATTGAGGCGGTATTGAGGCGTTATTGAGACAGACCGCGTTACAGCGCCCAACAGTGCCGGGGAGGCTGGCGTCGTGAGCGAGGCCGGGTTTTGATGGAGGCTGGGGTTTTGAAAGAGGCTCGGGTTTTTGAAAGAGGCTTAGCTTTGGAAAGCGGGCGGCATTTCGCGAGAATACCGGCCTGCGTCGCGCAGCGCGTGAAAACGGGGGTGTCCGGAGCCGTCCCCCGGGGGCGCATTGGCGAGGCGGCCTGACGGGATCTTCATGCTGTTGATTGGCCAGAGGGCAGCGGCGGTTGCAAGATACAGCGCATGGACCGGCTGTCCGTGCGGCCCTGCGCCCCGACTTTTCCGCGACGGCTTGCCAACTTTGACGACTTTACGACTGTGACGGCTTGCCAGGAGTGAGGAGGCGAGGGCGGCTGTGGGCGGATTGCTACGGCCCGAGGTGGGGTAAATCTGCGGGTCCATTGCGGGGGAGCGTTGGGGGGCACATCGGGGGGCACATTGGGGGGCCAAGTTCGGGCCAGAGTGTGGGGGCCGAGTCTGGGGCCGAGTTCGGGGCACAAGTTTGCTGGGCAGCTCTGCGCACCGCCTTCGCGGGCACGAGTGCATTGCCATATGGCGCGGCGGCGGCTATCCCCCGGCGCAACATGACACAAGGGAGTGAACCATGAGCCGCGCATTTGTTTTTCCCGGTCAGGGTGCCCAGACCATCGGCATGGGGCGCGCCCTGGCCGAGGCCTATCCGGCAGCACGGGCCGTTTTCGACGAGGTTGACGAGGCGCTCGGCGAGAGCCTGAGCACGCTGATCTGGGACGGAGAGCAGGAGGCGCTGACGCTGACGCAGAACGCGCAACCGGCACTGATGGCTACCTCTCTGGCGGCGTTCCGGGCGCTGGAGGCGGAAGGTGTGAACATTGCCGATGCCGCATTCGTCGCCGGGCACAGCCTGGGCGAATATTCCGCCCTTGCCGCTGCCGGGGCGCTGAGCGTGCCCGATGCGGCGCGGCTGCTGCGCATTCGCGGGCGGGCGATGCAGGATGCGGTGCCGGTGGGCGTGGGCGCCATGGCGGCGCTGCTGGGCCTGGATTTTGCCACGGTGCGCGAGGTGGCCGAGGAGGCTGCGCAGGGGCAGGTCTGTCAGGCGGCGAATGACAATGATCCCAGCCAGGTGGTGGTGTCGGGTGACAAGGACGCGGTCGAACGGGCGTGCGAGATTGCCAAGGCCCGCGGCGCGAAACGCGCGATGTTGCTGCCGGTGAGCGCGCCGTTCCATTGCGCATTGATGCAGCCCGCCGCCGAGGTGATGGCGCAGGCGCTGGCGGAGGTCACGCTGACTGCGCCCGCCGTGCCGTTGGTGGCAAACGTGCGTGCCGCGGCGGTCAGCGACCCGGACGAGATCCGGGCGCTGTTGGTCGAGCAGGTCACCGGGTCTGTCCGCTGGCGCGAGAGCGTGTCGTGGATGGCCGGGCAGGGTGTCGACGAGGTTTGGGAGATTGGCGCGGGCAAGGCGCTGTCGGGGATGATCCGGCGGATCGAGAAGAGCATCGTCTGCAAGGCCGTCGGGACACCCGATGACGTGGCGGCGGTGAGCGCCGCGAAAGAGGGCTGAGCCTGCGGGGGGCTTTATGCTCCTGTGCGACTGGCGGCGGCCTTGCGGTGCCTGGAACTGAAAAAAGGCGGGGGGCTTTGCGCCCGCAGGCGAGGCGAGACGGGGGGCTTTGCGCCCACAGGGAATGAAAGACGGGGGGCTTTGCGCCCACAGGGAATGAAAGACGGGGGGCTTTGCGCCCGCAGGCGAGGCGAGACGGGGGGCTTTGCGCCCACAGGGAATGAAAGACGGGGGGCTTTGCGCCCGCAGGCGAGGCGAGACGGGGGGCTTTGCGCCCACAGGGAATGAAAGACGGGGGGCTTTGCGCCCACAGGGAATGAAAGACGGGGGGCTTTGCGCCCACAGGCAATGAAAGACGGGGGGCTTTGCGCCCCCCGGGACCCCCCGCAGGATATTTGGAACAGGGAAACGGACTAGGGTTTCCCGAGGAGTATGTGATGTTTGATCTGACAGGCAAAGTGGCGCTGGTGACCGGCGCGAGTGGTGGAATCGGCGGCGAGATCGCGAGGG
Source organism: Pseudooceanicola sediminis (assembly GCF_003575965.1). Lineage (GTDB taxonomy): Bacteria > Pseudomonadota > Alphaproteobacteria > Rhodobacterales > Rhodobacteraceae > Pseudooceanicola > Pseudooceanicola sediminis. The sequence goes on along the minus strand of NZ_QWJJ01000004.1, from coordinate 273,494 downwards.
CGCTGCATGGCGCCGGGGCGACCGTGGGGCTGAGTGGCACGCGTGTCGCGCCGCTGGAGGCGCTGGCGGCCGAGCTGGGCGAGCGGGCGCATGTGCTGGCGTGTGACCTGAGTGACGCAGCCGCCGTGGATGCCCTGCCCAAGCAGGCGATCGAGGCGATGGGGGCCCTGGATATCCTGGTGAACAACGCCGGCATCACCAAGGACCAGATCTTCATGCGGATGAGCGACGAGGATTGGCAGAGTGTCATCGACGTCAACCTGACCTCGACCATGAGGCTGTGCCGGGCCGTGATGCGGCCGATGATGAAGGCGCGTTGGGGGCGGATCATCAACATCTCGTCCATCGTCGGCACCACGGGCAATCCGGGGCAGGCGAATTACGCCGCCTCGAAGGCGGGGATGGTCGGGCTGTCGAAGTCGATTGCCTACGAGGTGGCCAGCCGGGGTATCACGGTGAACTGTGTCGCGCCGGGATTCATCGCCACCGCGATGACCGACAAGCTGAGCGACGAGCAGAAGGCCAAGATCAACGCCCAGATTCCGGCGGCCCGCATGGGCACACCCGAGGAGATCGCGGCCGCGGTGATCTATCTGGCGAGCGCCGAGGCGGGCTATGTGACCGGGGCGACGCTGCATGTGAATGGCGGCATGGCGATGATCTGATCCAACGCGCGGGGGCGGGACCCGGGGGGATTCGCGGCGCCGTGCCGCGGCTGTCCTGCCCCGTGAACCGACCCCCGCTGATGTCTTTTTGCCGAGGGTCCGATCGTTGTATCGGGCCTTTTTTTATGGCAAAATCCGTGCCGGCGCTGTCTTGCACGCGAAAAGTCGCGGGGAGAACCGGGTTGCGGACGACGCGGTTGCCCACCAAGTTGTGAAAGCGTTTGCCTACCGACGAGCATGTGCTATAGGCGGCGCAGATTGGCGGGGTGTCTGCAAAGGCTGTCCCCGTGCCTGTGCCATGCGGTGCAGGTGTCAGCGCCCGAGAGGGCATTGGTAGATGCCCCCGTCGGGGGCAAGGCAAGAACCGGGCCCGAGGGGCCCAACTGACGTGAGGGGAATACCTATGAGCGATGTCGCAGAGCGCGTGAAAAAGATCGTTGTCGAACATCTCGGCGTGGAAGAAGACAAGGTCACCGAGAACGCTTCGTTCATCGACGACCTGGGCGCAGACAGCCTCGATACCGTCGAGCTGGTCATGGCCTTCGAAGAAGAATTCGGCATCGAGATCCCCGATGACGCCGCTGAAAACATCCAGACCTTCGGCGATGCGGTAAAGTTCATCAGCGAAGCCGCCTGATTTCAGGTTGCTGTTCCGGCATCGTCCGGGATCGCAGAGATTTGGGAAAGACCCCTGCCAGTGCTGGCGGGGGTCTTTTCTTTTTGCGCCGTCGATGCAGATAGGACGGAACGTGCAGGGGGGCGCCGCTACCGGGGAGAGTTGCGCAGAAATGCCCGGCTCGCCTCATAGGCTTGCCCCCGGACGCCGCGCCGGGGTAAGAGCGTCGGTGAGAAAATGAGAAGGGCAGTATAGATGCGTCGTGTCGTTGTCACCGGGCTTGGGCTTGTCACTCCTCTGGCCTGCGGGGTCGAGGAAAGTTGGAGCCGCCTGATTGCCGGCCAGTCCGGTGCGAACCGGATCGGTCAGTTCGATCCCGAAGGTCTGACCACCACCTATGCCTGCGAAGTGCCGCGCGGCGATGGCAGCGATGGCACCTTCAATGCCGACGACTGGATGGAGCCGAAGGAACAGCGCAAGGTCGATACCTTTATCCTGTTCGGTGTCGCGGCGGCCCAGCAGGCGGTCGAGGACAGTGGCTGGAAGCCCACCGACCCCGAGGCGCAGGCGCGCACCGGCGTGTTGATCGGGTCGGGCATCGGTGGTCTGAACTCGATCGCGAATACCGCCGTGATGATGGAAGAAAAGGGCCCGCGCCGCGTCAGCCCGTTCTTTGTGCCCGGCGCGCTGATCAACCTGATCTCGGGTCAGGTCAGCATCAAGTACGGCTTTCGCGGGCCGAACCATTCGGTCGTGACCGCCTGTTCCACGGGCGCCCATGCCATTGGCGATGCGGCGCGCCTGATCCAGTGGGGCGATGCGGACGTGATGGTTGCCGGCGGCGCAGAGGCGGCGATCTGCAAGATCGGCATCGCGGGTTTCAACGCGTGCAAGGCGCTGTCGACGAAATATGGCGATGATCCCACCAAGGCAAGCCGCCCCTATGATGCGGACCGCGACGGTTTCGTCATGGGCGAGGGCGCGGGCATCGTGGTGCTGGAGGAATACGAGCACGCCGTGGCGCGCGGCGCCAAGATCTATGGTGAATACCTGGGCTATGGCCTGTCGGGCGACGCCTATCACATTACCGCCCCGTCCGAGGATGGCGATGGCGCGCGGCGCAGCATGGAAATGGCGCTGAACCGCGCCGGGATCACGCCGGCCGACGTGGATTACGTCAATGCGCATGGCACCTCGACCATGGCCGACACGATCGAGCTGGGCGCTGTCGAGCGTCTGATGGGCGATCATGCCAGTGCCGTCACCATGTCGTCGACCAAATCCGCCACCGGGCACCTGCTGGGGGCCGCCGGTGCGATCGAGGCGATCTTTTCGATCCTGGCGATCCGCGACCAGGTCGCGCCGCCCACCATCAACCTGGACAACCCGGCGGTCGAGACCGCGATCGACCTGGCCCCCAATGCCAAGGTCGAGCGCAAGATCGACATCGCGCTGTCCAACTCCTTTGGCTTTGGCGGCACCAATGCCAGCCTGGTTTTCGGAAAGGTCCGCTGAATGTGGCGTTCAGTTGCGTCCAACGGGATTTCGCTGCTGATCGTGCTGACGCTGTTGTTGGCCGGAGCGATCCTGTGGGGCAAGCGGGAATATTCCGCCGAAGGTCCGCTGAGCGAGGCGATCTGCGTACGCGTGGCGCAGGGTGAGACCATGCGCGGGGTGTCCGGCGATCTGGAGGCGCAGGGCGCGGTCAAGAGCGGCGCGCTGATGCGGGTCGGGGCCGAATACACCGACCGGTCCGAGGCGCTGAAGGCCGGGGCATTCCTGGTGCCGGCGCGTGCCAGCATGGCCGAAATCGTGGACATCGTGACCAAGGGCGGCGCGAGCACCTGCGGTACGGAAATCGTCTATCGTGTCGGTGTGCGGGCCTCGGATATCCTGGTGCGGGAGCTGGACCCGGCCAGCAGCACCTTTATCGAACGGGCCAAGTTCGTTCCCGGCGAGGGCGATGCGCCCGAGGCCTATGCCGATGTCATGGCCCAGCCCGATACGCGGTTTCGCGTGGCGATGGCCGAAGGCGTGACCAGCTGGCAGGTGGTGCAGGTTCTCAAGGCTGCCGATATCCTGTCCGGCGACGTGGCGGGCATTCCGGCCGAAGGCACGCTGGCCCCCGACAGCTATGAAGTGCTGAAGGGTGACAGCCGCGAGAGCGTGCTGGAGCGGATGGCCGCGCAGCAGAGCCTGCGCCTGCAAGCCGCCTGGGAAAGCCGTGCCGACGATCTGCCCTTTGACACGCCACAGGAGGCGCTGATCATGGCGTCGATCATCGAGAAGGAAACCGGGGTGCCGGACGAACGCGGCCTGGTGGCCAGCGTGTTCGAGAACCGGTTGCGGCGGGGGATGCGTTTGCAGACCGACCCGACGGTGATCTATGGTATCACGAAGGGCGAGGGCATTCTGGATCGCGGGCTGCGCCGCAGTGAACTGGACCGGGTGACCCCTTACAACACCTACCAGATCGATGGAATGCCACCGACCCCCATCGCCAATCCCGGCCGCGCCAGCATCGAGGCGGCGGTGAACCCGGAGGTCAGCGATTACGTGTACTTCGTCGCTGACGGTTCGGGCGGCCATGCCTTTGCCGAGACGCTGGAGCAGCACAACCAGAACGTCGCCAAATGGCGCCGGATCGAACAGGGCGGCGCAAACCAATAGGCTGAAAAGACAATGACTTGCGGCGGCCAGGCGCGAAACTGCTAAGATTTCGTGAGCCGCCGCAAACGCGCCTGGCTTTTGACAGGGCGTACGGTCTGACGTATACATCGTGACATGCTGGAAGACATGAGCGAGCGGCCCGGGAGCGATCCCGCGGCCGTTTTTTCGTGTTGCTCGATCGGGGACAACAAACGCACGAGGCAGAGCAACAATGACAATAAACACGTCCGAGAGAGAAGACTCCCGTTTGCGTACGACGATCGAAACGATCGAACGACAGGTGCTGGGCATCACCGAAGACCTCAAGGCGCTGCAGGACAGGGTGCGCGCCGGAGAGGTCGAGGCGGTCAAGGAGACGACCAAGATGTGCGGCGAAATCCGGTTCTGGGTCCGGTTTGCTTTGGAGATGGAGGCCAAGCTCGATGAAGGTAAAAAGCGGAATGGAGTATCGTCCACAAGAGGCGGAGGTACAGGAGGTGGGGACATCGACCTCGCCGCCGCAAGGGCTTCGATCGGGTGCCGCCTGGATCGCCTGCGCAGATGCGGATACGCAGAGGTGGTTTCTGGATGACCTGGAGGAGGGAGAGCTTCGTGCTCTCCCTTTTTTGTTCGATTTCTGGGCATTGCAGCATCAGTTGCCGCCCGAAGGCGACTGGCGGACATGGCTGATCCTGGGGGGGCGCGGCGCGGGCAAGAGCCGTGCCGGGGCCGAATGGGTGCGCGCGCAGGTCGAGGGCGCGGGGCCGCTGGATACCGGCAGATGTCGCCGCGTCGCGCTGGTGGCCGAGACCTTCGATCAGGCACGCGACGTGATGATCTTTGGCGAGAGCGGCATCATGGCCTGTTCGCCCCCCGACCGCCGCCCGGTCTGGAAGGCCAGCGAACGCAAGCTGATCTGGCCCAACGGCGCCGAGGCGCAGGCGTTTTCCGCCAGCGAGCCCGAGGCGCTGCGCGGGCCGCAGTTCGACGGAGCCTGGCTGGACGAGCTGGCCAAGTGGAAGAAGGCGCAGGCGACCTGGGACATGTTGCAGTTTGCCCTGCGGCTGGGCGAGGACCCACGGGTCTGCGTCACCACGACCCCGCGCAACGTGGGGGTGCTCAAGCAATTGCTGAACAGCCCGTCCAGCGTTGTCACCCAGGCGCCGACCGAGGCCAATCGCGCCAACCTGGCGGATGGGTTTCTGGAGGAGGTGCGGGCGCGCTATGCGGGCACCTGGTTGGGGCGACAGGAGCTGGACGGCGTGATGCTGGCCGACGCCGAGGGGGCGCTGTGGAGCGAGGCGATGATTGTCGGGGCGCAGGTTGACGGGGTGCCCGCGCTGGATCGTATCGTCGTGGCGGTCGATCCGCCAGTTACGGGCCACGCGGGATCGGACGAATGCGGCATCGTTGTGGCGGGCCTCGTTTCCAGTGGGCCACCGCAGACCTGGCGGGCCTATGTGCTGGAGGATGCCAGCGTGTCGGCCGCCAGTCCGGTGCAATGGGCCGAAGCTGCGATTGCCGCGATGCAGCGCCACGGGGCCGACAAGATCGTGGCCGAGGTGAACCAGGGGGGCGACCTGGTAGAGGCCGTGATCCGGCAGGTCGACCCGCTGGCCCCGGTCAAGAAGGTACGCGCCGCACGGGGCAAGTCGGCCCGGGCCGAGCCTGTGGCGGCGCTGTACGAACAGGGCCGGGTGTTTCATGTGCGCGGTCTGGGGGCGCTGGAAGATCAGCTGAGCCAGATGACCATGCGCGGCTGGGAGGGGCGCGGCAGCCCCGACCGTCTGGATGCGCTGGTCTGGGCGCTGCACGAGCTGATGATCGCCGCGCAGCCGAAATGGACGCCCACGGTGCGCAGCATCTGACGGCAGACGGATTTGCAAAGTTTGACAGGGCCTCGGGAAACCGGGGCCCTTTTTTGCATTTTGTCTGCGTAACACATTGAAATATCGGGAAACGCCCACCGCGCGGTGGGCCAGCCAGTTCTTAAGGAATTCAAGACAAATTGTCTCTCACGGATCGCCGGACGGGTGAGACGCAACAGGTATTCAAGGAGACGCGCATGGGGGTCATCGACTATTTCCGCCGCGACGGTGCCGGTCAGGCAACCGTTGCCGCGCCGGAGCAGAAGGCTTCGGCAACCGGCAAGCTGGTGGCCTATCAAAGCTCGGGTCGGGTGGCCTGGTCGCCGCGTGATGCGGTGTCGCTGACCCGGTCCGGTTTCAGTGGCAATCCGGTGGGGTTTCGTGCAGTCAAGATGATCGCCGAGGCCGCTGCCGCCCTGCCGCTGACCTTGCAGGACCGTCGGCAACGCTATGAAGAACACCCGCTGCTGGCGCTGCTGAAACAACCCAATCAGGCACAGGGCCGGGCAGAGATGTTCGAGGCGCTCTATGGCCACCTGCTGCTGACCGGGAACGCCTATCTCGAGGCGGTCGCCGCCGAGGAAGGGGCCCCTGTCGAGCTGCATGTGCTGCGCAGCGACCGCATGAGCCTGGTGCCGGGCGCGGATGGCTGGCCAGTGGCGTTCGATTACAACGTCAACGGCAGCAAGCATCGCTTCGATGTAACCGGGGACCGGCCCGCGATCTGCCACATGAAGAGCTTTCATCCTCAGGACGACCACTATGGCCTGTCGCCGATGCAGGCCGCCGCGCAGGCACTGGACGTGCACAACAGCGCGTCGCGCTGGTCCAAGGCGCTGCTGGACAATGCCGCGCGCCCATCGGGGGCCATCGTCTATAAAGGGTACGAGGGCGAAGGCTCCATGACCACCGAGCAGTACGACCGGTTGGTGATGGAGATGGAGATGCACCATCAGGGCGCGCGCAATGCGGGCCGACCGATGTTGCTGGAGGGTGGGCTGGACTGGAAGCCCATGGGCTTCAGCCCCTCCGACATGGAATTTCAAAAGACCAAGGAAGCCGCCGCACGCGAGATTGCGTTGGCCTTCGGGGTGCCGCCCATGCTGCTGGGGATCCAGGGAGATGCAACCTACGCCAATTACCAGGAAGCGCACCGGGCGTTCTTTCGCCTGACGGTTCTGCCGCTGGCCACGCGTGTGGTGGCCAGCGTGGGGGAATGGCTGGAGCGGTTTACCGGCGAGGATCTGACGCTGAGCCCCGACCTGGACCGTGTGCCGGCGCTGTCGGTCGAGCGTGACTCGCTGTGGCAGAGGATCGGAGAAGCGGATTTCCTGACCCCCGGAGAGAAGCGCGCGATGCTGGGGCTGCCGCCGCTGGACGCCGATCATGGGTGAGCCACGCGAGGTTGCGCGCATCAGCTACGAGAGCTTTGAATGCGCGCCCTCGCTGAAGCTGGAAGCGCACGAGCGGGTGTCGAAATTGCAGATCGACGGGCTGAACGGGCGCATCGACCGGCTGGAGATCATCATCGAACGGCTGGAGCGAAGGCTGTGGCTGACCGTTTACGGGGTGGTCGGTGTGATCCTGGCGCAGGCCTTTCAGTCAATCATCGAACGTTTGCCGTGAGGAGTGACAAGATGCAGGAAATGACAAGCGGGCTTGAGCGCAAGTTCTGCCAGTTCGACGAGGGGTTGAGCGTGCAGGAGGACGGGCTGTCGATCGAGGGCTATGCCTCGCGGTTCGGCGCCTGCGATCAGGGCGGCGACGTGGTGGCACAAGGGGCCTATGCGGCATCGCTGGGTGCGCTCCTGGCGGAGGGGCGGCGGGTCAAGATGCTGTGGCAGCACGACCCCGCCCAGCCCATCGGCGTCTGGGACGACATCCACGAGGATGGCACCGGGCTCTGGGTCAAGGGGCGCCTGCTGGAGAGCGTTGCAAAAGGGCGCGAGGCGGCGGCGCTGATCGGGGCCGGGGCGATTGACGGGCTGTCCATCGGCTATCGCACCAAGCGCGCCACCAAGGATACTGGAGGCCGCAGGCTTCTGACGGAACTGGAGCTTTGGGAGGTGTCGCTGGTGACCTTTCCGATGCTGCCCAGTGCGCGGGTCGCGGGCAAGGGGGACACCCCGTTCGACGATGGCCTGCGCGAACTGGCGGCGGCCTTTCGGGTCGCAGGGGCCGAATTGGGCGGCCGCTAGGGCGCTCTCTCACTTTCCATCCGAGGAGAAGACGATGGGTATGACCGAGGTGAATTCTCGGCACGGAGAGCTTGTGTCTCCGGTGGCTGAGGTAAAGTCCGCCGTGACGGATTTCATGCGGGAGTTCAAGGACTTCCAGTCTGATATTCACGCAAAGATTCAACAACAGGAAAGCCGACTGACCATGCTTGATCGCAAATCCCTGACCGCAGCGCGCCCGGCGTTGGCGCGGTCCGCCGAAATCGAAGCACCGCATCAGAAGGCGTTTAACGTCTATCTGCGCTCCGGCGATGACGACGGCCTGCGCGGCCTTGAGTTGGAGGGCAAGGCGATGTCGTCTGCTGTCAACGGCGACGGCGGATACCTGGTGGATCCGATGACATCCGAGACGATCCGTTCGGTGCTGATGGCATCGTCGTCGATCCGCCAGATTGCCAACGTGGTGAACGTCAACGCCACGTCCTATGACGTGCTGGTCGACACCACCGACATCGGGGCGGGCTGGAACGACGAAAGCTCGGTCTCCGAAACCTCGACCCCGACGGTGGATCGCATCGCCATTCCGTTGTTCGAGCTGTCGGCGCTGCCGAAAGCATCGCAGAGGCTGCTGGACGACAGCGCCTTCGATATCGAGGCGTGGCTGGCAGAACGTATCGCGGACAAGTTTTCGCGTGCCGAAGCCGCGGCGTTCATCAGCGGCGATGGGGCAGACAAGCCCAAGGGGTTTCTGAGCCATCCCAAGATCGCGGATGCCAGCTGGTCCTGGGACAACCTCGGCTATATCGCGACCGGGGCCGATGGCGATTTCGACCTGAACGATCCGGCGGATGCCATCGTCGATCTGGTCTATGCGCTGGGCGCACGTTACCGCGCCAATGGCACTTTCGTGATGAATTCGAAGACGGCCGGCGCGGTTCGCAAGCTGAAGGATGCCGATGGGCGTTTCCTTTGGTCCGACAGCATGGCGGCGGGCGAACCGGCACGCCTTATGGGCTATCCCGTGCTGGTTGCCGAGGACATGCCCGACATCGACTCCGATGCCTATGCGATTGCCTTTGGCGATTTCCACGCCGGCTACACGGTCGCCGAACGGCCGGATCTGCGGGTGCTGCGCGATCCCTTCAGCGCCAAGCCGCACGTTCTGTTCTATGCCACCAAGCGCGTCGGCGGTGATGTCAGCGATTTCGGGGCGATCAAGCTGCTGAAATTCGCCGCAGCCTAATCGCGGCGGGTCGGTAGAGCCGGAATTCCGGCTCTGCCGGGCGCGTGTCTTCTGAATGCGTTGTCCAGCTGCTCCCTCCGTCAGAGCAACGATGGGAGACACGCGCCGGGAGGGGTGTCCCGGAGCGTCAAGGGGTCGATGCAAGCGGCCCGGATCGTCGGAGTAACAAATGATATTGATCGAAGAATACCAGACGCACCCGAGCGATCTGCCGATCGACCACTTCAAGGCGCATTTGCACCTTGGTAGCGGTTTCGCAGAGGACGCGGTGCAGGATCAGGTGCTGGAGGGATATCTGCGGGCCGCGATATCGGCCATCGAGGGGCGCACGGGCCAGGCATTGTACCTGCGCGATTTCCAGTGGTCGGTCAGCGAATGGCAGAGCCCGGGCAGCCAGCCGTTGCCCCTGGCCCCGGTCCGCCTGATCCACGAGGTGAACATCGTCGCCCCGGACGGCACGGCAACCCCCTATGACGTGGGCGAGTTCCAGATCGTTGCGGACAGCCAGACGCCAGTGATGCGTCACGTCTCCGGATCGCTTCCGACAATCCCCGAAGGCAGCAATGCCGTAGTGCGGATGTATGCGGGCAGCGCCGAAGAATGGCGGGACGTGCCGCCCGATCTGGCGCAGGCGGTGTTGCTGATGGCAGCACATTACTACGAATACCGCAGTGATCTGTCGTTGTCGCGCGGCTGCACGCCCTTTGGCGTGACGGCGCTGATCGAACGGTATCGCACGATCAGGATTTCGATGCGAGGCTCAGCATGATCCCGCGTCTCAACCGGCAGCTGGTGCTGGAACGTTCAGTGCGCAGCGCCAATGGCTCGGGCGGGTATGTCACGACGTGGTCCGAGTTGGGAACGCTCTGGGCCGAGGTGCTGCCAGGGGCCAGCAGTTCGACCCGGCTGGGCGGGCTGACGGTGCATCGCCAGACGCTGAAAATCTCCGTGAGGGGAGTCGCGATCGGGCGTCCCAGCAGGCCGCTGCCGGGGCAGAGATTTCGCGATGGTGCCCGCATCTACGAGATCGAGGCGGTGACCGAACGCGATGCCGAGGGTCGCTTCCTGGTTTGCACCGCACGCGAGGAGGTCACGTCATGAGCTATGCGGTATCAGCTGCGCTGCAAGCGGCAATCTTTCAGCAACTGAGCAGCGACGCTGCGCTGGTGGCACTTGTGGGGGCCAACATCTTTGACGCACCGCCGACGGGGACGCCGCCCGCCACCTACGTCAGCCTGGGCGAGGAGCGGGTTAGCGACCGATCGGACATGACGGGGGCGGGGGCCCTGCATGATCTGACTGTCTCGGTGATCACCGAAGAAGACGGGTTTCAGGTGGCCAAGTCGGTCGCGGCGGTGATCAGCGATTCACTCGCCCAACCGCTGCCTGCGCTGACGCGCGGCGTGGTTGTCAGTCTGAACTTTCTGAAGGCGCGGGCGCGTCGTGACGGGAATGGCACGCTGCGGCGCATCGATATGAAATTTCGTGCTCGCGTGCAGGATATCTGAATATTTTCAAGGAGTAGAGAACATGGTTGCGCAGAATGGCAAGGACCTTCTGATCAAGGTGGACATGACCGGTGCCGGTCTGTTCGAGACGCTGGCAGGCCTGCGTGCCACCCGGCTGAGCTTCAACGCCGAAGCCGTGGATGTGACCAGCCTGGACAGCACCGGCGGGTGGCGTGAACTGCTGGGCGGGGCAGGTGTGCGGTCTGCCTCGATCAGCGGCTCGGGTGTCTTCAAGGACGAGGACAGCGACGAGCGGGCGCGCCAGATCTTTTTCGACCGCGAGACGCCGGATTTCCAGGTGATCATCCCCGATTTCGGCGTCGTCGAGGGGGCATTCCAGCTGACATCGATCGAATATGCCGGCAGCCACGACGGTGAGGCGACGTACGAGATGTCGTTGGCCTCCGCCGGGGCGCTGACCTTTTCGGTGCTGTGATGGCCAACCCCTGGGCGGGTGAGGTGGCGCTTGTTCTGGATGGTCAGCGACACGTCATGAAGCTGACGCTGGGCGCGTTGGCCGAACTGGAGGAGGGACTGGAGACCGGCTCGCTCGTCGCGCTGGTCGAGCGGTTCGAGGCCGGGGAATATTCCAGTCGCGATGTGCTCGCCCTGATCGTGGCGGGGCTGCGCGGTGGCGGATGGCAGGGCCGCGCGTCGGATCTGCTGGTGGCCGAGATTGAAGGCGGGCCACTGTCGGCAGCGCGCAAGGCGGCCGAACTGCTGGCACGGGCCTTCGCTTTGCCGGTTGAGAGCCAATGAGCGGATTTGACTGGCCGGCATTGATGCAGGCGGGGGTGTGCGGGGTTGGCCTGCGACCAGAAGAGTTCTGGCGCCTGACACCGGCTGAACTGCGGATGCTGTTGGGCGATGCCGCCGGGGATGAAAACAGAGTGGGCCGTGCCCGTTTGGACGAATTGCTGGCCGCCTTCCCCGATACCGGAGCGCTGCCCAAGGTTTGAGGAAAAGAGATGGATGATCTGAACGGTTTTGAAGATTTGCAAGCGCAGGCCGAAGCCCTGGATGCCAGCCTTGGCGGAGCGGCTGGCATGGCAGCTGGTTTTGATGGCGAATTGCAGCGGATGCGATCCGCTCTCAGCGAGACTGGCAAGGAGGTTCAGATCCTGGAACGCGGCCTTGGCCGTGGCCTGCGCCGTGCCCTGGATGGGGTCCTTCTGGACGGTGGCAAGCTGTCGGATGCGTTGCAGACGATGCGTGATGCGATGGTCAATTCCACCTATTCCGCCGCTGTCCGTCCGGTGACTGATCACTTTGGCGGTCTGATGGCGCAAGGTATCGGCGCACTGATGCAAGGCGCATTGCCCTTCGCGAATGGTGCCAGTTTCAGCCAGGGGCGTGTGCAGCCGTTCGCAAGGGGCGGGGTCGTGTCGGCGCCAACCATTTTCCCAATGCGTGGCGGGACCGGCCTGATGGGTGAAGCCGGGCCCGAAGCCATCATGCCGCTGGCACGTGGCGCCGATGGTCGGCTTGGCGTGCGCAGTGACACGGGCGGCGTGCCACCCGTCAACGTTGTCATCAATATCTCAACCCCTGATATCGACGGTTTTCGCCGCTCGCAAAGCCAGATTGCCGCGCAGATGGGGCGCGCCCTGTCGCGCGGCCAACGTAACCGATAAGGAGCGACGCAGATGAGCTTTCATGAGGTTCGTTTCCCGACCAACCTGTCCTTCGGTGCAATCGGTGGGCCTGAGCGGCGCACGGATGTCGTCACCCTCGCCAACGGTTTCGAAGAACGAAACACCCCCTGGCAACATTCCCGCCGCCGCTATGACGCGGGTGCCGCGATGCGCTCGCTTGACGATATCGAACTGCTGATCGCATTTTTCGAGGCGCGCCAAGGCCAGTTGCATGGTTTTCGCTGGAAAGACTGGACTGATCACAAGTCCTGCACGCCCAGCCAGGCACCTGCCTTTGACGATCAGATGATCGCGATCGGTGACGGTGTGACGCAATCCTTTCAATTGACCAAGACCTATGCCTCTGGCGATCAGAGCTATCAACGGCCGATCTGCAAGCCCGTTGGCGGCACGGTGCGGATTGCTGTCGCGGGGATCGAATTGTCCAATGGCGCGGATTTCACGGTCGATACGACGACGGGCGTTGTAAGCCTTACGACCGCACCAGCCATGTCGGCGGCGATCACAGCCGGTTTCGAATTCGACGTGCCGGTGCGGTTCGGATCGGACAGTTTCCAGACCTCCGCGGCGTCCTTCGGGGCCGGGGATGTGCCGGATGTTCCGGTGGTCGAGGTGCGCATCTGATGACCTTCAATGTCGCACTTTCCAATCATCTTGCCATGGGCGTGACCACCGTTTGCCATGCCTGGGTGATCACTCGCCGCGACGGAACTGTCATGGGGTTTACCGACCATGACATGCCCTTGTCGTTTGAGGGGATCACATTCCTTGCTGATAGCGGTCTGACCGCGACAGCGTTTCAACATGGTACAGGCCTTTCAGTTGATAATGCCGAAGCCATGGGGGCATTGTCCGCCACCGCGATCAGTGAGCAGGATATCGAAGCAGGCCGTTACGACGGTGCGGATGTCCTGTGCTGGCTGGTCAACTGGGCGGCGGTTGACGAACGCCAGATCGTTTTTCGCGGTACGATCGGAGAGCTGACGCGGGCTGATGGCGCCTTTCGCGCCGAGCTGCGCGGGCTCTCCGAGACATTGAACGTGCCGAGCGGACGTATCTATCAGCAAGGCTGCTCCGCCGGTCTTGGCGACGCCAGCTGTGGTGTCGATCTCCTGACGGAGACGTTTCACGTCGAGACAACTGCACTCACGGTTCAGGATGCTCAGCGCTTCGGGGTGCCGCTCCTCGCGTCTTTCGCGGAAGGCTGGTTCGCACGCGGGACGATGACGGTGCTGGACGGTGCCGCCGAAGGCCTTTCAGCCGCAATCAAGCGCGATACGGCCGAAGGTGGTAGCCGCCTCGTCGAACTCTGGAGCCCACTGCCCGTCGCCCCCGAGGCCGGTGCGACGCTGCGCCTGCAGGCGGGCTGCGACAAACGCTTTGCAACGTGCCAGGCAAAGTTTGCAAACACGATCAATTTTCGTGGGTATCCCGATATTCCGGGGGACGACTGGCAAATGGTCCCGCCCGCCAACAGCGCTGCAACTGCCGGGGGCAGCCGCCGGTGAGCGACCTGAACCCCTATGTCGTGGCCGCCCGGGGCTGGATCGGCACGCCCTACCTTCACCAGGCGTCGCTACGGGGCGCCGGGACGGATTGCCTTGGATTGCTGCGCGGTATCTGGCGAGAGGTGCAAGGGGCGGAACCCGAACCGGTGCCGCCCTACACAGCCGACTGGAGCGAGCCTCAGCGAGAAGAGAGGCTTTGGCAGGCGGCATCGCGACATCTGGTGGCCAAACCCCTCACCGATTCCGCACCGGGCGATGTCCTGCTCTTTCGGATGCGCGCGGGCGCGGTGGCCAAGCATCTTGGTATCGCGGCCGAAGTCGGACGAACGCCCAGCTTTATCCACGCCTATTCCGGCCACGCGGTGCTTGAAAGCCCGCTCACCTCCCCCTGGGCGCGCCGTATCGTGGCGCGTTTCGCCTTTCCGAAGGAGTCCCTGTAATGGCGACCATTCTACTTTCTGCCGCAGGTGCGGCCATCGGCGGCTCGGTTGGCGGCTCTTTTCTGGGGGTGTCGGCTGCCGTCGCCGGTCGTTTTGCAGGTGCGGCCCTTGGGCGGGTGATTGATCAGCGCATCATCGGGGCGGGTTCCGATGCCGTGGAAACTGGCCGCATCGAGAGATTTCGCCTGACCGGTGCCGGCGAAGGCGATCCCGTGCCGCGCGTCTATGGACGTATGCGCATTGCCGGCCAGGTCATCTGGGCATCCCAGTTTTCCGAAAGCGCGACAACGCAAAGCGGCGGCAAGGGCGCACCGCGCCAACCCAAGGTGGCCAGTTTCAGCTATAGCGTCAGCCTGGCCATCGCCCTCTGCGAGGGGCAGATATCTGGTGTCGGGCGGATCTGGGCCGACGGCGCCGAGGTTTCGCCTGACGCCCTGAACCTTCGTGTCTACGGCGGCAGTGAAACGCAATTGCCTGATCCAAAGATCGAGGCGATCGAGGGCACGGGAAACGTTCCGGCATATCGCGGTACCGCCTACCTTGTGATGGAAGATCTGGATCTGGCGCCTTTCGGCAATCGCATTCCGCAATTCACGTTCGAAGTTCTGCGCCCCGCTCCGGCCAGCTTGCCCGAGGCTCAGAACGAACCGTCACTCGCAATCCGCGGTGTTGCCCTGATGCCGGGCAGCGGTGAATATGCGCTTGCGACGTCGCCGGTCAGCTTTGACTATGGTGCCGGGCGCGGTGCCCTTGCCAACGTCAATTCGCCCTCCGGCAAAAGCGATCTGGCAACATCGCTCGATCAGCTCGATGGCAGCCTGCCGAATTGCGAGGCGGTGTCCCTGATCGTCAGCTGGTTCGGCGATGATCTTCGCTGTGGTGATTGCACCATTCAACCCAAGGTCGAACAGGCCCAGCATGATGGCACCGAAATGCCGTGGCAGGTTGCGGGTCTGGCCCGCGCTGACGCGCAGGTCGTTGCGCAGGATGCTCAGGGCCGGCCTATCTACGGCGGAACCCCCACAGACAGGTCCGTGATCGAGGCGATCCAGGCGCTGAACACCTCGGGCAAGGCGGTCATGTTCTATCCCTTCATGCTGATGGATCAGGCGCAGGGCAATACCCTCACCGACCCCTACAGTGGGGGGGCAGGGCAGCCGGCCTTGCCCTGGCGCGGCCGTATCACCGGCTCGCTCGCCCCCACGATGCCCGGCGCGCCTGACGGAACCACGACACAGGCGGCCGAGGTCGCGGCGTTCTTCGGAACATCTCAGGCGAGCGATTTCGCCGTCGCGCCGGGGCAGGTGGGGTATGATGGGCCGCAGGAATGGCGCTATCGTCGCTTCGTCCTGCATTGTGCCGCACTCTGCGCCGCTGCGGGGGGGGTCGAGTCGTTCTGCATCGGCTCCGAAATGCGGGGACTGACCCAGTTGCGCGGACCTGACAACAGCTTTCCCGCCGTTGCGGCTCTGCGCAGCCTTGCGGCCGACGTACGCACGATCCTCGGCCCGGCGACGAAAATCGGCTATGCGGCAGACTGGACCGAATATTCCGGCTACCAGCCCGCCGATGCCTCGGGCGACCGGTTCTTTCATCTCGACGCGCTGTGGGCTGATGCGAATATCGATTTCATCGGAATCGACAACTACATGCCGCTTTCCGACTGGCGCGACGGTGATGATCACCTCGACGCGGCCACCCACGCTTCGCTCTATGATCCTGCCTACCTCAAGGGAAACATCGAAGGAGGAGAGCTCTACGATTGGTATTATGCCAACGATGCGGACCGCGCGGCGCAGATCCGCAGCCCCATCACCGATGGGGCCTACGGCGAACCTTGGGTCTATCGGATCAAGGATGTGGCGAACTGGTGGCGCAATGCCCACCATGATCGCATCGGCGGTATCCGCCAGGCCGACGCTACTGAATGGCAACCGGAATCCAAGCCGATCTGGTTCACCGAAGTCGGGTGTGCCGCAATCGACAAGGGCACCAATCAGCCAAACAAGTTTCTCGATCCCAAATCATCGGAATCCGCGCTGCCCTACCATTCGAACGGGCAACGCGACGATACGATCCAGATGCAATATCTGCGTGCCATGTACGGATATTGGAACGACGCCGCGCACAATCCCGTGTCGTCGCACTATGGTGGTCCGATGGTCGATATGGCGCGCGGCTTCGTATGGGCGTGGGACGCGCGGCCGTTTCCATTCTTTCCCAACAATCGCGCGTTGTGGAGCGATGGGAACAATTACCATGCCGGACACTGGATCACCGGGAGGGCGTCGAACCGGTCGCTGGCGCTTGTCGTTTCCGAAATCTGCCAAGCTGCGGGGCTAAGCAATTATGACGTCTCGGGGCTGTATGGCAGCGTCAGCGGCTATCTGGCGGATGACGGCGGCCAAGCCCGCCGCAGCCTTCAACCCCTGATGCTGCGCTATGGTTTCGACGCCATCGAACGGCAGGGCCAGATCGTGTTCCGGATGCGCACCGGCCGCGCCGATGCTGTCGTGGACGCGGGACAGGTTGCCGTCAGTCGCGATGTGGAGGGCCGCATCGAGCATCAGCGCGCGGCAGAAGCAGAGCTGGCCGGTCGCATGCGCCTGAAATTCATCGAAGCCGAGGCCGATTTCGGCGCTGTCACCGAAGAGGCGATTTTGCCCGACGATACCAGCCAGAGTGTCGCAGGCAGCGAAATGCCCCTGGCCATGTGGCGCGGCGAGGGGCGGCAGGTCGTTGAACGCTGGCTTTCCGAATCCCGCGTGGCGCGGGATACGGTGCGCCTGGCCCTGCCACCGTCGCGCCGCGACATCGGTGCAGGTGACGTCATCGACCTTGTCGAGAATGGCACCGGCGCGCTCTATCGTGTCGACCGGGCCGAGGTCGGCAACACGACCCTGGTCGAGGCGGTGCGGGTCAAGCCACAGGTCTATCTTCCGGGACGGATCGACGCGGAACCGCCCGCTCATATGCCTTTCCGGGCACCTTTGCCGGTCTTTCCACTGTTTTTGGACCTGCCTCTCATGCGTGGTGACGAGGTGCCGCATGCGCCACACCTTGCCGTGACCAGCGACCCCTGGCCGGGCACCGTCGCGCTCTACAGCTCGTCGAGTGATTCCGGTTACGGGCTGGATCAGCTGCTGGCGCGCCGCGCCACGGTCGGGGTGACGACGACGCCGCTGTCGCGTGGTCCCGTCGGGCGTGTCGACCCTGGGGCGCCACTCGGGCTTGCGCTGACGTCCGGCAGTCTCTCGTCAACCGACATTGACGGGCTGCTTGCGGGGCGCAATCTGCTGGCCATCGGGGATGGAACGCCGGGCGGCTGGGAACTTCTCCAGTTTCGTGACGCACAGGTCACGGCGCCCGGGGAATACCTGATCCGTCACCGGTTGCGCGGGCAGCTCGGGACAGATGCGATCATGCCGCTGACCTGGCCCGCAGGCTCCTACGTCGTCTTGATCGATGGCACGCCGGGGCAGATCCCCCTGGCGCCGACGCAACGCGGGCTGGATCGCCACTACCGGATCGGCCCGTCCAGCCGCAGCCCTGATGATCTGTCGTACCGCCACCAGGTGCTGGCGTTCGATGGTATCGGTCTGCGTCCCTATGCGCCCTGCCATCTGCGCGTCCGAACCGACGTGGCGGGCGATCTCCATGTCTCGTGGGTGCGACGCACGCGTATCGACGGCGATGGATGGTCTGCGCCCGACGTGCCCCTGGGCGAAGAAACCCGGTCCTTCCTGGTTTCGATCTATAGTTCCGGCGCGCTGGTGCGGCAGGTGTTCACGGATCAGACAACCTGGCTCTACAGCGCGGCCGAGCAGGGCACCGATGGTATCACCGGCGCGGCCCGGATCGAGGTGGCGCAAGTCTCCGCCAGCTTCGGGGCAGGGCCTGCCAGGGGGGCCGATATCACCCTCTGATTTTCCGCGTCCTCTGAACGGTCCCTTTCGCCAGGGGGCCGTTCTGACATTTCAGATCATGATCAACCAGCGCACGGTTTTGCGTTTCCCCATTTTGTGCCTATCTGCTAACCTCAGGCTCAAACTTTGGGAACATCGCCATGGCCAACACACGCGCAAAGCTCGCAGAGCTCGACCCGGTATGGGATCGGATCATCCGCGAGGCAAAGGCAGCCATTGCCGACGAACCGCTGCTTGGCGGGCTTGTCCACAACACCGTGCTGCACCACCCCTCCATCGAACGGGCACTCGCCTACCGGATCTCCATGAAACTGGCGTCGGACGAAATGTCCGGCCAGATCCTGCGCGAAATCTGCGACGAGGCTTTTGGTGCCGACCCGAACATCGCGGCCTCGGCCCGGGCGGACATCGTCGCGACGCACGAACGTGATGCCGCCTGCCATCGCTTCATCCAGCCGCTGCTCTACTTCAAGGGGTTTCAGGCCGTGCAGGCCTACCGGGTCGGGCACTGGCTCTGGACACAGGGGCGCGTCGATCTGGCCTATTTCTTCCAGATGCGCTCGTCCGAGGTGTTTGGCGTCGACATTCACCCCAATGCCCGCATCGGCAAGGGCATCATGATCGACCATGCGCATTCCATCGTGGTCGGGGAAACCGCCATCGTGGGCGACAATGTCTCGATGCTGCATTCCGTGACGCTCGGCGGCACCGGCAAGGAAGAGGAAGACCGGCACCCAAAGATCGGCAATGGGGTGCTGATCGGGGCAGGGGCCAAGGTGCTGGGCAATATCCAGATCGGCCATTGCTCGCGGATTGCGGCGGGCTCCGTGGTCCTGCACGAAGTCCCGCCTTGCAAAACTGTCGCGGGTGTCCCTGCAAAAATCGTCGGAGAGGCCGGTTGTGCCCAGCCTGCACAGTCGATGAACCATCTGCTGGGTATGTGATTCTCCTCTCGCAAGGGGCTGACACATATCAGAGATTTCGGCCGCTCCGCACGTCGGGGCGGCTTTTGCACGCCGGTCGTGCGGCACTCGGGTAAACAGGCGCTGCAAATCGGTTGAAAAAATAATCGCGCCTTAAATCAAAATTTACCTCATCGCCCCAGAACTTCCCCTCACGGCATTGGCCGTCATGAGCAGGATTGTGAGGTGTGCAGACAATGATCGAAGGCGTGACTCGTAAGGCATCTGCGATGCCAGCGATAGAAATTTCCCTTATCCGGGAACGTGGGGCAGATGAATGGTGCCTCGACGGCGTCAAATTCGCACAGGAGGCGTTTCGCCTCTCGGTGGTACCAACCGGGGACAAACCCCGCCTGTCCAATGCCTTTTCACCCCAGTTTCTCGACGCACTTGCACCCTATCTGCCGCTCAGTGATGGCGCGGACAGCATGTTGGCCTCTTCCGTCTGCATCGAACTGCCCGAACTGGTTCTGGGCAAGATGCGTGCCTTTTTCACCAACCGGGGCGGGCGCATCGAACGCATGATGGTGCGCTTTCAACAGGCACTTGGGGATCTTCAGACGATCCTCGTGCCAAAGCTGCGCAACACCTCGCTGTCCAACCGCACGATGGAGATCGAGGCTGCGCGCGCGCTGTTCGATCTGCTGCATCCCTGTCTCGACCTCGCTGATGTCGAGATTTCCGAGCTGACGCAGGATCAGTACCACCTGATCATGGCGCGCCTCGTCGCACTGAAAAGCACCAAGGCCGAACTGGGCATCTTTTCCCATCTGTTGCGCCGCTTTCTGGAACGCACCAAGGCGGGGCCGGCCGGGGCGCTTGCGGCGCTGCAATCCCCCGAGGGCGAGATCGGCGATCTTATCGAGATGGAGCCGATCTATCCCCGCTACCAGCCCATCACCGGCATCTCCTGACCAGGGGCTCGCGCCAGTGTCACTCGGCGCATCGTGGGGACCCTTGCCCCGGAGATACCGCAAACTGCAAAAGGCCGCCCCGAGGGGCGGCCTTTTCAATGATCGCGCTGTGGGGCCCGGTCAGGCCAGCATGACCATCGGGTTTTCAAGGTTCTCGACAATCGCTTTCAGCAGCTCTGCGCCCAGGGCACCATCGATGACCCGGTGATCGACGGACAGCGTCACCGACATGACCGTGGCCACCTCGATCTCGCCCTCTGCATTCACCACAGGTTTCTTGACGCCGGACCCGACAGCCAGGATCGCGCCATGCGGCGGGTTGATCACGGCGTCGAAATTGTCGATCCCGAACATCCCGAGGTTCGACACGGCAAAGGCACCGCCCTGGTACTCATGCGGCGCAAGCTTCTTGTCGCGCGCGCGGCCTGCCAGGTCCTTCATCTCTGCCGACAGCGCCGACAGTGACTTCATGTCGGCATCCTTGAGGACGGGCGTGAACAGGCCCCCCTCGATGGCGACGGCCACGGCCACGTCCGACGGTTTCAGCTTCAGCACCCGGTCACCGGCCCAGACCGCATTCGCATCCGGTACGGCTTGCAACGCCAGTGCGCAGGCCTTGATGATGAAGTCGTTGATCGACAACTTCACGCTGCGGCCTTCCAGTTGCTTGTTCAGCTGCGCGCGGAATTTCATCAGCGCGTCCAGCTTGATGTCCCGCCGCAGGTAGAAGTGCGGGATCGTCTGTTTTGCTTCGGTCAGGCGGGCCGCGATGGTCTTGCGCATCCCGTCCAGCTTGACCTCTTCAAAGTCGCGGTCGGCGTACATCTTCAGCACGGTTTCGGTGCTCAGACCCGTCGGCATGGCGCCGGCCGGTGCCGACTTCGGCGCGCCTGCAACCGGGGCCGATTCCGCCGATTTCGCCGGCGCAGCCTCGGCCGCCTCGACATCCGCCTTGACGATCCGCCCATGCGGGCCCGAGCCTTTCATCGCCGCCAGGTCCAGACCCTTCTGCGCCGCGATCCGCCGCGCCAGCGGCGAGGCAAAGATACGCTTGCCGTCGGCATCTTTCGGCGCCGCCGGGGCAGGGGACGCATCGCCCGCCGGGGCCTTCTGAGCTTCTTTCGGGGCCTCTTTCGGGGCCGCGTCCGAAGTCTCTTCCGGGTTCGCCTTCGCCTCGGCCTTGGGCGCCGAGGTCTCGCCGATATCGTCGGCGCTCTCGCCCTCTTCCAGCAGTACCGCGATCGGCGTGTTCACCTTCACGCCCTCGCTGCCCGCCTCGACCAGGATCTTGCCGATGACACCTTCGTCAACGGCCTCGAACTCCATCGTCGCCTTGTCGGTCTCGATTTCGGCCAGCAGATCACCAGAGGAAACGGTGTCCCCCTCCTTGATCAGCCATTTCGCCAGCGTGCCTTCCTCCATCGTCGGAGACAGCGCAGGCATCAGGATTTCCGTAGGCATGTCGCTCTCTCCCTCAGCGGTAGGTGACTTTTTTCACGGCCTCGATGACCTCTTGCGTGGTCACCAGCGCCAGCTTCTCAAGGTTCGCCGCGTAGGGCATCGGTACGTCCTTGCCGGCGCAGTTGATCACCGGCGCGTCGAGGTAGTCGAACGCGCGCTCCATGATCACCGCCGACAGGTGGTTGCCGATGGACCCGACGGGAAAGCCTTCCTCGACCGTGACGCAGCGGTTGGTCTTCATCACGCTCGCCAGCACGGTGTCGTAATCCAGCGGACGGATCGTGCGCAGGTCGATCACCTCGGCGTCGATCCCCTCTTCGGCCAGCTTTTCAGCGGCTTCCAGGGCGTACTGCATCCCGATCCCGAAGGACACGATGGTGACATCGCTGCCCTCCTTCCAGATCCGCGCCTTGCCGAACGGAATCTTGAAATCGTCCAGGACGGGCACATCGAAACTGCGACCATACAGGATCTCGTTTTCCAGAAAGATCACCGGGTTCGGATCGTTGATCGCCGTCTTCATCAGACCTTTGTAGTCCGACGCCGAATAGGGCATCACCACCTTCAGCCCGGGGATCTGCGCGTACCATGCCGCGTAATCCTGGCTGTGCTGGGCGCCCACGCGGGCCGCCGCGCCGTTCGGGCCACGGAACACCATCGGCGCCCCCATCTGACCACCGGACATGTACAGCGTCTTGGCGGCTGAGTTGATGATCTGGTCAATCGCCTGCATGGCAAAGTTGAAGGTCATGAACTCGACAATCGGCTTCAACCCGCCAAAGGCCGCGCCAACCGCGATCCCGGTAAAGCCGTGCTCGGTGATCGGCGTGTCGACCACGCGCTTGGGGCCGAACTCATCCAGCATACCCTGGCTGACCTTGTAGGCCCCCTGATATTCCGCGACTTCCTCGCCCATCAGATAGACGTTCTCGTCCTTGCGCATCTCTTCCGCCATCGCATCGCGCAGCGCCTCGCGCACGGTCTGCGTTTTCATCTCGGTGCCTTCCGGCCAGTCGGGGCTGGCGTTGGACTTTACCTCGACGGGGGCGGCGGCCTTGGCAGGCGCCTTTGCGGCCTCGTCCTTCGGCGCGTTGTCTTTCGGCGCGTCGTCCTTATCTGTGGCCTTTTCCCCGGAGGCAGGGGCCGCCGAGGTCTCGCCGATATCGTCGGCGCTCTCGCCCTCTTCCAGCAGCACGGCGATCGGCGTGTTCACCTTCACGCCCTCGCTGCCCGCCTCGACCAGGATCTTGCCGATGACACCTTCGTCAACGGCCTCGAACTCCATCGTCGCCTTGTCGGTCTCGATTTCGGCCAGGATATCGCCAGAGGAGACGGTATCGCCTTCCTTGACCAGCCATTTCGCCAGCGTGCCTTCTTCCATGGTGGGGGAAAGCGCGGGCATCAGAATTTCAGTGGGCATATGCTAGTCCTCCCTCAGGCGTCTTCGTCTTGCGGCGCCACATCGGCATAAATATCGGTCCACAGCTCTTCGACACCCGGTTCCGGGCTGTCCTTGGCGAACTCGGCCGACTGGTTGACGATGCCCTTGATGGACTTGTCGATCTCTTTCAGATCGTCCTCGCTGGCATGGCCGCCCGACACCAGCAGATCACGCACGTGATCGATGGGGTCCTTCTCGGTGCGCATCTTCTGCACTTCCTCGCGGGTGCGGTACTTCGCCGGGTCCGACATGGAATGCCCGCGATACCGATAGGTCTTCACTTCCAGGATGTAGGGGCCGTCACCGGCGCGGCAGTGGGCAATCGCCTTCTCGCCCGCGGCCTTCACCGCCAGCACATCCATGCCATCGACCATCTCGCCGGGAATGCCATAGGCCTCACCGCGCCGAAAGATCTCGGGCGACGAGGTGGATCGCTTCTGCGACGTCCCCATGGCGTACTGGTTGTTCTCGATGACGAAAATCACCGGCAGCTTCCACAGCGCCGCCATGTTGAAGCTCTCGTAGACCTGCCCCTGGTTCGCGGCGCCATCGCCGAAATAGGTGAACGTCACACGATCATTGCCCAGGTACTTGTCGGCAAAGGCCAGGCCGGCCCCGATCGGCACCTGCGCGCCGACGATGCCATGCCCGCCGTAGAAGTTCTTTTCCTTGGAGAACATGTGCATCGAGCCGCCTTTCCCCTTGGAATAGCCGCCCTCGCGCCCGGTCAACTCGGCCATGACCCCATCGGGGTTCATGCCACAGGCCAGCATGTGCCCGTGGTCGCGATAGGATGTGACGCGCTTGTCGCCTTCCTCCGCCGCGGCTTCCAGGCCGACGACAACGGCCTCCTGCCCGATGTAGAGGTGGCAGAACCCCCCGATCAGACCCATGCCGTAAAGCTGCCCGGCCTTTTCTTCAAAGCGGCGGATCAACAGCATGTCGTGATAGTAGGTTTTCAGCTCATCTGCCGAAATATTCGGCGTGGCTGCGGCTTTGCGGGTTGCCATATAAGGTGTCCTCCCCGTGAATCGTCGCCGGTCTTGCGTGAAGGACCGGGACAAAGTGGCGCAAAACAAGGATAGTTTAATACTAAACTATCTCATACATCAGATCCCCGCCGGATGCGAGGGCGAATTTGCCGCAACGGCGGCGGTGGTGGCTCGTGCCGGTTTTCCGCGTGGCTGGGACGCGGGTTCCGACTGTTACCATAGACCACTCGCGTCTCACGACAATCACTCTTTAAAATGCCGTCTTCCGGCAACCGCCCCTTCTCCGACCCGCGACAGGCCCACGACATCCACCGGCACGCGCAACGTGCCGCGCGCAGAAACGCCCCGACATCCCCAAGGGATCCTCGCGCGACCGAGCCCGCCCCTCAGGGCAGGTCCCGCCATTGCGCCTGAACGCCGCCCCGAACGCCGCCCCGCACGCCCAGCACCGCCCGCCCAAACGACCCCGGCCCCAAACGCCCCCAGACAGACCCCTCAACAGCCCGCCGCCCCTCCCTGTCATCTGGCGAAAAATACCCCGGGGGAGTCAGCCAACGGCTGACGGGGGCAGCGCCCCCTTTTTCCCCTTTCTGCGGCAGCGCCCCCTTTTCCCCGCCCTGACAGCGCAGCCCATCCCGATACCCACGCGGTTCGCGCGCGAAAACACCGTTCAGATACCGCTCGGACACCGCCCTGATACCGACGTTGGAATTTAGCTGAATCAATAGGTTGCGGGTGTCTGGCCCGCGGATACCGACATCCGCTCAGCGCAGGACGAACTCGTCACCGCGCACCAGCCCCAGAACGTCCCGGGCCTGCTGGTCCAGCAGATCCAGATCGAGGTATCCATCCGACAGCCGCCGCGTGCGGTTCTCCATGACCGAGATCTGTCCCTTCAGGGCATCCAGCTGCGATTGCAGCCGGGTGTTGTCGGCCTGCACGACCGCCCGTTTGAACAACCCGTATTCCCCTTGCACGGCGGCAAAGGTGAAATACATCCCCAACATGAGGACGGCGGCGAAATAAAGGAAAAGCCCGAACGGCGGGCGGCTGTCACTGATCATGGTCTGCCTCATAGCCCACATCTGGGCCTGCGCCTCTGACGGGCGTTACGCGGCCACCATGCCACAAGCGATTCGCCAAGGGAATCCCATATTTTCAGACAAGCAAAAAGGGGCGCAAAACGCCCCTTTCCACACGACGATGATCGCAGCTCTCAGCCCGCGACAGATGCCTGGTAAATGCCGTCGATGGTTTCGGCCAGGGTCGCATCGAACTCCGCATCCGCCTGCTGGGCGGACAGCCCCTCGGTCAGCGCACGCGAGAAGCTGGCGATCATGCCCGTCTGTTTTGACAGGCGCGCATTGGCATCCTGCCGCTCGTATCCGCCCGACAGCGCCACCACCTTCATCACCGCGGGATGGTCGATTAACGCCTTGTACTGGTTCACCTTTTCCGGGATTGACAGCTTCAGCATCACTTCGACACCGGCGGGCAGGGCGTCCAGATGCGCCAGGATCTCGTCGCGCAGCAGGTCCTCGGCTTCGGCCTTGTCGGCAATGGTGATGGTCACTTCGGGTTCCAGGATCGGCATCAGACCATGGCTCAGGATCTGCATCCCGACCTCGAACTGCTGATCGACGATCTTCTTGATGCCGACCGGGTTCGCCGCATCCACGACGCTGCGCATCTTGGTCCCGAAGATTCCCTTGGACACCGCGCGCTGGCACAGGGCATCCAGGTCCGGCATCGGTTTCATCAGCTTCACACCATCCGCCGCGTCGTCCAGCCCCTTGTCGACCTTCAGAAAAGGCACGACGTGGGTTTCTTCCCACAGGTATTTCGCGGTCGGAACTCCGTCGATGTCGCCGTCCATGGTCCGCTCGAACAGGATCGCGCCGATGACCTTTTCACCGTTGAAGGCCGGGCTCTTGATGATCCGCGCCCGCATCTGGTGCATCAGCGAAAACATCTCGGCATCCGAGGAATAGGCATCCTCTTCAATGCCATACAGCTTGAGCGCCTTTGGAGTCGAGCCGCCGCTCTGGTCAAGCGCCGCGATGAAACCGTCGCCGCTGCGCATCTGTTCTGCCATGGCTGCGTCGGCACGTACCAATTCGGCCTGGGTCGTTTCCGTCATTTGCAATCGCCTGAAGTAATGGGGTTGGTTGCAGGCCGCAGCGCCTCCGCGACCTTTTCCCCATGTCTAAGCGACAGCGCAATTTCATGCAATTCAGGTTGCGCTAACGGAGGGCAGATCCCGCGATGGCTGCGTGTTTCAGCCCCCCAGAGCGGCAACGCCGGGCAGGGTCTTGCCCTCCATCCACTCCAGGAACGCGCCCCCTGCGGTCGAGATATAGCTGAAGCTTTCGGCCGCGCCGCTGGCATTCAGCGCCGCCACCGTATCACCGCCACCTGCAACCGACACCAGCTTGCCGGCCTTCGTCAGCTCGGCTGCCTTCAGTGCCGCCGCATCCGTCGCGGCGTTGAACGGCTCGATCTCGAAGGCGCCCAGGGGACCGTTCCAGATCAAGGTCTTGGAGGCTTCGAACGCGGCCGTCAGACGCAGCACACTGTCCGGCCCCGCGTCCAGAATCATCGCATCCGCCGGACATTGCGTCGCCGGAACGGTCTCGCTCTCGGCATTGGCCTTGAACTCGCGGGCGACGACGACATCGGCGGGCAGGATGATTTCGCAGCCGACATCCAGCGCCTTCATCTGGATCTGCTTCGCCGTTTCCGTCATGTCATGTTCGGCCAGCGATTTCCCGACGTCGATACCCTGCGCCGCCAGGAACGTGTTGGCCATGCCGCCGCCGATCACCAGCCGGTCGACCTTGCAGACAAGGTTGCCCAGCAGCTCCAGCTTGCTCGAAACCTTTGCCCCGCCGACGACCGCGATCACGGGTCGCACCGGATCCCCGAGCGCGGTTTCCAGGGCTTCCAGTTCGGCCTGCATCAGCCGACCGGCGCAGGCCGGCAGCTCGCGCGCCAGCGCCTCGGTGCTGGCATGAGCACGGTGAGCTGCGGAAAACGCGTCGTTGCAGTAGACATCGCCCAGGCTGGCGAGCCTTTTGGCGAATTCTGCATCGTTCTTTTCCTCGCCCGGCCAAAAGCGAATGTTTTCCAGCAGGATAATGTCCTGTTCCAGCCCCTCTGCGGCCTCCAGGTCTTCGGCAAAGGCGACCTTCTGACCGAGTGCCTGCTCCAGGGCGGGCAGCACCACTTGCAGGCTCATCTCGGGCACGACCTTGCCTTTCGGGCGGCCGAAGTGCGCCAGCATCAGAACCTTGCCGCCTTGTTCCAGGATGTACTGCACGCTCGGCACGATTCGCTCGATCCGGGTGGCGTCGGTGACTTTGCCATCCTCGACAGGAACGTTGATATCCACGCGGGTCAGCACCCGTTTGCCGTCAAGTTCCATGTCGTCCAGCGTTTTCCAGCCCATGCGTCCCACTCCTTGTGTCAGTTGCCCCAAGTTCTGGCGGCTTCGCGCCCTCCGGTCAACACGGGTTACTTGGCAATTGCCCTGCATATCCCTATTGCTGGCGCAAACATGAGTAAGGAGAGACAAATGGCCGAAATCAAGGATCCCGAAAACACCATCCTGATGGAGCTCAAGGGCGGTACCGTCGTGATCGAGCTGCTGGCGGACGTCGCCCCCAAGCACGCCGAACGGATGAAGGAGCTGGCGCGCGCCGGCTCTTATGACGGGGTGGTGTTCCACCGCGTGATCGACGGGTTCATGGCGCAGACGGGTGACGTTGCGCATGGCAATTCGACCGGCGATTTCAACCTGCGCATGGCCGGTACAGGGTCGTCTGATCTGCCCGACCTTCCGGCCGAATTCTCCAAGCTGCCGCACGAGCGCGGCACCCTGGGCGCGGCGCGCAGCCAGAACCCGAACTCGGCAAATTCGCAATTCTTCATCAACTTCAAGGACAACAGCTTTCTGAACGGTCAGTATACCGTCTACGGCCGTGTCATCGAAGGCATGGAGCATGTCGATGCCATCACCCGTGGCGAGCCGCCTGCGCAGCCCGACGTGATGATTTCGGTCAAGGTTGCGGCAGATGCGTAAGCTGGCAACCGCACTGGCGACCGCAGGCTTTGCCGCATTGGCAGGGCAGGCGGGCGCGACCGGTCTGGACATTGAGGTCGAGGGTGCCGCCAACGGCACCGTCCACGTCGATTTGTTCGATGATGTCGCGCCCAAACATGTCGCCCAGATCACCACTCTTGCCGAACAGGGCGCTTATGATGGCGTGGTGTTTCACCGCGTGATCGATGGCTTCATGGCGCAAACCGGTGACGTTCAGTACGGCAAGACCGGCGGCGACATGAGCATGGCAGGCCGTGGGGGCAGCGACCTGCCCGACATCGCCGCTGAATTTTCGGACAAGCCGTTTCAGCGCGGTACGGTCGGCATGGCCCGGTCGCAAAGCCCGGATTCGGCGAATTCGCAGTTCTTCATCATGTTCGCCCCCGGTGATTTCCTGAATGGCCAGTATACGGTCGTCGGAGAGGTGACTGACGGTATGGATGTGGTCGATCAGATCAAACGTGGCGAAGGTGCCAACGGCGCAGTCATCGGTGCGCCCGATGTCATGACGAAAGTCACTGTGACCGAGTAATCGTGACCGGCTAAGCCGGTTCGCTGGGAAAACGAAAACGGGCGTGCCATTGGCGCGCCCGTTCTGTCTGCGGAGCCATGGAAATGTCGCGGCCGGGCCTCAGGCCTTGGTGGCACCCGCGATCAGCATCTGGTCGATTTCGCCGCCCGAAACGGATTTTTTCAGACGCGAGAAACTGCCATCTTCGAACACCTCGCTCATGGCGTCGATGATGGCACGATGTGTCACACGCGCCAGAGACGAGCCGAGCGAGATCCGTGCCACGCCGATGCGGGCAAAATCCTCAAGCGTATAGCTCGCCAGCGTCCCGACGGTCAGTGCGTTGACCGGCAGAGTGGTACTCTCACAGATGCGTTGCAGGTCTTCAAAACTGGGGGGCGCGGGCACGTAGAGGCAATCTGCCCCCGCCTCTTCGAACCCGGCCAGGCGCGCCAGTGCTTCCTCGATATCATAGGTGTCGAGCATGACACCATCGGCGCGGGCCACCAGCATGAAATCACGGGGAAGCGAACGCGCGGCGGACGCCGCTGCGCGGATGCGTTCAACCGCCAGGTCGCGCTCATAGGATCCGGTCGCGCCGGACAGCGTATCCTCTATCGAGAGTCCCGCCAGACCGGCCTCGCAGGCAAGCCGGACAGTTTCGGCCACCGTATCGGGATCGTCGCCATAGCCGTTTTCGAAATCACCCGAGACGGGAAGCTCCGTAGCCGCAACGATGCTTTCGGCGTGCGCCAGTGCTTCGTCCCGCGTGACCTGCCCGTCGGGTTTGCCGAGCGTAAAGGCGAAGGCGGCAGAGGATGTGCCAATGGCCTGGGCCCCCAGGGCGGCCAGCATCCTGGCCGAGCCGATATCCCAGGCATTGGCAAGGACAAAGGGTGTTCCGGGCTGGTGCAACGCGCGAAACGCGGGGCCGGGATCATGCATGTGATGCCTCCTTCTTCACAGATCGTCGCAATCGGTCGCAGGGACGGTCCAGCAATATGCCTGCCAGCGCAAGGATTTTCCGCTTGCCAGCCGTGCTGTGGCAACGCCACGCTGTTATCATGAAAACACGCGTTGCCCCTCCGCTTCCTGCCCGCTTTGCGGTTCTGGCTGATATTCACGGCAATTCCAGTGCGTTGCGGGCTGTTCTGGATGACATTGCGCGGTATCGCGTGTCGTCCGTCCTGGTGCTGGGTGACCATTTTTCAGGCCCTTTGGACCCGGCCGGGACGGCGGCGCACCTGCTCGGCCTGCCGGCATATTGCCTGCGTGGGAACCACGACCGCTATTTGCTGGAGCAGGACCGCGCCCGGATGGGGCCCTCTGACCAGGTCGCCTTCGATGCCCTGGACGCGGCTGCGCTTGCGTGGGTGGCGGAGCTTCCCGAGGTGCTGGATTTCGGCGATGTCTGGGCCTGCCATGCGACACCGCTGGCGGATGATGTCTATTGGACACATCGGGTCGATGCCGCAGGCAACCTGCTGCCGCGCGGGATCGAGGAGGTTGCGGAATGGGCGCGCGGGGTGACAGCGTCGTTGCTATTGTGTGCCCATACGCATCTGCCGACGCTTTGGCATCTGCCCGGGGGCCAGGTGTTGCTGAATCCAGGCTCGGTCGGATGCCCGGCCTATGACGACACGACCCCGGTGCCGCACAAGGTCGAAACGCGCACCCCGGCGGCGACCTGGGCGCTGGTGTCGCGGGACGGGGCGGGGTGGCATGTGGCGCATCATCACGTGCTCTACGATACCCGTGACATGGTCGCACGCGCCCGCTCCAACGGGCGCGAGGATTGGGCGCGGGCTGTTGCTGTGGGCCGACTGTGACCCATCGCAGCGGCCGATGCGCCAGGGCAGGGGCGGGCGCGCAAAGAACGCTTGGCAAATTCCCGGCGCCGCTTTATCCACGGGGCATGAACCGGAAAGCCTGCATCATTCCCCGTTGCATTATTCCCTGCTGAGATAACCTCGCGGGCGGCTTCTTCGTTTCCAACTTCCAACGATCCTGCTAAGCCGCCTGCGCACCCGCTTGCCTGTCAGGCATGACCGAGAGGAACGTGAGATGGTCGAGATCAAGCTGCACAATTCGCGCACCCGGACGAAGGAAACCTTTGTCCCGCTCGATAAACGGGATGTGCGCATGTATGTCTGCGGCCCGACCGTCTATGATCGCGCGCATCTGGGCAATGCCCGGCCAGTGGTGGTGTTCGATGTGCTGTACCGTTTGCTGCGCCACGCGGCGAAAGAAAATGGTTGGGGCAAGGTAACTTACGTCCGCAACTTTACCGACGTCGACGACAAGATCAACGCGCGCGCGGCGCGGGACGGCCGTTCAATCCGCGAGATCACGGACGAGACGATCGGCTGGTATCATGCCGACATGGAGGCGCTTGGCACGCTGCGCCCGGATATGGAGCCGCGCGCGACCGAGTTCATCCCGCAGATGGTCGCGATGATCGAGCGTCTGATCGCAGGGGGCCATGCCTATGCGGCCGAGGGGCACGTGTTGTTTTCCGTCGGCTCTTATGCAGATTACGGCGCACTGTCGGGGCGCACTGTCGAGGACATGATCGCCGGTGCGCGGGTCGAGGTGGCGCCCTACAAGCGTGATCCGATGGATTTCGTGCTGTGGAAACCCTCGTCAGATGAGCTGCCCGGTTGGGACAGCCCCTGGGGGCGGGGGCGTCCCGGCTGGCATATCGAATGCTCGGCCATGAGCTATGAGCTGTTGGGCGAGAGTTTCGATATTCACGGCGGCGGGATCGACCTGCAATTTCCCCACCACGAGAACGAGGTCGCCCAGAGCTGCTGTGCGCACCCCGAGGGGGAATTTGCGAAATACTGGCTGCATAACGAGATGCTGCAGGTCGAGGGCAAGAAGATGTCCAAGTCGCTGGGCAACTTCTTTACCGTGCGCGATCTGCTGGATCAGGGCGTGCCGGGAGAGGTGATCCGGATGGTGTTCCTGGGCACGCATTACGGCAAGCCGATGGACTGGACCGAGAAGAAGCGTGCCGAGGCAGAGGCGACGTTGCGGAAGTGGCGTGGCCTGCTGACAGGTGTTGCTGCGGCGGAGCCGAGCGCGCTTATGCTTCGTGACCTCGGGGATGATCTGAACACATCCAAAGCGCTTTATTGGCTGCGGACCATGGCGGATGAGTTGAAGCAACATCAATATTGGGAGGAGCATCAGGTTCCCGATCTTGCCCGAACTGCGCACGATATCGAGGCCGAGTTCGTAGCAAGTGCCAACCTTCTCGGTCTTCTTCTTCCAGATCTGGGATCTTGGGCGACGTCGCCGGATGTGGATCTTTCGGCGCTGCAGATCGCCTTGAGCGAGGCACGGGCCGAGGCGATGGAGAGCAAGGATTTCTCTCGTGTCGATGCCCTCAAGGCGGGTCTGATCGCGGCGGGTGTCGAGGTGCGGATGTCGAAGGCCGGGGTCGAGCTGCTGGCGGGGCCGGACTTTGATGTGGCCAGGCTGGAGGGGCTGGCATGACGCGACTTGAGAGTGGTGAGAGGGGGCTGTCTGCCCCCTCTTGCGCGGGACGCGCAATTCACCCCCGAGGATATTTCCGACAGGGAAACATGACAGGTGCGGGAGGGCTGTGATGGAACGGCTGTATTTGTACGACACCACCTTGCGGGACGGGCAGCAGACGCAGGGTGTTCAGTTTTCGACTGACGAGAAGATCCGCATTGCGAAGATGCTGGACGGGCTGGGCGTCGATTACATCGAGGGTGGCTGGCCGGGGGCGAACCCCACCGACAGTGCGTTTTTCGAGGCAGCACCTGCTACGCGGGCCAGGATGGCGGCCTTTGGCATGACCAAGCGGGCCGGTGTTTCCGCCGAGAATGACGATGTGTTGGCTGCCGTCGTCAATGCCGGTACGGGGACGGTCTGCCTGGTGGGGAAGACGCATGATTTTCATGTCACCACCGCGCTTGGCATCACGCTGGATGAGAACCTGGAGAACATCTCGCGATCGGTGGCACATCTCGTGGCACTGGGTCATGAGGCCCTGTTCGACGCGGAACATTTCTTTGACGGCTGGAAGGCGAACCGAACCTATGCGCTGGCCGCCGTGCGCGCGGCGCATGAGGCCGGGGCGCGCTGGATCGTGTTGTGCGATACCAATGGCGGTACCTTGCCGGTGCAGATCGGCGAGATCGTGGCGGATGTGATCGCATCTGGCATTCCCGGTGATCACCTCGGGATTCATACCCATAACGATACGGCCAATGCCGTGGCCGGATCGCTGGCGGCGGTGGATGCCGGGGCCCGCCAGATCCAGGGGACGCTGAACGGGTTGGGGGAGCGCTGCGGCAACGCCAACCTGATCACGCTGATCCCGACGCTGTTGCTGAAGGAGCCCTACGCCAGTCGTTACGAAACCGGGATCGACCGGGGGGCCTTGCAGAGCCTGGTGAGCGTGTCGCGCAAGCTGGACGACATCCTGAACCGGGTTCCGGTGCGTCAGGCCCCCTTTGTCGGGGCGTCGGCCTTTGCGCACAAGGCCGGGCTGCATGCCAGCGCGATCCTGAAGGACCCCGCGACCTATGAACATATCGACCCGGCCCTGGTCGGCAACGAGCGGGTCATTCCGATGTCCAACCAGGCCGGTCAGTCGAACCTGCGTCGCCGTCTGGCGGATGCGGGGCTGGCGGTGGAAAAGGGACATCCGGCGTTGGCGGCCATCCTGAACGAGGTCAAGGCGCGGGAGGACCGCGGTTATACCTACGATTCCGCGCAGGCGAGTTTCGAGCTGCTGGCGCGGCGCGAGCTGGGCCTTTTGCCGCAATTTTTCGAGGTGGAGCGTTACCGCGTCACCATCGAGCGGCGGCGCAACCTGGCGGGACAGATGGTGAGCCTGTCGGAGGCGGTCGTGGTGTTGAACGTCGAGGGCGAAAAACGCCTGTCGGTTTCGGAGAGCCTGGATGAGACCGGGGCGGACCGCGGCCCGATAAACGCCCTGTCCAAGGCGCTGGCCAAGGATCTGGGCCGGTACCAGGAGATTATCGACGACATGCGCCTGGTCGACTTCAAGGTGCGCATCACGCAGGGCGGTACCGAGGCGGTGACCCGTGTCATCATCGACAGCGAAGACGACGCCGGGCATCGCTGGTCGAGCGTGGGCGTATCTGCCAACATAGTAGATGCCTCGTTCGAGGCGTTGCTGGATGCGGTGATCTGGAAGTTGCTGCACGCCACCCTGAGCGCGTCATGAAGGATGCGTTTCCGTGAAGGGCGTGTCTTTGTGACGGGCCCGGTGGCAGGGCAGATCAGGGGCGCGGCCTGCGGGCGTTTTTTCACCGTCGGGTTCGCGACCGTCGGCTCCGGGTGGATGTCGTCGGCGATGCCGGGGAACGAATGCGATCATCGGGCATGGGGCAGGCGCTGCTGCGGTGTCGGTAGAGGCAACGCCGCTGCGATGAACGGAGAAATTATTGACCAAATCTGAGACCACGAGCGACTGGGATGATGATCTGACCGCCTGCGCCTCGGTTGTCGAGCGTGGCGATCCGGGCCGGTTTCGCACTGTGATGGCGGCGCCGGTGACGGCGCGCATGGCGCTGTTTCCGCTGTACGCCTTCAATATCGAGGTCGCCCGCGCGCCTTGGGTGACGCAGGAGCCGATGATTGCAGAAATGCGTCTGCAATGGTGGCGGGACGCGTTGGAGGAGATCGGAGCGGGTAGCGGCATTCGGCGGCATGACGTGGTAACGCCCTTGTCGCATCGCCTGACACCGGACGGGGCCGCGCTGCTGGACAAGCTGGTCGAGGCGCGCCGCTGGGACGTCTGGAAAGAGCCCTTCGAGGACGAGGCACAGTTTCGTGGCTATCTGGATATGACCAGCGCTACCTTGTTGCGTGTCGGGGCGGGCATGTTGCGTGCGAACCTGCCCGAAGCGGTGGCGGCGGATGCGGGATTTGCGTTGGGTCTGTCGAACTGGCTGCGCGCGGTGCCAGAGCTGGAGGCGTCGGGGCGCTATCCCTTGCCCGATGGTCGGCCAGAGGCGGTCCAGGCGTTGGCGCGCGAGGGGCTGGAGCGCATTGACCGGGCACGGCGTGCGCGCGGATCGGTCGACAGGGCCGCCGCGCCGCTGCTGTTCGGGGTGGCCGAGGCGCAGGCCGTACTGAAACAGGCTGTGCGCGCGCCCGGGGCCGTCGTGTCGGGCGCGCTGGCAGTGGCGCCGTTTCGCGAGCGGCTGTCGTTGGCAAAGGCGGCCATTACCGGGCGCTGGTAGGCGCGCCCGGTCGGGGAACGGCAGAGTGGGCGACGACGGGTCGGGGCGTCACCTGATCAGGCAAGGGTGTCGTCTTTGGGGCGCATCACCAGCCAGATCAGCGCGCCGCCAGCCAGCACCAGCAACGGCACCATGGCGAGGTTGACCGCAGACCAGCCCGCCTCGGGGCTGGAACCGGCGCAGTTCATCAGGCCGCCCGACGCAAGCGAGCCGAGTGTCACGCCGCCAAACACGATCAGGTCATTCAGGCCCTGCATACGGCCCCGTTCGGACGGGGCATGTGCGCCGGACAGCATCGTGGTTGCGCCGATGAAGCCGAAGTTCCAGCCAATCCCGAGCAGGATCAGCGTGCCGAAGAAATTCTCAAGCTCGACGCCTTGAAGCGCGACGAAACCCGCGCTGGCCAGGATCAGCAGGCCCAGACCCATGATCTTGTGAACGCCGAAGCGCGCGATCAGGTGGCCGGTGAAAAAGCTGGGGACATACATGGCCAGCACGTGGCTGGTGACGACATCGGCCGCGTTGCCCTTGTCAAAGCCACAGCCGACCACGGCCAGCGGCGCCGAGGTCATCACAAGGTTCATCAGCATGTAGCTGACGGTGGCGACAATGACCGCGACTGCGATGCGCGGCGTGGTGATCAGCTCTCTCCGGGTGCGGCCCTTGGGGGCGTCGTGGGCGGGGGCGACCGGTTTGGGAATGTCGAGGAACAGGAACAGGAAGGACCCCGCGACGTTCAGCGTGATCATGGCCAGATAGGTGCCAAGGAAAGGGATCACCATGGCATCCGCAGTCACCTTGACCAGTTGCGGCCCGATCACCGCCGCCGCCAGCCCCCCCGCCATGACATAGGAAATTGCCTTGGGGCGGAAGCTGTCCGAGGCGGTATCGGTCGCGGCAAAGCGGTAGAACCCCTGCGCCGACATGTAGACCCCGGTCAGCAGCGAGCCGAGCAGGAAGATCGGAAATGATGCCAGGTACAGACCCGTCGCGCCGACAATCGCCCCGATGGTGCCGAAGAGAGCGCCGGTAAAAAAGCCTGTCCGGCGGCCGTATTTCTGCATGATCCCCGAAACCGGCGTCGCCGCCAGCATGGAACCGAGCACCACCAGAGAGATCGGCAGGGTGGCAAGGCAGGGGGTCGGGGCAAGGCTCTGACCGGCGAGACCGCCGATGGTGAAAAGCATCGGCATCTGGGCGCCCAGCACGGCCTGGGCCAGGACCAGCACGCCGACATTGCGGCGGGCCTTTCGATCATCGGGGAGGGGGAGAGTCTCTGTCATGGCGAAATCCGTAGCCGTTGCGCAGGGTTCGGGCAATAGCATTGCGCTGCAAAGTTTCGCGGCGCTCTGCCCGGCGGCAGGGGCGTGGACCGCGGGTCTTTGCGTGTCGCTCCGAAGGTGCGGCCAGTGCAGCGGCAGCGGACCGAGGCAACAAATCGGGGCAACGACCTGGGGGCGCGGTCAGGCGGGCTCGATCAGGTGGGCGAAACTGCCGCACACCTGACCCTGTCGCAGGCCCATGGCGGGCAGAGGCGTCCCCTCGGCGTCGCAGGCCTGAAAAAGGGCGTCGCCTTCGGCGCGGATTGTCGTGGCATAATGAAACTCATGCCCAGCCCAGGCCCCCGACATCGGGCCGGCGTCAGCCACGAGGCTACGGTAGCCGAGATGCAGTTTTCGCCGCTGAAAGCTGGTTTGCAACCGCAGCAGGCCGGCCATCGCGTGACACGTGCCGTTTTCGTCTGTCAGGGCATCCCCGAGCACCATGTAGCCGCCGCATTCGCCATAGACCGGGGCCGAGGCTGCATGGCGACGCAGGCTGGTCAGAAAGGCCGCGTTCGCGGCGAGGCGCCCGGCGTGCAGTTCGGGATAGCCGCCGGGCAGGAACACCAGGTCGCAGCGCGGCACCGCGTCATCCGCCAGCGGCGAAAAGAACGACAGCTGCGCGCCAGCGGCCCGCCAGGTGTCCAGCATATGCGGATAGGCAAAGGCAAAGGCGGCATCCTGGGCCACGGCGATATGCTGGGCGGGCGGAGGGGGAAAACCCGTGCGGGCCGAGGTTGCGACCGAGCCGGCCAGCGGACTGGCAAGGGCAAGCGTCGTATCGAGGTCGAATGGCCGATCGCCGGGCGCACCTGCTGCCAGCGCATCGGCGGCGCGGTCCAGAAAGGCATCCAGGTCCGGCGTTTCCCCCGCCTGGACAAGACCGAGGTGGCGTGAGGGCAGGGCCAGGTCGGCGCGACGGGGCAGGGTGCCCAGCACCGGCCGACCCAGCGGGGCAAGTGCCGCGCGCAGCATCCGGGCATGCCGGGCAGAGCCGACGCGGTTCAGGATCACCCCGGCGATGCGCACGTCAGGATCGAACCCGGCAAAGCCCGCCACCAGCGGTGCCACGCTCTGTGCCATGCGGCCTGCGTCGACGATCAGGATCACCGGCAAGGCCAACTGGCGCGCCAGGTCTGCAACGGCACCGCGGCCCGCCGGGGGCGCGCCGTCGAACAGGCCCATTGCGCCTTCGATGACCAGCAGGTCGACCGAGGGGGAGGCCGCCAGTGACGCGATGCGGGCAGGCGGCATCGCCCAGGCGTCCAGATTGATGCAGGGCTGCCGGCACGCGGCTTCGTGAAACTTCGGGTCGATATAGTCAGGCCCGGACTTTGCGCCGCGCAGGTGAATACCCGCTCGGTTCAGCAGGCGCAGCAGGGCCAATGTCACCGTCGTCTTGCCCGCGCCCGAGGACGGCGCGGCCAGGATCAGACCTTTCATGACACCTCGGCCGGGCGGCCCCGCCCAAGCGGATCGAGATCGCGCGGGATCTGTCCGGCGGCAAGCGCCTGCCAGTCGAGCACCTGCCGCATCAGGACGGACCGTCCGATGCACAGGATGGCGGGGGGCTGCATCTCTGAGGCGTCGATGTCGTCGGCAAGGCGGCCGAGCGTGGTTTCCAGAACCTGCTGCTCCGGTGTGGTGGCATTGCACACCACCGCCGCCGGTTCATCGGCGGGACGACCGGCCTGCATCAGGGCGTCCGCGATGCGGCGGGCGTGTTTCATGCCCATGTAGATCACCAGCACCTGCGCGCCTTCGGCAATGGCACGCCAGTTCAAAGACCCCGGTGCCTCGCCCGATTGATCGTGGCCAGTGACGAAGGTGACGGATTGGTTGACATCGCGGTGGGTGACCGGGATGCCGGCATAGGCCAGCCCGCCGATACCCGCCGAAATGCCGGGAATGATGCGCAC
This sequence comes from Pseudooceanicola sediminis, assembly GCF_003575965.1. GTDB lineage: Bacteria > Pseudomonadota > Alphaproteobacteria > Rhodobacterales > Rhodobacteraceae > Pseudooceanicola > Pseudooceanicola sediminis. The sequence continues at coordinate 235,364 of NZ_QWJJ01000004.1, read as the reverse complement.
GTTGACGCCATGCTGGATCAGCGTCTGTGCCTCTTCTCCGCCGCGGCCAAAGACGAAGGGATCGCCACCCTTGAGCCGCAGAACACGTTTGCCCTCTCGCGCGAGATCGACGAGGCGGAGCGAGATGTCGCGTTGCCGGGCCGAGGGTTTGCCGCCGCGCTTGCCCGCGTAGACGTGTTCGGCCTGTGGCGCCCAATCGAGGATCGCGCTTTGCACCAATGCGTCGTAGATCACGACGTCGGCCTGTCGCAGGGCGTTGAGCGCGTGTAGCGTCAGCAGGCCCGGATCGCCCGGGCCGGCCCCGCAAAGCCAGACCCAGCCGGGTTCGAGGACAGGCCAGGCGCCGCCGGGCAGCGAAGGTGCGGAGGGGGATGAGTCGGTCATGCCGCAAGTATAGCCCGCACGGACGAGGCCGCGAAAGGCCGGGCTGCACCGCAGGCCGCGAAAAGGAAAGCCATAGCCTGGCGGCAGGCGTATCGGCAGAATTATCCACCAGGCGGGGTCTGGATGGAAAACCGTTTGCGGCAATCGCGCCGCACTGGGTCAGATTCCCGTGGCGCTGCTGGGGCGTGACCGTATGATCGCGCCGCATGAGCCGCAGACCAGACCGAGAATTGCGCCGTGGCTGGACCACGGGCGCCTGTGCCACCGCCGCCCTCAAGGCGGCGCTGATGGCGCTATGGGGGCCGGGGCGGACCGACCGGGTCACGATCATTTTGCCGCGCGGTGAGAGTGCTGACTTCGCCATCGACGCGCTGGAGGTCGGCGAGGGGTGGGCGACTGCCACGATCATCAAGGATGCCGGGGATGACCCGGACGTGACGCATGGCGCGCGCATCAGCACGCGGGTCGAGCCGGGCGGAGAGGGGATCAGGTTTCGCGCCGGAACGGGTGTTGGCACGGTGACGCGCCCCGGTCTGCCGATTCCGCCGGGCGAGCCTGCGATAAACCCGGTGCCGCGACAGATGATGGAAGACGTGCTGCGCGACATGGCCGCCGCCCATGGCCGTGCCCTGGATGCGGAAATCACGGTGTCGGTCGCTGAGGGCGCCGCGCTGGCCCGCAAGACCTGGAACCCGAGGTTGGGGATCGAGGGCGGCTTGTCCATTCTGGGCACGACGGGGATCGTACGCCCGTTTTCCTGCGCCGCCTGGATCGCCTCGATCCACAGGGGGGTGGATGTCGCGCGGGCGGCGGGGCTTGCGCGGGTGGCCGGGTGCACTGGCGCCACGTCAGAGGCGGTGGTGCAGAAGATGTACGCGCTGCCCGATCATGCAATGCTCGACATGGGTGATTTCGCCGGCGGGCTGCTGAAATACATCTCTGCCCATCCGGTGCCGCATGTCACGATCGGCGGCGGCATCGGCAAGGTGTGCAAGCTGGCACAGGGGGCGGCGGATCTGCATTCAGGGCGATCACAGGTGGATTTCGATGCGCTGGCACGCGCGTTCGACGCGCCGGAGCTGCGCGACATGCGAACGGCGCTGGAGGTGCTGGCGCATCTGGGGCCGCGCTTTGGCGATTGGGTCGCCCGCATGGCGCTGGCCGAGGTGCGCCGTCGGCTGCCGCCAGAGGTCGGCGCCGATGTCGTTGTCATCGACCGAAGCGGCGTCGTGGTGGGGCGGGCATGACAATCCTGCTGTTGGGCGGAACCGCGGAGGCACGGGTGATCGCGGGCAAGCTTGCCGAAGCGGGCACGCCTGCCGTCGTGTCGCTTGCCGGGGCAGTGCGGAGGCCCGCCCCCCAACCCATTGCCAGCCGCGTCGGCGGGTTCGGCGGGGAAGAGGGATTTCGGACCTACCTTGCCTGCGCGGGTATTCGCGCCGTACTGGATGCCACGCATCCCTTTGCCGCAAGGATCACCGCGCGCACCGCCCGCATCTGTGCTGAGCAGGATCTGCCCTATGCGCTGTTGCGACGCCCGGGCTGGCAACCCGGGCGCGACGACGCCTGGACCTTTCTGGCGGACGAGAGCGAGGTTGCGGCGCATATCCCGGTGGGCGACCATGCGTTTCTGGCGACGGGGCGGCAAAGCCTGCCACGGTATGCCAACATGGCCGGGCGGCGCATGACGCTGCGGGTGATAGACCCGCCGGACCAGCCGTTCCCCCATGTCGACGGACAGTACCTGGTGGGGCGACCGCCGTTTGCCCAATCCGCCGAAGAGGCGCTGTTCCGGGATCTGGGGGTGGACTGGCTGGTGGCAAAGAATGCCGGTGGGACCGCCGGGCGCGCCAAGCTGGATGCGGCGCGCGTTCTTGGTCTGCCGGTTTTGCTGATCGCGCGGCCGGATGCACCGCCGGGCGTGACCGTGCTGCGTAGTGTTGCGGAGGCGATGACATGGCTGGCGGTGCGATGAGGGTTCTGGACTCCGAGGCGGCCCTGGGCGAAGGCGTCGCATGGCTGGCCGCGCATGACGCGGGAATGGCGCGGATCGCGGCAATGCTGCCCCTGCCGCCCCTGCGCCGACGGCCAGAAGGATTCGCCACGCTTTTGCATGCGATCACCGGTCAGCAGGTCTCGACCGCGTCGGCGGCTGCGATCTGGGCGCGGGTCGAGGGGGCCGGGCTGATCACGCCGGAGGCCGTGCTGACCGCGGGCGAGGCAGGATTGCGCGCCGTCGGTCTGAGCCGCCCGAAAATACGCTATGCCTTGGCCATCGCGGCGTCCGGCACGGATTTTGATGCCCTTGCTACCCTGCCGGACGAGGACGTCATTTCCAGTCTTGTGGCGCTGCCGGGCATTGGGCGGTGGAGCGCGGAAATCTACGCGACGACGGCCCTTGGTCGCGCCGACATCCTGCCTGCGGGCGATCTGGCCTTGCAGGAGGCCGCCCGGCTGCTTTACCGCTTGGATGCGCGGCCGGGCGAATTGGCCTTTCGCGCCATGGGGCAGGCCTGGTCGCCCTGGCGCGGGGTCGCTGCACGCATGTTGTGGTCTTTTTACCGGGCCGAGAAAAACAGAGAGGGACGAGCATGACACGGGTATTGAACGCCGAAAGAAAAGAACCTGTTTCGGGAGAAACCCGCTCGATCGTGGTGTTCCTGCACGGTTACGGGGCAAATGGCGCGGACCTGCTGAGCCTTGCGGACCCGTTGGGCGAACACTTGCCCGATACGCTGTTCGTGGCGCCCGACGCCCCCGAAACGGTGCCGAGCGCGCCGATGGGTTTTCAGTGGTTTCCGATCCCCTGGCTGGACGGTTCGTCGGAAGAAGAAGCCGAGCGGGGCATGGCGGCGGCGGTTCAGGACCTCGACGCATTTCTCGATGCGCTGATGGTTGACGAGGACGTGATGCCCGAACAGGTGGCGCTGTTCGGCTTTTCGCAAGGCACGATGATGGCATTGCACGTGGCCCCACGTCGCGAAGACGCGGTGTCGGGGGTCGTCGGATTTTCAGGGCGACTGTTGCGGCCGGAGACGCTGGGCGACGAAGTGGCGGTCAAGATGCCGATCCTGCTGGTGCACGGGGACGAGGACGATGTCGTGCCGCCGCAGAGCCTGCCCGAGGCGGCAGAGGCGTTGCAGGAAGCGGGCTTCAAGGAAGTGTTTGCCCATATCATGAAGGGGACGGCCCACGGCATTGCGCCGGACGGTCTGTCGGTGGCACTGGCCTTCCTGCGCGACAAATGCGGGTTTTGAGCTGGCGCAGAGGGCGTTGCGGGCAGGGGGCGTTGCGGGCAGGCGATCTGACACGACGAAGGCAGATCGCCGGCACCATGCCCGCGTATGAAAGATACGGTGCGGTACGGTGCGGTGCCGCGCGTCAGGCGTCGGGAAACCAGAGGCGCGGCTCGGCAAATTCCAGAGAATTGCCGGCCGGGTCGCGCAGATAGATGGAGCGCGCGCCACCGGGCCAGTGGAAGTCCGCTTCGATGGGATAGCCCGCGGAGGTCAGCCGATCCACCCAATAGGTCAGCTCGGCAGCGGTGGCGGCAAAACACAGATGGCCCTGGCCATGTGCCCCGTGCGCAGGAACCGGCAGGTCGGGGTTCGACCCGCCCAGGACGGTGCGCGCCGGGTTGAAGATCAGCAGGACCATGTCGCCGACACGATAGAACACGTGCCGGTCGTCGGCGCGCACGATCCTGGTCAGGCCGAGGACGCCGCCATAGAACGCCTCGGCGGCGTCGAGATCGGCTGTGTAGATTGCAAATTCGAGCAACGCGGCGGGCGGCGGGCCTGCGGGGGTATCGGGCTGTGTCATGCCGCCAAGTTATGCGGGGGAAAGGCGGTGTCAAGCGACGCGCACCGGCGGGATGGCGCCGGACCCGCGCGGCTGACCCCGCAAGGATCGTTGGCCCTGCGGCGCAACGGGCCATGCGCAGGGCCGGAACTGTTTCGCGATTGTCATTTGGGCGTTACGCATTGCGGTTAGGGCTTTGCGGCATATCTATATATCATGGGGCTTGTCAGGCTCTTACCGCGATATATAGTCGATGTGTTGCTGGGGCGGGGTTCCCGCTCTGGTGCCCGGTGCGGGCAGACAGGACGGAAACGGAGTCGCAGATGGACGGAGATTTCAGAACGGAATTCGTGAGGGAGCCAGCGGCGCTGAAGCAGCACCCGGCCCTGGTACTGAACGCGGATTACCGGCCATTGTCATACTATCCGTTGTCGCTGTGGCCCTGGCAGGAGGCGGTCAAGGCCGCCTGGCTGAACAGGGTGGATATCGTGGCCGAGTACGACACCTTCGTGCGAAGCCCCAGTACCCGGATAAGGATCCCTTCGGTCGTTGTCCTGAAAGATTATGTCAAACCTCAAAAGCGCGTGGCCTTCACGCGCTTTAATCTTTTTCTGAGGGACGAATTCGCCTGTCAGTACTGTGGCGCACGGGGGGATCTGACCTTTGACCACGTTGTGCCGCGCGCCAGTGGTGGCATCACGAGCTGGGAAAATGTCGTGGCCGCCTGTTCGCCCTGCAACCTGAAGAAGGGCAGCAACAGCCTGCGCCGCGCGGGCATGAATCTGCGCAAGCCGCCGCGTGCGCCGGGCGCCGAGGAATTGCGCAACATGGGCCGGCGGTTCCCGCCAAACCATCTGCATGAAAGCTGGATGGATTACCTGTATTGGGATGCCGAACTGGAAGCTTGAACCCAAACTGAACGTCTGAAACAGGCATCCCCCTGTCCGGAACTGCGCAGTGTCGCAGCCTTTGCGGCCAGGCAGGGTCTGGAACGCGAAAGCCCCGACCATTGGCCGGGGCTTTGTCATTCATGCCGGGGGAACTGCGCCCGGGGGGCGGTGCGGTGCTGCTCTGGTCCGCGCCGGTTCGATGCAAGTCCGCCCGTGCTCGGTCCGCACCCGGTCCGAGCGCCGCCGTTTGGCGATCAGCCCTCGGTCGGGGCGTCCGGGGTCGGCGGCGCCAGTTTCTTGGGGGCGGTCTTGCCGCCGGTCAGGGGATCATCCTGACGCTGCACGGAACCTTCGAAATGCGCGCCGGATTCAATCGCGATCGTCTTGTGGATGATGTCACCCTCGACGCGTGCGGTAGACGTCAGGCGGACCTTGAGACCGCGCACACGGCCAATGATGCGGCCGTTGATGACGACGTCGTCGGCGGTGACCTCACCACGGATCGTGGCGCCTTCGCCGATGGTCAGCAGGTGCGCGCGGATATCGCCTTCGATCGTGCCTTCGACCTGGATGTCGCCGGTGGTCTTGAGGTTGCCGGTGATGTGCAGGTCGGTCGACAGCACGGACGCAGGCGGCTTTGCCTTGGGCGGCGTCGGCTTGTAGTCAGGGCTGGAGGCGGGCTTGGGCGCCGAGAGGTCGGTGCCTGCCGAAGGGGAGCTTTCGGAGGTTTTCGGTCCGGGTTCGTTGATTTTGCTCTTAGAAAACATCTTTTGCAGCCTTGATATAGGTCATCGGGTTTACAGGTTTGCCGTTCACTCGCACCTCGTAATGCACGTGCGATCCAGTCGAGCGTCCGGTTGATCCCATATCACCGATGCGGTCCCCGCGCGAGACCCTTTGGCCCACCTTGACGGAAATGCGCGACATGTGACCATAGCGGGTCTCGATCCCGAAATCGTGCTTGATCTTTACCAGCTTGCCATAGCCGGTCGACCAGCCGGCATGGATCACGACACCATCCGCGGTCGAGTAGAGCGGGGTGCCGATGGAGGCAGCCATATCGACGCCATAGTGATTGCGACGTCCGCCGGTCTTGGGGTCGCGGCGCACCCCGAAGGGCGACGAATAGCGGAAGGACGTGTGCACCGGCATCGCGAAAGGCGCCTTGGACGCGGCGAGACGGTAGAGGTTGAGCGTGTCGAGCTTGGCAAGGATGGCATTGGCACGCATGGCGTCGGGCGAGGGCATTTCGCCCATCGTGGAAAAGGAGATCGGGGTCAGCGGGCCGCCCTGGCCGGAATAGCCACGCCGCACCTGCTTGAGCAGGTTGTCGGTGTTCAGACCCGCAGCGCGGAACATCTTGTCCAGCGGTTCGACCGAGACGTCCATGGCGTCTTCGAGCTGGTGAAAGATCGCGTCGTTCTGATCCTGCATCAGGGCGATGCGCTGTGACAGTTCATCCGCCTGCAGCAGGGCATCCTGCGCGTCGGCGTCGATCTTGTCGCGTTCCATCGCGGTATCGCTGAGCGCACTGGACAGAAAGGCCAGCGTATCTTCGGCGTAGGCGGGCAGTTCGGGGCGTTCGCCGCTGGCCTCGGGGGCGGTTGCAACCGCCAGTTCGGCCCGCACTTCGTCACGTTCGCGGATGGTGCGGCGCAGTGTGGTCTGGATCACGTCGATGCCGGTTTCCAGCTCGCGGTTGCGGGCCTCGGCCTTGAGCAGCTCGGTCTGCATGTCAGAGACGCGCGCGAGGGCGGCGTTGAAACGGTTCTGGGCGGCGAGGGCTTCGGATTCACGCAGGTCACGTTGCGTGGCCATGTCGTTGAGGCTGACCTGGTAGGTGAGCTGGTCGCGCAGGGCCTGTTCGCGGTAATTGCCCGACCCGATGGTGTCCATCAGCAGGATGGCGGTGGCGATGATCGTCCAGGCGACGATGGCCGCGCCGCCCGCGGTGGCAAAGAGTTGAGTGGCGGGGCGGAGCCGGATGAACCGGGTTTCGCTGTCGGATCGCAGAAACAGGCGACGTTCCGGAAAGTGGCGTTCAAGCACTGAATGCAGGCGAATTGCTAGCCGTGTCCTCACGAGGTCAATGTCCCTTGTCGTTCCCCTGCGCCCGTCGTTCATGGTCCCCACCGGGGCGCTTGAAACCTGTTACCCAAGCGACAGCCATGCGGCAACCTTTTTGGCCGGACCGCCTTCGCAGAGAGGCGAAAATTCGCGGATCTGGCGAATAGCCGCCGAAAATAAGCGATGTTTCCAAACTTTCGCGCGCGAAACAAATGGCGCGATCAGTTTGATCGGGGGGTGCGGTGCCTGGGGGGTGGCGTGGCGCGACCGGCGTGCGCAAGGGCGCGAGGGCTTTGCGGATCGAGGACAGGCTGGGGCAGGAGACAGGCTGGGGCGGGAGACAGGCAGGGGCGGGATCGGGTCGGTGGGATGCGTGCCGGCCGGACCTTGCGCGGAGGGCCGTTGCGCGGCCGACGCCGATCCTGAGCTCAGTCCGTCGCGCTGTCGTCCTGTTCGGTGAGGGGCCAGTAGAAATCTGGCGGCAGGCCTGCCTCGGCGCGCTTTTCCGCGTTGAAGGGGGGCTTGAGGACACCGTGGAAATATTTGCGCACGAGGGCGTGGAACATCGGCTTGGGGTCATGTTCGTGCCGCCCACAGAGGTAGTGAAACCATTTCGACCCGTAGGCGACATGGCCGACCTCCTCGGCGTAGATCGTCTCAAGCGCCTGAACCGCCTGTGTAATATCGGCCTTGCGGAAGATCTCGATCATCCCGGGGGTGACGTCGAGGCCGCGTGCCTCGAGAACCATGGGCACCACGGCGAGGCGCCCGAAGAGATCGTCGACCGTGTCTTCGGCGGCGCGCCACATCCCGGCGTGGGCAGGCAGCGCGCCATAGTGGGATCCGAGCGCCTCGAGGCAGTCGCACATCAGGTTGAAATGCTTGCTTTCCTCGTCTGCCGCGCGCACCCAGTCGTCATAGAAGCCCTGTGGCATCGGGACATGGCCGAAGCGGGCGATGATATCCCAGTGCAGATCGACGGCGTTGAGCTCGATATGCGCGACCGCGTGCAACAGGGCGATGCGCCCCGCCGCTGTGCCGGGACGGCGCCGCGGAACGTCACGGGGCGCGCGCAGGTCGGGTTTCTCCGGGCGGGCGGGTTGCAGCGGCGGGGACGCGGTGCCGACGGGGATCGGCGTTCCGGCGTCGCGCGCGGCCCGCCAGCGCGCGGCGTGGGCATGCGAGAGCGCCGTCTTGGCGCGGCCGTCGTCGGTGCTGAGCACCTCGACCGCCATGTCTGTGAGGGTCTGCGGGCGAACGGTTGCCATTTGGGATCTCTGTCATTCGGGGCATATGCCGGTGGGGGAAGAGGCTGTGTGCCAGTGAGGCTAGGGCGCGCGTCGGTGGGGGACGTCGGTGCGGGGCGGTATGACCTGTGCAAGTCATTGAAACCAAAGAAAAGCCACGTCGGTATCCTGACGGTTTCGAAACGGTATCTGAACGGTGTTTCAAACGCCACTGCTGGGGGCGGGTGAGAGGGGCTGAGGGGCGGCGTGGCGGGGCGTTTCGGGGGCTGGGTTTTTCGGGGGCTGGGCGGTTCAAGAGGGCGGCGAGGTTTGGCGTGAGGCGGGGTGAAGGGCGTTGCAGACGGACCTTGCAAGGGCCGCGCGATTGGGCGGGACGGGAGGGGGCGCTGCCCCCGCCAGGCTTCGCCTGTCCCCCCGGGGTATTTACGGCCAGATGACGGGGAGGCCAAGGGACCGTCATATCGCGGGGAGGCAGAGGGGGCCCAGGGTCGGTGAGCGGGGTGTCGGTGGGATGAGGCGGCAGGCCGCGGTGGGGGCTGGCTTGCCTGTGGCGGGAGGGGGACGGCGCGCGGTCGTGTCGCCATCCCCGGGGTGCGGGCGTCAGAGCGCGCGGACGGCAGACAGGACCTCTTCGGCGTGGCCGGGAACCTTGACCTTGTGCCAGGCCCGCCGGACGGTGCCGCTGCCATCGAGCAGGAAGGTGGCCCGTTCGATCCCCATGTAGGTCTTGCCGTACATGTTCTTTTCCACCCATACGCCCCAGTCTTCGCACACGGTGCCGTCGGCATCCGAGAGCAGGTCCGTCCCGAGATCATGCTTGGCGACGAACTTTTCATGTTTGGCGACGGTGTCCTTGGAAATGCCCAGAACGCGGGCGCCAGCGGCCTGAAATTCGGCGGCGAGGGCGGTGAAATCCTTGTTCTCGGTCGTGCAGCCGGGGGTATCGTCGCGCGGATAGAAAAAGACCACCACAGGGGACGGGCGCAGGTCTGAGAGGGTGACGCTGCTGCCGTTGGTGCCGGGCAGGGTGAAGTCGGGGGCGATATCGCCTTCGATGGGCATAGTTTTGCCTTTCCTGAGAAACATTTCGTGCTTCCATATTAAGCGGCGGCGGAAGAGATTAAAGGCATCGTCCGAGATCGGTCGCAAATTCGCGTCACGGGATGGATCGCGTGCCGTCGAGCGGGCACGAGGGGCGCGCCGGGGCAGCTGGCGCAATGACGGGACAGGTAATGGACGACAGGCACAGGTCCGCAGGGGCCGACAGGGAGAGCGCGGGAGATGCCGGGGACCGGGGGGTGGTTCCCGGCCCCGAGAATGCGCATCCCGATGCCCCGCCGTCTATGAGCCGCGGTGTGCCTGGCGGAGCGCCATCGCGAGAAGGTGCCGGGGGAGATCGGGAAGGCGCCGCGGCAAAAGAAGACGGGGCAGGCATAGACAAGGCAGGGAGTGAGGCCGCCAGTGAGGCCGCTGTGGGGACTGAACACTCGCGCCCGGGCAGGAAGGGACGCCTGCGCTTGCGTGCGCGGCGGAAGGCGCGTGTCGTGGGAGAGGCATCTCAGGACGGCGGGTCGCAGGACGGTGGGGTGCAGGACGGGACGGCGACGCAAGCGGACGCGCCCGCCGGGGGCAGGAGACGGTCGCGCTATCGCAGTCGGTACAACAGCCATCATGGACGCAAGCGGCACTGGACCTATCGCAGTTGCGAGACCCTGTTTCTGCTGACCCTGCGCGCGGTCTTTGCCATTGCGCTGGTGGTTCTGGGGGTGAGCACGCTGTATGTCGCAGGCGATGGCGGAAAGCTGCAGGTGCCCGAATGGGTGCGGGCGGAGATCGAGCGCAAGATCGAGGCGCAGACGCCCGGTCTGGATGTCGGGTTCGAGCAATTGTCGCTGGTGGTCGAACAGGGCTGGCAGCCCCGCGTGCAACTGAGCGGGGTCACCCTGTCGATGGGGGACGGGCGCACCCGTCTGACGCTGGCGGACATGTCGGCCCGCATGGCCATGGAACCGCTGCTGCTGGGGCGTCTGCAACCGCGCGAGATTGCGCTGTCGGGGGTTCATCTACGGGTGAGGCGCAATGCCGACGGAGCCTTTGACGTGCTGTCGCACACGGGCGGGATGGCGGCCGAGGGGGGGCTGTCGGGCCAGGATGCCGCCGCCGCGACCCCTGGCGGCAACGGTGGCGCAACCGGTGCCGCGAATGGCGATCAGGACGCCGGGGCGCTGGAGGCCGGGCGGGATCTGGTCGAAGCGCTGGACGAGTTCAAGGCGCTGCTGGGCACCGAGGCGCTGGCCCGTCTGACGCGGATCGACGGGCAGGGCCTGACGATGGTCTACGAGGATCTGCGTGCCGGGCGGCGATGGTCGCTGGATGGCGGGCGGCTGAGCCTGGACAGGGACGGCGCGGGGCTGCGCATCGGCGGGGATTTCGCCCTGCTGGGGGGGCGATCCTATGCGACGGTGATCGAGACGAGCTATACCACGACGCTGGACAGTCCGAGCGGCCAGTTCGCCCTGTCGGTGCAGGACATGCCCGCCGCTGACCTGGCGACGCAGAGCCCGGCGCTGGCGTGGCTGGGGGTGCTGGATGCGCCCTTGTCGGGTGCGCTGCGGGTTGGTTTCGATGAGACGGGGGCGGTTGGCCCCCTGAACGCGACGTTGCAGATCGGGGCGGGGGTGTTGCAGCCGACACAGGGCACGCGGCCGGTTCCCTTCAATGCCGCGCGCACCTATTTCACCTACGATCCCGCCAGCCAGTCGTTGCGGTTTTCAGAGCTGTCGGTGGACAGTCGCTGGGTTCGGTTGGAGGGCGACGGCGAGTTGAAGCTGACAGGCGCGGAAGGCGGGCCGGTTGCGCTGGTCGGGCAATTGCGCGCGACGGACGTGGTGGCGGATCCTGCGGACCTGTTTCCCGAACCGGTGCACCTGGAGGGGGCGCAGCTGGACCTGCGGTTGCAGCTGGATCCCTTTCGGCTGAGCCTGGGGGCGCTGACGCTGCGCCAGGGCGCGGAGCGGATGGTGCTGCGGGGTGACATGGCTGCCGATGCCAGCGGGTGGGGGTTGCACCTGGATGGCCATATGGACGCGATACAGGCGCGCGACCTGCTGCCCTATTGGCCACCGTCGGCGGTGGGAAAGACGCGTGAGTGGATCGATCAGAACGTACAGGACGGTCTGCTGGAAAACCTGCAACTGGGGGTTCGGGCCAGCGAGGGCGGCAAGCCCGACATCTACCTGGGGTTCGAATTCCGTGATCTGACGGCGCGTTTCCTGAAGACGCTGCCCCCGGTCACCGGCGCGCGCGGCCACGCCAGCCTGTTGCGCAACCGGTTCGTGATCGAAGCGACAGAGGGTCAGGTTGCGGCGCCCAAGGGCGCGGGTACGGCGGCGCCGGTGGACATCGCGGGCACGTCCTTCGTGGTGGCGGACGTGACCGAGAAGCCAAGCATCGGCACCGTGCACCTGCGCACGCAGAGCGCGTTGCGCGACACGCTGGCGCTGCTGGACGAGGAGCCTTTCCGGTTTCTGAGCAAGGCCGGCAAGCCGGTCGACCTGGCCGAGGGAGAGGCCGCGGTGCAGGCCGATATCACCTTTCCTCTGATCAAGCGCCTGCCGCTGGAGGAGGTCAAGCTGAGCCTGAACGCCGCCTTGCGCGACGTGGCCAGCGACCAGTTGATGCCGGGGCGGATGCTGCGGGCGCAGAGCCTTTCGGTCACGGGCGATACGGGCACGCTGCGGATTGCCGGGGCGGGCACGCTGGACGGGGTCGCCTTTGATGGCGCGTGGAACACGGCGCTGGGCGCGGGGGCAACCGGGTCGGAGATCGACGCGGTGGTGACGCTGGACGACCGGTTCGCGGGGGCGTTCCTGGCCGGTATGCCCGAGGGCACCATGACCGGCGCGGGCAGCGGCCAGTTGCATGTCGACCTGCCCAAGGGGGGCGTTCCGAGCTTTCGGCTGACCTCGGATCTGCGGGGGGTGGGCCTGCGCATCGATGGGATCGGATGGCGCCTGGGCGAAGCGGCGACGGCGGATCTGGCGGTGTCGGGCACATTGGGCACGCCGGTATCTATCGACGGATTGCACCTGGAGGCACCGGGTCTGAGCGCCGACGGCAGGATCGAGCTGACCAGCGCGGGCAAGCTGGAGGCAGCACGGTTCGAGCGTGTCCGGGTCGGGCGATGGCTGGACGCGCCGGTGGTGCTGAGCGCGCGCGCTGAGGGACAGGCCCCGGGCGTCGCGATCAACGGAGGGTCTCTCGACCTGCGCCATTTGCCGGTTTTACCGACCGGCGGCGGCAGTGGCGGGCCGGTGTCGGCGCGTTTCGACCGATTGACGGTGACCAACTCCCTGCGACTGGACGGTTTCGACGGCGATTTTTCAACCGTGGGCGGGATCACCGGGGCGTTTACCGGCCGCGTCAACGGCGGGCCCGCGGTGCAGGGTCGGGTGATCCGCGACGGGGGGGACGAGGTCGTGCGCATCGATGCGGCCAACGCGGGCGACGTGATCGCGGCCGCGGGTCTTTTGTCGAAAGGGCGTGGGGGCGCGCTGGCGCTGGAGCTGCGTCCAACAGGAGAGAAGGGCAATTTCGATGGCAAGCTGGTGGTCAAGGACCTGTCGATCCAGGACGCCCCGGCGATGGCGGCGTTGCTGAGTTCGATCAGCGTCGTCGGCCTGGTGGAGCAGATGGCCGGGCAGGGCATCCTGTTTTCCGATGTCGAGGCCGATTTCCGCCTGACGCCGGACATGCTGTACCTGCGCAAATCCAGTGCCATCGGTGCCTCCATGGGGATCTCGATGGATGGCACCTATGATCTGGGCGCCAAGACGATGAACATGCAGGGCGTGGTGTCGCCGTTTTACGTGCTGAACGGCATCGGCGCCTTTCTGACCCGCAAGGGCGAGGGGCTGTTCGGGATGAATTTCACGCTGAACGGCCCTGCGTCGGCGCCCAAGGTCGGGGTCAACCCGCTGTCGCTGCTGACGCCGGGGATGTTCCGCGAGATCTTTCGCAGACCTGCGCCCCGCGTTCCAGAGTAGCGGCGGCGCATTGCGAAGCGGGGCCGTTTCGGTGTAGCGCAGCACGCGCTGCCAGGAGAGACGACATGCACCTATCCGATTTCGATTTCGACCTGCCGGAACGGCTGATCGCGACGCGGCCCGCGAAACCGCGGTCTTCGGCGCGGCTGCTGGTTGCGCAGGGGGACACGATCACCGATGCCGTGGTGCGTGACCTCGGCGATTGGCTGCGCCCCGGCGACAGGCTGGTGCTGAACGACACAAAGGTGATCCCGGCGCGCCTGTCCGGCGTGCGCGCCCGCACATCCGATGCAGGCGACACGCAGGCGCAGATCGAGGTGACCCTGCTGGAACCGCGTGCCGATGGCACCTGGGCGGCGCTGCTGAAACCCCTGCGCAAGGTGAGGGAGGGCGAGGTGATCCGCTTTTCGGCGCGCCTGTCGGCTGTGCTGGAGGCCAAGCAGGACGGGCAGGGCTTGCTGCGGTTCGACCTGACGGGCGAGGATTTCGATGCGGCCCTGGCCGAGGCCGGGAACATGCCGCTGCCACCCTATATCGCGGCGCTGCGCGCGCCGGACGCGCAGGACAAGGATGACTACCAGACGGTCTGGGCCAAGAATACCGGTGCTGTGGCCGCCCCAACGGCGTCGCTGCATTTCGACGATGACCTGCTGGGGCGGCTGCGCGCAATGGGCGTCGGGTTCACCCATGTCACGCTGCATGTCGGGGCGGGCACGTTCCTGCCGGTCAAGGTCGAGGACGTGACGACCCACAAGATGCACGCCGAATGGGGCGAGGTGAGCGATGTGGCCGCCGCCGAGATTGCCGCGACCAAGGCGGCCGGGGGCCGTGTGATCCCGGTCGGCACCACGGCGCTGCGGCTGATCGAAAGCGCGGCGCAGGCCAGCGGCGCGATTGCCCCCTGGCAGGGCGAGACGGATATCTTCATCTATCCCGGGTTCCGCTTTGCCGTGTCGGACGCGCTGATGACAAACTTTCACCTGCCCAAGAGCACGCTGATGATGTTGGTCTCGGCCTTGATGGGGCCGGATGTGATCCGGCAGATCTACGCCCATGCGGTTACCGAAAATTACCGATTCTTCTCGTACGGAGATGCGTCTCTGTTGATCCCGCGCGCCTGACGTGAAAAGGCAGGTCGCAGAGATTTTCGCGCGTCGGCGCGTATTAACGTGAATTTGCCGTTCTCATGACCGTTCACGCCGTTGCAGGCCCGGTCAGTTCGGTGCCCTGAAAGGGAGAAGCCGGATGATCCAGGTTCTTAGAAACTCTTGGGCCTTGCTGCTCGGTCTTATGCTGCTGATGCTGGGCAATGGCCTGCAAGGCACCTTGCTGGGTGTGCGCGGCGAGATCGAGGGGTTTTCGACCTTTCACATGTCGCTGGTCATGTCGACGTATTTCGCGGGTTTTCTGGGCGGGTCGCGCCTGGCGCCGGGGATGATCCGGCGGGTCGGGCACGTGCGGGTGTTCGCGGCGCTGGCCTCGTTCATCTCGGCCGTGCTGATCCTGTATCCGGCCTATGCCAACCCCTATGCCTGGATGATCGAACGGCTGATCATCGGGTTCTGCTTTTCCGGGGTGTATGTCACCACGGAAAGCTGGCTGAACAATGCCGCCACCAACGAGACGCGCGGTCAGTCCCTGGCGCTGTATTCCATCGTGCAGGTGCTCGGCATCCTGAGCGCGCAGGGCATTCTGCTGCTGGGTGACCCGGCGGGGTTCGTTCTGTTCATCGTGCCGTCGATCCTGGTTTCGATTTCCTTTGCGCCGATCCTGCTGTCGATTTCACCGACACCGGCGTTCGAGAGTACCAAGCCGATGTCGCTGGTCGAACTGTTCAAGACCTCTCCGCTGAGTATCGTGGGCGTGTTCCTGGTGGGGGGCGCGTTTTCGGCGCAGTTCGGCATGGCGGCCGTTTTCGGCACCCAGGCTGGGATGAGCATTCCGCAGATTTCGCTGTTCATCTCGATGTTCTACGTCGGGGCGGTGCTGGCGCTGTTTCCGCTGGGCTGGCTGTCGGACCGGATGGACCGGCGCTTGCTGATCGGATGCGAGGCCGTGGTGGCCGGGTTCGGCGCGTTGCTGGGCTACGTCTTCGGCGACAGCTTTATCGTGCTGCTGGTGGCGGCGGCGATCATCGGGGCAATGACCAACCCGCTGTATTCGCTGCTTTTGGCCTATCTGAACGACTACCTGGACAGCGATCAGATGGCGGCGGGCAGCGCGGGCATGATGTTCGTCAACGGATTGGGCGCGATCGGCGGCCCCGTGCTGACCGGTTGGGTCATGACGCTGGTGGGGCCGGGCGGCTTTTTCCTGTTTATCGCGGCGCTGCTGCTGGCGACCGCCGGCTACGCCGCCTATCGCATGACGCGCCGTCCCAGCCTGTCGTCGGACGACACCGGGGCCTACGTGGCCGTGATGATGTCATCGTCGCCGGTCGTGGTCGAAGCGGCGCAGGAATGGGCAGCGGATGCGGCTGAAGACGCTTCGGACGATGAAACTGCTGCTTGAGGGCCGGGTTCGCGCCGGAAAGAGGCAAATTTGCCATTTCAATATGGAAAAACCTCTGTAAGGCTGCAACCAAAGGCGTAATGGCTAAAGGAGAGGAGTCCGCCATGATTGCCCCAGAAGAGGTGCTTTCTTTCTGGCTTGACGAAGTTGGGCCGGAGGGTTGGTACACCGGTGGAGACGAGATCGATCAGACCATACGCGACCGGTTCGGCGCCGCATGGCAGAATGCGTGCGATGGTGCCTACGGGCTGTGGCTGACCTATCCCAGCGGTGCGCTGGCCTATATCATCCTCATGGATCAGTTTCCGCGCAACATGTTCCGCGGCGAGGGCAAGGCCTTCAAGAGCGACGCGGTGGCGCTGGCCGCGGCCAAGATGGCGATCCGCCACGGCTGGGACATGCGTATCAACGAACCTGCGCGGCAGTTCTTTTACCTGCCCCTGATGCATTCGGAAAACCTGTGCGATCAGGATCGCTGCATTCGCCTGATGGTGGATCGGATGCCCGAGACGGGCGGCAGCAACATGCTGCACGCCCAGGCGCACCGCGAAGTGATCCGCAAGTTCGGCCGCTTTCCCTATCGCAACGAGGCGCTCGACCGTGCCTTTACCGCGCCCGAGGCCGCCTATATCGAAGAGGGCGGATATGGCGAGACGGTGAAAAAGCTTCAGGCGGCCGGCTGACAGGCAGCGGTCGCGCCTTTTCGGTCCGCATCTTTTCGTTTTGACATGACGCCGCGCCCGGCATCCCGGGGGCGGCGTTTTGCATGTGGGGGCAGGACAGGCATCCATCCAATCCCCGACGCTTGTTGTTTGACAGCGGCTCGCAGGGTTGTGACAGTGGCACCAGCGCGGCGTCCCGTGGTAGCGGGGCGTTGCATGGCAGCGTATCGGTCAGCGCCAGGCGGAAACGCCCGAGCGTTCTTGTGGGTTGCGGAGAGATAGTTTAACATCAAACTATCTTCGAAACGAGTTTGCAGCGGAGGGGCACATGGCGTCCAAATCTTTCGATTTCATCGTGATCGGGGCAGGTCCGGGCGGATATGTCTCGGCTATCCGCGCCGCACAGCTCGGGTTGAACGTGGCGATCGTCGAACGCGAGAACCTGGGCGGCATCTGCCTGAACTGGGGCTGTATCCCGACCAAGGCGCTGCTGCGGTCCTCCGAGGTGTTCCACCTGATGGAGCGCGCCAAGGATTTCGGGTTGTCGGCGGACAAGTTCGACTTTGACCTGGATGCGGTGGTCAAGCGGTCGCGCGGCGTCGCGGCGCAGATGGAAGGCGGCGTGAAGCACCTTCTGAAAAAGAACAAGGTCACCACGATCATGGGCGAGGCGAAACTGGCCGGCAAGGGCAAGGTTTCCGTCAAGACCGACAAGGGCACCGAGGAGCTGACCGCCAAGCATATCGTCGTCGCCACCGGCGCGCGGGCGCGTGAGCTGCCGGGGTTGGAGGCCGACGGTGATCTGGTCTGGACCTACCGCCATGCGCTGAAGCCGCCACGGATGCCCAAAAAGCTGCTGGTGATCGGGTCGGGCGCGATCGGCATCGAATTCGCCAGCTTTTACAACACCTTTGGCGCGGACACGACCGTGGTCGAGGTGATGGACCGGGTGCTGCCGGTGGAGGACGCGGAAATCAGCGCCTTTGCCAAGAAGCAGTTCGTCAAGCAAGGCATGAAGATCATGGAGAAATCCGGGGTCAAGCAGCTGGATCGCAGCAAGGGCAAGGTGGTCGCCCATATCGAAACCGGCGGCAAGATCGAGAAGATGGAGTTCGACACCGTGATCTCGGCTGTCGGGATCGTCGGCAACACCGAGGGCCTTGGCCTTGAGGACCTGGGCGTCAAGATCGACCGCACCCACGTCGTGACGGACGAATTCTGCCGCACCTCGGTCGAAGGTCTCTATGCCATCGGCGATATCGCGGGCGCGCCCTGGCTGGCGCACAAGGCCAGCCACGAGGGCGTTCTGGTGGCGGAACTGGCGGCGGGCGGGCATCCGCACCCCATCAAGCCGGGCAGCATCGCGGGCTGCACCTATTGCCACCCGCAGGTCGCCAGCGTCGGTCTGACCGAAGCCAAGGCGAAAGAGCAGGGGTACGAGCTGAAGGTCGGCAAGTTCCCGTTTATCGGCAATGGCAAGGCCGTCGCGCTTGGCGAGCAGGAGGGCTTTATCAAGACGGTCTTCGACGCCAAGACGGGCGAATTGCTGGGTGCACATATGGTCGGGGCCGAAGTGACCGAGCTGATTCAGGGCTATGTCATCGGGCGTCAGCTGGAGACAACGGAGGAAGATCTGATGAACACCGTCTTCCCGCACCCGACGCTGAGCGAAATGATGCACGAGGCGGTCCTTGCCGCCTACGGTCGCGAGATCCATATGTGATCTGTCACCAGTCGCGCAAATCTGGGGGCGTCCTGTGGGGCGCCCTTTTGCTTTTCAGGTGGGCAGCGCCGCTGCGATGCGGCGAAAACGAACAAGTTCGTGGAATGTTCTTCAATTGCTCTTGGAAGATTGCCGCGCTTAAACTAGATTTCAACCATTCACCCGAGGGGGCCTGTAATGGCGGAACAGAAGAATATCGAGGTGCGCGGCGCGCGCGAGCATAACCTGAAGAACATCGACGTGGACATTCCACGCGATCAGCTGGTTGTGATCACGGGTCTGTCGGGGTCGGGCAAGTCGAGCCTGGCGTTCGACACGATCTATGCCGAAGGCCAGCGCCGCTATGTCGAGAGCCTGTCGGCCTATGCGCGTCAGTTCCTGGACATGATGGAAAAGCCGGACGTGGACCATATCAGCGGTCTGTCCCCGGCGATTTCGATCGAACAGAAGACGACCAGCAAGAACCCGCGTTCGACCGTGGGCACCGTGACCGAGATCTACGACTATCTGCGGCTGCTCTATGCGCGGTCCGGCACGCCGTTCAGCCCGGCGACCGGCTTGCCCATCGAGGCGCAACAGGTGCAGGACATGGTTGATCGCGTGATGGGCATGGAGGAGGGCACGCGCGCCTTTCTGCTGGCGCCGATCGTGCGCGACCGCAAGGGCGAATACCGCAAGGAATTCATAGAGTTACGCAAGCAGGGGTTTCAGCGCGTCAAGGTGGACAACACCTTTTACGAATTGGACGAGCCGCCGAAGCTGGACAAGAAGTACCGCCACGACATCGATGTGGTCGTTGACCGGATCGTGGTGCGTGAGGGGATGGAGACGCGGCTGGCGGATTCGTTCCGTACTGCTCTGGACCTGGCAGAAGGCATCGCCGTACTGGAAACCGCGCCGCGCGAGGACGACGGCGCAGAGCCGGAGCGGGTTACCTTCAGCGAGAATTTCTCTTGCCCTGTCAGCGGGTTTTCCATTCCGTCCATCGAACCGCGGTTGTTTTCGTTCAACGCGCCGGACGGGGCCTGCCCGCATTGCGACGGGTTGGGGATGGAGCTGTTCTTCGATGAGCGGCTGATGGTGCCGGACGCGCAGCTGAAGATTGCGGATGGTGCGATTGCGCCGTGGCGCAAGGGCAAGTCGCCGTATTTCATCCAGACCATCGAAGCACTGGCCAAGCACTATGATTTCGATCCGAACACCCGGTGGAAGGATCTGCCGGCCAAGGTTCAGAAGGCGTTCCTCTATGGGTCTGGCGAAGAGGAGATTGCCTTTCGCTATGACGAAGGCGGGCGCGTCTACAACGTCACGCGGACGTTCGAGGGCGTCGTGCCGAACATGGAGCGGCGTTATCGCGAAACCGACAGCAACTGGGTGCGCGAAGAGTTCGAGCGCTATCAGAACAATCGCCCATGCGGCGTCTGTCATGGGTTCCGCCTGAAGCCGGAGGCGCTGGCGGTCAAGATTGCGGGCCTGCACGTGGGTCATGTCGTGCAGATGTCCATCCGCGAGTCCCTGGACTGGATCCAGACGGTGCCGGAGCAGCTGAGCAAGCAGAAAGGCGAGATCGCCCGACCGATCATCAAGGAGATACGGGAGCGTCTCGGTTTCCTGAATAACGTGGGATTGGAATATCTTACGCTGGCACGTTCAAGTGGTACATTAAGTGGTGGCGAGAGCCAGCGCATCCGCTTGGCCAGCCAGATCGGGTCGGGTTTGACGGGGGTTCTGTATGTGCTGGATGAACCTTCCATCGGGCTGCACCAGCGTGACAACGGCCG
Source organism: Pseudooceanicola sediminis (assembly GCF_003575965.1). Taxonomy (GTDB): domain Bacteria; phylum Pseudomonadota; class Alphaproteobacteria; order Rhodobacterales; family Rhodobacteraceae; genus Pseudooceanicola; species Pseudooceanicola sediminis. The sequence continues at coordinate 215,253 of NZ_QWJJ01000004.1, read as the reverse complement.
TCTGCTCGAGACCCTGAAGAACCTGCGCGATCAGGGCAACTCGGTCCTGGTGGTGGAACACGACGAAGAAGCGATCCGCGAAGCCGATTATGTCTTTGACATCGGCCCGGGTGCCGGGGTGCACGGCGGGCATGTCGTCGCGAAGGGGACGCCGGATGAAATCGCGGCCAACGCGGACAGCATGACCGGGCGCTATCTGTCGGGCAAACGCGCCATCGAGGTGCCGTCCGTGCGCCGCGAAGGCAACGGCAAGGCGATCGAGGTGGTCAAGGCGACCGGCAACAACCTGAAAAACGTCTCGGCCAAGTTCCCGATGGGGATGTTTGTCTGTGTCAGTGGCGTATCGGGGGGCGGCAAGTCGACGCTGACGATCGAGACGCTGTTCAAGACGGCCAGCATGAGGCTGAATGGCGCCCGCCAGACGCCGGCACCCTGCGAAACGATCAAGGGGCTGGAGCATCTGGACAAGGTGATCGACATCGATCAGCGGCCCATCGGGCGTACACCGCGCAGTAACCCGGCCACCTATACCGGCGCCTTTACCCCGATCCGCGACTGGTTCGCCGGTCTGCCTGAGGCCAAGGCGCGCGGGTACAAGCCCGGGCGGTTCAGCTTCAACATCAAGGGTGGGCGGTGCGAGGCCTGTCAGGGTGACGGCGTCATCAAGATCGAGATGCACTTTCTTGCCGATGTCTATGTCACCTGCGAAACCTGCCATGGCAAGCGGTACAACCGCGAGACCTTGGAAGTTAAGTTCAAGAACAAAAGCATAGCGGACGTTCTTGATATGACGGTCGAAGATGCGCAGGCGTTTTTCCAGGCGGTGCCCAGCATCCGCGAAAAGATGGATGCGCTGGTCCGTGTGGGTCTTGGTTACGTCAAGGTGGGTCAGCAGGCGACGACCCTGTCAGGCGGCGAGGCACAGCGCGTCAAGCTGTCCAAGGAGCTGTCGCGCAGGGCGACCGGGCGCACCCTTTATATCCTGGATGAACCGACGACCGGTCTGCATTTCGAGGATGTGCGCAAGCTGCTTGAGGTGCTTCACGAGCTGGTGGATCAGGGCAACACGGTTGTCGTGATCGAGCATAACCTGGATGTCATCAAGACGGCGGACTGGATCATCGACATCGGGCCCGAGGGTGGGGATGGCGGCGGCGAGGTGGTGGCCATCGGCACACCCGAGGACGTGGCCGCCGTCGAGGCAAGCCATACGGGGCGTTACCTGAAGGGCATGCTGAAGAATGCCAAGGTGGCGGCGGAATAGGATATTGCCGCCCGCCCGCGAAATCGGCGCGCGCGGGTGGGGCAATATTCAGTCGCAGGGGATCAAAAGAAAGGGGCGTGCTGGTGATCAGCACGCCCCTTTTTGTCGGGTTGTCATGTCGCCAAGCGGGTTTTATCAACCGCGCGCCTGGTAGAGCATGTTGGCCTCTTGCGTGACGCGATCAATCACCTGGCGCGTGCCGAGATCGGCGCGGTAGATTTGCCCGTCGACGTCGAAATACACCCAGCCGTCCTGCGCGCTCGGCAGGCCATAGCGGGCGGTGTTCAGCAGTACCATGTATTGATAGGGCAGCACGTCGCCTGACTGAAACGCCTGCGCGGTGTTTTCGGTCGCGCCATTGCGCAGGACATTGCCTTCATCACTGTTGAGCGCAGGATTGGAGCCGGGGCGCACGTCGGGCTGAAGGTCGGTGCTGATGGGTTCTGCCGAGATGCAGGCGATGCCTTCGCTCACCGCGTCGCAACTGCGTGCGTTGGCGGCTGTGGCGATCATCAGGGGGAGGGCCAGCGACATCGCGAGCAGGGTCGGCAGGCGCAAAGCAGAATGCGTCATCATCAGGGTCCGTTTCTTGTTTTGTCTGGGTAAAGGCGGTCAGGGGGCAGCCCTGACGCGGCGTAGGTCGTGATCAGTTCAGGATGTCGGAGACAGCACCGATCAGCCGCACGATTTCCATGGTCTGCGAATTCACTTCAACCACGCGATTGTCGACGCGGTAATAGGTGGCATAGGGGTCAAGGCCATACAGACCGGGTTCGCGAACGCGGATAACGTCATCATACCCGGGGTTGATACGGTCCCCAATGACATAGGGCATGACCTTCTTTGCCAGACCGGGCGGCACGCAGGCCGGGGATTTCTTGGCAAGGCCCGGAGGGCATCCACGTGTTTTGGAGTGGGAGGACGCCTTGAAAACCATGGCATCATCAGGGATGAATGCGTTCGCTGATTGCGGCATCGCGGCGAGGGTCGCGGTGCCGAGTGCGACAGTAAGGGCGAGGGGGATCATGTGCTTCATCGGTCTCTCCTTTTCAGCTTTCCCATGTACCGCGTTGCGGCAGGCCGGGATGGCGCCCCGGTGACGGGGGTTCGGCTTGTTTCCGCCGTCTGAAAAGAGAACTCTGGTGCATCCCGAAAAGTTCCGGGGTGCACGTATACTTTGTTAATATTAATGTGGTTCGCGATGTTAGCGGGTGTTTGCCAGCACCGCAAACAGGCCCAGGATCGCGAGGATCGCGCCGGTGTCGTCATTCACGCGGACGATCTTGTCGCCGTCGCGGCGATAGGATTGTCCTTTTGGCAACCTGGGCAATTCTGAGCGTTCGTGCGCAGTAAGCTGGTGGAACTTGCGACCGTCGCGGTTGTCCCTGTGAGCCGTATCGTGTGAGCCTTTGCGGGTGTCGCGCGGTTCGGACTTGACCCTTTGATCCCGACTCGATTGCGGGGCACCGGGTTTGGCCGGGGTCGAATGGCTATTGTCGCGCTGGTTGCTGTTGCTGGATGGCGCGCGCTGATCGGTGCAGGTCTGGCCCTTGCCGCAGTCGTCGGCGGGGCCGGGACTGCGTGCGAGGGCGGGCGCGGATGCCATGCCCAGGGCAAGGCTGCCGGCGAGCATGGTGCGGATGGCGTTACGGACGATGGGATGTGTCATGAAAGGATCCTCTTTGCCTGTCGTTTATTGTGATCGGTTCACGGTTAAACGTGCAGAGAGGATCCTTCCGTCTTGGCCAGCATCCGCTTGGGCCAATTGTTGCCGAGCCGAGGTCTAGCTGCTGCGACCTCGGGCGCGGAAGCGGGGCAACATGGCGCTGAAATCACGGCCCTTGCCGTCTTCCTCTTCGACAAAGCGGGCATAGAGGCGTTCGGCGGCCGCCCCCATGGGGGTGTCGGCATCTGCGCCCTGGGCTGCCAACTGGGACAGGCGCAGGTCCTTCAGCATCAGATCGGCGGCAAATCCCGGTTCATAGCCGTTGTCGGCGGGGGATTTCGGGCCGATGCCGGGGGCGGGACAGTAGCTGTTCATGGACCAGGAGGCGCCGGACGAGGTCGACACCACGTCGAACATGGCCTGACGGTCGAGGCCGAGCTTGTCGGCGAGCGCGAAGGCTTCGCAGGTGGCGATCATCGTCACGCCGAGGATCATGTTGTTGCAGATCTTGGCCGCCTGACCATTGCCGGAGGGGCCGCAATGCACGGCTTTCTGTCCCATTATGTCGAACAGGGGTTTCGCCATGGCAAAGGCCGCGTCCGAGGCACCGACCATGAAGGTCAGCGTGCCCGCGTCCGCGCCACCGGTGCCACCGGAGACAGGCGCGTCGGCGGCCAGCAGACCGTGACTTTCTGCAAGGTCGGCCACGGCGCGGGCGCTTTCGACATCGACGGTCGAGCAATCGAGGTGGCAGGCACCGGGCGTCATCGCGGGCAGAATTTCCGCCGCGACGCGGCGCAGGATGTCACCATTCGGCAGCATGGTGATCACCACGTCACGCCCGGCTGCGGCCTGTGCCGCGCTTCTGGCGGTGGCAAGACCCTCGATATGTACGTCGGCTGTGTCGTAGCCGGTGACGGTATGCCCTGCCGCAGCCAGGTTGCGCGCCATGGGTCCCCCCATGTTGCCGAGGCCGATAAATCCGATGTTCATGTCTGCTCCTCCTCCCAAAGGGCGCACCGACGCGGTGATGTCAGGGTGCGCTGTCGAATGTCAGTTCCTGCGCACCCAGAGGGGCGAGCATGTCGTTCACGCTCTGCTCGGGCACCTGCGTCAGCGCGTGACGCCATTTCGGTTTGCGGTCGCGGTCGATGATCTGGGCACGGATCCCTTCCAGAAAGTCGCCGTGCTGCATCGCGCGGTAGGTAAAGCGGTACTCCAGCGACAGTGCATCGCGGATATTGTCGCTGCCGTGCAGGCGCGTCAGCATTTCCAGCGCGCAGGCCATCGACAGGGGGGCGTTGCGCTGGATCGCCTTGAGGGCGGCAGCGGCGAATTCGTCATATATCTCCTCCTCAAGCGCGGCGATGATCGCGGGCAAATCGCGGCTGCCGAACAAGGCGTCGATCAGGGCGGCCTCGGCGCTGATGCGGCCCGGTTCGGGTTTGCGCGACGCCGCGCGGATGGCATCGGTGCGGCCAGTTGAAATCAAGGTGGATTTCAGCGCATCCCATGCGTCAGCGGGCACGAAGTGATCGGCAAAACCGGCGTGGATCGCGTCGGCTGGCCCCATCCTGGCGGCAGTCAGCGCCAGGTAATCGCCCAGCCGCCCCGGTGCATTGGCCAGCAGCAAAGACCCGCCGACATCGGGAACCAGGCCGATACCGACCTCGGGCATGGCGATCTGGGTGCTTTCACAGGTGATACGATGACTGGCGTGGCAGCCCACCCCGACACCGCCGCCCATGACAAAACCGTGCAGGAAGGTCACGACGGGTTTGGGGTATTCGGCGAGGCGCGCGTTCATGCGGTATTCGTCGCGCCAGAAGGTGCGGCCATAGCTGAAATCGCCTGCGATTCCGGTATCGTACATCTGTCGGATGTCACCCCCGGCGCAAAATGCCTTGTCGCCCGCCGCGTCGATGATCACCAGCGCAACCTCGTCGTCGTGCGCCCAGTCTAGCAGCGCCGCCTCGATCGCCAGGCCCATGTCGTAGGTCAGGGCGTTCAGCGCACCCTCTCGCGTCAGGGTGATATGGCCTGCGCGTCCCGTCTTGCAAATATTGATATCACTCATGCCTTGAGCATCGTCCTTGCTGTGATCAGCCGCATGATTTCGTTCGTGCCCTCAAGGATTTCGTGGACACGCAGATCCCGCACCAGCTTCTCGATTCCATAGTCGGCAAGATAGCCGTAGCCACCGTGGAGTTGCAGACATTGATTGACGATATGCGAGCCTGCCTCGGTGACGAATTTCTTGGCCATGGCGCAGTATTTCGAGGCGTCAGGGGCGTTCGTGTCCAGCTTCCACGCAGCCTGACGCAGAAAAACGCGCGCGGCCTGAAGCTCGATCTCGATATCGGCCAGCCGGAATTGCAGTGCCTGGAACTGGTCGAGGCTGGAGCCGAAGGCGCGGCGTTCGGACATGTAGGTCAGGGTCGCGTGCAGCGCGGCCTGCGCGGCCCCGAGCGAACAGGCCGAGATGTTCAGGCGCCCACCGTCCAGCCCGGCCATGGCATAGGTAAATCCCTTGCCCTCTTCGCCGAGCAGGTTTTCGGTCGGAACGGGACAGGCATCCATCTGAACGGCGCGTGTCGGCTGGCTGCGCCACCCCATCTTCTGTTCCAGGCCGCCAAAGGACAGGCCCGCAGTATCAGCGGGCAGATAGAGGCAGGAAATGCCACGAGGGCCAGCGTCGCCCGTCCGCGCCATCACCAGATAGCCATCGGAATAGCCCCCGCCTGAGATGAAGGCCTTGGTGCCCGACAGGGTATAGCCGTCGTCGGTGCGAACGGCGCGGGATTTCAGCGCCGCCGCGTCCGATCCGGAGCCGGGCTCCGTCAGGCAGTAGGAAAGGACCGTTTCCATGGTCAGGGCCTTGGGCAGGACGGAGTCGCGCAGGGCGTCGTCGGCATAGCTGTCCAGCATCTTGGCGCACATGTTGTGGATCGACAGAAACGCCGCGACAGACGGGCAGGCCATCGACAGGGCCTCGAACACCAATGTCGCGTCCAGGCGGGTCAGGCCGGCCCCACCGTGTTCTTCGCTGACGTAGAGGCCACCAAAGCCGAAATCCGCCATGTCGGGCCACAGGCTTTTCGGGATCTCTCCGGCTTCCTCCCATGTGCGGGCATTCGGCGCGATCCTGTCCTGGCCAAAGGCATAGGCCATGTCGAAAATGGCCTGCTGTTCTTCGCTCAATGCGAAATCCATCGGTCTCCTCCCTGCCGTCGGATGCGACCGATGCCTCCTCAAACGCCGGTCTGTTGCCAGCCGATACCGAGTGGCGGAAAAGGTCAAGGTGATGTTGAAGACCCTTTGCGTTTCCCGCGGGCCGCTGTAATGAGAATCCTGCGCATCGCCGTCGGACCTGTAGCCGCCGGCCGGCGCCTGGGTTCCTGAAATTGTCAAAAGAATCATATGATTGTGTCGCGTGCGGCGCCTGTTGCTTTGGCGGCCACGATAAATACATCCAACTGTTTGCCGAAGATCTTGACCGTGGATTGCCTGATCGGGCCGTGGTCACGCTTGAGGGCAAGACATACATGAAGATGGAGGGGGGCCACTGTGCGCAGCTGATCCCGCTGCCGGGTGGTGGCCTTGCCTGCGCGGTCTATTCGATGCGACCAACCGCCTGCCGGGCCTTTCGGGCGGGCAGCTTTGAATGCGGGCGCAGCCGGCATCACCGCATGGCACAAGCGGATGCGGTGCGGCTGCCCCTCGCGGACATTGTCGCCGTACCACCGCAGTTTACGCCCGCCGATATTCCAGACGCTGCCAATATGCCCGACAGGCCACAGGACAGGCCGCAGGAGGGTGCGGTAAATTCCGTGCCGCCCAGCGAGGGGCCGTTTGCCGCCTGAGGTAGGGGGAAATCTGAGCGAGGCGAAAAGCCTGCGCAGAACCGGCCGCCCTGTTGGATGCCGGTTCTAGTCGCGTTCCCAGCTGTCTGTCGGTTGAATGTGCCAAAGTTGACCAGTGTAGCCGCCGCATTTCAGCAGGATCGGCTGGTTGTCATCGGGTCCGCCGTTGAACACGTCCAGGCACATGCTGGGACCATGCAGGCGCGTGCTGAGCCGCAGATAGCCCATTTCGCCCTGGGTGATCCGCCAGAGCTGCCCGTTGAAATCACTGCACGGGGCCAATTGCGCCTCGCCCCGGTCGGGGCCGCTTGTCACGACGTCGAGGCACATCGAAGCCCCGCGAAACATGGTGCTGAGGCGCCAGAACCCGTGGCCCGCAGGTTGAATGCGCCAGTATTGGCCTGAAACGCCGGAAACCGAGGCGAGTCGCGGCTGGTCGGTCTTCGGGCCACCGTTGACGATGTCGAGGCTCATCGCTGGGCCGCGAAACATGGTACTGAGGCGATAGTATCGCTGACCTTCGAAGTCGGGCGCAGTCGCGGCGCGGGAGTCCTGCGCGAACATGCCCGCCACGGCGATAGTCATCCCCATCAAGGCCTTAGTCCAGACAGGACGCATCTTCAGTCTCCTTGCTCGCGCTGATGTCGGTCTGACAAGTTAGCCTGTTAAGGGCAAAGGAAGGGTTTCACGATTCCCATGTCTGAACAAATAAGGAGGGGGCGGCCAAAGGCCACCCCCGACACGTCACTGTAGCGTGAAATTTCTATTCCATCGCCTTAAAATTGAACTCACCACCATCTTTGATGCCGGAAAACCACCGCGCGGTCACCGTTTTCGTCTTGGTGTAGAAGCGGAACGCGTCCGGTCCGTACTGATTGAGGTCACCGAAAGCCGACTTTTTCCAGCCGCCGAAACTGAAGTAGGACAGCGGCACGGGGATCGGAAAGTTGATGCCGACCATCCCGACATTGACGCGGCTGGCAAAGTCGCGCGCGGTATCGCCATCGGCGGTGAAGATCGAGGTGCCGTTACCGTATTCGTTGTCCATCGTCAGCTTGAGCGCTTCTTCGTAGCTGTCAGTGCGGACCTGGCTGAGGACGGGGCCAAAGATCTCCTGCTTGTAGATCTCCATGTCGGGGGTGACATTGTCGAACAACGTCGGGCCTACGAAATAGCCGTCCTCGTACCCCTGAAGGGAGAAGCCGCGCCCGTCGGTCACCAGCGTCGCGCCCTGGTCGACACCCGACGTGATCAGCCCGTCGATCTTTTGTTTCGACGCGGCGGTGATCACCGGGCCATAGTCGACATCGTCACCCGCCGTATAGGGCCCGACCTTGAGGTTTTCGATACGGGGTACCAGTTTCTCGATCAGCTTGTCAGCCGTTGCCTTGCCGACGGGCACAGCCACCGAGATCGCCATGCAGCGTTCGCCGGCCGCGCCGAAACCGGAGCCGACCAGCGCATCCGCGGCCTTGTCCATGTCTGCGTCGGGCATGATGATCATGTGGTTCTTTGCACCGCCAAAGCATTGGGCGCGTTTGCCATTTGTTGCGGCGCGGCCGTAGATGTATTGGGCAATCGGGGTCGACCCGACAAAGCCGACAGCCTGAATGGTGTCATTGTCGAGCAGGGCATCGACCGCTTCCTTGTCACCATGCACGACTTGCAAGACGCCTTCGGGCAGACCCGCTTCGACGAACAGCTCCGCCAGGCGGATGGCGCAGGACGGCGTGCGTTCGGAGGGCTTGAGCACCATGGCGTTGCCGCAGGCGATGGCCGGCGCCATCTTCCACAAGGGGATCATGGCGGGGAAGTTGAAGGGGGTGATGCCGGCGACGACACCGAGGGGCTGGCGCATCGAATAGAGATCGATGCCGGGGCCACCGGAATCCATGAACTCGCCCTTGAGCATGCTGGGGGCGCCCATGCAGACCTCGACCACCTCAAGACCACGTTGTACGTCGCCCCGGGCGTCGGGAAGAGTCTTGCCATGTTCGCGGCTGATCAACTCTGCCAATTCGTCCATGTGTTCGTTGATCAGCTGGCCGAACTTCATCATCACGCGGGCGCGGCGCTGCGGGTTCGTCGCGGCCCAGCCCTTTTGCGCCTCTGCCGCCTTGGCGACGACGGCGTCGACCTCGGCCGGGGTGGCCAGCGGCACGCGCGCCTGCACTTCGCCGGTGGCGGGGTTGTAGACATCGCTGAAGCGGCCCGAGGTGCCGGCGACTGCGGCGCCGTTGATGTAGTGACTAAGCTCTTGCATGGGATCCTCCAAGATCAGTTGGGCGCAACGTAGTCTTGCATTTCTGCGTGTTAAAGAGGAATTTCTTCAAACGGGTTTTGCAAGAATACTGGTGTGGTGCGGCGATGAATTGGGACGATTTGCGGTATTTTCTGAGTGTAGCACGAATGGAGAGCCTTTCCGGCGCTGCGCGACACCTCAAGATCGACCCGGCAACGGTCGGACGTCGTATCGCGCGGCTGGAAGAGGCGGTAGGCGCCGCCCTGTTCGCCAAAAGCCCGCAGGGCTATGCGCTGACGGATGCGGGCCAGCGCCTGATGGCCCATGCGACGCGGGCCGAGGCCGCCCTGGTTGCGGGCGAGGCGGAAATTGCCGGGCAGGGCGCTGCAGGCCTGTCTGGGCAGATCCGTATCGGTGCACCGGACGGGGTCGCCAATTTCCTGTTGCCGCAGGTCTGCGCCGGTATCGTGGACGAAAACCCGGATCTGGAGGTGCAGATCGTCGCGCTGCCGAGGTTGTTCAATCTGTCCAGACGAGAGGCGGACATCGCCATTACCGTCAGCGCCCCGACCGCGGGCCGACTGACGGTTCAGAAGATCAGCGATTATCATCTGCATCTTGCTGCAACGCGTGGGTACCTGGCTGACCACCCGCCCATCACGCGCCTGGCCGATCTGGCGCGGCATCGGTTGGTGGGATACATCCCCGACATGATATTTGACAAGGAACTGGACTATCTGAGCGAGCTCGGGGCGGACCGCGTGCCTCTGGCTTCGAACTCGGTTTCGGTTCAGTTTCACTGGGTGGTACAGGGATGTGGCATCGGCATAATCCATGACTTTTCGCGCCGCGGTTACCCGGGGCTGGTCAAGGTCCTGCCAGATGTGGTCAGCCTGAAGCGCAGTTTCTACCTGGTGCGTCACGCCGATGACGGTCGGCTTGAACGGATGAACCGATTTGCGGCGCTGCTTGCTGAGCGATTGAAAGCGGAAATCGCTCATTGTGAAGCGCTTGCTTGACTTGGCCTGCACACTACCGGAGGCTTGTTGTCGAGGAGTGAGGTTCAACCAAGGGAGGAATCGCATGCTGGTTCAGCAGATTCTAAAAGGCAAATCCACCGAGGGTGTGTTCACCGTCAGCCCGGATACACCCGTGCATGAAGTGGCCCGGCTGTTGGCGGAAAAACGCATCGGCGGCCTGGTTGTCAGCACGGATGGCAAGCACGCCGAGGGCATCCTGTCGGAACGTGATATCGTGCGGGCCCTTGCCGCACGCGGGGCAAGTTGCCTGGAGATGGCGACTTCGGCCCTGATGACCAAAGATCCGATCTGCTGCACGCTGGACATGATGTCCGACGAGGTGCTGCGCAAGATGACCGAGGGCCGGTTTCGCCACATGCCGGTGACCAAGGACGGGGAGCTGGTGGGCATCGTGACGATCGGTGATGTGGTCAAGGCGCGGCTGACGCAACTATCGGCCGAGAAGGATGCGCTGGAAGGCATGATCATGGGGCATTGAGCCGTCCCTTGACGGGGCGGTGAAACAGCCGGGCGCCACCTGACAGGTGGCGCCTTTTTCATGTCGGGCAGGGGTGTTGCGTGATGCACCCGGGTGGCGTTTGGGGTATTGAGACGTGAAAGTTTCAAGTCGCCCCTTGCAATCGGATGCGCAATATTGTTGCGTGCGGCAAAGGCAAAACCCGTGGAGAGCCCCTCATGCGTATCGGACTGTATCCCGGAACCTTTGATCCCATCACCCTTGGCCATATCGACATTATCCGCCGCGCCGCCGCCTTGGTGGACCGGCTGGTCATCGGGGTGGCGATCAACCGTGACAAGGGGCCGCTGTTTTCGCTCGAAGAGCGTGTGGGGATGATCGAAGCCGAATGCGGGGCGTTGTCGCGCCAGACCGGAACGGAAATCATCGTGCACCCATTCGAGAACCTGCTGATCCAATGCGCGCGCGACGTGGGTGCGGGCATCATCGTGCGTGGTTTGCGGGCGGTGGCGGATTTTGAATATGAATACCAGATGGTCGGGATGAACCGGTCGCTGGATTCCTCGGTCGAGACAGCGTTCCTGATGGCCGATGCCAAGCACCAGGCCATCGCGTCCAAGCTGGTCAAGGAAATCTGCCGTCTGGACGGGGATGTCTCGAAATTCGTCCCCGCCGCCGTCAATGACAAGTTGAAGGCGAAATTCGCCTGACCCTCAGTCGCGCGGCATGTCGCGTGATGCCTGGCGGATGAAATCGGCGCATGCGTCAGGCTGGGTGACGGGCAGCATGTGCCCGCCTTCGATCAGCGTCAAGGAAATCCGGGGGTGCATCGCGACCAGCTCCTTTCCCTGACGGGTATGATCCAGGGTGCGATCCTGGGCACCATAAAGGATGCGAACGGGCAGGGTGAGGCCGTCGTAATTTTCGGACATCTGCTTTAGACCGCGACCCGAGGCCATGAAATCGCGGCTGGTATTGAAAAAATGCCGTGGACGCAGGCCAAGAAGCCCGCCGCCCTGGGTGGGGGCGCTGGCAGGCATCGCCTCGGGCCCGTAGATCTGATCGAGCACCACGGCTGCGTTGCGAAAACCGCCGGGCGTCGCCAGCGTCCAGGCCACCAGCCACCGCAGCCAGTTGCTTGAGATCTTGAGATTGTTGAAAGCCGCCGCCGGAGCGTCCTTGGACGGCAGGGTCAGTGGCGCCAGCAAGGCAAGCCCACGCAACTTTTCCGGAGCATGAAGTGCCATGGCGAGCGAGATCGCACCGCCGAGTGAGTGCCCGACGACGATCGGTTTTTCGATCTTTAACGCCTCCATCACCTCGAACATCAGTGTGGCATTTTCGGCGTGTCCGGTGGGGGCATTGTCGGGGCGATCGGAATAACCCATGCCGGGGCGGTCGATGGCGATGACACGATGGTCCCGCGCCAGGTTGTCGATCAGTCCGCAGTCGAAATTGCCCAGCTGGCCGCCGAGACCATGTATCAGAAGGATCGCCGGACCGGTGCCTCGGTCGACATAATGCAGTTTACCTGTGGAAATCCGCGTGAACTGCCCACGCGGCGGCACGATTTTTTCGATGCGTATTTTCCAGCGCAGCGTATAGGACAGCAGGCCGATGCCCCACAGCAATGCCACGAACAGAAGGATCGCGAGGAGTGTCAGAAGTGTGCTCATTCAGTCCGTCCTGGATGTCTTGGGCTGGGTCCGTCCTGGGCCGAAACTGGGCTGTCTAGCGCCAGAAGGCAATCCATTCCAGAAAGACGGACATCTTGCGCAGCAGGAACAGGCTGTATGTGCCATCGGCAAGGACCGCATCGGCACCCAACCCCGCCAGGATGAGCGCGCTGAGGACGATCGCGGTCGTGTTGGTCATTGCGGCCTCTGCATCCTGAGTGTCGTGATCATTGCCCAGGGCAAAGGATTGGGCAAGACGCGTATTTCAAGGCAAAGGAAAACCCCGACCGCAGGTTTTGCGGGCGGGGCAGCGATACGAAACAGGGAACTTGCAAGTCAGGGTCTTATCTTAGCGGATCAACCCGCCAACGACGCCGGCCATGTCGGCCATGCGGTTGGAAAAGCCCCATTCGTTGTCATACCATGACAGGATGCGCACCATGGTGCCGCCGATGACCTTGGTCTGGTCCAGCGCCACGGTCGAGGATCGCGGATCATGGTTGAGGTCGACCGACACCAGTTTTTCGGTCGTCACACCCAGAATCCCTTTGAGGGGGCCGGATTCCGACGCCTTGACCAGGGCCGCGTTGATTTCTTCTGCGGTGGTTTCGCGCGAGGCGGTGAACGTCAAGTCGACGCAGGAGACGTTGGGCGTGGGGACGCGGATTGCGACGCCGTCGAGCTTGCCCTTGAGCTCGGGCAGAACCAGGCCGACCGCCTTTGCAGCACCTGTCGATGTCGGGATCATCGACATCGCCGCAGCACGGGCGCGGTAGAGGTCAGAGTGTGCCCGGTCCAGCGTCGGCTGATCGCCGGTGTAGGAGTGGATCGTCGTCATGAAGCCATGTTCGATCCCGACGGTGTCGTTCAGCACCTTGGCCACCGGGGACAGGCAGTTCGTGGTGCAGGACGCATTCGAGATCACCATGTGATCCGAGGTTACCGAGCCATGGTTGACACCGTAGACGGCAGTGACGTCGGCGTCGGTGCAGGGGGCCGAAACCAGGACGCGGGCCGACCCGTTTTCAAGGTGGCGCGCTGCCGTGTCACGCTTGGTGAAAAAGCCGGTGCATTCCAGCGCCACGTCGACGCCCTTCCAGGGCAGCTCCTCGGGGTTGCGGATGGCGGTGACCTTGATCTTGCCCTGCCCCATGTCCATCCAGTCGTCGCCGGTCTTTACTTCGCCGTTGAAACGGCCATGCACGCTGTCATAGCGAAACAGGTGGGCATTGGTTTCAACCGACGTCAGATCGTTGACGCCGACGACTTCTATATCGGTGCGGCCGCTTTCAGCGATGGCGCGCAGCACGTTGCGCCCGATGCGACCGAACCCGTTAATCGCGACAGTGGTGACCATGATCCTGTTCCTTTCTTCCGCGCAGAGGCGGGTGTTTTGCAGGTTAGCGCTAACACGTTTGGCCTGAAAATCCACCCTTTGGGGCTAAAGGTCAAGAGGTGCGTGCCCAAACGACAAAGGGCCCGCCAGAATACCTCTGGCAGGCCCTTCATGGACGCATGGACAGCTTAGTGTTGCAGGTGACCAAGGGCCGCGGCGACATCGGCCATGCGGCAGGAAAAGCCCCATTCGTTGTCATACCACGACAGCACGCGCACAAGACGGCCGCCAGAGACCTTGGTCTGGTCGGGCGCAAAGATCGAACTTTGTTCGGTATGGCAGAAATCGATGGAAACCTTGGGTTCGGGGTCATAACCCAGAACATGGCCCATGTGGCCGGCGGCAGCTTCGCGCACCACTTCGTTGACGTCGTTCACGGTGACGTCTTTTTTCGCAATGAACGTCAGGTCGACGCAGGACACATTCGGCGTCGGGACGCGGATCGAGGACCCATCCAGTTTGCCGGCCAGTTCCGGCAAGACCAGGCCGATGGCCTTGGCGGCGCCGGTCGAGGTGGGAATCTGGCTCATCGCGGCGGCGCGGGCGCGGTAGAGATCCTTGTGGCGGCGGTCCATCGTTGGCTGATCGCCGGTGTAGGAGTGGATGGTGGTCATGATGCCGCTCTCGATGCCGATGGCGTCGTTCAGCACCTTTGCCAGAGGCGCCAGGCAGTTGGTGGTGCAGGATCCGTTGGAGATGACCGTATCGCTCTCGACCAGGCTGCGGTGGTTGACGCCATAGACGATCGTTTTCGAGACGTTGGTCGCAGGGGCCGAAATCAGTACGGCCTTGGCCCCGCGTTCACGGTGGATATTGGCCTTGATGCCGTCGTTGAACTGGCCGGTGCATTCCAGCACGACGTCGACGCCTTCCCAATCCAGTTCGGACGGATCGTAGGTGGAAAAGACTTCCATCGGGCCGCGTCCGATGTCCATCGTATTGCCGGCGACCTTGACCTCGTTCCCGAAGCGGCCGTGCACGGAGTCGTATTTCAGCAGATGCGCGTTGGTTTCGATCGGGCCGGTGGCATTGATCTTGACGACATGGACATCGTTGCGGGCGGCTTCGGCGATATGCGCAAGGGTGCAACGCCCGATACGGCCAAAGCCATTGATCCCCAGTGTGATGGTCATCCCGATGTCTCCTGCATGTCAGCTTGGCCCTGTCTATAGACGCGGGTTGTCGCAAGAGTAAGACAAAATTCTATTTAAGGACAAAGTGTTAGCGGAAACATCATCGGTTTTTCAATGGTTGCGCTAACCCTTGGGCAGGGTTCGCGCTAACAGTTTGCGCCAACGGTCGAGAGGTGTTGGGGGCACCGCCCGGGAAGAGAATCTCCGGGATTGAGGCGCGGCAGTGGCACGTCGGTATTTGGGCGGTATCTGAGCGGTAACCGGACGGTGCACGCCGCCTTGGCGGGCGTTGCGTGCCGAAGGCGCGGGCGCGGTATCGGCGCCTCCGCGGCCGGCGCGTGGCAAGACCGGATCGTGAGAGGGCGCATTCGCGACGGGGGCAAACTGCCACGTCGGCGCGCGGCGTCGCCGGAACCGGGTCATGGGGAAATACCGAGAGGCCGGCACGCGCAAAGCCGGATCCTGCAAGAGCGGGGCGCCGAAGTTCCGAAACGCCGGACCCCGCAAGGACGGTCTGCGACCTGCCGGAACGCAGAGTGTCGCGATGGCGAAGAGGGGGGGGGAGCTGTGAAGGGGGTGAAACGCGAAAAGGCCGGGCGGGGAAACGATCCCTTGCCCGGCCTTTTGCAATTCGGTGCGGTCGTGCGTCAGAGCAGCGCCTTGACCTTTTCGGCAATCGCCTCGGCGGTGATGCCGAATTTTTCGTACAGCGTTTCGGCAGGGGCAGAGGCACCAAAGCCCTCCATCCCGACGAACGCCGACTTGGCCTCGCGGCCGCGTTCGCCCATCAGCCACTTGTCCCAGCCCAGGCGCACGCCTGCCTCGACCGCGACGCGGACAGGACCGGCGGGCAGCACGCGCTTGCGGATCGCTTCGTCCTGCGCCTCGAACAGTTCCCAGCAGGGCATGGAGACGACACGGGTGCCGATGCCCTCGGCCTCCAGCAGCGCGCGGGCATCCATGGCGATGGCCACTTCGGAGCCGGTGGCCAGCAGGATCGCCTGACGTTTGCCGGTCGCATCGGCCATGACGTAGGCACCCTGGGCCGAAAGGTTCTTGTTCTTGTGATCCGTGCGCAGCGTCGGCACGTTCTGGCGCGTCAGCGACAGGGTGGACGGGGTGCCTGTCTGGCTGAGCGCCAGTTCCCACGCTTCGGCGGTTTCAACCACATCGGCGGGGCGGAACACCAGCATGTTGGGCGTGGCGCGCAGCATCGCCAGGTGTTCGACCGGCTGGTGCGTCGGGCCATCTTCGCCCAGGCCGATGGAATCGTGGGTCATGACGTAGATGGTCGAGGTGCGCATCAGCGCCGACAGGCGCATCGCGGGGCGGGCATAATCGGTAAAGCACATGAAGGTGCCCGAATAAGGTTTTAGCCCGCCGTGCAGCGCCATGCCGTTCATCGCGGAGGCCATGCCGTGTTCGCGGATGCCCCAGTGCACGAAGCGTCCCTTGCGGTTGTCGACGTCGAAGACACCGAGGTCGGCCGTGAGCGTGTTGTTCGAGCCGGTCAGGTCAGCCGATCCGCCGACGGTCTCGTCCATCACGGGGTTGATCACCTCAAGCGCCATTTCGGACGCCTTGCGGGTCGCGACGTTCGGCTGGCTTTCGGAAACCTGCTTTTTCAGGGCGCGCACGACGGCGGCCAGCTTGTTCGGCACTTCGCCCGCAAGGCGGCGGTTGAATTCGCCCTGGCGACGTTCGGACAAGGCCGCGAAACGCTCTTGCCATGCGGTGTATTCCGACGCGCCGCGCGCGCCGATCGCTTCCCACGCCGATTTGACATCGGCGGGGACTTCGAACGCGCCGCTGGTCCAGCCATAGGCGGCCTTGGCGGCGGCCATCTGATCGGGGTTGGTCAACGCGCCGTGGCCCTTGGAGGTGTCCTGTGCGGCGTGGCCCAGGGCGATATGGGTCTTGCAGGCGATCATCGAGGGCTTGCCGGCGTTCTTGGCGGCCGTGATCGCGGCGTCGATCGCTTCGGGGTCGTGACCGTCGATTTCCTGCACATGCCAGCCCGCCGCCTTGAAGCGCAGGGGCTGATCGGTGCGGTCGGACAGGTCTACCGTGCCGTCGATGGTGATATTGTTGTTGTCCCAGAAGACGATGAGCTTGGAGAGTTCATGACGCCCGGCAAGGGCGATCGCCTCCTGGCTGACGCCCTCCATCAGGCAGCCGTCGCCGGCGATGACATAGGTGTGGTGATCCACGACCTTTTTCGAGAACTGGGCGCGCAGCATTTCCTCGGCCATGGCAAAGCCGACCGAGTTGGCCAGGCCCTGACCCAGCGGGCCGGTCGTCGTCTCGATTGCGTCGGCCAGGAAGTTTTCCGGGTGGCCGGCGGTGCGGGCGCCCCACTGGCGGAAATTGCGCAGCTCTTCTATGGGGAACTGTTCGTAGCCGGTCAGGTGCAACAGGGAATAGAGCAGCATCGAGCCGTGGCCCGCCGACAGGATGAAACGGTCGCGGTCCGGCCAGTTCGGCTGGCTCGCGTCGAATTTCAGGTGCTTTTCGAACAGCACGGTCGCGACATCTGCCATGCCCATCGGCATCCCGGAGTGACCGGAATTGGCGGCGGCAACGGCATCAAGGGTCAACGCGCGGATTGCGGTGGCCTTGGACCAATGTTCGGGATGGGCGGAGCGCAGGGCGTCAATATCCACGGCAGGTTTCCTCTGTCCTGGGGGCGGTGATAGCCGAAATGTTAGCGCTGCTCTTATCAGCCGCACAGTGAAAGGCAAGCAGAGCCGGGCATTTCGGCCAGAAAACGCGGGCTATTTGGGAAAGTCCGGGGCATTCGCTACACTTGCCGTATGTCAACCTGGACCTATGATTCGCCAGATAAGTCAAAAGGCTGGGCGGATTGCTTCACGTGACGCCGGACGATATGAAAACCCGGATGCAAGTGCGCGCGGACCGGGATAAGACAGCCGGAACCAAGGGTTGGCATCGCGATTTTCCGGTGGTTGCCGGGACAGTTGCGCGGGTTGGCCGCAGTTTGATGAGGGCAGATGAGTAATCTCGAAGACTTGCAGGGCCGCATTCTTGCGGCGATGGAGCGCATAGGCGCGGGCCTTGACGGGCTGGAGCCGGTCAGGGAGGCGCCGGAACCTGCCGCACCGGGCGAAAGCGTGGAAGACCTGATGCAGGCGCTTGAGGACGAGCGCTATGTCAGTGCCCAGCTGGAAGAGCGCGTCCGTGCTCTGCATGAGCGCCAGGACGAGCTGGAGGCCGAGCTTGAGACCGCGCGCAACGCGCCAGCGGTGCTGCCGGTGGATGATACCGCCGCCGAGGTGATTGCCGCACTTGGCCAGATGGAAAACGAAATCAACAAGTTGCGGGCCGTGAACGCGCATCTGCGTGAAAACAACCGGGCGATGCGCGACGTGCTGGCCAGCGGTGCCGGCGTCGAGGCCGACCTGCTGAGCGCCTCGGTCGAGGCCGAAGTGGAGGCCCTGCGGGCGGATCATGCCGCGGCACAGGCGCAGGCCGAGGCTATTCTGGCCGCGCTGGCGCCCTTCGTCGCAGAACCCGAAACTGATCCCGAAACCGGAGAGAGCTGATGCCTGAAGTCGAAATTTCCGTTGGTGGCCGCACGTTTGATGTCGCCTGCCAGGAGGGCGAGGAAGCGTTTCTTCAGGCGGCGGCGGCGATGCTGGACAGCGAAGCCTCTGTTCTTGTTGAACAAACCGGGCGTATCCCCGAAACCCGCATGTTGCTGATGTCGGGCCTGATGCTGGCGGATCGGACCGCCGGGGTCGAAGACAAGGTCAAGGGGCTGGAAGACGAGATCGCGGCGCTGAAGGCCGAGCTGACCGCGTTGAAAAGCGCCCCGCCGCCTGAGCCGCAGCGTGTCGAGGTGCCGGTGGTCCCAAATAGCGTGACCGATACGCTGGCTGAACTGGCGGCACAGGCCGAAGCGCTGGCCGACCGGGTGGAGGAGCGCGGCACGGCGAGCTGAGCTGCGCAGGTGTCTGACAATAAGGTGTTGAATATGTTGCGAATTGCGCTGATGTCGCTGATGCTCTCGGGGCTGTCCGGGCCGCTTTTGGCACAGGAGAACCCGCTGATCCGGGCGATCTATACCTGCGAGCGCGGGGTGCAGATCCCGGTGGTCTACATCAACGGCGACACGTCGGTCGCGGTGCTGTGGGCCGAGGGGCAGCTGATCACGCTGGAGCGCGCCGAGTCGGGGTCTGGTGCGCGCTATATGACGCCACCGAACACCTCGGGGTATGTCTGGTGGAGCAAGGGCAACACCGGCAAACTTGACTGGTTTGACAATGACATAGGCGAAGAGGTCACCCTCTTCGCCTTCTGTGAAACCGAGGAATAAACCCCGGTGCGTCAGCCGTTGGCGGCGCGGATCTTTTCGGCGGCGTCCTTGTCGTAGGAAACGCCGTTTTCCTCGAACAGGCTGTCGAGTTCGCCCGACAGGGTCATTTCCGTGATGATGTCGCAGCCGCCGACGAATTCACCCTTGACGTAGAGCTGGGGAATGGTGGGCCAGTCGGAGTAATCCTTGATGCCTTGACGAATGTCTGCATCGGCCAGGACGTTCACGTCGGAATAGGTCACGCCCATGTAGTTGAGCACCCCGGCGACGCGGCTGGAAAACCCGCATTGCGGCATTTCCTTAGTGCCCTTCATGAACAGAACGACGTCGTTTGCTTTTACGACGTCAGAGATTTTTTCTTTAACATCAGTCATTTGGTGTCTCCGTTTGGACGGGCGCGGCGGCTGCGGCAGCCGGTCCGCGTTTGATCGTGATCAGCCAGATATGGCGGCCATCCTAGCGCATTTCACGCGAATTGAAACCGCTCTGACGGGCGGGGCCCTGTCAGGGGGCGCGGGTGGTCAGGGCGAGGGCGTGCAGTTCGCCTGCGGGGCCGTCCATCTTGCCCTTCAACGCCGCATAAACCTCGCGTTGCTGCTGGACGCGGTTCTTGCCACGAAAGCTTTCGTCCACGATCATGGCCGAGAAATGGGCACCATCGTCGCCCTGCACCTCGATCTGCGCATTGGGGAAGCTTTCGCGGATAAGTGCTTCGATATCCGAGGCCTGAATTGACATGCAACTCTCCGTATTCGTCGTCGTGGAAAATGTAGGCCTTGCCGGGTGTGTCCGCAAGAGCCGTGGTTTTTGCCCCCCCTTCGAATGGCGCCCAAGGGCGGTCAAAAAGGGGGGGCGGTATCCGAGCGGTGCCGTGTCGGTATCACGTCGGTATTGTCGCGCGACATTTCAACCGGGCCAGATCAGCACAATCGTCAGCACGATCGGCTGGCCTGGCCCGGCGGCGATGCCGCGTCCTTGCCGTCAGGCGAAGGCGGCAGCGAAGCTGGAGCGATAGAGCGCGGCAAGATCCGACAGCGGCGCGGACTGGCCACCGAAGGTCACGTTGTCGCCGCCGAACTTGCCAACCGAGTGCAGCGGCACCCCGGCACGACCGGCATTGACCATCAGCGCCTCGGCTGAATCGAAGTTGCAGGCGATCAGGTAGCGGCCCTGATCCTCGCCAAACAGCTCTGCCTGGTCGGAGGTGGTCAGGGTGACGCCGGAGCCGGCGGCCTCGGCCATCTCGAAGGCGGCGAGGGCGAGGCCCCCGTCGGAGATATCGGTGCAGGCGGTGATCCAGTCGGTGTTTTCGCGAATGAAGGTGCCGTTGCGCTTTTCGACCTCAAGGTCGACCGGCGGGGCGTCGCCCTCGACCCGGTTGAAAACTTCGGCCAGCAGGGCGGACTGGCCCAGGTGGCTGCCAAGATCGCCCACCATCAGCAGAACGTGACCGTCGCGGGCCTTGCCGGTGATCGCCTTTGACGCATCGGCAATCAGGCCGACCGCGCCGATGGTCGGCGTCGGCAGGATGCCCGAGCCGTCAGTTTCGTTGTAGAGCGACACGTTGCCCGAGACGATCGGCATGTCGAGCGCGGCAACCGCAAGGCCGATGCCTTGGATCGCGCCGACGAACTGGCCCATGATCTCGGGCTTTTCGGGGTTGCCGAAGTTCAGGTTGTCGGTGCTGGCGAGGGGCAGGGCGCCGACGGCAGAGAGGTTGCGGTACGCCTCGGCCACCGCCTGCTTGCCACCCTCGACCGGGTTCGCCTTGACGTAGCGCGGTGTCACGTCGGAGGTGAAGGCGAGGGCCTTTTTCGTGCCATGCACCCGGATGATGCCGGAGCCGAGGCCGGGACCGCGGGTGGTATCGGCCATCACCATCGAATCGTATTGGTCATAGACCCAGTGTTTCGAGGCGTAGTTGGGCGAGGAGATCAGCGCGCGCAGCCCGTCGATGGGATCGACGGAGGGAATTTCGAGCAGCGGTTCGGCGGGCGGGGTCGGCACATGCGGGCGGTCGTATTCGGGGGCATTGCCCGAGAGCGCGCGCAGGGGCAGATCGGCCATCACCTGACCGTTGTGTTCGATGAGAAAGCGATCCTCGGCAATCGTCTCGCCCACGATGGCGAAATCGAGATCCCATTTTTCGAAAACGGCGCGGGCGACGTCTTCTTTTTCGGGGCGCAGCACCATGAGCATCCGCTCCTGGCTCTCTGACAGCATCATCTCGTAGGCGGTCATGTTTTCTTCGCGGCAGGGCACGAGGTTGAGGTTGAGCTTGACGCCCAGCTGCCCCTTGTCGCCCATTTCCACCGCCGAGCAGGTCAGGCCCGCCGCGCCCATGTCCTGGATCGAGATGACCGCGCCGGTCTGCATCAGTTCCAGGCAGGCCTCCATCAGGCGTTTTTCGGTGAAGGGGTCACCGACCTGAACAGTGGGGCGCTTTTCCTCGATCGTGTCGTCGAATTCGGCAGAGGCCATGGTGGCGCCGCCGACGCCATCGCGCCCGGTCTTGGCGCCAAGGTAGACGACGGGCATTCCGACACCGGAGGCGGCGGAGTAGAAGATCTTGTCGGCATCGGCCAGCCCGGCGGCAAAGGCGTTGACCAGGCAGTTGCCGTTGTAGGCGGGGTCAAAGCGGACCTCGCCACCCACGGTGGGCACGCCGAAGCAGTTGCCGTAACCGCCGACACCTTCCACGACGCCGTGCACGAGCTGCCTGGTTTTTGCCAGCGCCGGGTCGCCAAAGGAGAGCGAGTTCATCGCGGCGACGGGGCGCGCGCCCATGGTAAAGACATCGCGCAGGATGCCGCCGACGCCGGTCGCCGCGCCCTGATAGGGTTCGATGTAGGAGGGGTGGTTGTGGCTTTCCATCTTGAAGACGACGGCCTGGCCATCGCCGATGTCGACCACGCCGGCGTTTTCGCCGGGGCCGCAGATGACCTGCGGGCCGGTGGTGGGCAAGGTGCGCAGCCATTTCTTGGAAGACTTGTAGGAGCAATGTTCATTCCACATTGCCGAAAAGATGCCGAGTTCCGTGAACGTCGGTTCGCGCCCGATGATGCGAAGGACTTCGGCATATTCCTCGGGTTTGATCCCGTGGCTCGCGATCAACGCTTCGGTGATTGCCGGTTCTTGCATGATTGTCCCCTCTGACGATGGGCCCCGATTTACGCGACTGGCGCGCGATGGGAAAGGGCTTGGCGCAAAAATGCCGCTGCTGTTGTGTCGTTGCGCGGCACGGCGGGGGATCGGCATGGTTTCAGGGCATCGGAGGGGGCCGAAGGGGGGGGACGCAGCGGTCTGACGCCCCGTGCGCCGACCCCGGACATAAGAGAAGGGGACGCGGCCTGCGCCACGTCCCCTTTCACGCCCCGGTCGGGGCTGAGCGATTCACCTGTGAACGGTTGCCGATCAGAAGCGGGTTTCGGCAGGGTTGGCGGGGACGATGTCGCCGCGGCGGTCATAGGTGGTGTTGCTTGCCAGGGGGATGCCCCGGGTCACGACCATCGGCGCATCGCCGCGTTTGGCGGGCACGATTTCGCCGCGACGGTCGTAGGTGAACTCGGTCGCCACGGTGTTGGATTTTTCGGTGTGGCTGATCGGTGCGGACAGGCGACCGCTGCGTTCGTATGCGGTGGTGTCACGAGCATTGGTCGCGGCCATCGCGGAGAGCGGCAGAAGCGTGGCAACAACGGCACCGGAGATGATTTTTGTAAACGTGGTCATGATCTTGGTCCTTTTCAATCTTTTGCCGGACGATCCCGTCTCGGCGTCTGTAGAGTATCTAGGGGCGCCGATGGGACTTCGGTATGGGCGGCAGTGAACAGCGCGGCTGCATGTGCGCACCGACTGAAAGTGATCCGGCCGGAACGCGATCCGGCGAGCCGGATTGCCACCTGCGGGGGAGGGGAGAGCAGCGGGGGAGACGGGCGGATTCGCGCGGGTGTGGCGCGGATCCTGTTATGCTCAAACCCTGAACTGCGGCCGGCACGCCGGGGGCGGAGACGGGACCGGGATACAAAAAAGGGACCCGGTTTCCCGGATCCCTTTTTCGTCTTGTCGGTCTTGAGCTGGCCCGAACCGTCTCAGGTCGGGGCCGAAATCACCTACTATCAGTTGGTGATGGACTCTTCGCCGGTTTTGGCCTGGAAGGTCGCCTTGATGGCGTCAAAGTCGCCGGTCATGACCAGATTGCCGTCGGTGTTGATCTTGCTGACGGGCAGGATGGCACGCATGGAAGAGGTTTCCAGCATTTCGTCCAGGGCCACTTCGGCCAGCAGGTCACCGTTGGGCTGTTCATAGACGCTGTTCACGGCGCCGACCGATTTGTTGTCGCTGGAGACGACCAGTTGACCGTCAAGCGGCGAGTCGACCAGCTTGGCGTTGGCCAGCAGCGAGTCGAAGTCGCCTTCAGCGACCGGGATCATGTCGGGGCCGTTGGCCTTGGTCGCGATGATGGCGTCGGAGAAGCGCTTGGCCGGATCCATTTCGCCCTGACGGTCGTATTCTTCGTCCGTCACGACTTTGCCGTCGTTCATGCTGGTGACGTCTTTTGCGGACGTGCGACCGGAGTCTTGCTGCGTCGCGTCGTCGCTGTTCAGGGTTTGGGTCTGGGCAACTGCCGCGAGGGGCAGAAGAGCTGCAACGGATGCGCCGGCGAGGAATTTTGCAAAGGTGTTCATGGTCTTACTCCTTAGGTTCGTTCGTCGTTATCGTTGGGAATGCAATGCGCGGTGAGGCGAATGGTTCCGCCGAAATCGCACACATCACGCTCCCGTGATTTGCCGTGAGAGGTGGATTTCGGACGCCGCGCGCTCAGCGATCGAGAATTTCATGAGCCGTTACGGGGTGATAGCCCCGAGGCAGGGCGCCGCGACATGTGCAAAAAACAAAATGTACTTTTCTTGAATGAAGGACGGAATCCCAGGCTGTGCCGGCCTGATGGCGGGCCGCAGGCCGCGCGCGGGCGGTGCATTACCGGGCAGGTCCGTGCAGTCGCGGGGGGATCGGGCCGCACGACACGGCTGTTGAATCGCATGGGCCCAGGGCGTGACGCGTGGGCCAGCGCGGGACAGGCGCAACAATCGGGCGGTTCACAGGTGGAGCAGGGCAAGCGGGCGCGGCGCGGCGATGCGCATGCCGGAAGGCGACGATGCGTATCTCGGCTGGCAGGCATAAGGGCGCGGGGGCGGACATATAGAAAGGGACGCGGTTCACCGCATCCCTTTTCAGGCCCGTGTCCGGGCGGGTGATCAATCACGCGGGGCGATCAATCTTGCGTTGCGATGGCCATCCGTCGTTCTGCCAGACGACCGGCACCGTCTTCTTGGCCGGGCTTATTGGTTGGGGTGCGCCGGAACGAACTCACCACGACGGTCGTAGGTCAGGTTGGTTGCAACGCTGTTGCCTTTGGTCACGGTCAGGGGCTGGTCGCCGGGCTTTGCAGGGACGATCTCGCCGCGGTTGTCGTAGGTGTACTGCGTCGCCACGGTGGTGGAATCCGCGTTGCGGGTGATCGGTGCCGACAGGCGGTTGCTACGGCTGTAGGTCGCGTCGTCTTGTGCATTGGTGTTGGCGAATGCCGACAGCGGCAGAAGAGCGACAACGGCGGCGCCGGAGAGGATTTTCGTGAAGGTAGTCATAGCTTTAGTCCTTTTCAGATTGTCGCCGGGACGATCCCGTCTCGGCGTCTGTGAAGGATCTATGACGGAGGAGCGGCATCCGCTATATGCCGAGATGAACAGTTCAGTTTGCAAAAATGCACAGGGTGACACCCCTTGAAATCACAAGGCGCGCCACGTCGAAAAAACCGGACGTTCAGAGCATGAGACGTGCCGAATCGCTCGGCCCTCCGCAGGGGGCATCTCTGGCATATTTCGTGGGGGATAAAAAAAAGGCCGGACACGAAGTCCGGCCAAGTCCAACAGGGAGGTATGAAGATGATGCGCTGGTAAGCAGCACCATCGTCGAAAGCTGAAATATGCGCCGGAGTTGAAACGATCAAGTCCGAAAATACCCCCATTTCAACATGCCTGCCATGCGCCGGGCGCAAGGGCGGGCTGCGGCGGCGCGGCGCTGACCCTTGAGGGTGGCGCGGGCGGATGGGGTGTATCGGCGGTTCGGGGCGTGTTTCCCTGTTATTGTCAGGCCTTTCGGCCCTGGCCGCCATGGCGCGGGCGAGGCCCGACGCGCCAGCCCCGCGCCCTGGTCATGGCTGGGGGAGGGAGGTGCGACATCTATGCGGGGCGTTTTCCACCGGCGGGATCGTGCGCTCGCCTATGATGCGCATGGTCAGTCGTCCTCGCTCTCACGCTCGCGCAGCTCTCGCAGGTTGCGGCGGTGCGAGATGATTTCCTCCTGCACGAAATCGCGGAAGGCGGCGACGCGCTTGGAATGGCGCAACTCTTCCGGGAAGGCGAGGAAAACGGGGACTTCGACGGATTCGATATCAGGGAAGACCCGTTCGAGATTCGGGAAATCCTCAATCAGGTAATCCGGCAGCACGCCGATGCCGAGGTCGTGGATGACCCCTTGCAGCACGCCGAAGTAATTGTTCACGGTCAGGTTGGAATGCACATCGTTCGCCAGCAGGCGGTTGATCAGCGACGCCCCGGCCGAAACCTGCGGTGCGCTTGGCGCCTGGCAGATCAGGCGGTGCGAAGACAGCTCCTCCAACCGTTCGGGGCGACCCATCTTGGCGAGGTAGCCCGAGCTGGCATAGCACCGCATCCGGATCGACATCAGCCGCTTGCGGATCAGGTCGGCCTGCGAGGGTTCCTTCATGCGCACGGCCACGTCGGCCTCGCGCATCGGCAGGTCGAGCACGCGTTCCTCAAGCATCAGGTCGATCTTGAGGTCGGGGTACTTGTCATAGAGTTTCGGCAGGCGCGGCGCCAGCCAGAGCGTACCGAAGCCGACGGCGGTTGTGACGCGCAGCTCTCCGAAGACCTCTTCTTCGGAATCGCGAATGCGGGCGGTGGCGGTATCGAGCCGTTTGGCCATGGAGCGCGTGGCATCGAACAGCAGTTCGCCCTGTTCGGTCAGAATCAGCCCGCGCGCATGACGGTGAAACAGCGTTGTGTTCAGGCTTTCCTCAAGCCCGCGGATCTGGCGGGAGACGGCGGATTGAGACAGATGCAGCGCATCCCCGGCGTGGGTGAGACTGCCAGCATCCGCAACTGCGTGGAAAATTCTGAGCTTGTCCCAGTCCATCATACCCAATTCTGTTGTTCCTGATCAGATGCGAAAATGTTCATCGCATTCAATGATTACGTCAATGATAACGGGGAAGATACCCGTTTTCGTCGGGCCCCCCATAGCGGCGACTATAGGGCAGTGACAGGAATTTTTTGAATTTTGCTTTCAAAGGTCACCCATCGTGACCTAACGTTGCCCTATATTAAGGCAAGAGGAGGCACAATCATGACCCAACCTCGGATCAGCCTGAACGACAGGTTCGACCTGACCAAGTCCCCGGTGCTGCTGAATGGTACGCAGGCACTGGTGCGGCTCATGCTGGCACAGAAACAACGCGACCGAACACGCGGGTTGAACACCGCGGGCTTTGTCACCGGCTATCGCGGGTCCCCGCTGGGCGCGGTGGACCAGCAGATGCTGCGGGCGCAAAAGATCCTGACCGAGAATGATGTGCGTTTTCAGGAGGGCCTGAACGAGGATCTGGCCGCGACGGCCCTGTGGGGCAGCCAGCAGGCCGAGCTGCGCGGCGAGGGGCGGTACGACGGTGTCTTCGGGTTGTGGTACGGCAAGGGGCCGGGGGTGGACCGGTCGGGCGACGCGATGCGCCATGCCAACATGGCCGGGACTGCGGCGCATGGCGGCGTGCTGATGGCCATGGGCGACGATCATACCGGCGAAAGCAGCACCGTGCTGCACCAGAGCGAATGGGCGCTGGTGGATGCCTACATGCCCATCGTCAGCCCCGCCGGTGTGCAGGAGATCATGGACCTTGGCATCTATGGTTATGCGCTGAGCCGGTTTTCCGGCCTCTGGGTCGGCCTGAAGACGATGAAGGACACGGTCGAGGCGACGAGCGTCGTCGATGGCGATCCCGAACGGATGCAGATCACCTTGCCCGAGTTCGACATGCCCGAGGGCGGGTTGAACATCCGCCTTGGCGACAGCCCGCCCGCGCAGGAAGCGCGGATGATCGACTATAAACGCTATGCGGCAGAGGCGTTTGCCCGTGCCAACCGGATCGACAAACGGGTCTGGGGCAAGCCGGGGGCCAAGATCGGCTTTGTCGCCGCGGGCAAGAACTGGCTGGATCTGCAACATGCGCTGAGCCTGCTGGGCGTCGACGAGGCCGAGGCCGAGCGCCTGGGCATCACAACCTACAAGGTGGCGCAGGTCTGGCCGCTGGACATGCTGTCGTTTCACGACTGGGCCGAGGGGCTGGACCTGATCGTCGTGGTCGAGGAAAAGCGCAAGCTGATCGAGGTGCAGGTCAAGGAGGCGATCTTTGACGACCGCCGGGGCCGTCGCGTCTATGGCTGGCACAAGGGCGGGGGCGCGGGCAACATGCACGGGCCGGAGCTGTTCCAGACAAAGCTGGCGCTGGACCCGGTGATGATTGCAGAGCGTCTGGGCGCGATCCTGATCGAGGAGGGGCGCGACACCGACCGGATCAAGGCGGGGCTGTCGGCGCTTGGCGAGGTGCGGCGCAACGATAATGTCACCGATATTGCCGCGCGCCTGCCGTATTTCTGTTCGGGGTGTCCGCACAATTCGTCCACCAAGGTGCCGGAGGGCAGCCGCGCCTATGCCGGGATCGGCTGTCACTACATGGTGCAATGGATGGACCGCAAGACCGAAGGCTTTACCCACATGGGGGCCGAGGGCGCGAACTGGATCGGCGAGGCGCCGTTTTCGACGCGGGATCATGTGTTCCAGAACCTCGGGGATGGCACCTATAACCACTCCGGGGTTCAGGCGATCCGGGCCGCTTTGGCCAGTGGCGTGAACATCACCTACAAGATCCTGTTCAATGATGCCGTGGCGATGACCGGGGGCCAGGCGAACGAGGGCGGGCTGACCGCCTATCGCATCGCGCGCGAATTGCTGGCCATGGGTGTCACCCACGTGGCCGCCGTCTATGATGAAAAGGAAGAGCTGGACCTGACGCTGTTTCCGAAAGAGGTCAAGCTGAGTGAACGCGCTGACCTGGAAGAGGTGCAGAAAACCTGCACCGGCATCGAGGGCGTCAGTGCCATCATCTACGTGCAGACCTGCGCCGCCGAAAAACGCCGCCGCCGCAAGAAGGGCAAGTTTCCCGACCCCGACAAGCGCGTGTTCATCAACACCGACGTTTGCGAGGGCTGTGGCGATTGCGGCGTGCAGTCAAACTGCGTCTCTATCGTGCCGGTCGAGACCGAGCTGGGGCGCAAGCGGGCGATTGATCAGTCCAGCTGCAACAAGGATTTCAGCTGCCTCAAGGGGTTCTGCCCCAGTTTCGTGACGCTGGAGGGGGCGGTCGTACGCAAGGAGGCCGCCGACACGACCGCGCTGGAGCTGCCCGAGATGCCCGCACCTGAGGTCGCGCCGATCGTGGGGACGCATAATATCGTGCTGACCGGCGTGGGCGGCACCGGTATCGTCACCATCGGTGCGGTGCTGGCGCAGGCCGCGCAGATCGACGGCAAGGGCGCCGGCATGATGGAAATGGCGGGCCTGGCCCAGAAGGGGGGCGCGGTGCACATCCACCTGCGACTGGCCGAAACGCCGGACGCGATCAACGCCATTCGCGTGGCAACAGGCGAGGCGGATGCGCTGATCGGGGGGGATCTGGTGGTGTCGGCGGGGTCGAAAACGCTGGGTCTGATGCGCAGCGGCACGGCCGGTGGCGTGGTCAACAGCCACGAGATCATCACCGGCGATTTCACCCGCAACACCGAATTCGCGCTGCCTGCCGACCGTCTGGCGCTGCAATTGCAGGCGCGTCTGAACGACCGGCTGAGCCTGTTCGACAGTTCCGATCTGGCGAAGGCGACGATGGGCGACAGCATTTATTCCAACATGATGCTGTGCGGCGCGGCCTGGCAAAGGGGGCTGGTGCCGCTGAGCCATGACGCGATCCTTCAGGCGATCACGCTGAACGGGCAGGCGGTGGAGGCGAACAAGCGTGCCTTTGAGATTGGTCGTTGGGCGGTGCTGCATCCCGAACAGGCCGCGGCGATGCTGACGCCGAAAGTGGCCGAAGCGCCCAAGTCACTGGAGGAGCGCATTGCCTTTCGCGAGGCGCACCTGGTGGCCTATCAGAACAAGGCCTTGGCCCGGCGCTATCGTGCGGCGGTGGAGCGGTTCAGCGACGCGGCGCTGAAGGAAGCGGTGGCGAAAAGCTATCACAAGGTGCTGGCCTACAAGGACGAATACGAGGTGGCGCGGTTGCTGCTGGACACGCGCCGTAAGGCCGAGAAGGAGTTTTCGGGCGATTTCCGCATGACCTATCACCTGGCCCCACCCGTGGTCGAAAAGATCGGCAAGGACGGGCGCCCGGCCAAGCGCACCTTTGGTCAGTGGATGGGCGTACCCTTGGCGGTGATGGCGCGGCTGAAAGTCCTGCGCGGAGGGCCGCTCGATCTGTTCGGGCGCACCGGGGAACGCAGGATGGAGCGGGCGCTGATCAGCCAGTACGAGGCCGACATGGACAGGCTGCTGGCCGGTTATGACCCCGAAATGGCTGAAACCGCCCTTGCGCTGGCTGAATTGCCGCAGTCGATCCGCGGTTACGGTCCGGTCAAGGCAGCCAACGAAGCCCGGGCGGCGAAACAGCGCGAGGCGTTGCTGGCCGCACTGCAAGACGGGCCTGTGCGGGCCGCTGCCGAATAAAGGGGATCTTCATACAAAGCTGGAACGAATCCGGGGAGGTGACTAGATAGATCGAATACGCTGCTGATAGCCCGGATAACCAGCCATGACTGCGACTGTCCTGCCAAACCCTGATGGCGCGCGCCCCCCAACCCGGCGACAGGTCGCGCGTGAGCTGTCCTATGCCCATAGTGCGGCCACCAGGGCCGGTCGTGCGGTTATCCGTGTCATGGAAAATGTCCTGGGCCGTCATGCGCTGATCCGGCGCGCGGACGGCTACGATCGCGACATGGAGGAGGCCGGGCGTGATTTCTGGTCGATCATCATGGAGCGCTACGGGCTGAGCCTGAACGTGATCGGTGGGTCGATGGACAATATCCCCGCGACGGGGCCGCTGATCCTGATCGCCAATCATCCCTACGGTATCCTGGACGGGTTGATGATGGGGCACATCCTTCAGGAACGGCGGGGCGATTTCCGGGTGCTGGCCAACCGCGTGTTCAACAAGTCCAGCGATCTTGACCGCGTGATCCTGCCGATCAGCTTTGACGAGACCCGCGAAGCGGTGGCGATGAACCTGCAAACCCGCAAGGAATCGCTGCGCTATCTGGGGCAGGGCGGGGCGATCGGGGTGTTTCCCGGCGGCACGGTCAGCACCGGGCTAAAACCGTTTTCGCACCCCATGGACCCCGGATGGCGCGGCTTTACCGCCCGCATGATCGCCAAAAGCGGTGCAACGGTGGTGCCGGTGTTTTTCGATGGCCATACCTCCCGGCTGTTCCAGATTGCCAGCCATCTGCATTCAACCCTGCGGATGGGGCTGCTGCTGCGTGAATTCCGGACGCGCATCGACCTGCCGGTAAATGTGGTGATCGGTGAGCCGATTGCCCCGCAGGTGTTGGGCGGGTTGTCTGGCGACACGAAAGCAATGATGGATTTCCTGCGCAAAGCGACCTATGACCTGTCGCCGAAGCCGTTGAAAACCTACGATTACGGTTTCGAATTCGATCTGAAATATCGGGCGCAATAGCCCACGGGGCGGTCCCCTCGGCACGGAATGGCAGGCGTGGAACATGGCAGTTGGTATCTTTGATTCGGGTCTGGGCGGGCTGACCGTGCTGGACGCTTGCACAAAGCGTCTGCCGGACGTGCCCTTTGTCTATTACGGCGACAATGCCTGTGCGCCCTACGGTGTGCGTGACGCCGACGATATCTTTGAGCTGACCAAGAAGGGCACGCAGCGCCTGTTCGATGCGGGCTGCGATCTGGTGATCCTGGCGTGCAATACCGCCAGCGCCGCGGCCTTGCGCCGTATGCAGGAAAGCTGGGTGCCGCAGGACAAGCGCGTGCTGGGCGTCTTCGTGCCGCTGATCGAGGCGCTGACGGAGCGTCAGTGGGGCGACAATTCGCCGCCACGTGAAGTCGCGGTGGAGCATGTGGCGCTGTTTGCCACGCCTGCGACCGTGTCGAGCCGCGCCTTTCAGCGCGAGCTGGCGTTTCGCGC
Organism: Pseudooceanicola sediminis; assembly: GCF_003575965.1. Classification (GTDB taxonomy): domain Bacteria; phylum Pseudomonadota; class Alphaproteobacteria; order Rhodobacterales; family Rhodobacteraceae; genus Pseudooceanicola; species Pseudooceanicola sediminis. The sequence continues at coordinate 183,849 of NZ_QWJJ01000004.1, read as the reverse complement.
CATCGGCGTCGATGTCGAGGCACAGGCCTGCGGTGGCCTGGTCGATGCGATCGAGGAAGGCGACATGATCCTGGCCGAGGCGCTGGTGAAATCCCACGTCGAGGCATTGCAACGCAAGATGCCGAAACCGCAGGCCGCGATCCTTGGCTGTACGCATTATCCTTTGATGGAAGAGGTGTTCCAGGCCGCACTGGGGCCAGATGTCTCGGTCTATTCGCAGGCCAACCTCGTCGCGGAATCGCTGGCCGATTATCTGGTTCGGCGGCCGCAGATGCGCGGCCCGGGCGAGGTGTCGATGTTTCTGACCACGGGAAATCCGGGCCGCGTATCGACCCATGCGACGCAGTTCCTGCGACGACGGATCGATTTCCACGCCGCCTGAGCGCGCCCGGCACCCTGTTGCCCGTGCGCCGCGACCCATTGAAACACCTTGAATGCACGCGGCCCATGCCGCATGTAAGTCTCGTTTACGCGTCTGCGGGGAAACCATGACCAAGAAGATCGCAATCATCGGCGCCTCGGGGTATACCGGGGCCGAGCTTATCCGCCTGATCGCCACCCATCCCGGGATGGAGATTGCTGCGCTGGCCGCCAATTCAAAGGCCGGTCAGAGCATGGATTCGGTCTATCCCCATCTGCGACACCTGAGATTGCCGGATCTTGTGACGGTGGATCAGATCGACTTTGACCGGATCGACCTGGCGTTCTGCGCCCTGCCGCACAAGACCAGCCAGGAGGTGATCCGCGATCTGCCGAAGACGCTGAAGATCGTCGACCTTTCGGCGGATTTCCGGCTGCGTGATCCGGCCGAGTACGAAAAATGGTATGGCAACGCCCATGCGGCGGTCGAGATGCAGCGAGAGGCGGTCTATGGTCTGACCGAGTTCTATCGCGACGAGATCCGCGCCGCACGTCTGGTGGCCGGCACCGGCTGCAACGCCGCGACAGGTCAGTTCACCGTTCGCCCGCTGATCGAAGCGGGGGTGATCGATCTGGACGAGATCATCCTGGACATGAAATGTGCCGTCTCAGGCGCCGGGCGCAGCCTGAAGGAAAACCTGCTGCACGCCGAGCTGAGCGAGGGCTACAATGCCTATGCCGTCGGCGGCACGCATCGCCATCTGGGCGAGTTCGACCAGGAATTCTCAAGGCTGGCCGGTCGGGCGGTCAAGGTGCAGTTCACGCCGCACCTGATGCCCGCGAACCGTGGCATCCTGTGCACCGCCTATCTGAAAGGCGAAGCGCAGGCCATTCATGCCGCGTTGCAGGCCGCCTATGCGAATGAACCTTTCATCGAGGTCCTGCCCTTTGGCGAGACGCCCTCGACCCATCACATCCGGGGGTCGAACTTTGTGCACATCGGGGTGACCGGCGACCGTATCGGCGGGCGGGCCATCGTGGTGTCCGCACTGGATAACCTGTGCAAGGGGTCGAGCGGGCAGGCGATCCAGAATGCCAACCTGATGCTGGGCCTGCCTGAAACCGAGGGGCTGATGATGGCCCCGCTGTTCCCGTAAGGCGCGCCGATGCGCGGGCTGAAAAAGAAGCGGCGGATACAGGTCATCGTTCTCGCGGCGATCGCGCTGATCGCGTCGACCGCGTTGGTCGGCTATGCCATGCGCGACGGCATCAACTTTTTCCGTTCGCCAAGCCAGATCATGGCCGATATTCCCGCCCCGACCGAGCGGTTCCGCCTGGGCGGTCTGGTGGAAGAGGGCACCCTGACCCGCGACGCGGGCGAGGTCATCCATTTTGCGGTGACGGATGGCGGGGCGTCGGTCCCGGTTGTCTACAGGGGTATCCTGCCGGATCTGTTTGGCGAGGGACAGGGCATGATCGGGACGGGGCGCTACGTGAACGGCGTATTCGAAGCGACTGAGATCCTTGCCAAACATGATGAGAGCTACATGCCGAAAGAGGTGGTGGACGCGCTGAAGGAACAGGGTGTCTACAAGCCGGCAGACGGCGCGCAAGGTGGCAGCTGAGCGCGAGCGTACGCTGCGGGAAGGCCTGGTTAACCGGGCGTGTCCCATCCTCGGCACGGTGAAAATCGTGCAGGAGACGCGACCATGTCCACCGAGGTACATCGCATTGCAGAACAGATCGTGGCCCGTGAAGGTGGCTACGTCAACGACCCCGACGATCCGGGCGGGGCGACGAATTTCGGCGTGACGCTGGCGACGATGCGGCGGCTCGGGCTGGATCTGGATCACGACGGTGACGTGAACGTCGCAGATATCAGGGCGCTGAAGCGGGACCAGGCAGTCGGCATTTTTGTCGATCACTACTTTCACCGCCCCGGCATCGACAGGTTGCCGGAAACGCTGTGGGCCAGTGTCTTTGACATGCACGTCAACGCCGGGTCGAATGCCGTCAAGATCCTGCAGCGTCTGCTGTGCCAGATGGGGTGGGATGTCAGCGTCGACGGGATCATCGGACCGCAGACGATCCGCGCCAGCCTCGCGGCGGATCAGGACGCCCCGGACCTGTTGGCGGATGCCTATGGAATCGCGCGGCGGAACTATTATTTCCAGATCGCGGACAAACGCGCAGCCAGCCGCAAGTATGTATGCGCCCGCAACGGCGGCAAGGGCGGTTGGATCCGCCGCGCGGAGGAGTTCATTTCGCCGCGCTATCACCTCACGGAGAGCGACTTTCAGCGGAGGGTCGCGCAATGGGGTTGATCGATATCGTCTTTGGCACGCTGTTCGGCAGCGGCCGCAACGTGGTGCGGGAGACGGCGGAGGTTTTCCGGGTCAATGCAGAGGCGGCATCGCAGCGTGAAAACGAGGCGGTGAATGCGGCGCTGCAACAGCACGCCGGCGAGTTTCGCGATGCACGGCAAGGTTTTGATCGCTTCATGGACGGGTTGAACCGCTTGCCACGCCCGGTAATGGCGCTTGGGTGTATCGGGCTGATGGGGGCGTCTATGGCCAGTCCGGTGTGGTTCGCGGAGCGCATGCAGGGTCTTGCGCTGGTGCCCGAGGCATTGTGGTGGCTGATCGGGGCGGTCGTATCGTTCTACTTTGGCGCCCGCCATCAGGCGAAAGGTCAGGAATTTCAGCGCGATATCGTACAGAGCGCCGCGCGTCTGCCACAGGTCAGCAAAGCGATCGATCAGATGGAAAGCCTGCGCAAGACTGCGCCACCGGCCAGCGTGGCACAGGGGGAACCTAGTGTGGGCGATCCCAACCCGGCGCTGGCGGCCTGGCACGCCCGCAACTGAGGGCATTGGGGGACGCACGGCGAAACAAGGGGCGCGACAATTCGGTCGCGCCCCTACGCGTATTTGAATTGGCTAGAGTGCTGCCCGCGCCCTATAACCGGCACATGTTTACAGAGCTTGGCCATTTCACCCTGATCCTTGCCTTCGTGGTCGCGATCTTTCAGACATTCGTACCGCTGATCGGCGCGCAGAGGCGCTGGCCGGGATGGATGGCGGCAGGAGAGACGGCGGCGATTACCCAGTTTTTGCTGGTCGGATTTTCCTTCGCCGCGCTTATGCACGCATTTGTCACCTCTGACTTTTCATTGCGATTGGTGGTCGAGAATTCGCATTCGGCGAAACCGTTGCTGTACAAGATCAGCGGTGTGTGGGGGAATCACGAAGGCTCGATGCTGCTGTGGATCCTGATCGTAGCCCTGTTTGGCGCTGCGGCTGCATTGTTTGGTACCAATCTGCCGCCGACATTGCGCGCAAGGGTGTTGGCGGTGCAGGGGGCCATAGGGGTGGCGTTTCTGGCGTTCAGCCTGTTCACCTCCAATCCGTTCCTGCGTCTTGCCGTGCCGCCGTTTGATGGCAACGATCTGAACCCGCTGTTGCAGGACCCCGGTCTGGCGTTCCATCCGCCGTTTCTCTACCTCGGCTATGTCGGGCTCTCGATGAGCTTTTCCTTCGCCGTTGCTGCCCTGATCGAGGGGCGTGTTGATGCGGCATGGGGACGCTGGGTGCGCCCCTGGACTCTGGCGGCTTGGATTTTCCTGACCATCGGCATCGCCCTGGGCTCGTGGTGGGCCTATTACGAACTGGGCTGGGGCGGGTTCTGGTTCTGGGATCCCGTGGAAAACGCCAGCTTCATGCCGTGGCTGATCGCCGGGGCCCTGCTGCATTCGGCCATCGTTGTCGAAAAGCGCGAAAGCCTGAAGGCCTGGACCGTACTGCTGGCGATCATCGCGTTCGGGTTTTCGCTGATCGGGGCGTTCATCACCCGGTCGGGCGTCCTCACGTCGGTTCATGCCTTTGCCACCGACCCAGAGCGGGGGGTGTTTCTGCTGGGCATTCTGGCGCTGTTCATGGGTGGCGCGCTGACGCTGTTCGCCGCACGGGCCGAGGCGATGACCTCAAAGGGCGTGTTTTCCACGGTCAGCCGGGAATCGGGCCTGGTGTTGAACAACCTGCTGCTGGGGGTTGCGGCCTTTGTCGTCTTTACCGGCACGATTTGGCCGCTGGTGGCCGAGATGTTCTTTGACCGCAAGCTGTCGGTGGGCGAGCCGTTTTTCAACGTGGCCTTCACGCCCTTCATGGTGGCCATTGGTGCGGCGCTGCCGGTCGGGGCGATGTTGCCATGGAAGCGGGCCAGGCTGGGGCGGGTGTTGCGCAAGCTGGTGCCCGCAGCGGTGCTGGCGGTTGCGGTGGCGGCGCTGGTCTGGGCGATGCAGTCCGGACGGTCGGCCCTTGGACCGGTCGGGATGTTGCTGGCCACCTGGCTGGTGGCGGGGGCGGTGACCGATCTGTTGAACCGCACCGGCACGGGAGGGCTGTGGCGGCTGCGGCGTTTGCCCCGCGCCGATTGGGGGCGTGCCGTTGCGCACGGCGGCCTTGGTGTTTGCATCGCCGGGGTTTCAGCGATGCTGGCCTGGCAGCAGGAAGATATCCGTGTCGTGCAATTGGGGGATACTGTCGATCTGGCTGGCTATCAGATCACGCTGAATTCCGTTTCGCGCATCGAGGGGCCCAATTACATCTCTACCATGGGGGATGTGACGCTGGCCCGGGGAGGAGGGGACATCGCGACGCTGCACCCGGAAAAGCGGTTTTACCCGGTGGCGGGCATGCCAACGACCGAGGCCGCGATCAACAACGGTATCCTGCGCGATATCTATGTGGTGGTGGGCGACGAGCAGGCCGGCGGTGGTTGGGCAATGCGCAGTTATTACAAACCGTTGGCCAGCTGGATATGGGGTGGCGCCTTGCTGATGGCGCTCGGCGGGGCGTTGAGTCTGTCTGACAGGCGCTACCGCGTCGCGGCGGGTGCGGCAAAGCCCACCCGCGCCGAGGTGCCAGCCCAATGATGCGGTGCGGGCTGATCCTCCTGGCGGTCTGGATGGCGCTGTCCGGTCCCGTCCTGGCGGTGCAGCCGGACGAGATCCTGTCAGATCCGGCGCTGGAGACGCGGGCTCGCGACATTTCGCGGGGCCTGCGTTGCCTGGTTTGCCGGAACGAGAATATCGACGATTCCAATGCAGACCTTGCACGCGATCTGCGGATTCTGGTGCGCGAACGACTGGTGGCGGGCGACAGCGACGCCGAGGTCGTGGATTTCATCGTTGCGCGCTATGGTGAATATGTCTTGCTTATGCCGACAGCCGGCGGGGCGAACTGGGTCCTGTGGGGCGCGGGGCCGGGCATGTTGCTGATCGGTCTCGGGATCGGAGTGCTGTTCATTCGCAGGCGGGGGCGGCCGGGAGATGAGCCGGCGGGACTGACAGAGGAAGAGGATGCGCGCCTGCAGGAAATTCTGCGCGATTGACGCAGTGTTTCGGTTTGACGGATTGCCGTCTTCTGGTTCTCTGCGCAAATGTTCATGAGGGAGGACCGACACCGTGACCTATCAGACCATTACGTTGGACATTGCCGACGACATCGCCGTTCTTAAGCTGAACAGGCCGGAGGTGATGAATGCGCTGAACAGCCAGATGCGGGCCGAAATTACCGATGCGGCGCGCAACGTAGCAGACAAGGCGCGTGTTCTGGTCCTGACGGCCGAGGGCCGCGCCTTTTGTTCCGGGCAGGATCTTTCGGACCGGGCCAATGTCGCGAACCCGGATCTGGAGCGGACGCTGCGTGATGAATACCTGCCCATGCTGCGCGCCATTGTCGACTGCCCGATCCCGACGATCAGCGCGGTGAACGGTGCGGCTGCGGGGGCCGGGGCGAACCTGGCGCTGTGTGCCGATGTGGTGATCGCGACGCAGAGCGCCTATTTCCTGCAGGCGTTCAGCCGTATCGGTCTGATCCCGGACGCGGGCGGCACCTACTGGATGCCGCGCAGCATGGGCAGTGCAAAGGCGATGGGGGCCGCATTGTTCGCCGACAAAATCAGTGCGCGGCAGGCCGATGACTGGGGCATGATCTGGGAGGCCGTTGCGGATGAGGAGTTTGAAAAGGTCTGGCAGGGTCGTGCTGCGCATTTGGCGCAGGGACCGACGGTGGCCTATCAGCAGATCAAGCAGGTGATCCGCGGCAATTGGGACCGCACACTGGAAGAGCAGCTGGCGGCCGAGGGCAAGGGGCAGGGCATCTGCGGCAATTCCCGTGACTTCAAGGAAGGCGTGATGTCGTTCCTGGAAAAGCGAGCGCCCAAGTTCGAGGGACGGTAGGGGGCGCTGCCCCCGCCTGGCGGCCCCCCGGGGTATTTTAGGCCAGATGACGAGAGCCAGGTCGCGCAGATGAAAAGAGGGCGGTGCCAAAAGCACCGCCCTTTTACAGTCAAGGCCGTTTGCGTCAGGGCCCTGTCAGTGTGCAGACTCGCTCAGCGGTTTTCGACATCCACGTAGTCGCGCATCGTGGCGCCGGTGTAGAGTTGGCGCGGGCGACCGATGCGCATGGTCGGATCCTCGATCATCTCTTTCCACTGCGAGATCCAGCCGATGGTGCGCGACAGCGCGAAGATCGGAGTGAACATCGAAGTCGGGAAACCCATCGCCTCGAGGATGATGCCCGAATAGAAATCGACGTTCGGGAACAGCTTCTTCTCGGTGAAGTAGGGGTCCGCGAGGGCCTGTTTTTCGAGTTCCTTGGCGACCTGAAGCGTGGGATTGTCCTCGATCCCGAGCAGGTCGAGAACTTCGTCCGCTGATTCCTTCATCACCGTCGCGCGGGGGTCGAAGTTCTTGTAGACGCGGTGGCCGAAGCCCATCAGGCGGAAGGGATCGTTCTTGTCCTTGGCGCGCGCGATGTATTCCGGGATCTTGTCCACGGTGCCGATTTCACGCAGCATTTCGAGGCAGGCCTGATTGGCGCCACCGTGGGCGGGACCCCAGAGGCAGGCGATGCCGGCGGCGATGCAGGCGAAGGGGTTGGCGCCCGAGGACGAGGCCAGACGCACGGTCGAGGTCGAAGCGTTCTGTTCGTGGTCCGCGTGCAACGTGAAGATCCGGTCCATCGCGCGGGCCAGGATCGGGTTCACCTGGTATTCTTCGGCCGGGACGGCAAAGCACATGCGCAAGAAGTTCGACGCGTAGTCGAGGTCGTTGCGCGGGTACACGAAGGGTTGGCCGATGGTGTATTTATAGGCCATCGCGGCGATCGTCGGCATCTTGGCGATCAGGCGGATCGAGGCGACCTCGCGTTGATGCGGGTCATTGATGTCCGTGGAATCGTGGTAGAAGGCCGACATGGCGCCGACCGTGCCGACCATGATCGCCATCGGATGCGCATCACGGCGATAGCCGGTAAAGAAGCGGTGCATCTGTTCGTGCACCATCGTGTGGTTGGTCACGATGGATTCGAACTTCTCCAGCTCGGTGCCGTTCGGCAGTTCGCCGTAGAGCAGCAGGTAGCACACTTCGAGGAAGTGCGATTTGGAGGCCAGCTGGTCAATGGGATAACCACGGTGCAGCAGGACGCCTTCTTCGCCATCGATATAGGTGATGGTCGAGTCGCAGGCGGCGGTCGACGTGAAGCTGGGATCGTAGGTGAACATGCCCGTGCTGCCGTAGAGTTTACGGATGTCGATCACGTCGGGACCGGCGGAGGGCGAAAGAACCGGGAATTCGAAGGTCTTGTCCCCGACGGTGAGAGTTGCCTTTTTGTTCGTATCAGACATTTACTGTTTCCCTTCCTCTTTATCCCGCGCCAGTCCATTCCGGCGCCCCTATTTCTCATGGCCAGTCTCAACGATCGGTTAAGCTGCCCCTTTGGCGTCCTGAAGCCGAAGAATGGTTTCCTCACGGCCCAGGATAAGCATCATATCAAACACACTCGGAGTGGCGCTGCGGCCCGCCAGCGCGGCGCGGAGAGGCCCGGCCAATTGACCGAATTTCATCTCTCGCGCTTCGGCGAAAGCGGTCAATTCGCCCTCCAGATCGTGACGGTCCCAGCTAGCATTTTGCAGATGCGGCGTCAATTCACCCAGTATACCAAGGGATACCGGATCAAGTGACTTTGCGGCCTTTTCATCGGGCAAAATTGGTCGATCAGCCAGGATAAACTCTGCCTTTTCAAGCAGTTCAATAAACGTCTTGGCGCGCTCCTGCAGGAAGGGCATGGCCTGGGTCATCAGTGAAATTTTTGTGTCCGACAGGGGGGGCAGCCCGGTCACCGCCATGAAGGCGCGCAATTCTTGCAGCAGCGCAGCATTTTCCGCAGCCGCAATATGCTGGCCCGAGATGTTGGCTAGCTTCTTGAAATCGAACCGCGCCGGGCTTTTGCCCATCCCGTCGAAACCGAACCAGGCCTGCGCCTGCGCGTCGGTGAAGAATTCGTCGTCGCCGTGGCTCCAGCCGAGACGCGCCAGGTAGTTGCGCACACCCGCGGCAGGATAGCCCATGTCGCGATATTCCTCGACCCCGAGCGCGCCGTGACGCTTGGACAGCTTCTTGCCGTCGGGGCCATGAATGAGGGGGATATGCGCATAGACGGGCAGCGCCCAACCCATCGCGTCATAGATTCCCATCTGGCGCGCGGCGTTGTTGAGGTGGTCGTCGCCGCGGATCACGTGGGTGACACCCATATCGTGATCGTCCACGACCACTGCCAGCATATAGACCGGCGTCCCGTCCGAGCGCAGCAGGACCATGTCGTCAAGCTGATCGTTGCCGATGTTGACCTCTCCCTGGACTTCGTCGCGGATCACCGTCTTGCCTGTCAGCGGCGTCTTGAGGCGAATGACGTAGGCGAGATCCGGATGAGTCGCCGGGTCTGCATCACGCCATGGACTGATGAACAGGGTCGAGCGGCCTTCTGCCTTGGCAGCATCCCGGAACGCCTGGATCTCATCCTGGGTAGAGAAGCATTTGTAGGCGCGGCCCTTTTCCACCAGGTCCAGCGCCACGGCACGATGACGCTCGGCGCGGTCGAACTGGCTGACGATCTCTCCGTCATGATCAAGGCCCAGCCAGGCCATGCCGTCGATGATCGCCTGCGTTGCCTCGGGTGTGGAGCGTGCACGGTCGGTATCTTCGATCCGCAGCAGGAACTTGCCGCCGCGACCCCGGGCATACAGCCAGTTGAACAGCGCGGTACGGGCACCGCCGATGTGCAGGTAACCGGTGGGTGAGGGAGCGAAACGGGTGACGACCTGTTCAGTCACGGGCAGTGTATCCTAACGATTGATTAACTATGCGGCTTGTAGCGTTGCGCATTGTCTATCGGCGGTCCGGAGGGGTGACAAGTGCAGCGGATCGTGACCCTCAGGTCAGGCGGGGTTTTCACCCGGGTCCAGGACAGTCTGCGCGGCGCAATCCTGGCGCAGCGCGGACAGTTGTTTCACTGGTCCCCGATCTGCCTGGGAATCGGAATCGGCAGCTATTTCTCACTGAAGGTCGAGCCTGAGCCGATAACACTGGCGATGCTCTTGCTGTTGTCGGCCGTCAGCGCGGGAATCGCCATTCGGGTCAACATCGCTGTCCAGCCGATCCTGATCGGTGCGGCGCTGATTGCCGGGGGGGTGACGCTGGCCGGGTGGCGCGCCCAGGCTGTCGGCGCCCCTGTCCTTGGCTGGCGATATTATGGGCCGGTGGAAGGGCGGATCGTGGCGATCGACCGATCAGCGTCGGATGCGGTGCGCCTGACGCTGGACAGGGTCAATCTTGACCGCGTCAGCCCGGAGAGGACACCCGAGCGCATACGCATATCGTTGCATGGTCACGCCGGCACCTCTCCGGTGCCCGGCATGGTCGTGATGACCACTGCGCACCTGTCGCCACCTGCCGGTCCGGCAGAGCCCGGCGGATTTGATTTTCAGCGTCACGCCTGGTTCCTGCGTCTGGGCGCGGTAGGATACGCCCAGGTGCCGCTGGTGGCATTGGAGCTGCCCACGCCACGGGATTTGCGGCTGTTTCGTTGGCGCATGGCGCTGTCCGCGCGCTTGCAAGACGCCATACCGGGCGAGGCCGGGGCCTTTGCCGCAGCTGTCGCAGCCGGGGATCGCTCCGGCATGGGTCAGGACACGTTGCGCGATCTGCGGGTTTCGAACCTGGCGCACCTGCTGGCGATCTCCGGGTTGCATATGGGATTGCTGTCGGGATTCGTCTTTGCGGCTGTTCGCCTTGGGCTGAGCCTGTCACGCCGCGCCACCTTGTTCTGGCCGATCAAGACCGTTGCAGCGGTGGCAGCGCTATGCGTGGCGACGGGGTACCTGCTCCTCTCAGGGGGCAGTATCGCAACAGAGCGCGCCTATGTCATGGTGGCCGTCGCGTTGGTTGCGGTGATGGCGCAGCGGCGCGCAATCAGTCTGCGCGCGGTGGCACTGGCGGCGCTGATCGTCCTTTTACTGCGGCCAGAAGCCTTGCTGTCACCGGGGTTTCAGATGTCTTTCGCTGCAACGCTGGCGCTGGTCGTGGTCTTCGGTGTGATGCGCGAAAAGGGCTGGCGCCTCACCGGCTGGTGGGGCCACGTCGCGGCCGTCGTCCTGTCGTCAGCTGTGGCTGGCGCGGCCACGGCGCCGGTGGCGGCGGCACAGTTCAACCAATTGGCACATTACGGTTTGCTGGCGAACCTCCTCTCCGTACCGGTCATGGGGGCCGTGATCATTCCGGCGGCGGTGATCGGCGTGCTGGCGATGCCGTTGTCGCTGGAGGCGCTGCCCCTCTGGATCATGGGGTCGGGATTGGAGTGGATATTGGCCGTGGCCCATTGGGTCGCCGGACTTGAGGGCGCGCGCAGCATGGTTCCCGCACCGCCGCCAGTTGTCTTGCCGATGTTGACAATGGGGGCGCTGATCCTGGCGCTCTGGTCGGGGCGGGGCCGATGGATTGGACTGATGCCGATTGTCGCGGCCGCTGTGCTGTGGGTCCAGGTCGACCGTCCCTGGCTTTTGATCGCGGATACCGGCGGGCTGGTCGGGGTGATGACACCGGACGGGCGGGCGATGAGTCGTGACCGCGCGCAGAGTTTCGTGGCGGGCATCTGGCTGGAAAACGATGGTGACCCGGCCGATCAGGTCGAAGCCGCCCTGCGTTGGCGCGCAGATGCCCGCATCGAGGTGCGACATGCCACCGGCATGCGGGCGGCGGCGCGGGCTGGGCCGTGTCGCAAGGATGGGATACTGGTTTTGAATGTCGGGCGTGACCAGGCGCCAGACGCGACCGGTTGCACCATATTTGATCCCGAAAGCCTGCGGCGCAGTGGTGCAGTGGCCATCTGGCTCGAGGGCGACGATATGCGTCTTGTCACTGCCCAGTCACTACGCGGGCAGCGGTATTGGACAGACCCTGCGATATTTCGCTCCGTCGAGATGCAGATGCAGGAGTTGCGCGGCAGGATCCACCCGAATGCCGCACTGTTGTCTGCGCTCGCGCAGCCCGAGGCGGCGCACCTGAATGCAGGTGCGCACTAGACCTCAGTAACTGCGGATCAGACCGACCAGTCGCCCCTGGACACGCACCTTGTCCGCTGCCAGCAGACGCGGTGGATAGGCAGGGTTTGCCGCCACAAGTTCTACGTTGCCATCGCGACGGAACAGTCTTTTCAGGGTGGCTTCTTTCTCTTCGACCAGAGCGACAACGATATCGCCGTTATCGGCGGTCGAGGTTTCGCGGATGATGACGACGTCGCCATCGTTGATTCCCGCTTCGATCATCGAATCTCCGTTCACCTCGAGCGCGAAATGATCTCCGCCACGGGACAACATGCTGCCGGGTACGGCGATATGATGCGAGACATCGCTGATGGCAGCGATTGGCACTCCGGCGGCGATGCGCCCCATGACAGGCAATTCCATCGCATGAAGCACCTCGAACCCAAGCGAGCCATCGCGGCGTCCCTGAGAAGAGCTGCCCCCGGCACCAGTCTTACGCGGGGTGACGTTGTTGTCCGCGGCTCCGGATGAAATGCTGTCGGGCAACTTCACGATTTCGATGGCGCGGGCCCGGTGCGCCAAACGGCGGATGAAACCGCGTTCCTCAAGCGCCGTGATCAGGCGGTGGATGCCGGATTTGGACCGTAGATCCAACGCTTCCTTCATTTCATCGAACGAGGGCGGAACGCCATCGCGCTGCATCCGCTTGTGAATGAAAACAAGCAGATCCAGCTGTTTCTTCGTCAACATTTCGACGGCTCCTGAACTGGTTCGGTTGATTTCCGTTCTACACATGTTCACGTTTTGTGTCAACAGCCCGACACACGGGAATTGCGCACCCGCTGTGTCAGATCGGGATATAGCGCACGATGTCGCCGATCGCGGCGGCCGGCGCGTCGGGTTCGCGCAGGATCAACGCGTTCGCCTCCGACAGGACCGAAAGCAGGGAGCTGTCCTGTCGGTCGGCCGCAAAAATACCGTCCGGCGTCACGCGGCCACGCAGGTAATGCTCGCGCGTGCCATTCGCGGCCAACGGCTCTGAAAGGCGGGCGGAATAGAGCGGCGCCGGGTTGGCGGGCAGGCCTTGCATGGCGCGCAGGACCGGCGCCACGAAGACATGACCGCAGACAATTGCAGAGACCGGATTGCCGGGAAGGCCGATCATCATGGCACCACCCATCCGGGCACTCATCCGGCCAGCCATCAGGGGTTTGCCGGGCCGCATCGCGACCTTGTAGAAACTGCGTTCGACGCCCAGTTCCTCGGCGACCGCGCCAACCAGGTCGTGATCTCCGACTGACGCCCCCCCGATGGTGATCACCAGGTCCGCACCCTGGGCGAGGGAAAACGCGGATCGCAAGCTTGCGCGCGTATCACGCGCGATCGGCAGCATCCGCGTGCGGGCGCCCAGGCTGCGAAACAACGCGTCCAGTGCGTAGGTGTTCGAGGCGATGATCTGATCAGGGGCAGGGCTTTCGCCGGGCAGGACAAGTTCGTCGCCCGTCGCGATCAGGGCGACCTCGGGGCGGCGGCCGACCCGGACTTGCGGGACATTCATCGACGCAAGCAATGCCAGGTCCGCCGGAGACAGCAGGCGCGGCGCAAGCATCTGATCCCCACGTCGAAAATCAGCGCCCGCGGGACGCACATTTGTGCCGGTGTCCAGGCGATCGCCAAGGGTGATGGTGTCACCCTGGCGCGCGACATCTTCCTGTATCACCACGCGGTCGGTCCCGGCGGGCAGGGGAGCACCGGTGAAAATGCGGATCGCCTCACCGGGACCGGCGGCACCGTCATAGCCGTGGCCCGCTGCGGATTCCCCCACCACCCGAAACCTGGCGCCGGGATGGGCCTGATCCGATCTGAGGGCGTATCCATCCATCGCAGAGCCGTCGAAGGGCGGCTGGTCACGCTGCGCGGTCACCGTTTCGGCCAGGACGCGGCCTGCGGCGGCGCGGAGCGGCACGGTTTCCGCCGTGACAGGTTTTACCAGCGCAAAAAGGGCCTCCAACGCCTCGGCAACGGTGATCATTCGGCCTGGTAGCGGCCGGATTTGCCGCCCTCTTTCAACAGCAGATGGATGCCGCCGATCTCCATCGCCTTGTCGGCGGCCTTGACCATGTCGTAGATCGTCAGCGCCGCCGTCGCCACTGCCGTCAGGGCCTCCATCTCGACCCCGGTCTGGCCGCCGGTCTTGACTGTCGCCTCGATCCGAAGGCCGGGCAGGTCGGGATCGGCAGTGATCTCGATCGACGCCTTGGTTATGGGCAGGGGATGGCAGAGGGGAATCAACTCGGAGGTCTTCTTGGCCCCCATGATGCCAGCCAGACGCGCCACGCCCGCGACATCGCCCTTCTTGGCCGTGCCCTCGGTGATCATCGTCAGGGTTTCGGGCCGCATCCTGACCCAGCCTGCCGCGACGGCCGTACGCGCGGTGCTGGGTTTGTCCGAGACATCGACCATATGCGCATCGCCCTTGCCATCGAAGTGGGTCAGCGCCATCAGATCATCCCGCCGGTCTGCGACTGGCTAAGCAGACTGCGCGTCGCGGTTTCGACATCATCCTGACGCATGAGGCTTTCGCCGATCAGGAAACACCGGGCGCCGAAACGCGCCAGTTCTGCCAGGTCATCAGGGCCGTCCAAGCCGCTTTCGGCGACGATCGTGCGGTTTTCGGGCACCAGCCGGGACAGGCGGCGCGATGTGTCGAGCGACGTCTCGAAGGTGCGCAGGTCGCGGTTGTTGATGCCGATCAGGGGGCTTTTCAAGGCCGAAGCGCGCTCAAGCTCATCATCATCGTGCACTTCGATCAGCACGTCCATGTCCCAGTCCAGGGCGGTCTGCTCCAGTTCTTGCGCCTGTTCGTTGCTGACCGTGGCCATGATGATCAGGATGGCGTCGGCATTCAGCGCGCGGGCCTCGACCACCTGATAGGGGTCGTACATGAAATCCTTGCGCAGCACGGGCAGGCCGCAAGCGGCGCGGGCGCGCGTCAGAAAGTCTTTTGCGCCCTGAAACGATGGTGTGTCGGTCAGCACGGACAGGCAGGCCGCGCCGCCTGCTTCGTAGGCCTTCGCAATGGCTTCGGGGTCGAAGTCGGCGCGGATCAACCCCTTGGAGGGCGAGGCTTTCTTGACCTCCGCGATCAGGCCGTATCCTTCGCGGGACGCCTCGTGCAGCGCGGCGGCAAAGCCGCGCACCGGCTCGGCGCTACGGGCCTCACTCTCCAGCACTTCAAGAGGCTTGGCCTGCTTGTCGGCGGCGATTTCGTCCAGCTTGTACGCCTTGATGCGGTCCAGAACGGTTTCGCTCATGAGGGGGCTCCCGGGTTGGTCCAGTTTATTGCGCTTTCTCCCCTTGCTGTAAGCCAGTTGTTGACCGTTGAAAATGGTCGCGCACCGAAAAATCCCCGGTGTGCAGACAGTGGTGACGGGTGCGGGCTGCATAGGATCAGCGCATCCTGGGCCGTGATCAGCGGGGCATAGGCCTGGGCCGGTTTCCCCCAGAGGAGATAGGCACGTGGCCGATCATTCAGCGCCCCGAGCACCTGTTGCGTCAAGGTCTGCCAGCCGAGTTTGGCATGCCCGTTTGCTGCGCCCGCAGGGACGGAAAGCGCGGTGTTGAGCAACAATACACCCTGTCGCGCAAGAAACCTGAGGTCCGCATCCGGGGGGCACGCCCCAAGGTCCGATTGCATTTCCTTGTAGATATTGCCGAGAGAGCGTGGCAGCGGACGTACGTCGGGTTCGGCTGAAAACGCCAGTCCGTGGGCATGGCCCGGTGTTGGATAGGGATCCTGACCCAGGATGACGACCCGGGTTGCGTCGGGTGGTGTCAGGGCCAGGGCGGCGAAACGCTGGGACGCGGGGGGCAGCACCTGACGCGTTTCCCCGGCGAGATGAGCGCAAATTTCCGGGTAGTTGTCGCGAAAAAACGGCAGGTGCGCCCAGGCTGCGGGCGGCGGCGGGCTGGTTTCAGTCATGCGCGTGACGTGATGCGTGCCAGCGTTTCGATGCTGCGCAGAGCCGCACCGCTGTCGATGCTTTGTGCGGCGATTGCGGCGGCCTCTTTCAAATCGGTGGTGCGCCCGGCCACGATCAGCGCAGCTGCGGCATTCAGCACTACGGCGTCGCGATAAGCAGAGGGGGTGCCGTTCAGCAGGGCGCGGAACGCCGCGCCATTTTCCTGCGGGGTCCCCCCGACGATCGCCTCGAAGGGATGCTCTGGCAAGCCGGCCTCTTCGGGGTGCAATTCGAAATCACGGATGCTGCCATCCTCCTCCAGCGCCGAAACCCAGCTGACGCCAGTGATCGTCAGTTCGTCGGTCCCGTCCGACCCATGGACCAGCCACGCCTTTTGCGAGCCGAGGGCCGCCAGAGTTTCGGCCATGGGGCGGATCACCGCGCGGTTGAAGGCGCCTGTCAGCTGGCGTTTCACGTTCGCCGGGTTGGTCAGCGGGCCAAGGATGTTGAAAATCGTGCGGGTGCCCAGCTCCACCCGGGTTGGGCCGACATGGGCCATTGCCGGATGGTGCATCGGGGCCATCATGAAGGCGATGCCCGCCTCGGCCAGGGCCTCCTGTACGATATCGGCGCTGACCATGACATTGACACCCATCTGGGTGAGCGCATCGGCAGAACCGGACTTTGAGCTTAGATTGCGGTTGCCGTGCTTGGCCACCGGAACGCCGGCACCCGCGACGACGAATGCGGTTGCGGTGGAGATGTTCAGCGTGCCCTTGCCGTCGCCTCCGGTACCGACAATATCGATTGCCCCGTCCGGCGCCGTGACGGCGTGGCATTTAGACCGCATGACCTGGGCCGCAGCTGCATATTCGTCCACCGTTTCACCGCGTGTCCTGAGCGCCATGAGGAAACCACCGATCTGGCTCGGGGTTGCCTCGCCCTCAAACAATATGGTGAAGGCGCGCGCGGCCTCGTCACGGGTCAGCGGGCGTTCGGCGGCGGCGGCGATCAGCGGTTTGATGGCGTCTGACATAGGCGTCTCCTCTCCCTCTTTCCGAGGGCGGATATGGTGGTATAGGGTTCCGAAATACCCCATGGGTGGGGGTGATCCGGCGCTGTGACCCGTGGCCTGTGCTGGCCTCCGGGCCTTGGTCTGGCTGGGCAGCGGGGTTGGAGTGCGGGCGCGTGTCATAGATCCCGCGCTTGTGGCGCAGCGTCAAGGGCACTTTGCGCGCTCGTGCCCGGGCCGGGGGTGACGCGCCGAGGCGATGATGCGAAGATACAGACGGTGCCGCGCCGCTGCGTTGGTGCGGATGTGGTTTTACAATTGAAGGGGCGGACGTGAGACGCGGATTTTTCACCGGTGTGATTTGGGGTGTAGGCGTGGCGGGCCTGGGCCTTGTGACGACGTCACTGAGCCTGCCTCTGCCAGTTGGGCAGAGGCCGGATGCGACGACCGGGGACACGAACGCCGCTGCCCCGATCACCCCGCCTGACGGCAACCCGGCCACAGCTGACCATGCGGGCGACCTTGCGGGCGCCGCCGCGCCGCAGGAGGCCGCGCCACGCGCTGGCCTTGCGGATGTTCCGGCCGGATCGCAATTCAACCGGGGACGCCCCGATGGGCCCGTTCGCCTGCCAGAGGTCGGCGGTGATCAGCCCCAGGCGTCAGGTGTCCTCCGCCCGGAGCGTGCGACCCCTGAGGCGCTGTCCATTCCCCGCGATACGACACGCAATCCCGGACTGCCCGATGCCGCCGCCGTGGAAACGCGCCTGCCGTCCACCGCTTCACTGGAGAGCGAGACGGATCCGGGGTTGCGCCTCGGATTGGTCAGCCCGGTTCTGCCCAGCGTTCAGATACAGCCCCTTGTGCCGCCACGCCAGGACGGTGGCCCGGATATTCCCGCCAGATCTGCGGCGCCTGGGACCGACGTGACCGGCAGGCAGGGCGCGGCACCAGAGACCACGAAGGAGCAAACGGTGCCGGGATTTCCGCTCGGCGATCTGGATGCGCTGGACAGCGCCCCTACGATGACGGTGGCAGGCCCGGATGAACTGCCCGCGCCCCCCGAAGACCCTGACGCCTTGCCCAGCTTGCCCGGCATCAGCGTAGCACGCAGCCCGCAATCCGCGCAGATCCTGAAACCCGATGTTCCGTCAGAGACTGTCCCGCGTGATGATTTTGCGATGTCTGCTGCCCCTCGGCCAGATGTGGCAGGTGGTGGTGGGGCGGGCGATTATGAGGAGGGCGGCACGCTTCAAGTCGGAGCGGAGGCAAACCAAGGGGCACCCGCAGAGGCCCAACCTGCGCAAACCGCTGCCATCGATACCTTTGCGGTGCCTTTCGATGCAACGGATCAGCGCCCGAGAATGTCCATCGTGCTGATGGATACCGGGGCAGATGCGCAGGGCATGATGGCGGCCAGCGCGTTGCGCGGCTTTCCCTATCCGGTCAGCTTCGCGATTGATGTCAACCGCCCCGATGCCGCCGCAGCGATGCGCCGATACCGGGATGCCGGTTTCGAGGTGCTGGCTCTTGCCGGGCTGGACGACGGCGTGTCGGACCCCGAGATTGCCAAACGGGCGTCGGGATGGTTCGCGCAGCTTTCCGAAGCGGTCGCGGTGATGGAGGCGACGCCCGGCGCCCTGCAACAGGATCGTGCAGCGGCCGAAGCGCTGGCCGACACGCTGAGCGCGACAGGGCACGGGTTGCTTCTCTACCCGCAGGGCGGTGATACCATGCGCAAGCTGGCGACACGCGAGGGGGTCGCAGCCGCGACATTGTTCCGCGACTTTGACAGCGAGGGAGAGGCCGCGGCGGTGATCGGCCGTTTCCTGGATTATGCGGCGCTGAAAGCGGATGAGGACGAGGGCGTCATCATGGTCGGAAGGGTGTGGCCACAGACCATTTCGGCGCTGCTGGAATGGGGGCTGGCGGATCGTGCCAGCCAAGTACAGCTGGTGCCCGTCTCGGCCGTGCTGACGCAGCAACGCCGATAGTTCGGGTCGGCAACGCAAAGCCTTGATACCAGAAACCAAAAAGGCCGCCCCTAAGGGCGGCCTTTTGTTCGGACAACCTTTGCCGCGTTATTGCATCTGGGCATTTACCGCGTTCAACGCTTCCTGGTTGATGCGCACGTCTGTCCGCGCGCGGACGTCGGCGCTGTAGGCCTGGTAGATGTCCTGCGCAAGCGAGCTAGAGACCTGATCCGAAAGCGATTTGCGCAGTTCTGCCGTTTGGGAGTCATCTTCGGCAGGGGGGACGATCTGATCGAGGCGCACGATCAGGACCGACCCCAGGCCATCGGTGATCTGAACGTCGCCCTCCTGCATGGCAAAGACCATCTGGTTGAAACCCTGCGGCGTGCCGAGAACGGAGCCATTGCGGCTGACGTTTGTCTCGGTTGTCAACGTCAGGCCAAGATCTTCCAGCGGCGTGCCATCCCTGAGCGTGGCCACCAGCGTCTCTGCCTTGGCGCGCAGGCGCGCCTCGGTTTCTGCCGTGGTCCAGTCCTCGGCAACCTTGTCACGGGTTTCGGCCAGCGGAATGGGGGCGGCAGGGATCACTTCGTCCAACCGCAGGGCGAAGAGGCCGCCATCGTCCAGTTCGGTCACGGTCGGATAATCCTCGGCGGTCACGTCGGCGGCGGCAGAGGCGAAATCCGCGTAACCCGCGATGCCCTCGCTCATGCCTTGCGACCAGTCGATGGTGCCCAGTTGCAGCGGCGTTTCCTTTGCGACGTCTTCGAGCGTGGCGCCACCGGCGAGCAGATCCTCTACCGGCTCCATCTGTTGCGCGACCAGACGGCGTGCGGCATCTGCGGCCAGGTCGGTGCGGATCGTCTCCGCCGCCTCGTCATAATCGGTGCTGCTGGCTTGCAAGACGCCGTTCACACGGAAGAGGGCCGGTCCGAGGTCGCTGTCAAGCGGCCCGACGACATCGCCCTGCTGGGCGGCGAAAACGGCGTCACCCGCCGCGCCAAGATCATCCTTGCCCAGATCCCCGAGGTCGACATCGGACAGGGCCAGACCCCGATCGCTGACCAGCGTGTCAAAGTCGCTCTCGCCCGAGTCGAGCTTTGCCTTGGCCGCCTCTGCCGCATTTTCGTCAGGAAAAACAAGGCGTTCGACAAGTCGCCGCTCAGGTTGTTCGAATTCGTCTATGCGGGCCTCGTACTGCGCGCGGATGGTGTCGTCGTCGATCTGAACCTGGTCCATCATCATGTCGGGGGACAGTTCGGCATAAGTGATGCGCTTTTTCTCGGGCGCGGTGTAATCCGCGATATTGGCATCGTAGAACGTCTGAAGCTGTTCGTCGGTGGGGGTCGGAACAGGTGTATCCAGGCCGTCGGGCGTCAGCGTCGCATAGGTCACGGTGCGCTGTTCGGCCACGTAATTGGCCAGCGTGTCAGAGTAGACGGCAGGCATCCGGGTTGCGGCGATCACCGCTGCCTGAAGCATCGAGCGGGCTGAGTCAGACCGCATGTCGGATTCGAATTCCGCTTCGCTGATGCCGGCACGGTCGAGGGCGAAGGTGTAGCTCTCGCGCGAGAACTTTCCCGTAGCATCCTGAAATGCCGGGATTTTCACGATCTGGTCACGAAGCTCTTCATCACCGATCGACAGGCCGAGGCGATCTGCCTCGTTGTCCAGCGCGCGGTCGTTGACAAGGCCCGCGACCACCGAGTTGGTGATGCCGAAGGCCTGCGCCTGGGCGAAACTGATCGGCTGGCCCATCTGCTGTTGCAGCTGCGCCATCTGATCCTGCACGCCCCGGGTATAGGCATTGATACGGATCGGCTTGCCGCCAACCTCGCCGATATTGGTCACGTTGCCGGTGAAATTGGTCGCGCCAAACCCACCAAGGCCCAGGACCAGGAGCACGAGAAGGCCCCAGACCAGCATGTTGGATTTCTTCATCGCCATACGGCGTCCTCCGCTATTTCCGTTGCGCGCCAAGGGGTTGGCAGGCAACGCT
The DNA here is from genome assembly GCF_003575965.1 of Pseudooceanicola sediminis. Taxonomy (GTDB): domain Bacteria; phylum Pseudomonadota; class Alphaproteobacteria; order Rhodobacterales; family Rhodobacteraceae; genus Pseudooceanicola; species Pseudooceanicola sediminis. Next base: position 163,165 of record NZ_QWJJ01000004.1, on the reverse strand, counting down.
CATGCCATGCGCCAAAGGTGCCGGGGGGTGCCCGGCGGCGCGTCTGGCCCTTGTTAAAGCCTTGCCGGGTAAGGGGCAAGGCGGGGTTCTCAGCCCTGTGAAGAGGCGGTGAGCCGGTCGATGAAACGGCCGATCCCGGCGGTGTCGAGATTGGCAAAGGCGATGCGCATCTGGCGCGCGCCGTTGGCGCCACCGGCGGGCGTGAACATGGTGCCGGGCAGCATCAGGATACCCGCGTCGCGGACCAGCTGCGGCGCGAGGTCGGCCGAGGATTTCGCTGACGGATGAGAGGCATAGGCGAAATAGGCGCCAGCGGAATGCAGGGTCCAGCCGGCGCGGGCCAGCGCCTGGCGTCCGGCGAACATGGCAGCACGACGCGCGAGGATCTCGTCCCGTTCACCGGCGAGCCACTGGCCGAGGTTTTCCATGCCCCACAGGGCCGCGATCTGGCCCAGCTGAGGCGCGCAGATGGCCACCGTATCCAGAAATTTCTCTATGTCTGCCAATGTCTTGGTAGAGGCGATCACGGCACCTGTGCGATGGCCCGTCAGCCGATATGCCTTGGAAAAGGAATAGAGGTGGATCAGCACATCGTCCCAGTCGGGATCGGTGAACAGGTCATGCGGGGCGTCGGACGAGGAATGGAAGTCGCGATAGGTTTCATCCACGATCAGTTTCAGCCCATGCGCACGCGCCAGGTCACGGAAGGCCGCGATGAGGGCGGGCGGATATTCCATCCCGGTCGGATTGTTCGGCGTCACCAGAACGATGGCCCGGGTGCGTGGGCTTATCAGCGCCGCCGCGCGGTCGGGGTCCGGCATCATGTCGGCTTCGCATGGCAGGGGAACCGCATCGACCCCCGCCATGTCGAGCCACATTTTATGGTTGAAATACCAAGGGGTTGGCAAGATCACCTCGTCTCCCTGAGTGGTCAGGGCGGTGATCGTGGCGCAGAAGGCCTGATTGCAGCCGGCGGTGATGGCCACCTGTGCGGGGGCGATGGTTCCGCCATAGGCGGCGGACCAGTCGGCGGCGATGCGGGCGCGCAGGGCGGGCAACCCGAGGACGGGGCCGTAGAGATGGGTTTCGGGCGTGTTCAGCGCCTCGGCCATGGCCGCGATCATCGGCGCGGGGGGCGGTGCGACGGGCGCCGCCTGCGAGACGTTGATCAGCGGGCGGTCGGCGGCAAACGTCAGCCCGTCGAGCCAGCGGCGCGCCTCCATCACGGGCGGAGAGAAGGTGGCGTCGGTACGGGTCAGCGCGTGGTTCATTCAAGCCTCTGAAAACGTTGATTTCTGACGTCGGTATTTGGGCGGTATCTGAGCGGTTTCCGAACGGTGCGCGTTGCTGCCATCCGGGGACCGTGGACCGGGTCAGCGCAGAGGCTAGCAGGGCGGCGCGGGGAGGGAAAGCAATGCCTGCAACATGGCCCCGCATCCGCGCTGGCGCCGCCGGGTGGGGGTGCAAGCCGGGAGGGGACCGAAGCCGGGAGGGGGCCTGAAGTCGAGAGGCGGCCTGACGTCGAGAGGGGGCTGGTGACGTTCGATCAGGCCATGGCCGCCTCTTTCGCATCGAAGGCCAGGCGGGCATCGCGGATGGCGTCGTGATGGGCGCTGGCCCAGCCGACGAGGCCCACCACCGGCACCAGCGAGGATTCCCCCATGGCCGTCAGCGCATATTCGACCGAGGGCGGTTTCGTCGCAAACACCTGGCGTGACACCAGGCCATCGCGTTCGAGATTGCGCAGCGACTGCGTGAGCATCCGTTTCGAGATGTCGCCGACGGCGCGTTGCAGGGCGCTGAAGCGGTGCGGCGCGTGGGACAGGGCGATCAGGATCAGCAGGCTCCATTTGTCACCCACCCGGTCCAGCACGTCGCGGACCGGGCAGCGCGACTGGTCGAGGGCGCGGGCCTCGCCCGCCTTGGCGCGAAACACTTGCAGGACGGCGCGGGCTGGGGCGTCCAGCACCACGGGGTTACCTTTAGGTTCCCTTGTCATGAATTGGTGCCTCCTTACAGGGTGCGGATTGGTGGTCTACGTCTGAGACCATAGCCCGATTCGAGACTCGCCGACAGGCGGAGAGTGACGGGACCCTGAAGGAGACGAAAAATGGACGAGAAAGTATTGGTGACCGGCGCATCCGGTCAATTGGGCGCGCTGGTCGTTGAGGCGCTGCTGGCGCGTCTGCCGGCGGCGCAGGTGGTGGCGTTGGTGCGCCGCGAGGAGGCCGCGGAGGCGCTGCGTGCGCGCGGTGTCGAGGTTCGGCTGGCAAGCTATGATGACCGGGACGCGCTGGAGGCCGCCTTTGCAGGCATCGGGCGGTTGCTGCTGATCTCGGGCACCGATTTTGACAGGCGCGTCGCGCAACATGCCAACGTGATCGAGGCGGCACGTGCGGCAGGCGTCGGTTTCGTCGCCTATACGTCGGTCCTGCGGGCGGAGACGTCGCGGTTGATGGTGGCCGAGGATCACCGGCAGACTGAGGCGGCCCTGGTCGCATCCGGGTTGCGCTATGCCCTGTTGCGCAACGGCTGGTACACCGAGAACTATACCGCGTCGGCCCCGATGGCGGTGGCACATGGGGCGCTGATCGGTGCCGCGGGGTCAGCGCGGATCGCCAGCGCCGCCCGCGCCGATTATGCCGAGGCCGCTGCCGTGGTGCTGAGCGCGCAACAGCCCGAGAGCGGCAGGGTTCATGAGCTGGCGGGCAGTGAGAGCTTTGGCCTGGTGGGCCTGGCAGCGGTGATCAGTGCCGTGTCGGGCAAGGAGGTGCCCTATGTCGACATGAGCGAGGCGGCGTACAAGGCGGCGCTGGTAGAGGCGGGGTTGCCCGATCCGATCGCGGATCTGCTGGCCTCAAGCGATGCTGCTGCGCGCGATCATGGCGACCTGGAGGGGAGCGGTGCGGAGCTGGAGGCGCTGATCGGGCGCGTGTCCACGCCGCTGCGCGCCAGTGTCGAGGCGGCGCTGGCCTGAGACGGGTTGGCCTGAACCGCGGGCGGATGATGCGGGAGCATGGCGGGTGCGCCACGGGGCGGGGGGGGAGGGGGCGCTGCCCCCGCCTGCGGCCCCCCGGGATATTTCCGACAGGGAAACATCTTGGGGGGCGCCGGCGGTGAGGTCTGGTCGCAGCGGGAGGGGCGCAGCCCGGCGAGCTGCGGCCCGATTGCAGTCGGCGTGGCGGGCAGGGCCCTGGCGCAATGCCTTGGGGACAGGGGCGGGCGCGGGGTGGCGGCGCGGGGTTATTCGCGGCCGCGGAAAGGTTCGACGTATTGCAGTGCCATGTCCCAGGGGAAGAAGATCCAGGTGTCTTGCGAAACCTCGGTGATGTAGCTTTGCACCTGGGGTTTTCCCAGTGGTTTGGCGTAGAGCGTGGCGAAATGCGCCTTGGGGTAGAGGGCGCGGACCAGTTCGAGTGTCTTGCCGGAATCGACCAGGTCGTCGATCACCAGGATGCCGGTGCCATCGCCCATCATCGCCGCGTCGGGGGATTTCAGGACGTGGGCTTCGGATTGGCTCTGATGATCGTAGGATTTGATCGAGATCGTGTCGACGGTGCGGATGTCGAGTTCGCGGGCCACGATCATCGCCGGGGCCATGCCGCCGCGGGTGATGGCGACGATCGCGCGCCAGGCCCCGTTGTCGGGGCCGTGACCATCGAGCCGCCAGGCGAGGGCGCGGGCGTCGCGGTGAAGCTGATCCCAGCTGACGTGGAAGCCTTTTTCGTGCGGCAGTCTGTCGGTCATGGCGCGTCTTCCTCGGTTCAGGTCTTGTCGATGTCGGGGGCGTCGACGGCCTTCATGCCGACGATGTGATAGCCCGAATCAACGTGCAGGTTTTCGCCCGTGACGCCGGAGCCGAGATCGGACAGCAGGTAGAGCGCGGATTTGCCGACATCGTCGATGGTCACGTTGCGGCGCAGGGGCGAGTTCAGCTCGTTCCATTTCAGGATGTAGCGAAAGTCGCCGATGCCGGAGGCGGCGAGCGTCTTGATCGGGCCGGCGGAGATGGCGTTGACGCGGATGCCGTCCTTGCCGAGGTCTTCGGCGAGGTATTTCACCGAAGCCTCGAGCGCGGCCTTGGCGATGCCCATGACGTTGTAGTGCGGCATCACCTGTTCGGCGCCGTAGTAGGTGAGGGTCAGCATCGAGCCGCCGTTCGGCATCATCTTTTCCGCGCGCTGTGCGACAGCGGTGAAGGAATAGACGGAAATGTCCATCGTCAGGGTGAAGTTGGCGCGGCTGGTGTCGACGTAGCGGCCGCGCAATTCGTTCTTGTCCGAAAAGCCGATGGCGTGGACGATGAAGTCGATCGTGTCCCAATCCGCCTTCAGAGCGTCGAAGGCTGCGTCGATCGAGGCCTCGTTCGACACGTCGCAATCATAGAGCCTGGTCACGCCGAGCTGGTCTGCCAGGGGCACGACACGTTTCTTGAACTGATCGCCCATATAGGTGAAGGCCAGTTCGGCCCCCGCGTCAGCCAGGGCCTTTGCGATGCCCCAGGCGATGGATTTGTCGTTGGCAAGGCCCATAATCAAGCCGCGCTTGCCCGCCATCAGAGTGTTCGCCATGCTGCGCTCTCCGCCCTGTAATTTCCGGTCAAACTCCTTTAGGCGATAGGGGGGGGCGCTTCAAGCCTGCCGAATGCAGCGGGTGGCGGTAAAACGCGGCCCAGGCACAGTTTTCGCGGCGATGCGGTGCAATCGTCCGTGTTTGAGGAAAGGAATGCGGCATGGCCGATCGTGAGGGTATCTTTGCCGGGCAGGACCCGTTTGCCATTGCGGCGGCCTGGTTGGCCGAAGCGCAAGAGAGCGAGCCGAATGATCCGAACGCCATTGCGCTGGCCACCGTCGACGAGACCGGGCTGCCCAATGTACGCATGGTGTTGTTGAAGGAAATATTGGCGGACGGGTTCGTGTTTTATACGAATTACGAAAGTACCAAGGCCCGCGAGCTTGACCTCGGCGGAAAAGCTGCGTTTGTCATGCATTGGAAGAGTTTGCGCCGGCAGATTCGGGTTAGGGGAACAATTTCGCGTCTTGATGGCGTGGAAGCGGACTCCTATTTCGCGTCGCGGTCGTTGAAATCCAGACTGGGGGCTTGGGCGTCGCGGCAATCGCGACCCCTTACCTCACGAGCGGCGCTCATGGCCGAGGTTGCGAAAATTTCCGCAACCAAGGGCATGAACCCGCCCAGACCCCCTTTCTGGGGTGGGTATCGAGTGTCGCCGAGTGAGATCGAGTTCTGGGCAGATGGCGCGTTCCGATTGCATGATCGGTTCCGCTGGACGCTTGATTCAGAGTCGGAGACCTGGACTGTTCAGCGTCTCAACCCCTGAATTACGCCTGTTTTTGCAGGCGTAACCTTGATTTATCTCGGTTTTGAACGCCTATTTATGTGATCCGTACCGCTTGGGAACATTGTGGTGGTGCGGACGCTTGCAGAAAAACGGGGATAGAATTGAATCAATTTGACGATAGTACCCGGACGGTCGATGGCCATGTGAAATGGTTCGACCCGTCTCGGGGATTCGGATTCGTCGTCTCGCAGGAAGGAGGCGGTGATATTCTTTTGCACGCCAACGTCCTGCGGAATTTCGGGCAAAGCTCGATCGCGGACGGCGCGCGGATCGAAATCATCGTGCAAAAGACGCTGCGGGGAGAGCAGGCCATCGAGGTCCTGCATATCGAACCGCCCGAAGGCGCAGGCATGGCGATACTCGAGGATTTCCGCAGTCTCGATCCGGACATGATCCGGTCGGTTCCGATGGAGCCGGCACGGGTGAAATGGTTCGACAAGGTGAAGGGATTCGGCTTTGCCAACGTGTTTGGCCGGTCCGAGGATGTATTCATTCACGTCGAGGTCCTGCGGGCCTCGGGGTTGTCGGACCTGGCGCCGGGCGAAGCGGTGGCCCTGCGCGTGATCGATGGCAAGCGTGGGCGCATGGCGACCGAGATCTGCCCGTGGGAAGCGGCCAACCGGGACGGGGAGGGCGCATCGCAGCCTGTCGAGTGAGCAGGGGCCCGGCGGTTGCCGGGCCTGCCCACTGGCCCATATTGTGGGGTCGGATATCATGGTCACGCGCAGCGGGCGCCGGAAAGATCATCCGGCGCCTGCTGCGCGCGTGCGAAAGATGTGGTCGACCCAAGAGGAACACTGATGATGCGACACCTACCCATCGCCCTTGCCAGTCTCTGTTTCGGATTCGTCGCGCCGATGGCAGCCGTGGCGGCCAGTGCCCAGAGCTGTCGTCAGGACAGTGTCGAACTTCGCGGCGACTGGGGCAGCGCGCGGTTTCGCGTGGAAATCGCGGATGATGCGGCAGAGCGTTCAAAGGGGCTGATGTTTCGCGAGGAAATGTCGAGCGGTGCCGGGATGCTGTTCATCTATGACCGCCCGCAGGTCGCCAGTTTCTGGATGCGGAACACGCTGATCCCGTTGGACATGATCTTCATGAACCCGGCGGGCGAGGTCACGGCGATCCAGCGCATGGCAAAGCCGCAGGACGACACCCCGCTGAGCGGGGGGGCAAACGTGCTGTACGTGCTGGAGATCAACGGCGGGCTGGCCGAACGGATGGGGTTGGATGTGGGCAGCCAGATGCGGCACCCGGCGATTGCGCCTGATCTGGCGGCCTGGCGGTGTGACGCCGACGCGGAGGAGTGAGTGTGCGCGCCGTGTCGGCGGGTCCTCGCATCCGATTGCGGGCGGGCGATCGGGGGGCTGCGGGGCCGTGGCGGCAAGGCCGCGATAAAGTTGCTGTGCAAAACCTGCGCTTTGGGCTTTTCAAACCGTCGCGGCTTCGCTAGAGACGACCTCGGTTCGGGGCGTAGCGCAGCCTGGTAGCGCATCTGTTTTGGGAACAGAGGGTCGGGAGTTCGAATCTCTCCGCCCCGACCATTTTTCAGCCTTGTTGAGACCTGTGACCCCGGTGGATCTTTCGCCGGGTGTTGGCGCGTTTGACAAGTGGTGCGATCACGCGATGTTCAGCAGCTTTGGCTTGCCGCTGCGCCGCGGTGCGGCAATATCGCCGTGACAGCCAGGTTTGCCGCCCAGCCAGCACAGAGCCAGAACGACCCGCGCAGGCCGGGCAGGAGACAATCATGAACAACGACAGGCCCCGCGTGGGCTGGATGGACACGACCCAGACCTATGGGCGGATCAGCCGCGCCCTGCATTGGGGGCTGGCGATGCTGATTCTGTGGCAGTTCCTGGGCATGGCGGTAAAGCTGATCCTGGGGCGGGTGCCGCTGGCGGGGTTCTTTGTCGGATTGCACCAGCCGGTCGGCCTGGCGATTTTCACTCTGGTCGGGCTGCGCGTGCTGTGGGCGCTGCTGAACCGCGGACACCGGCCCGGACACGGGGCGGGGGTGGTCGGGCTGGCCGCGCGCGTCGGTCACCTGGTGCTTTATGCGTTGATGGTGATCGTGCCGCTGCTGGCGTTGCTGCGGGCCTATGGCAACAGCCGCGCCTTTGCGCCCTGGGGGTTCGAGATATTCGCGCCCCGGGCCGAGGAGATCACCTGGATGGTGGGTCTTGGCAATGCCGCGCACGGGGTGCTGGCCTGGGCTTTTCTGGTGCTGATCGCGGGTCATGTGGCGACGGCGCTGGTGCACCAGATCGTGCTGCGGGACGGCACTTTGCGGCGCATGGCACGCTGAACAGGCCGCTGCCGCAGCCATAGGCGATTCTCTGGCTGCGGCGATGGTGGGACATTTCCCTACCATATGTTGTGTCATACGGGTGTTGCACCCAAGGCATATGGTGCCGCCATGTCACAAAAAATGGCACATGCCTGTCCACAAGGCGTTGTGGACAACTTCAGGTAATACCTGAATGCGCGGGCCAAATCGTCTGAAACGCAAGGCTTTTTACGTGTGGAATAATCCACCGGAGAATCGGTGCGATTTACCAGCCGCTGTGAGTATTTCCGTCAACCGCAAAGATTCACTTTTTTCCGTCCAAGTTGTGTTGACCGACGCCGGAAAAATACACCAAATTGTTGCGGCAGGCGGGGTGTCCACTAGATCTAGTGGCCTCGACGGCACAAAGAACAGAGACATAAGAGCATTCGCCGGACCCCCGGCGATGACGGGCCGCGCAACGCAGGCCATGGCTTCTTTGTGCCCGGAAACCGACGGCATTGGTGGGGTGAACCGGACCCGCGCGCAGAAGACCGTGCGCCACGGCTCGGACATTCAGGCGAAAAGCTAATTCGATGAGGCACATCACATGAAGATCGACCGCACGTTCACGACGCAGGGAAAAGATGCCTACGCGGGTATCAATTTCGTCACGACCACGTCCGAGATCCGCAACCCGGACGGGACGGTCGTCTTCAGGCTGGCCGATCTGGAAGTGCCGCAAAGCTGGAGCCAGGTGGCCAGCGATGTGATTGCCCAGAAATATTTCCGCAAGGCCGGCGTGCCGAGCGAGACCAAGCGCGTGCGTGAAAAAGGTGTGCCCGAGTTCCTGTGGCGGTCGGTGCCGGCGCATGACGATGTGACGTTTGGCGGCGAGACTTCCTCCAAGCAGGTGTTCGACCGGCTGGCGGGTGCCTGGACCTACTGGGGCTGGAAGGGCGGCTATTTCACCTCCGAAGCCGACGCACAGGCCTATTTCGACGAAATGCGTTTCATGCTGGCGACCCAGAAGGGCGCGCCGAACAGCCCGCAGTGGTTCAACACCGGGCTGCACTGGGCCTATGGCATCGATGGTCCGGGGCAGGGCCACTACTATGTCGATTACAAGACCGGCAAGCTGACGAAATCGTCCTCGGCCTATGAACATCCGCAACCGCACGCCTGCTTTATCCAGTCGGTCAAGGATGACCTGGTGGGCGACGGCGGCATCATGGACCTGTGGGTGCGTGAGGCGCGGCTGTTCAAATACGGATCGGGCACCGGCACCAACTTTTCCAGCCTGCGGGCCGCGGACGAAAAGCTGTCGGGTGGCGGCAAGTCGAGCGGCCTGATGGGGTTCCTCAAGATCGGTGACCGCGCGGCGGGCGCGATCAAGTCGGGCGGCACGACGCGCCGCGCGGCCAAGATGGTGATCGTCGACGCCGATCACCCGGACGTTCAGGAATACATCAACTGGAAGGTGAAAGAGGAGCAGAAGGTTGCCTCGATCGTCGCCGGTTCGAAAATGCACGAGCAGAAGCTGAACGCGATCTTCGGCGCGATCCGTCAGTGGGACGGCAGCACGGAGGACGCGGTCGACCCGTCCAAGAACCCTTCGCTGAAGGATGCGATCCGCGACAGCAAGAAGACCGCGATCCCCGAGACCTACATCAAGCGCGTGCTGGATTATGCCAGGCAGGGCTATACCAGCATCGAATTCCCGACCTACGACACCGACTGGGACAGCGAGGCCTATGCCAGCGTTTCGGGCCAGAACTCCAACAACTCGGTCCGGGTGACGGATGCGTTTCTGAAGGCCGTCAAGGACGATGCCGACTGGGAGCTGATCCGGCGTACCGATGGCGGCGTGGCCAAGACCATCAAGGCGCGCGACCTGTGGGAAGACATCGGCCATGCGGCCTGGGCCTGTGCCGATCCGGGCATCCAGTACCACGACACCGTCAACGCCTGGCACACCTGCCCCGAAGACGGCGCGATCCGCGGGTCGAACCCTTGTTCGGAATACATGTTCCTGGACGACACGGCGTGCAACCTGGCGTCGATGAACCTGCTGACCTTTCTCAAGGACGGCGCGTTCCAGGTCGACGATTACATGCAGGCGACGCGTCTGTGGACGCTGACGCTGGAAATCAGCGTGACCATGGCACAGTTCCCGTCCAAGGAAATCGCGCAATTGTCGTATGATTTCCGCACCCTGGGTCTGGGCTATGCGAACATCGGCGGGTTGCTGATGAACATGGGCTATTCCTATGACAGCGACGAGGGGCGCGCGCTGTGCGGCGCGCTGAGCGCGATCATGACCGGCGTCGCCTATGCCACCAGTGCCGAAGTGGCCGGAGAGCTGGGCCCGTTTTCGGGCTATGCGCGCAACGCCAAGCACATGCAGCGCGTCATGCGCAATCACCGCAACGCAGCCTATGGCGCGACCGAGGGCTACGAGGGGCTGGCGATCAAGCCGGTGCCGCTGGACCTGACGAATTGCCCCGATCCTGCGCTGACCCAGCTGGCGATGACCGCGTGGGACGAGGCCGTGCGCCTGGGCGAGGCCCATGGGTACCGCAATGCGCAAACCACGGTGATCGCGCCCACAGGCACCATCGGCCTGGTGATGGATTGCGACACGACGGGGATCGAGCCCGACTTTGCCCTGGTCAAGTTCAAGAAGCTGGCAGGCGGCGGCTATTTCAAGATCATCAACCGTTCGGTGCCCGGCGCACTGGAAAAGCTGGGCTATGGGCCGGCGCAGATCGAGGAAATCATCGCCTATGCCGTCGGTCATGCTTCGCTAGGCAATTGCCCCGCGATCAACCATACGTCGCTGATCGGCCACGGTTTCGGCCCGCGCGAGCTGGAAAAGGTCGATGCCGCGCTGCAAGGTGCCTTTGACATCCGGTTCGTGTTCAACCAGTGGACGCTGGGCGAAGAGTTCTGCAAGCAGACCCTGGGCATTCCGGCGGCCAAGCTGAACGACCCCAGCTTTGATTTGCTGCGGCACCTGGGCTTTACCCGCAAGGACATCGAGGCGGCGAACGACCACGTTTGCGGCACGATGACCCTGGAAGGCGCGCCGCATCTGAAGGACGAGCACCTGTCGATCTTTGACTGCGCCAACCCCTGCGGCAAGAAGGGCAAGCGCTATCTGTCGGTCAACAGCCACATCACCATGATGGCGGCGGCGCAATCGTTCATCTCGGGCGCGATCTCCAAGACCATCAACATGCCGAACGATGCCACCATCGAAGACTGCAAGGCGGCGTACGAGTTGAGCTGGTCGCTGGGGATCAAGGCAAACGCGCTGTACCGCGACGGGTCCAAGCTGAGCCAGCCGCTGGCTGCCGCGCTGGTCGAGGACGACGACGAGGCCGCGGAAATGCTGGAGACCGGCACGCCACAGCAGAAGGCGGCCGTCCTGGCGGAAAAGATCATCGAGAAGGTCATCGTCAAGGAGGTTGCCCGCGGCCGCGAGAAGATGCCCGAGCGCCGCAAGGGCTATACCCAGAAGGCCATCGTCGGCGGTCACAAGGTGTATCTGCGCACCGGCGAATATGAAGACGGCAACCTGGGCGAGATCTTCATCGACATGCACAAGGAAGGTGCGGGGTTCCGCGCCATGATGAACAACTTTGCCATCGCCGTTTCGGTGGGCCTGCAGTACGGCGTCCCGCTGGAGGAGTTCGTCGACGCCTTCACCTTCACCAAGTTCGAGCCTGCGGGCATGGTGCAGGGCAACGATTCCATCAAGAACGCGACCTCGATCCTCGACTACATCTTCCGCGAACTGGCGGTCAGCTATCTGGATCGCACCGACCTGGCCCATGTCAAACCGCAGGGCGCGAGCTTTGATGACCTTGGCAAGGGCGTCGAGGAAGGCGTGAACAACGTCAAGGAAATGAGCGAGGCGGCCGCGACCAAGTCGCTGGAGGTGCTGAAGCAGATCAGTTCCACCGGGTATCTGCGCAAGCGGCTGCCGCAGGAGCTGATGGTGCTGAACGGCGGCGGACTGGGCGATGTCGTCAGCCTGGCGCCCCGCAGCAGCGGGGCGGCACAGGCCGCCGTCGCGGTCAGCACGAGCACGATGGCGACCTCGACCACGGCGATCAGCAGCGGGGCCGTCAGCATGGATGCCCGCGTCAAGGCCAAGATGCAGGGCTATGAAGGCGAAGCCTGTGGCGAATGTGGCAACTATACCCTGGTGCGCAACGGGACCTGCATGAAGTGCAACACCTGTGGCGGCACGTCTGGGTGCAGCTGAGCCCGCTGCCGCAGGCCGTGACAGCCAGGTCATCGCGTGGCCCGTTGCCGAAACGGCGGGCCACGCAAAAGAAACCAATAATAAAAACAATACCTTGAGGATACTTTCAGAAATGCAGTTGATAATCGGAACCCAGGCGATCACCCCTGCCGACGTGCGCCAGATCCCCGGCGGGATCGAGGCGGAGCTGGCCGGCGATGCCCTGACGTGTTTTCTGGATGGGGCCGCCAACGGCGCATCGATGGAGCTGCATGGCGGGGCGCTGGATCGTCATGCCGTTGACGTGACAGAGATCCGTATGCACGGCTGCGCCACCAAGGTTACGCTGATGACGACGCATGAAATGGCGCTGAACTGACGGGGCGGGCCGGCAGGTCCCTCGCGCCCGTTTGAAAGCTGTTCGATCCTGACCCGCCGGGGCCTTCGTGCCGTCCGGCGGGTTTTCGTGTTGTGCGGTCGGTCGGTTCGTTGCGTGGTTGCGGAATGTCGAAGGTTTCCCTTTGCGGTTGTTTACAGTCTGTTCTTTGTCCTAAGGTAGATCTCTGACGTCTGTTATAGTTGGTGCCCGCATGGTCCGAGGACTTCGTCTTATTGTCAGTCTCATCGGGTGCCTGGCGGGTCCAGCCACAGTCCATGCCCAGGGGGCCGGCAGTGCCGGGCAGGCGACAGTGCCGTGGTCGCCCTTTGCCGGGCGGTACGAGGCCGCACCGGACGGATCGCTGACCGGGTATTACGCGGACCTGACGCGCCTGATCGGCGAGGCCGCAGGGCTGCGGATCGATTACCGGGAATACGACAGCATTTACGAGGCGCTCCGATCGGTTGGAACGGGCGAGACGGATATGAGGGTCGGTGTGCCGGACCTGCCGGTCCTTGGGGACAGCCTGCTGTCGGATCCGATCGCGGAGGCGGGGGTTTACCTGTTCGTGCGCAACGACCCCGAAGTGACCCTGACGAGCGAAAACATGCGCGGTCAGTCGATCGGGGTCATCACGTCGGTCTTGCGCCCGCCTGCCGCCGTGGCTGGAAGCGGCGCAGACGTGACGATTTTCGAAGACGCCTACGGGGCATTCGGGGCGCTGGTCACCGGGCAGCTGGACGGGGTCGTGACATCGTTCAAGCAGGCGACCGACCTGCTGCGCAGCACCCGGTTGGATTATCGCGTCAAGATATCGGGTGCGGCGCTGGAGCGGCATGAGATCTATGTCGCGGTGGCCCCGGGACGGCCCGATCTTTTGCCGCCGATCAATGCGGCGATTGCACAGCTCAAGGCCGATGGCGACCTGGAGAGGGTGCTGACAAGCTGGAACGTGTTGCGTCCGGCATCTGTGCCGGATGTGCTGAACGTGGGGGTGACGAATTTTCCGCCCTATCAGATTATCACCGATACCGGAGAATTCACCGGCTACGGCGTCGAGGCGCTGCGCGATCTGGCGCAGCGGACCGGTCTGACGCTGAATTTTCGCCAGATCACCACCAACGAATGGGCACGCGGCCCGGCGCAGGGCACCTACGACATGCTGCCGCCGCTGAGCATCACGGACGAAAAGCGCGCGGTGATGGATTTCACCATCCCGATGCAGCAATCGCCGTATTCGATCTTCATGCGGCGCGGCGAGAGCGCGGGGATCTCGGCGTTGCCGGATCTGGTGGGCAAGCGGGTCGGCGTGGCGGCGAACAACTGGGCGCGACAGGTGGCCATGCGCCAGGAGGGCCTGGACCTTGTGATCTTCGAGAACGCCGAGGACATGCTGGCGAGCCTGCTTTCGGGAGAGGTGTCTGCGGTGCTGTATGCGACGCAGACGATGGAGCGCCTGGCCGAGGTGGACGGCAGCAGCGAGCAGATCGAGGCGGTACAGCCGCCCTTTACCCGGACCGAGCGCGCGATCGCCCTGCGTCCTGGCCTGTCGTCGATCCGTGAGAACCTCAACGCGGTGATCCCGGGGTACCTGTCATCGGAGGAATACCAGAACCTGCGCAACCGATGGCTGGCCGCGCCGACGTTCTGGACCGCCAGCCGGATCTGGCTGGCGCAGGTGATCATCGGCACCATCTTCGTGCTGGGCGCCCTGGGGTTTGTCGTGCTGATCCTGCGCGCGCGCCGGGTGGCGGTGATCCACGCGCGCCGCATGGAAAGCCTGTCGAACCGGTTTGGCGCGATCCTGAACACCGCCCGCAGCGGTATCCTGGCGCTGAACAGGGACGGCCGGATCGATACCGCCAATCCGGGTGCAATCCACATGCTGCAACTGCCGAACCAGATCTGGCCGGCGGAATGGCCCGACAACATCAGTTTCCTGGATCCCTATGATCTGTCGCCGCTGGAAGCGTCGAGCGACCCGGTGCGCAGGGCCCTGTCGGGGGCCGTGCTGAAAGGCGAAAAGGCCGTGCTGACCACCGCGGCCGGGGCGGATCCGATTCATGTGCATGTCTCGTCCTCGCCCGTCAACGACCCGTCGCAGCCCGAGCTGTCGTCGGTCATCGTGCTGGAGGATATCACCGATCAGGAAAGCGCCCGGCGCATGGCGGAACGCGCCAGCCGGCTGGATGCGCTTGGCCAGCTGACCGGGGGCGTGGCGCATGATTTCAACAATATCCTGGGGACGATCGAATACGCGACCGAGCTGGCAATGGAGCGGACGGACGATGACGGGCGCAGGTATCTGCGGACCAGCCTGGGGTCGGTGCGGCGCGGTGCGGAACTGACCACGCGGTTGCTGACCTTTGCCAAGCGGCAACCGGGCAAGCGGCGGTCGGTGACGCTGAAGGACGTTTTCGCGGATCTGCGACAACTGGTTGAGCCGGTGCTGGAGCGGTCGGTGACACTGCATTTTGACGAGGTTTCCCCGACCTTGCAGGTCTGCTGCGATCCCAGTCAGCTGGAAAATGCGCTGTTGAACCTGTGCCTGAACAGCCGCGACGCGCTGGTGCAGGATGGGTCGGCAGGGTCGATCCACGTCAGTGCGGTGGTGACGGATGACCTGGGGATCAATGGCCGCCCGCTGGTGGCGATTTCCGTTCAGGATGACGGCCCGGGCATGTCACCGGAGGTGCGTGAACGCGCGACCGACCCGTTTTTCACCACCAAGTCCGCGCGAAAGGGTACGGGGCTGGGCCTGGCCATGGTGTATGGTTTTGCCGATCAGTCCGACGGCTGGATGGATGTTCTGAGCAGATTGGGCGAGGGGTGCCGCATCACGGTATATCTGCCGATGGGCGAACAGATCGAGGATGCGACACCGGGTGCGACGGCATCCACCGTGCACATGGGCAAGGGCGAGACGATCCTGATCGTCGAGGATCAGCCGGACCTGCTGCTGATGCTGTCCGAGGTTCTGAAATCGCTGGGCTACAAGATCGTGTCGGCGCCCTCGGGCAAGGATGCCCTGACCCTGCTGCAAGACGGGGTGACGTTTGATCTGCTGTTGACGGATATCGTGATGCCGGGTGGTGTCGGGGGCTATCAACTGGCCGAACGGATGCGGGCGCTCGGGATCATGCTGCCGATCGTCTACATGTCGGGCTATTCCGGCATCGGCAAGGACAGTTATCATTCGGTGCCCGGTGCGGTCATCGCCAAGCCCTGTTCCCCCGCCGAGTTGTCGGAGGTGCTGAGGCGCGCCCTTGGCTAGGCGCGCCTCGGCTGGTTTCACTTTTCGGGCAGCAGGCCGCGCGGGCTGAACCGCAGCACGACCAGCAGGATGATCCCCATGACAAGCATCCGCATATGCGCGGCCGAATTCAGCAGGTGATCCTTGAGCGGTCCGTCGGCGAAGGGCGAGGCCGCCCAGCCCATGATGTCGGGGCCCCAGTCGCCTGCCTTGACCCAGAGGTACCACACGAGGATCCCCCCCAGCACCGAGCCCCAGTTGCTGCCCGATCCGCCGACGATCACCATGACGAGGATCAGGAACGTATATCGCAGCGGGTTGTAGCTGGCGGGGGTCATCTGACCGTCGAGCGAGATCATCATCGCCCCTGCCAGGCCGATCACCGCAGACCCCAGCACGAAGATTTGCAGGTGGCGGCGTGTGACGTTCTTGCCCATGGCGGCGGCAGAGATTTCATTGTCGCGGATCGCGCGCATCATGCGGCCCCAGGGCGATTTCAGCGCCAGCTCCGTCCCCCAGATGAGCAGGAGAATGACAATCACGAACAGCACGAGGAAGGCCAGCTTGACCGTCAGCGTGGATGCCAGCGTCGGGTCGATGCCCCAGTTTTGGGCCATCTCGACAAAGGTGGCGCTGCTTTGCAGGTCGATCTCGTACGGGACCGGCCAGGGGCGGGGGATGCCGTTGACGTTGAGGACGCCGCGATCCAGCCATTGTTCGTTCTTGAGGATGGCCACGAGGATTTCGGCAATCCCGAGGGTCGCAATCGCGAGGTAATCCGAGCGCAGGCCAAGGGCCGTCTTGCCAACCAGCCAGGCGGCCCCGGCAGCCAGCAGCGCCCCGATGGGCCAGGAGAGCAGCGTCGGCCAGCCAAGGCCGCCGAGGTTGCCCGCAGCCGAGGGGTTGATCGCCTCGATCACTGTCACTGCGGGATCGAAGAGCCAGCGAAAGGCGAAGAAGCCCAGGATCAGGATGGCTGTCACAAGCAGGGCGCGCACCGGCCCGCGCGTGCGTCGGTAGGCCTGAATGGCCAAAAGCACCGCGATTATTGCCACGGCGAAGGCCGTCAGGATGCCGGGGCCGCCGGCGCGGAACGCCCCCGGTGTCGGCGCGGTCGAGATCAGCACGGGCGCCAGTCCGCCGAGCGCGAGGAACCCCATCGCGCCGGCGTTGAACAGCCCCGCATAGCCCCACTGCATGTTGACCCCAAGGGCCATGATCGCCGACAGCAGACCCATGTTGAGGATGCCGAGGGTCGAATTCCAGCCTGACGTCAGCCCCTCGATCACCAGAAGGGCGGCAAGGATGGCAAAGAACAGCGGGCCACGCAGGCTGCTCGACCGGCTGGGTTGATGGGTTCCGCTCATACGATTTTCCCCTTCAGCAGGCCCGTCGGTCTGAAGATCAGCACGAGGATCAGGATCGTGAAACTGACGGCGAATTTATAATCGGTGGAGAGCAGCTGGACGAGGCCGTCCGGCTCCCACGCAGGGACCAGGTAGGTGGCGACCTTTTTCCAGGCGTAGGTCAGGCCGACCTCGGAAAAGGAAATCACGAAACCACCCAGGATCGCACCCACGGGACTGCCGATGCCGCCGACGATGGCCGCGGCAAAGATCGGCAAAAGCAGCTGGAAATAGGTGAACGCCTTGAAGGACTTGTCCAGCCCGTAGAGGGTGCCTGCGATGGTCGCCAGGGCGCCGGTGATGATCCATGTGACGGTGACGACGCGGTTGGGGTCGATGCCGGAGAGCAACGCCAGGTCTTCGTTGTCCGAAAAGGCGCGCATGGATTTGCCGGTGCGCGTGCGATTGAGAAACCAGAACAGCAGCACCATGACGGCGACAGCGGTGATCACGGTGATAACCTGGGTCGAGCGCAGCGTCAGTGGTTCGCTGAGGCCGGTCATGTCGCGCCATTGCCGGGCGCTGATGACGAAACGGACGCCATCGTCGAAGTTGATCTGGTCAACGCCGATCAAAAAGCGGGTCAGGGCGTTCATCACGAACATGACCCCGACCGAAACCATGACAAGGACGACAGGGGCCGCACGCACCTTTCGGTAGAACCGGTAGACCGTCCGGTCGGTGCCGAGCAGCAGGGCCGCCGTGATCACGATGCCGAAGGGCAGGGCCAGCAGGGCCGTCGGAAGCGGGCCGAGGGTGATGCCGAGACTTTGGAACCCCCAGGTGATCAGGATTACGATGCCGGTGCCAAGGGCCATGGTATCGCCATGGGCAAAGTTGGAAAACCGCAGGATCGAATAGACCAGCGTGACCCCGAGCGCCCCGAGCGCGAGCTGCGCGCCATAAGCGGTGGCCGGGATGATGACGTAATTGGTGAGCGCGACAAGCGCGTTGATGACATCCATCTCTCAGCCCCCCAGAAAGGTACGGCGGACCTCCGGATCAGCCAGTAGGGCCTGTCCGGTGTCGGTGTAACGGTTTTCGCCCTGCGCGAGGACATAGCCTTTATCCGCGATTTCAAGAGCTTGTCGGGCGTTCTGTTCAACCATCAGGATCGAGATGCCGGTACGCGCGACCTCGATGATGCGATCGAAAAGCTCGTCCATGACGATGGGGCTTACGCCTGCGGTGGGTTCGTCCAGCATCAGCAGCTTGGGCTGCGTCATCAGCGCGCGGCCCACCGCGACCTGCTGGCGTTGCCCGCCCGAGAGTTCGCCCGCGTTCTGGCGGCGCTTGTCCTTGAGGATGGGGAACAGGTCGAACACCTGCGCCATGGTGGCGCGGTAATCGTCGTGGCGGATGAACGCGCCCATCTCCAGATTTTCCTCGACCGACATGGTGGGAAAGACGTTGTTGACCTGCGGCACAAAGCCCATGCCCATCTTGACCCGGTCCTGCGGGGAAAGGGCGGTGATGTCCTGACCGTCCAGCGTGACCGAGCCTGACCGCAGCGGCAGCATCCCGAAAACCGCCTTCATCGCGGTGGATTTGCCCGCGCCGTTGGGGCCGACGATGACGGCGATCTGGCCCTTTTCAACGCTGAGCGTACAGCCGTGCAGGATGTCGGCCTTGCCATAGCCGCCGGTCATGTCGGCGGCGTTGAGATAGCTCATTGCGCGGCCTCTTTGGTTTTGTTCTTCAGGCCCGTGCCCAGATAGGCTTCGATAACGGCCTCGTTTTCCATGATATGCGCGGCGGAGCCTTCGGCCAGCACGTGCCCCTCGGCCATGACGATGACCGGATCGCAAAGGCGACCGATGAAATCCATGTCGTGTTCGATGACGCAGAAGGTATAGCCCCGTTCGCGGTTCAGGCGCACGATGGCATCGCCGATGGTGTTCAGCAGGGTGCGGTTGACGCCTGCACCGACCTCGTCAAGAAACACGATCTTGGCATCGACCATCATCGTGCGCCCCAGTTCCAGCAGCTTTTTCTGACCGCCCGAAAGGTTTCCGGCTTTTTCGTCGCGCAGGTGCGAAATGGTCAGGAAATCGAGAACCTCGTCGGCTTTTGCAAGCAGGGCGGCTTCCTCGTCGCGGATGCGTTTGCGCCCGATCAGCGTATTCAGCAGGGTTTCACCCGATTGCTGGGAGGGCACCATCATCAGGTTCTCGCGCACGGTGAGGGAGGGAAACTCGTGCGCGACCTGAAAGGTGCGCAGCAGGCCCTTGTGAAACAGCTCATGCGGTTTCAGGCCGGTGATGTCTTCGCCGTCCATCGTGACCCGGCCGGACGTCGGTTCATGCACCCCGGCGATGACGTTGAACAGAGTGGATTTTCCGGCCCCGTTGGGACCGATCAGCCCGGTGATCGAGCCTTTGGCGATCTCAAGGCTGGCACCGTCGACAGCCCGGAACCCGCCGAAGGATTTGACTAGATTTTCGACCCGGATCATGGGGCCCCCCGACTTTATGCGTTACGCTAAGATCGCGCCGCAAAGTTCTGTTATAAATCAAGAATAGCCCGAACGGATTCGGGCTATTCTCAGGGTTAGGGCAGCTTAGCGGTATTTGACCGTTTCGATCTTGCCGTCCTTGATTTCGATTTCGCGGAAGGTGCCTGCCGCCTCGCCGTTGCCGATCATGTTGACGGCGGTCGCGCCTTCGTAGTCGATGGCGGTGCCAGCGGCGATCAGTTCAAGCGCCTTTGCCAGCTCGCCCGGATAGATCTTTTCGCCGGGACCGTTCGCGATCTCGGTGATCTTGTCCTTGTAGACCTTGGGGTCGGAGGACCCGGCAGCCTGCATGGCCAGCAGCATCAGCGCCGCACCGTCATAGGCCGCGCCCGAATAGGCGGAGGAGCCGTCGTAGCCGGCGCTTTCTGCCATCGAGAGGTAGGTCTCCATACCCTGACCCTCGGAATCGGGCAGCTGGCCGAAGGACCCTTCGATCTCGGACCCGAAGTTGTCTTCGAGCGTCTGGCTGACCATGCCATCGGGGAAGATGAAGGTTTCGAACGCGCCGGTATCCAGGGCGCCGCGCAGCACACCCGAGCCGCCCTGGTCAACGTAGCCGACGACCGCCAGCGCGTCGCCACCTGCGGAGGCGAGCGAGCCGACTTCGGCGGAATAGTCACCCTTGCCGTCTTCGTGTGCGGTCGAGATCGTGACAGTGCCGCCCTGCGCCTCGAATGCCTTCTGGAAGCTGTCGGCAAGACCTTTGCCGTAGTCGTTGTTGGTGTAGGTCACGGCGACCGAGCTCAGACCCTTTTCCATGATTTCATCCGCCATGACTTCGCCCTGGCGGGCGTCCGACGGGGCGGTGCGGAAGAACAGGCCGTCATCCTCCATGTCGGAGAGAGCGGGCGAGGTGGCGGAGGGCGAGATCATCACGATGCCGTTCGGCATGGCGACGTTTTGCAGCACGGCGGTGGTTGCACCGGAACACATCGCGCCCATGATGCCCTTGACCCCATCAGACGTGACGAGGGTTTCGGCAGCGGCAGTTGCAGCGGCGGCGTCGACACAGGTCGAATCGCCGCGCACCGGCGTCACGGTGTCGCCGTCCAGCAACTTGCCGGAATCAGAGACCTCCTTGATCGCCATTTCCGCGCCTTGGGCCATTGCGGGGGCCAGCGATTCCAGCGGGCCGGTAAAGCCAAGCAGGACGCCCATCTTGATCTCGTCAGCGTAGGATGCGCCGGCGCACAGACCGATGGCGGCAGAGGCCAGAAGAAGCTTTTTCATATTGATACTCCCATGTTGGAACTTGCGTTCTGGCCGAAGATTAATTTGCGGGCAATCAAAAGGAAAGGTCCGTGTTAGCGCCCGTCAGCTTTGGTTTTCCCGGTGCTTTTCGGGGTCGAAGGGGGTTGGGCCGCGCGCGTGTCCGATCATCGCGCGTCGCCAAAGCGCGTGAAGGAGGCCGCCAGAGAATCGAATGCCGCGCGGACGCGTGGCACCTTTGACAGGTTTTCGTGCATGACGATCCAGGTTTGCAGCAGCGCGACCTCGAAGTCGGGCAGCAGATGGACGAGGCGGTCGTCGCCCGCGCCCAGGGGGACCTGCATGATGGCGATGCCGAGACCCGCCCGCGCCGCGGCGACCTGCGCGGGGTGGCTGTCGATGCGAACGACCATTCGGTCGCGCAGCAGGTCGGCGCCCAGCCTGCCAGCCAGGATCAGCCTTTCGGCAAGGGCAAGGTCGCGGTGATTGCGATCTGGCCCGATGAAATCATGCCGCGCCAGGTCCGACAGGGTCATCGGGGTGCCACGCTGGCCCAGGTAGTCGGGGGCGGCGAACAGGCCCAGGGGGATCGACGCGACCTTTCGCGCGATGAGCGCCTTTTGCGTCGGCGTCACGGTGCGAACGGCAATGTCGACCTCTTGTGCCAAAAGGTCCGCCGGCAGGTTGCTGAGGGACAGTTCGATCTGAAGGTCTGGATGATCATTGCGCAGGGTGCGCAGCATCCGGGGGATCACCTCGACCCCCATCACATCGGGCACGCTGATGCGGACGGTGCCGCTGACGTCGGTGCCGACCGAGGAGCCTTGCCGCACGAACAGGTCGGACGCCATGGCCATCGCCCGGGCCGGTTCACGCAGCGCCAATGCTGTTTCGGTTGGAACAAGGCCATTGACCGAACGGGTGAACAACACGGTGTCGAGTGCGCGTTCCAGTGCGTCGATGCGGCTGCGCACCGTGGGATGCGATACCCCGAGTCTGCGCGCTGCGGCAGACAGGCTGCCATCCTCGAGGACGGCGAGGAAGATACGCTGATCTTCCCAGGAGACAGGTTTGCTCATAAGAATTATGATAGCTGTTGTTGGTATTCTTGCAATTCTTTTTCAGGTGCGGCGGAGGCATTCTGTTCCCGACATCTTGGGTCGACAGAGGAGTTGCGTGATGACTGTGAACAGGACAGCTTTGGTTCTCGGGGCGACGGGCGGCATTGGCGGCAGTATTGCCAGCGCGTTGCTGCGTCAGGGGTGGCGGGTGCGCGGGATGGCACGCACACCGCCGCAGCCCGGCGCCAACGTGCCCGGCCACGTGGAGTGGATCAGGGGCGACGCGATGCGGCGGGATGACGTGGTGCAAGCCGCGCAGGGCGTGTCTGTGATCGTTCACGCGGTGAACCCGCCAGGGTATCGCAACTGGGAACAGCTGGTTCTGCCGATGATCGACAATACGATTGCCGCGGCGCGTGCCGCTGGTCAGGCGCGCATCGTCTTGCCGGGCACGATCTACAATTACGACCCCGCCGTGACCCCCCTGGTCGCTGCCGAATCCCCGCAGACGGCCACCAGCCGCAAGGGCCGCATTCGCGTCGCAATGGAGCAAAGGCTGGAAGAGGCCGCGGGCGACGTGCCGTCGCTGATCCTGCGTGCCGGGGATTTCTTTGGTCCGGGCGCGCGCTCAAGTTGGTTTTCAGACGCGATGGTGTCATCGGGACGCCCCCTGCGACGCATCATCAATCCGGCGCGCGGCGCGGGCCACAGCTGGGCCTACCTGCCCGATCTGGCGCGGGCGTTTGCCCGGGTACTGGAGGAGCCCGCCCGGTTGGGGCCGTTCGAGCGGCTGCAATTCGCTGGACATTGCGACGTGGACGGGGCGCAGATGGTTGCGGCGATACGTCAAGCCGCAGGGCGCCAGCTGCGCGTTTATCCCTTTCCGTGGTGGATGATGCAGATGGCTGCGCCGTTTGGTGGCTTTCCGCGCGAAGCGGCAGAAATCGCACCGTATTGGCGTCATCCCCTGCGATTGGACAATGCGGGATTGGTCGCGCTGATCGGACCGGAACCGCACACGCCCTTGCAGGATGCCGTGCAGGCCGCGCTGCTGGATCTGGATCGCGTGGAGGGGACGGGGGACAGGCTGGCGCGGATTCCGGCGCGCTGAGGCCGGACGTCTTGATCCTGCCCGAGAAAATCTCAGCACGTCGTTCAGAAACTTCTGCTTGTTGGGGGCTGACAGGTTGGCAAGCTGTGGCCAGGCATGTGCGGACAAGGGAATGACACAATGCAGGCTATGGGCGAGAATATCGATATGGGCGCGTTCTGGCGTACCTTGGGAGAGCGGGCCATCGGCGCCACGCTGGTCACGGCGCAGGGGGCAGACGGGCCTACGGGATTTCTGGGATTGTCGGCCGCCCATGTCTGCGCAAGCCCGCCGACGATGCTGGTGTCGATCGATCGCAAGACAAGTGCCCTGGGTGCGGTGCGCGAGAGCGGCCATTTCGCCGTGAATTTCCTGCCCGAAGGAACGGCCGCGCTGGCGAATGCCTTTGGCGGCAAAGGCGAGAAGGTATTCGCGCCCGGCGCGTGGGATACGCTGGAGACGGGCGCACCGTGTTATGCGACGGCCCTGGGGGTGTTCGACTGCGAGGTCGAGCAGATCGTCGAACACGGCGATATCTCGATTGTCATTGGTCGCGTCCGCGCGCTGCGGGCCACCGGGCAGGGTGCGCCGTTGATTTTCTTTCGCGGCAAGTTCCTGTCGGAGTGATCCGGGCGCGCATGGGCCCCGCCGGTATGGCGAGGCCGATCTCATTCGAGGGCGCGGGGCCTTATTCCGCCGCGATGCCGATATCCTTGCGGCAGGCCATCAGCGGCTGAATGTGCTGACCGAAGGCATCGATGCCTTCGACGAAATCATCAAAGGTCATCATGATGCCCTTGACGCCCGGCACGGCGGCGGCTTCGTCCAGCATTCTCGCGACGGTCTGATATGACCCGACAATCGTGCCCATGTTGAAATTCACGGCGCCTTCGGGAAGGTTGATCGCCTTGGCGGTGGAGTTTTCGCCTGCCGTGCTGTCGGCGGCGCCCTGGACCCCCATGTAGGACAAGGCCTCCATGTCGGCACCTTCACGATAACTGTCCCACTTGGCACGGGCCGCTTCGTCGGTTTCGCCCGCGATGATCATGAACAGGACATAGGCGCCGACGTCACGGCCCGAGGTCCTTGCGGCATCGCTGAGGCGGGCCGCAGTCGGGGCGAAGGCAGTGGGCGTATTGATGCCGGAGCCGAGCACAAAGGAATAATCGGCGTAGTTCGAGGAAAATGCCATACCTGTGTCGGATTGACCGGCTGCGACGATTTCGATCGGGCTGGAGGGTTTCGGGGAGAGCTTGCAATCGTCCATCGTGAAATGCTTGCCCTTGAAATCCGAGGTGCCATCGGACCACAGGTCTTTCATCACCTGCACATATTCGCTGGCGTATTCATAGCGATATCCGAAATATTCATCGCCCGGCCAGACGCCCATCTGGGTGTATTCGTTCGGTGCCCAGCCGGTCACGATGTTGATCCCGAAACGGCCCGGCGCGACGCTGTCGATGGTCGAGGCCATCCGCGCAACGATGGCTGGCGGCAGCGTCAGGATCGCGGTCGAGGCGAAGAGCTTGATCTTGCTGGTGACGGCGGCAAGGGCCGACATCAGGGTAAAGCTTTCCAGGTTGTGATCCCAGAATTCGGTCTCGCCGCCAAACCCACGCAATTTCACCATTGAGAGCGCGAAATCCAACCCATAGCCTTCGGCCTTTTGAACGATTTCGCGATTCAAATCAAAAGATGGCATGTATTGTGGCGAGGATTTTGAAATCAGCCAGCCGTTATTGCCAATAGGAATGAAAACACCCATGTCCATGTCGAATCTCCCTCGTTGTTCAGATATTGACTTCAAGATTTTCGCAGCTTTGTGGGGGGCGTTCATCTACAAAGCCGCGTTTCACCTTGACGCGTGGGCGGAAAAATCTTTGCTGCCTATTATGCGCGCAGGCCGTTTCGACGTCTTTTTTGGATGTGGAACTGGACGGTGACGCTTTGCGTAAGCCTCTGTAATAAATAACGTCGCTCTATGGCAAACGCATATGGCATTTCGGGTGTCGTGCCATATCCTTCCCGAATAAACGCGGCTATGCGGCTGCCGCGTTTGCGCCAGAGGTTGCGTTTCTTGTTTTCATCAATGGTTGAATGTATTGGCCGAATTGCTCAATTCCGATGACAAAGTCATCAAACGTCAACATCAGCCCTTTCAACCCCTTGGTGGATGCAATTTCATCGAGCATTGCGGCAACCTGCTCATAGGAACCGATCAGTTTCAGCATCCCTGTCGGCTGCGGATTGGAAATGGCGCGGGTAAGTGCAACGGCCGTCGATCCCTCCTTCGAGACCTTGTCCATGCCTGCCTGGCTGGCCTGCCATTCCAGCGCTTCGATGTCTGTACCTTCCTTGTACAGGTTCCACTTGGCCCAGGCGGCTTCCTCCGTGCGATCCGCGATGACCATCAGCAACAGGAAGGCGCCGGTGTCACGCCCGTGTTTGTCGGCTGCTGCGTTGACCTTGGCCACCATCTCGCGGCTCTTGCTGGTTTCGTTGATGTTGCCGCCGGCACCGACAAAGTTGTAATCCCCGTAGCGGGCAACGAACTCCATGCCCTTCTCGGACTGGCCGGCACCGACGATCGGGATGCGGTTCCCCGTGGGTTGGGGCGACAGTCTGCAATCGTCCATCTGAAAGAAATCGCCCTTGAAGTTCGACACGCCCTCGCTCCACAGCTCCTGCATGACCTGCACGTATTCCGAGGCATAGTCATACCGGCGGGCGAAGTGTTCTGGCGTCAGTTCGATCCCCATCTGCTGATATTCCTTGGGCTGCCATCCGGTCACCATGTTCACCCCGAACCGACCCGGCGCTATGGAATCGATCGTCGTGGCCATCCGCGCGGTCAGGGCAGGTGGCAGGGTCAGCATCGCGCAGGACGCGAACAGCTTGATCCGGGTTGTCACAGCGGCCAGGCCGGCCATGAGCGTAAAGCTCTCCAGGTTGTGGACCCAGTATTCCGACGGCCCGTTGTAGCCGCGCAGCTTGATCATGGATAAAGCGAAATCCAGCCCGAAATGCTCGGCGCGCTGCACCACGATCTTGTTCAGATCAAAGCTGGGCATGGTCTTGGGAGAGGTGGTGGAGATCAGCCAACCGCGGCTGCCAATCGGGATGAAGACGCCAATCTGGGTCATGTCGCTTCCTTTCAAAGTCTCTCGGCCACCGTGGGGCGGTGCGCTGCGTTGTCTTCAGCTTTGGTCAGACCGGGCGGCGCGCCAATCGACTTATTTCGCCGGGCAGCTTGAGATTTTCTCAGCCCCGGCCTGGCGGGGTGGTCGGGGCCGGCTTGCGCGGCTTGGTCGCGGGACAGGCTCGGCTGGCTGTCGCACCTGCCCAGCCGCCATAAAACGGGAAGGGACAGGAGGGGGATCAGGGCCATCAGCGCGAAAGCCGCGTGAAAATCAGAGAGTGTCATCTGTGGCGACGCCCCCTGCAACAGTGACAGCAGCGCAGCGGAAAGCGAGATGCCAAGGCCCATGGCCAGTTGCTGGAATACCCCGGCAGAGGACACGGCGCTCGACAGTTGATGTTCGGACAGGGCGGTGTAGGTCAACGTGTTGGCCGCGTTGAAGTACAACGTGCGGATGGTGCCGGACACGACGCAAAGGGCCAGCAGCGGAAAGAGCGGCCAGTCCGGGCCGATCAGGGCAAACAGGGCGACGGAGGCCGAGCCGGTCAGCGTCAGAGCGATCATGACGGCGCGAAAGCCGTGACGCGCCAGCATTCCCCTGAGCAAGGGTTTCGATGCAAAGGAGCCGAGCGCCGCCATGGCCGATAACAGACCGGCGGTGATCGGGCGGAACCCCAGCCCCAGTTGCAGGATCAGCGGAGTAAGAAACGCCATCGAATTCAAACCGATACGCCCGATCCCGCCGGCGATGACGCCGGTGGCAAAGGCGCGTTGCGAAAACAGCGACAAATCCAGTGCGGGGGCCGTCAGGCGACGCGAGTGACGACGGTAGACGGCGAATATCGCCACACCTGCGCTCGCAAGGCAGACCGCCCCGAGTGGCCCGTAACGCGGATGGCCCAAGGCCTCGATCCCGAGTTGGAACATGGCCAGGGACAGACCGGCCAGGGCGAACCCGCCGAGGTCGAAGCGCTGCGCGCCGACCGGCGCCTCAGGTTCGATCAGGCGCAATGCCCCGGCGATGGCTGCTGCGCAGATCGGCAGGTTGACCAGGAACAGCAGCCGCCAATGCGCCATTTCCACCAGCGCCGCGCCGATCAACGGTCCGATCAGCGGTCCGATCAGTACGGGGATCGTCAGCCATGTCATGGCATCCAGTGTGCGCCCGCGCCCGAAGGCGCGCAGCACGATCATGCGCCCCACGGGGGTCATCAACGCGCCGCCGAACCCCTGGATAAGGCGAAAGGGCACCATCATCCACAGCTCCGGCATCAGGGCGCAGAGCACGGACGCGGCCATGAAAACACCGATTGCACCGCAAAACACCCGCCGCGCCCCGAAACGATCGGCAAACCAGCCCGACACCGGCATGAACACCGCGAGGCTGAGCAGATAGGCCGTGATCAGCACGTGCAGCGACAGCGGTGCGCGCCCGAGGTCGTCGGCGATGGTCGGGATGGCGATCGTCAAAAGCGTTGAATCGATGCCCTGCATCAGAAAGGCGCAGGCAACCACAAAGGCGATGGCGATCTGGCGACGTTGAGACAGTATGTACAAGCGACACCTCCACACGCGCCGGGCGGGCGCCTGCAGAGTGAATGGTCCGGGCGCGCTCAGATCGTCAAAAGAGAAAACCTAAAGGCCGCGCTTAACTTTTCTCAGCACGGGTGGGCCAAGGTTTTCTCAGCATCCGCCAGAGATTTCCGCATTCGGCCTGCGCCGCCGTGCGTCATAGCCTCTTGGCTGACAGGGACAGGCAAAGGTGCAGCATGAACCGAGTTTGGGAGAGCTTTCTGACCGAGGACGACCGCGCACTGACGCGCAGCAGATCCCTGCGTGTGCCGCATGGTCCGGGGCGGGTGAACGCGCTGCTGGTGATCGACATGCAGGTCACCGCGATCGGAGAGGATCGCCCGATCGTCGAGCAGCTGGACAGGTTTCCCGGCGCATGCGGACCCCACGCCTGGCGCGCCATTCCCGTGCAACAGCGCCTGCTGGAGGCCGCGCGGCGGGTGGGTATGCCGGTGATCTATTCCAAGCATGTCTTTCACCCCTACACCGGCCTGGCAAAATCGGCGTCGGGTGTGTTCGCCGCCAGTGACCCGCGTTCCGAAATACAGGCCGAGGTCGCGATGCAGGCCGGCGATATCCTTTTGGAGAAGCAGACACCTAGCTGCTTTACCTTCACCAATCTGCACATGATCCTTCAGGAGTTGGGCGTCGACGGATTGCTGACGGTCGGCAATTCGACATCGGGGTGCGTGCGCGCCACCTGCGTCGAGGGTGAGGCGATGGGGTACAAGATGATGGTGGTCGAGGAGGCAGTCTTTGACCGCATCGAGATGAGCCACGCTGCCGCCTTGTTCGACATGCAGTTCAAGATCTGCGACGTGATCGACGAGGCGGCGGCGATGGCCCTGATCGCCGGCCCGGCCGCCGTGCAGAAAACCGCCTGAGGAGGCACGCTGATGATGCCATCAGAACGTCGAGTTGACCGCTTTGTCGCCGCCGCGCTTCAGCTTGGTCCGGCCTCGGCCACCATTGCCGAAACGGTCGACAGGATCATCGATCTGCTGGCACGGGCCGCCGCACAAAAGGCGCGCATCGCGGTTTTGCCCGAACTGGCGCTGACACCTTATTTCGCAGCCGAAATTCGCCCTTCGGTCGAGCCGTTTGCATCCGTATCGCAGAATGCCGAGGCAATCAGCCGCATCGGCAAGGCCGCGCAGGAACATGCCATCGCGGTGGTTCTGCCGCATGCGGAGGCCGCCGAGGCCGGGCTGTACAATGCAATGGCCTTTATCGATGCGGCAGGAGAGGTGCGGGGCAGGTTCCGCAAGGTGCACATTCCGGGGCAGACCACACCGGATCCGGCCAAGGACATCACGATCCTGGAAAAGCGCTATTTTCTGGACGGCGACCTGGGGTTTCCCGTCTATGATCTGGGCCCGGCGCGGGTGGGCGGCATGATCTGCTATGATCGGCGGTTTCCGGAAAGCTATCGGGCGTTGATGCAGGCGGACGCCGAGCTTTTCGCGGTGTCCTACAATACGCCGGTGATGAATGGCGGCACGCTGGAAAAGGCCCGCGCGGCATCCCGCCTGGCAATTTGCGGCGGAGCGTTCGCCAACGCGACCTATGCCATCGCGGCGGGCAAGGCCGGGGTGGAAAACGGCGTGACCTACATCGGGGACAGTTTCATCTGTAGCCCCGAGGGCGAGGTGATGGCCACGGCACAGAGCATGGACGACGAAGTGGTGGTGGCCGAGCTGTCGATGCCTGAACAGCAGGCGTTGCGCGCACGTTGGAATTTTGCCGCAAACCTGCGCCCGGATGTATATCGCGCCCGCCATAGCGATGCCGCCTGATCTGGCGCCGCAGGAGAGCCGAAGAATGCGCAGGACCATGTGTATTTAGGCAATTCGGGGCGCGACGCTCAATAAAACACCGTTTTCCCTTTGTGCGGGTCACGTCAAATCCATGCCGCTTGCCGCGTCGAAGGGCGCTGTGGTCTGCTGATTGCAGGGTGAGGAACCGCCCGTTTTCGGGCTTTCTGCAACAGCGGGGATGACATGCGAAAAAGAGCGCCCTTGAATGCTATTCGCGCCTTTGAAGCGACGGCGCGGCACGGCTCGGTCGTCAAGGCGGCGGATGAACTTTGCGTCACGCCGACGGCGGTCAGTCATCAGATCCGGATGCTGGAGGAGTTCCTTCAGGTGCAGTTGTTTCTGCGCAAGAACAGTCGCATCGAACTGACCCAGGACGCGCGCGCCAATGTCGCACGGATTACGCAGGCGCTGGACCTGATCAACGATGCAGTGATGTCGCTGACCCAGTTGGAAGAGGACGTGCGCCGCCGGCTGACGGTGTCCGCTTCGACCTCGGTTGCGTCGCTGTGGCTGATGCCACGGTTGGGCGAATTCATGGAAATCGAGCCGGAGGTCGACCTGAACGTGCGCACCTTCATTTCCCGCCGGGAAGCCGAGGAGCAGGAGAGCGATTTTCGCATCCTGAACTGGCAGACGACGCTGGACTGCCAGGTCGAACCGCTGTTGGAAGAAGATATCGTGCCTGTCTGCTCGCCCGATCTTGCGGCGCGTTTCGGTAATGATGCCAAGGAGATACTGGCACATGCGCCGCTTGTGCATGTTGACCGGTTGCAGGACGGGCTTGAAGGGACCTATCCCGATTGGACGCGCTACCTTGCGGAATACGGGGTGTCGCGGGGCGATGTTTCGCATGGGCCGCGCTTCAACCAGGCCTCGACCGGGATCGACGCGGCGCGGGCCGGCGCCGGGGTTCTGCTGGGCCGGTCGCTGCTGACGAGCCAGGCGATTGCGCGCGGGGATCTGATCAAGGTGGCGGACATCTATCCGATCCGCAGCGCCTATTACCTGTTGTCGCCGTGGAAGCCTGACAGCCGCGAAACAATGCAGCGATTCAAGGACTGGATCCTGGGCAAGGTGCGTCAGAACGCGCTGGTGCACGCCGCCTGACCCGCCGGTTCGAAAGCGAGCGAAATGCGAAAGGCCGCCCGGTGAGGGCGGCCTTTCTTGCGTGCATCGGGTCGCTGTCAGCCTGCCTGCATCGGGTCCAGGACATGTTCGTCCGAGGGGTGCCAGCTCATCACAGCAGTGTCCCCGATTTGCGGGTTTTGGGCGAAATACTCGGTATCGCTTTGCAGCACCGTCATCTCATCGCCCAGCGTGGTTTGAAGGGTGATGCGCACAAGGTTGCCTTGATATTCAATCATTGCGATCTGTCCTTCCAGACTGCGCATGCCTGGCGAACGGCCCAGGCGGCAGCGGTCGGTACGCACGGAAACCTGGTGCGTATCGCTGGTCAGAACGTTCTGGCCACCAAGAAACCGCGCCACGAAGGCGTTGGTCGGCGTCTCGAACACCTCGCGGACCGGGGCGGCCTGCATGATTTTCGCGTCATTCATCACGACGATCATGTCCGACAGGGCCAATGCCTCGTCCTGGGAGTGGGTGACATGGATGAAGGATATACCCAATTCTTTCTGAATCCTTTTCAGCTCCGAACGCATCTTGATCCGCAGGAAGGGATCAAGCGCCGAGAGCGGTTCATCCAGCAGCAGAACCTTTGGGCGGGTGATCAGGGATCGCGCCAGTGCAACGCGCTGTTGCTGACCCCCTGACAGCTGATTGGGCAGGCGGTCGGCCAGGTGATCCATCTGAACCAGTTCGAGGTAGGCGCGGGCCTGCTTGCGCCGCTCGGTCGTGGCGACGCCGCGCACCTTGAGCGAAAAGGCGACGTTGTCGAGCGAGGAGAGATGCGGAAACAGGGCGTAGTCCTGAAACATCATCGAGGTGCCGCGGTCGACCGGCAGTTTGTGGGTCACTTCCTCGTCATGGATCAGGATCGCGCCCTCGGTCACGTCTTCATGTCCGGCCAGCATGCGCAGCGTGGTCGATTTTCCGCAACCCGAGGGGCCGAGCAGGCAGCAATAGCTGCCCCGGGGGATGCGCAACGATATGTCGTCGACGGCCGGTGCGCCGGGACCGTAGCTCTTGGTGACCGCGACCAGCTCTGCGTCGAAACGGTGGCCTTGCGTGGCCTGCTTGAGGTGCGTCTTTTCAGGCTCTGGCAGGGCGGCTTTGGGTTTGAGCTGGCTCAGGTTCATTGTGCGGTCCTCGAAGAGCGGCGCTTGGCCAGCCGCGTCATGATGAGCAGTGACGCGATGACCAGCGAGAAGGAGACGAAAGTGGTGACGGTGCCCACGGCAAAGATCACCGGTGAGGTCGCGGCGGTCAGCAGGCCGGTGATTTCCATCGGCATGGTGTTGCCGGTGCCGACATTCAGCTGCGTGCGGGCGGTTTCCTCGTAGGAGGAGGTCAGCGAGGCCATGGTGATGGCGATGATACCGGGCAGGATGATCGGCACGATGACCATCCAGAACCGCTGACGGGCATTGGCGCCGAGGTCGGTCGCGGCTTCCTCATACGCCGGGTTGAAGCGGCCCAGAACGATGAACATGATCAGCATGCCAAACGGCAGGGTCCAGGTCAGCTGGGCGCCGATACCCGAGGAGAACCAGTTCACCCGCCATCCCAGCAGGTTGAACGTCAGTGCGATGCCGAACCCGACGAAGATACCCGGCAGCACCATCGAGGCAATGGCAGAATAGAAGACGAAGTTTGCCCCCGGAAACTTGCGCCGATAGGCCATGCCCGCCGAGACGGAGATGATCATCGTCAGCACCCCGACGATCAGAGCCAGCCGGATCGAACGGCGGAAGGCCGACGGAATGTCGCCCACGCCTTGCCCGCCGGTGCCCTGGAACAGCACCTGGAACCAGTGCGTCGACCAGCCGACCATTGGGAAGGACATGCCGCCCTGCGGCCCCTGGAACGACAGCACGTAGACACAGGCCATCGGCGCATAGAGGAAAACGGCGTAGGCGCCCAGAAGCGTGGCGAGGACATAGAAGCTTGCCGGGCGTTTGCGTTTGCGCGTAGCCATGGCGGACCCTTCCTTATTTCGTCAGTTCTTTGCGAATGTCGGCAAAGCGCAGCAACAGCGCCACGAGGCCCAGCACGATGGCCAGCATCAGCACGGATTTCGCGGCGGCGGGGGGGTACTGAAAGGCGTTCAGTTCGGTCACGATGGCCATGGTGGCGGTGTTGACCTGACCGCCGGACATGGTCTTGACGATGAAGAAATCGCCCATCACCGCCGTCACGACAAAGATCGTGCCGATGGCAATGCCCGGGCGGGCCAGCGGCAGGATGATCTCTCGGATGATCTGGAATTCCGAGGCCCCGGCGTCCTGCGCAGCCTGGATGATCGAGCCGGGGATCTTCATCATCGAGTTCGAGATGGTGATCACCATCGGCATGGTCAGCAGGTGGATATAGGCGACCAGGATGGCGAATTCGGAATACATCAGCCAGGCAACGGGCTGATCGACGATGCCCAGGCCGAGCAGCGCCTGGTTGACCAGACCCTCGCGCCCCAGCAGCGGCACCCAGGCAACCGCGCGGATCGGTCCGGAGGTCCAGAACGGGATGGCGATGGCCGCCAGCAGCATCAGACGGATTTGCAGGGTGCGGACATGGAAGACCAGGAAATAGGCAATGGAGAAGCCCAGGGAAAAGGTGATCACCCAGACGATGGCGACGAACTTGAACGTCGTTTCATACAGATCGAGGGTCAGTTGCGAGGTCAGCACGTCCTGCCACGACCCGAGATATATCTCGGGAAAGACGCGGGCAAAATCGTAGTCCAGAAAGCTGACGACGATGATGATCAGCAGGGGCACCAGCACCATGGCGGTAAAGATGATCCCCATCGGCGCGACCTGAAGCAGCGATACGGCTTTGGGATTGAGCTTCATGAATAGCCTCTGTGTAAGGGCCGGGGTGGCCGCGGCACGCCCTGCGCCGCAGCCGGGGTGCGGGATCACGCTGCGATGAAATCCTGCCAACGCCGCACAAGGTAGCGGTCTTCGTCCATCAGCGAGTTCCAGATGCCGATATTGCCCATCCGGTCCCACAGGGCGCCGCCATCGCGCACGGCGCCTGCCGTTTCCATCACCTTGCCGAAGGGGTTGAGGATGTCGTCGGTTGCCGCCTTGCCCTCGTACCAGTAGCCGTATTCGTTCTCGGTCATCATCGGCTGCACGTTTTCGGGCACCGAGTTGTAGAAGCCCTGGCGCGAGATGAAGGCGCCAACCCAGCCGGAGTTGTACCAGTTCATGTATTCGATGGCGCAGTCGCGTTGCAGGCCGTCGAGGTGGCTCATGCCCATCATCATGATGTACCAGCCGCGATAGCCTTCCTTCATGCCGTTGTACTTGCATTCGATCCCGCGGGTGCGGACCTCGGTGACGGCAGGGGCCCACATCGATTCAAGCACGACCTCGCCCGAGGCCATCAGCTGCACGGATTGCTCGAACGTGGTCCAGAAACTGCGGAAATGGCCGTCCTTCTTGTAGGCGATCAGCTTGTCGATGGTGGCGTCGATCTCCTCCTTGGTCATGTTCCCCTTGTCGACGTAGGTGACATCGCCCATGGCCTCCAGCGCCATGGCGGCGTCGGGGACACCGACTGCCACACCATCCTGCAAGGCGACCTTGCCGTTGAAATCGGAACTGAGCAGATCGGCCCAGCTTTCGATCGGGCGGTCGATCAGATCGGGGCGGATGCCGATGGTGTCGGCGTTATAGTAAAGCGGCACGCCGACCAGCCATTCGGTCGGGGTGAGCGAGTATTCCTTGGCCTTTTCAGAGGTATAGTATTGCGCCTTGATCGGCGCATAGCCCTGCATCGAATAGGCTTCGCCGTTGGGATAGGTGCCTTGCGTGAACAGCGGCACGGTCTTGTCCCACCATTTGTAATCCTTGACTGCCAGCGGCATCAGGATGTCACGGCCCAGAAAGTATTTCATCGAGGTGTTGGGCACGTCGACCACGTCCAGCGTGTCCGGCTGGGTCAACATGCGGTTGGTCTGGGTGGTCTGGTCCAGCGTCTGCATCTCGACCGTGAAGCCGAGGTCCTTGTTCGCCTGTTCCGCGATATTGGGGAT
Organism: Pseudooceanicola sediminis; assembly: GCF_003575965.1. Lineage (GTDB taxonomy): Bacteria > Pseudomonadota > Alphaproteobacteria > Rhodobacterales > Rhodobacteraceae > Pseudooceanicola > Pseudooceanicola sediminis. The sequence goes on along the minus strand of NZ_QWJJ01000004.1, from coordinate 128,689 downwards.
GGTCGAATAGCTTTGCCCGGCGTGGACGATCTTGACGTCCTTGATGTTCTGCGCCCAGAGCATCGGCGCGGGGAACAGGCTGGCGGCACCGGCGGCCGCACCGGTTTTCAGCAAGGCACGGCGCGACAGGCCGGTCGGTGCCGGCGTGGTGCCGGGGGCGGTGGTGCTGGCGTCTTTCGGTGTCTTGGGTGTCATACATCCCTCCTGCGGACGTGAGTGGCGCACGGCCCATTTTTGCGACCTGCCCATGTGCCTGAGCGGCATTTCGTGGGGGTCCGGGTCCTTGATGCGCTATCGCTTCTGTTGGTCGTGCGGATTGGGTGGCGTCTGGGCGCCCCTGTCAAAAGTGTCGCGGAGGCAGGCGCGATCGGGCAATTGAAGAAAACTCACGCAGAGGCTGAGGAAAGCTGCGGTGCAGCGAAACGCAGATGCTGTTTAGGTGGCAGCGACCCGTACCGCAGAGGCCCCCGATGAACTCCGAACACCAGTTTGACAGCCCGAACCCCTTGTCCATGACTGCGGGCGCCATCGTCCGCGCCGTGGCCGAGGGGCGCCACAGCGCCGCCGACATCGCCGAGGCGACCATCGCCGCCATTGAGCACCGCGAGCCGGATGTGCAGGCCTTTGACTATTTTGACGCCGGTCTGTTGCGCGCGCAGGCGGCGGCGATCGACAGTGCCGGGAGTCGCGGACCGCTGGCCGGCGTAACGGTTGGCGTCAAGGACGTGATCGCGACGCACGACATGCCGACGGCCCATAACACACGGCGATACGAAGGCGTGCGCCCCGGCGTCGATGCCGCCTGTGTCGACACCCTGCGTGCCGCCGGGGCGCTGATCGTGGGCAAGACGGTGACCACCGAATTCGCCGCTGGTCAGCGGGGCGGCAAGACGCGCAATCCGCATGACCCGACACGCACGCCGGGGGGGTCCTCCTCGGGGTCGGCGGCGGCCGTGGCGGCGGGAATGTGCGCGGTTGCCCTTGGTACGCAGACCGGCGGGTCGACCATACGGCCGGCCTCGTTCAACGGCATTTTCGGATGGAAGCCGACGTGGAACGTGATCTCGCGCGAGGGGCTGAAGGTCTATTCGCTGACCTGCGACACGCTGGGCCTGTATGCCCGGGACATTGGCGATCTGGAGTTGCTGGCAGATGTCTTTGACCTGGATGCGGCGCCGACACCTGACAGCCTCGAGGGGCTGCGTATCGCCCTGTGCCGCACGCCGGTCTGGGACGCGACCGAGCCTGCCATGCGCGACGCCCTGGGGCGCGGCGCGACGTTTCTGCGCGGGCAGGGCGCGCAGGTGGTCGAGCTGGAATTGCCGTCGATTTTCAATGACCTGCACGCCGCGCATTCGATCATCCTGGCGCGCGAGGGGCGCAGCGCCTTTCTGAACGAGGTCCGCCGGTGCCCGGATCTGCATCCGCAGTTTCTGGACATGGTGGGCAACGCCCGCCAGATCACGCCGGACCAGGCCCGCTGGGCCTATGCCCATGCCGACACCTGCCGCGCCGCCTTTGACGAGATCGCGCAGGGCTTTGACGCGGTCATGACGCCCTCGGCCTGTGGCGAGGCGCCGGTGGGGCTGGACTATACCGGGGATGCGACGATGAATTCGATGTGGACGCTGTTGCAGGTGCCGGTCGTCTCGGCGCCTGGCCTGACAGGGCCGAACGGGATGCCCCTGGGCCTGTCGTTCGTTACCCGTCGTTACGCCGACCGGACCGCGCTGGCCATTGCGGGGCTGGCGACGCAGGCCATCCTGGAGGGGTGAGGAATTTTCAGCATTGCCGCCATGAAACGTCAGTCGCCGGGATCGGACGGCCCGCCTAGTCTTTGGAATAGCGACGCAAACAGGGAAAATGACATGCGCCACAGCCACGTCAGCCAGACGGCCTTTCGCGACGGAATGGCCTGCCTCGCCGGGGCGGTCAATATCGTCACCACCGACGGAGACGCAGGGCGGTCGGGGTTCACGGCGTCGGCCGTGTGTTCTGTTACCGATACGCCGCCGACGCTGCTGGTGTGCCTGAACCGCAGTTCGTCGGCGGCCCCAGCGTTTCTGGAAAATGACGTTCTGTGCGTGAACACGGTGGGGCCGGTGCATCAGGATCTGGCCATGCTGTTCGGTGGCAAGACCCCGATGCAGGCGCGGTTCGAGACGGCGGCCTGGGGGCGGGCGGTGACCGGCGCACCGGTGCTGGAACAGGCGGTCGTCAGCTTTGATTGCCTGATCACCCATAGCCATGCGGTCGGCACGCATGAGGTGCTGTTTTGCGAAGTGGTGGGCATCGTGCAGGACGCGGGCGCCCCGGCCTCGGCCTATTTCGGGCGGCGTTTTCATGAGCTGAGGGCCTGACGCATGGTGCTGCAATACATGGAATTTCATCACAAAATTGCGCTGACTGACGAGATGTCCGCGGCCTGTGATGCGTTGGTGGAGGGGCGCATGGTCGTGCTGGCGGGCACACGGGCCGGGCCGGTGGTGATGATGGCCGCCGGCGCGATCACGCCGCGCAGCGTGAACTTCATGGCCCGCGAGGCGCGCGGCCTGTTGGGCATGGCGCTGACACCACGCAAGGCGGCGATGCTCGGGCTGTCGTTGCAGCCCCGGCGCGGCGCGGCAGAGCGGCCGCTTTATACCGTGTCGATCGAGGCGCGCGAAGGCGTCGAGACGGGCATATCCTCGGCGGACCGGGCACGCACGATCCGGGCGGCGACCGAGTGTGAAACCGGCGACATGATTGTTACGCCGGGACATATCTTTCCCCAGATCAGCGAAGGCGACACGAGGGGGCAGGCCGACTGCGCGCTGGCCTTGCTGAGGGCCGCAGGGCTGCCCCCGGTTGCGGCGCTATGTTCGATGATCGGGGCCGAGGGCGCCACGCCGAGCGACACCGAGGCGCGGGCCTTTGCCGCCGCGCATGGGCTGGTCTGTGTTGATGCCATGACCATTGCGCCGCTGGTCTGAGACGGTAAAAAGCTGCCACGTTCCAATGGGTTGGCGGGCAAGGGGGCGCCCCCGATGCAGGAAGTTTCACAACGGGGGAAATTCCCGCTTGACGGCTGCGACCCCTCGCCATAGAACGCGCTCCACGGCAACTGCGCGGTTGTAGCTCAGTTGGTTAGAGTACCGGCCTGTCACGCCGGGGGTCGCGGGTTCGAGCCCCGTCAACCGCGCCATTGCCGTGATATGAAGCGCCCCTTCGGGGGCGCTTTTTTCATGTTCGACAGCCGGTTGCGGCACGCCGATGCGCAGCGGCAAGCCCCGTCGTAAGATCGCAAAAAGATCCCGCCTCGGGGGGCATTTTTGCATTGACGCCCCCGCCGCCCCGGTCTATTCCGCCCCTCACGCGCGGTTGTAGCTCAGTTGGTTAGAGTACCGGCCTGTCACGCCGGGGGTCGCGGGTTCGAGCCCCGTCAACCGCGCCACTTTCCCCCCAAGGTATCCGAGCTGTGACACGCCCCACCGGGGCGAGGATAGACCTTGGTTAATACGCGTTTTTGCGACGTCGGTATTGCCGCACGGCGCGTTGGCGCGAACAGGGGTCTTTTCACAGGTTAATTCAGGAAAACCGCGATTTGGCACGTCGGTGCCTGCGTCGGTATCCGGGCGGTATCTGAACGGTGGGCGTTTGCGCCGCGCGACAGGGTTAATGCAACGTACGCCGCGCCGCGGGATCGGTCCGGCACGGCATTTGCAGGTGTGGTCTGCCCCTCCTGTCTCGGCAATTGGTCTGGGCTGCGCAGCCGCTAGCGACCCACCTTGGCGGTGCCGTGGCGACCCTGTGCGGCGCGTGACCGCTCGATCATGTCGAGTTCGCGGGCGCGGGCCGTCGCCATCAGGTCGGGGATCAGGGCGGCCTCCGGCAAGTTCTTCCAGTATTTCATCGGCATCTCGCTGAGCATGGCGCGCGGGTTCAGGCGGGCAGGGTTGAAGATGGCGCTGTAATACGCCTTCCAGACCTCTTCCAGCGGATCACCGGGGGCGGCGTCGGCGGCGCTGGCGCCCGGGCCTTGGCGCAGGGTCGTCCCGTCCCAGTGAATAGCGGCATCCGGTGTCAGGATCGACCAGTGCATCGTCGCAAAGCGACCGACGAAAAACGCGGCATTGGTGCGGGTGATGTGGTGGTCGGGTTCGAACCAGGCGACGAAGCGCGACTGGCCCTCTGCCGCATCCCCGTCCTGGCCCGGCATCGTGATTTCGCGAAAGCGCACAAAGGCCCGCATCTTGTGCATGTCGCGGCGGACGGCCTGCGACAGCCCCTCGACCCGGCGACGCAGCGGGTCGGTGGCGTCCTGCATCAGCGCGGGCCGGTGCAGCACCCGCAGCAGCAGCGCGTAAAGCAGCGAGAATCGCTCAGGGTCGCGGTGCAGCACCACGCTGCGCGCCAGTTGGATGAAATCGCGCGGCACGTTCAGGCGGGCGGCGGAAGGCGAGATCGGAGCGACCGGGGCGCGGTGCGGCGTGGCGAACAGGTCGGCGGGCTGATCCCCGACCTGCCAGAGCACACGGTCGGCGGGCACGCCGGAGCCTGCCAGGGCGCGTGCCGCGTCGCGCCAGCCATCGAAATCGTCCGGGGCGTCGAGCCGGATGACATGGTGGGTCATACCGCAAACAGCTCCATCTGCTTTGGTTTCGGGGTGATCAGCGCCTTGAGGTCGGCGCTGTCGGTCAGCGCCAGGGGCCGCCAGTCTTCGCAGATAATGAAGGGGCGCAGTTTCTTGACCGAGGTCGTGGCGCGGGCCACGTCGGCCAGGCGCAGGCTGCGATAGCGGCGCGCCTTGAGCAGGCGATTCACGGCCGTCGGCCCCAGGCCGGGGATACGCAACAGCATCTCGCGCGGGGCGCGGTTCACGTCGACGGGAAACTGTCCACGGAATTTCAGCGCCCATGCCAGCTTCGGGTCGATGTCCAGCGGCAGCATTCCGGTGGCGGTATCGGCGACCGATGTGACCTCGGCCAGAGAGAAATCGTAGCAGCGGATCAGCCAGTCGGATTGATAGAGCCGGTGTTCGCGCTGCATCGGCGGGCGTTGCAGTGGCAGCACGGCGGAGGCATCGGGGATCGGGCTGAAGGCCGAGTAATAGACGCGCTTGAGCTTGAACCGCGTGTAGAGGCCCGAGGCGCGACGCACGATGTCGCGGTCATTGGCAGCGTCGGCCCCGATGATCATCTGCGTCGACTGGCCGGCGGGGGCATAACGGGGCGCGGATTTGTAGCGTTTGCGGGCATCCGCGCCGTCTTCGATCACGGTGGCCATGTCGGCCATCGCGCCTTCGATCTGGGTTTCGGATTTTTCCGGGGCAAGGCGTTCGAGGCCCTGCCGGGTGGGCAGTTCGACATTGATCGAGACGCGGTCGGCGTAGCGCCCGGCCTGCGCGATCAGTTCGGCGTCGGCATTGGGAATGGTCTTGAGGTGGATGTAGCCGCGAAAGTCGTGGTCTTCGCGCAGGGACCGCGCGACCTCGACGATCTGTTCCATGGTGTAGTTGGCGCTGGCGATGATGCCGGAGGACAGGAACAGCCCTTCGATGTAGTTGCGGCGATAGAAGTTGAGGGTGAGGTCGACGACCTCGGGCGCGGTAAAGCGGGCGCGGCGCACGTTGGAGCTGCGGCGGTTGATGCAGTAGTGGCAATCGAAGATGCAGCTGTTGGTCAGCAGGATCTTGAGCAGGCTGATGCAGCGCCCGTCGGGGGCATAGGCGTGACAGATCCCACCGCCGCCGGTGATCGACCCGATGCCGGTGCCATCGCGCGAGTCGCGCTTTTTCGCCCCCGAGGAGGCGCAGGACGCATCGTATTTCGCCGCATCCGCGAGGATGGTGAGTTTCTGGCTGATGTCGAGCTGTGCCACGCGATGATCCCTCTCTTTAGCCCGGTCCCGGTTTTCACTGGTCCCGGTTTTCACTGGTGCCGGTTTTCACTGGTGCCAGTTTTCACTGGTGCCGGTGCGCCCGTGTGCATCCCGGCGCCTTTGCAAAGCCTGCAAGGGCCATTTGCAAAGCGACGAGTAACGCGGCTGGAACAAAGATAGAACATGTATGAGCGAGCGCAAGGGGGCGGCGGCGGATGCGCCGAACCTGGCCGCGGTGCGACAGGGTTGGGGCGGGCGCCAGACGGGGCGCCCGAGGCATTTGGGGGACAGGCCAGGGGGCGGGCGAGCGGCCAGTGTGGGGCCGGACCTGGTGAGGGGACAGGCCCCGGCCCAGCCCCGGGCCTTTAGGTCAGGCGGGGCGGGTCATGGACGGCTTTGGTGTTGGGCCGGGAGCGGATTGGGGCCGGGATCAGATTGGGGCCGGGATCAGATTGGGGCCGGGGGCAGCTCAGGGCGCAGATCAGGGCAGGGCTGGGTTCAGGGCAGAGTAGGGATTAGGGCAGGGCCTGGCGCACGAGGCGGGCGATTTCGGCGGCCAGTTCGGCGGCGAAATCTTCGGTGATGGCGGCAATATGCGGGGTGAGGATGGCGTTTGGCAGCGTGGCAAAACGTGCATCGGGGGTCGGTTCTGATTGAAACACGTCCAACGCCGCCCCGGCGATCGTGCCATCGGAAAGGGCGCTGATCAGCGCGTCTTCGTCGATCACCGATCCGCGCGAGATATTGACGACAAATCCGCGTGGCCCGAGGGCGCGCAGGATGGCAGCGTCGATCAGGCCAGTGGTCGCCGCCCCGCCCGGCACGGCCAGGACCAGGAAATCGGCGCGTCGGGCCAGCGCGGCAAGGTCGGGTTCATGTGCCCAGGGGGCATCGGGGCGGGCGGCTCGGGTATGATAGAGCACGCTGAGCCCGGCCCCGGAGAGGCGCTGAGCGATCAGCCAGCCGATGCGCCCCAGCCCGACGACGCCGACGGTCTTGCCTGCCACGCGGGTGCGGTGGCCAAAATGCGCGTTGGTCCATTGCCCCGACCGGACATGGGCGTCGGCGCGCGGGATGTCGCGGGCCAGCGCATAGAGCAGCGCGATGGCCATGTCGGCGGTGTCGGAGGAGACGAGCGCGCCGGTATCGCACAGCTCGATCCCGCGGCGTGCCAGGCCGGCATGGTCGAAACGGTCGCGTCCCGCCCCGGCCGACACGATGCGCCGCAGGTTGGGCAGCAGGTCGAGCAGGTCCGCCGCTGCCCCGTTGACGGCCGAGGTTACGGCACAGGTGACGGCGGCGCGGCGGTCGGGGGACAAGCTGGCGAGCCGGTCGTGCGGGATCGGCGTGCCCAGCGGGCGCAGCTGGTCATGAACCGATGCCATCATGTAGCCAAGCAGGGGAATGTCGGGACGGGGCGCGACGGCGCGGTCCGGGCCGGGGTCGCCGTCGTGGTGAAGGCCGGCGGCCTGATCGGGATCATGGGGCGAGGACGCGGTTGCAGCAGCGGCACGGAGGGCGGTTTGATCAGTCATTTTCAGGGCGGGTCTTTTCGGAATCGATGAAAAGCTGACGGGTGGTTTCCCAGGCGCGCCAGACCAGTTGTTCGGTGATGTCGCGGGCGGCGTCGGGGCGACCGGCGCGGATTTCGGCCACCATCCCGGCGTTGCTGGCGATCATCGAGGACAGCATTTCGGGCATCTGGCGATAGGCGCGATAGCGATAGCGCAGCGCCGAGACATCGAGCTGGCGCAGCAGGCGCACCAGCACGGAATTGCCGCACATGTCGTGCGACAGCATGGTCATGCGCACGTTCGCCTCGAACCCGGCGAGGGGGTCGCCGCGATCATGGGCGGCGCGCATCGCGTCCAGCTCGACCTCGAGCGCTGTGGCGACGCGGGCGTGGTCGGGCAGGGCCGCGAGAAGGCCCGAGCAGGCCGCTTCGAGCGGGGCGCGGCAGAGGGTGATCTCGTCCAGGGTCTGGACCGACATTTCCGTCACGCGGGTGCCGATGCGGGGGCGGCGTTCGACCAGGCCTCGGTTTTCGAGGATCTGGAACGCTTCGCGCAGGGGCGAGCGGGACACGCCGAACTGTGCGCAGATTTCGACCTCGCCCAGCTTTTCGCCGGGGCGATAGGCTTCGCGCACGATGGCGGCCTGCATACGGTCGGCCACTTCGAGCCCGATGGGGCGCAGGTTCAACTGGGAATCAAGCTGGGCCATGGCGTCAGTCACGCCGCCCGAACAGCAGATCGGCGGCAACCACCAGAACAAGGGTCATCAGGATGGAGACGGTGGACACGGCGGCGGCCTCGGGGGTGAAATTGAAACGCAGGTAGTCGAACAGCTGGATTGGCAGGGGGGCTGATCCGGTGCCCTTGAGAATGAAGGAAATTCCGAAAGTGTCAAAGCTGATGATGAACGCGAAGACCGCCCCCGTCGAAAGCCCCGGCGCGATCAGCGGCAGGGTCACGCGGCGGAAGGCGGTATAGCGCGAGGCGCCGAGGGTCCGCGCGGCCAGCTCGATGGAGTCGTCGCGCCCCTGAAGCGAGGTGTTCACGTTGAGGAAGATGAACGGCAGGGTCATCAGGACGTGACCGGTGAACAGGGCGATCTTGTGTTCGGTGCCGACGCCGATTTCGTAAAAGAAGAACAGCAGGGCGATGGCGGTCAGGATTTCCGGCAGGATCAGCGGCAGCAGGACGCCGATGCGCACGGCCTCGGCGTGCTTGCCGGCGTGGCGGGTGAAGTAGAGCGAGGCCATGGTGCCCAGCACCAGCGAAACGGCGGTGGCGCAGGCGGCGAGGGTTGCGGAATAGGCGATGGCGTTGAGGAAGATGTCGTTGTTCAGGAAGGTCCAGAACCAGCGCAGGCTGAGGCCCTGTGGCGGAAACGTCAGGAAGTTGCCCGCGTTGAGCGAGGCGAGGACCACGACGAGGATGGGCGCCAGCAGGAAGACGTAGACCAGCGTGCGGAAGACGGCGAGCAGGGGGGTGGCGATACGCATCTCTCAGGTCCACTTCATGCGGGTCAGGCGGGCGAAGATCAGCACGACGAGTCCGGCGCTGACGGCCAGGATCAGCGCCATGGCCGAGCCGAACGGCCATTGGTACTGGTCGATCAGGGCGTCGATGACCAGCAGGGTCGTGGTCTTGACGCGCATCCCGCCGACAAGCGACGGCGTGACATAGGAGGAGATCGCCAGCACGAAGACAAGGATGCAGCCCGCCTGCACGCCCGGCATGGAAACCGGAAAGGTCACGCGGCGGAAGATGGTGAAGCGGCGCGCGCCCAGGGACCGCGCGGCCTGTGCAATGGCGGGGTCGATGGACTGGAGCGAGGACAGCAGCGGCAGCACCATGAACGGCAGGAACACATGCGCCAGGGCGAGGACAACGCCGAAGTTGTTGTACATGAGTGGCAGTGGCCGGTCGATCAGGCCGAGGTTGCGCAGGGTGGCATTGATGACGCCGGAGTTGCCCAGCAGGATGGTCCAGCCGTAGCTGCGCACCACGATGCCGACCAGAAGCGGCGAAAGCACGATGCCATAGAGCAGGCCACGCCATTTTCGCGACGCGGTCGCGATGTGCAGGGCGATGGGATAGCCCAGGATCAGGCAGACCAGTGTCGTCGCCATCCCGAGCGCAAGGGACGAGGGCAGCGACAGCGCGTAGTAGGGCTGGCTGAAGAACTGTTGGTAGCCCTCAACGCTGAAGCCCTGGCCATAGGGCTGACCGTCGGCGGTGGCCCGAAAGCTCATGATCAGGACGGTGACGTAGGGCAGGATCACGAAGACGAAGATCAGCGCCGCAACGGGGGCGATGAGAAGAGAGGCGCGGAACCGTTTCATTGGGCGCGCTCCGGTGCGGGATCGGGCAGGGGCCAGAGGCGGGCCGGGTCGAAGGACAGCCCGACGGTGTCGCCTTCGGAGACGTGCTGCGTGGTGGGGCCGGTGACGAAGAGGGCGCCGCACTCGGTGGCGACGGTGTATTCGACGTGACCGCCGCTGAAATAGCGCTTTTCGATGCGGCCGGGCAGCTGGCCGAGGCCGGGGCCGGTCAGGGTGATCTGTTCCGGGCGGGCCATCACGCGCAGACGATCCGGTGCCCCGGCGCGTGCCGGTGCCGCGCAGGGCGCGATGTGCAGGGGGGTGCCGCCCGGCAGGGTGACGGTGGTGCCCTGCGCATCTGCCCCGGCGACGGGCAGGTCGAGGATATTGGCATTGCCGACAAAGCGCGCGACACGTTCGGAGGCGGGGCGGTTGTAGACGTCTTCGGGGGCGGCGGCCTGCGCGATTTCACCGTCGAACATGACGACGACGCGGTCGGACATGGTCATCGCCTCGTTCTGGTCGTGGGTGACGTAGATCGTCGTGATGCCGACGCGTTTTTGCAGGTCGCGGATAAAGCCGCGCATTTCGTCGCGCAGCTTTGCGTCGAGGTTGGCGAGGGGTTCATCAAGCAACAGGATCGCGGGTTCGATGACAAGGGCGCGGGCCAGGGCGACGCGTTGCTGCTGTCCGCCCGACAGCGCCTTTGGATAGCGGTCGGCATAGGGGGTGAGCTGGACCATCTCCATCGCGCTGGCGACGCGGCGGGCGATGTCGGCCTTGGGGACACGGCGCATCTCGAGCCCGAAGGCGAGGTTCTGCGTCACGGTCATGTGGGGAAACAGCGCGTAGGATTGAAACACCATGCCGATGTCGCGATCCTCGGGCAGTTTGCGCGAGATATCCTTGTTGTCGAAGCATATGCGGCCGTCGGTGATATCTTCGAACCCGGCGATACATTTCAGGGTGGTGGACTTGCCGCAGCCGGAGGGGCCGAGCAGCGACACGAATTCTCCGTGCGTGACGTCGAGCGAGATCGCCTTGAGGGCCGCGGTCTTGCCGTAGAGTTTCTGGAGAGAGCGGAGGGAGACTTCGGTCATGGGGTGGGGGCCGTTCTTGGATGAAAAGCCCGCCCCAGTGAAAGGCAGGCCGAACCTGGAAAAAAATCCCGTCCTGCGCGCGGCAGGACGGGAAGTCGGGGAGGTAACGGGGGTTACGCGCCGAAGATCTCGTTCCAGCGACGTGCGATTTCTTCGGCGTTGTCGTTCATCAGGTCCCAGTCCCATGCGATGAACTGATCCATCGCGGCACCGGAGACGGGAACGTCACGCGCCAGTTCCTCGGGGACGGTCACGGTCTTGTTGACGGGCGAGACGAAGAATTCGCGCATCAGCAGATCCTGACCGACCGGTCCGAGGACGAAGTTGAGGTATTGGTAGGCGGCATCGCGCGCCGGGGTGTTCTTGCAGATGTTGAAGGTCTGGTCCCACATCATCAGCCCCTCGGCGGGGATGGTGCAATCGACGGGCAGGCCCTGGTTGCGCAGCCGGGCGATTTCACCGAAGTCGAAGGGCGCGATGGCGATTTCGCCGGTGGCCATCGCCGTGCTCATGTTGAAGTCGGTCTGGTAGACGGGGCCGAGTTCCTTGAGCATTTCGAACCCGGTGTCGAGATCGTCCATGCCCTTGCCGTACATCATCGAGGTCAGCATCAGGAACATCTTACCGGCGGAGTTCTTGATGTTGTAGAGACCGATGCGGCCCTTGAACTCGGGGTTTTCCCAGAGATCCTTCCAGGAGGTCGGCGGGGTCGAGACCATGTCGGTGCGATAGCCCAGCCCGATGGGAGAGATCAGGCCAACAGCCGCCCAGCCATCCGACGCAGTGGTCGCGACCGGGTAGAGATCGGCATAGTTCGGCAGCTTGGAGAGATCGAGTTCCTCGAAATACCCCTCGGAGCGCAGGACGGTGGCGTAGATCTCGTTCGTCATCAGGCAGCTGTAGGGCGGGTTGTCGACACCGGCGGCGCGCAGGTTGGTCATGTAGGTGCGCCCCAACCCGATATCGAGCGTCGGGTCGATGCCGGTGTCGGCGGTAAAGCCGGGAATCAGCGTGTCGCGCCAGAATTTTTCCCAACTGCCGCCATAGGTCGTGATGACGAGGTTTTCGGCCTGCGCATAGACGGCAGGCACGTTGAGGATGGACGCGCCGCCCAGGGCGACAAGCGCCTTGAGCATGTGGCGACGGTTGAGGTCGTTCATGTATCTGGTTTCCCTGCTGTTTGGTGCCGTGTTGGTGCCTGACAGGCCCTCAGGACGTTTTTTTGCGGTAGTCGTAGTTCTTGTTGAGCCGTTCCAGCAGATAGTCACCGTAAAGAACCGGTTTCATCTGCGGTTTTTCGCCCGCATCGAGCATGGCAGGCGGGCATTCCACCAGCGCGCGCATCGAGGGATCATAGAAGAAGGGCTGCGAATAGCGGTCGCGTCGGCTGAGGTTCTTGACCCGGTGGGGCGTGGAGACAAAGCGCCCGTTCGACCATTTCGCCAGAATGTCACCGACGTTCATCACGAAGGTGTTTTCGATCGGCGGCGCGGGAATCCATTCTCCCCGCTTGTTGCGCACCTCTAGCCCGCCGACGTTGTCCTGCTTGAGCAGGGTCACGAAACCATAGTCGGTATGGGGGGCAGAGCCGAACAGCTCTTCCTCGTCCTTCTGTTCGGGATAGTGCAGCAGGCGCAGGAACAGGGTCGGGTCCTGGAAATGCTGTTCGAACCAGTCGCGGGGCAGGCCAAGCGCCTCGGCCAGGCCGCCGGCGATGCGTTCACCCAGCTTGGTCATTTCCGCCATGTAGGCCAGTGCGGTTTCGCGGACCTGCGGCAGGCTTTCTGGAAACTGGTTCGGGCCTTGCAGCGGTTCGCCGGCATGGGGGGCCCCCTCGGGGACCTCGTGCATGACCATCAGGCTTTCGGACTGGTTCGGCTTGGTCACCTTGGCCACCGACGACGTGACGATCGTCGACGTCGACATCGGCATGTAGCCACGGTGGAAGTCGTTGATCTTGAGCTTTTCCTTTTCAACGTCGGGCAGGGCATGAACGGCCATGTTCATCTGCCGCATGCGTTCCACCAGATCCTCGGGGACGCCATGATTGGACAGGTAGGCAAAGCCCGAAGTCTCAAGCGCCGCCTTCAATGCGGCGACGGAAGCCGCTCTTGCCGTGTCCGATGCCTCATTTGCGAGCCCGGAAAGGTCCACGATCGGAATGTTGTCGAATTCACCTTTCACACTGCACCTCTTGTTTGCATATTGTATACAGAACCGATCAAGTGCCGTGAGGGAAGTGTTGTTTTCCGCCTGGCCGGAAAAAAATCTGTTCCCCACAGCGTGACGCACAAAATTGAAGCGCAGACTCATCATTCGGGGCTGCACCACAGGAAAAGGAAGCATCGAATGCCGCGAACCCCAGTCATCATAGATACAGACCCTGGCCAGGATGACGCATTCGCGATTCTGCTGGCACTGGGCGCGCCCGAGCTGGAGGTGCTGGGTCTGACCACGGTTGCGGGCAACATGGGGCTGGCGCAGACCACCGACAACGCGCGCCGTATCGTCGAGCTGGCCGGGCATGGCGATCTGGCCGTGCACGCCGGTGCGCCGCGGCCGCTGCTGCGCGCGCCGCGCCCGGTGCCCGAGATCCACGGCGACACCGGCATTGATGGCTGGGATTGGGCCCCGGCGCGACAGGGGCCTGCCGAGGGTCATGCGGTGGATTTCCTGGTGCGGACCGTCATGGGCCACCCCGAGCCTGTGACGCTGATCGTGCTTGGCCCGCAGACAAACATCGCGATGGCGCTGCGGCGGGCCCCGGAGATGGTCGATAATATCGCGCGGATCGTCTTTATGGGCGGGGGCTATTTCGAGGGCGGCAACATGACCCCCGCCGCCGAGTACAATATATTGGTCGATCCCGAGGCGGCGCGGATCGTGCTGGGGGCAGGGGTGCCGGTGACGGCGGTGCCGCTGGATTGCACCCATGCGGCATGTGCGCCGGTGAACTGGTCCGCGACCCTTGCGGCGCATGGCGGCGAGGTGATGCTGGCCTGTGCGGGGATGATGGAATTCTTTGAACGCTACGGAAATGCCAAGTACGGCACAGCGTCGCGCCCACTGCATGATGCGGTGGCCGTGGCCGCGCTGATCTGGCCCGAGCTGTTCGAGGGGCGGCTGTGCCCGGTCGATGTGGAATGCGCGGGCGAGTTGACCACGGGCATGACGGTGGTGGACTGGCTGCGCCAGACGGGCAAGCCGGACAACTGCCTGTGGCTGAACGGCTGCACCGATCCGGCCGAGCTGTACCGCCGGATCGAGACCGCGCTGCTGCGCCTGCGCGCGCCGCACTGAGGGGCGTCGCGGCGGTTTCGCTGCGCCAGGCCTTTGACGAATCAGGATCGGTTTTCGCGGTAGCGTTGGTTTCGCTCTGCGTACGCTGCGCGGCGGCGTTCGAGGAGCGAAACAGAACGCACGTCATGCGGGTGTTCATGCGCATGCGCGATCGGCATAACACTCCGGCGTTGTCGTTCCTGATTTCATTTTTCCATAGTTAAATCAATTTGTTGAGGTTCCCTTTCAGCAAAAATTCTCCACCACGACATCAGGTCAATTGACACGGCGCCACGCGCTGTTTCATTATCGTATAGCGTGTTTTGAGGAGTGAAACACGGCCATCTGACCAAGGGAGGGGAGGCCCTGAGATGAAACATTTTTTCCTGAGTACGGCTTTGACGACGGCAATTGCCTTTGCGCTGCCACTGGCGGCGACGGCGCAGGAGGTGACGATCAAGATGGGGCACGCGGCCTCGTCCAAGCACATCTTTCAGACCGGGCTTGAGATGTTCGCGGCCAAGGTGGCGGAAAAGACCAACGGCAATGTCGCGGTCGAAGTTTACGGCGACCGGCAGCTGGGCGACGACAAGCAACTGCTGGAAGGTCTTCAGATCGGGCTGATCAATGGGGCGCTGGTGTCGGCCCCGACCTTGCCACTGGTGTTGGGGGCGTCGGGGTTCGATGCGTTGCAGATGCCCTTTGTCGTGTCGAGCTATGGTCAGTTGTCCGAGGTTCTGACCTCGGATCTGGGGGATGAACTGCTGGCGACACTGGACGACAAGTCGATCAAGGGTGTCGGGTTCGTAGAGGCCGGTCAGCGGCATTTCCTGTCCGCCGGCGATCCGGTGACGGAAACCGCCAAGTTCGCCGGGCTGAAGACCCGCATCGTGCCGATCCCGCTGCACAAGGCGATCTGGGAGGCGATTGGCGTCAACCCTGTCGGTATGGCCTATGGCGAGGTCTATTCGGCGCTGGAAACCGGCACGATCGACGCGGTCGAGATCAACCTGTCCTCGATCCAGTCCGAAAGCCTGTATGACGCCGCCGATCAGGTGACGCTGACGGGCCAGTATTTCTGGCCGGGCGTGATCATGTTGTCCGGGGCGACCTGGGACAGTCTGAGCGATGCCGACAAGGCCGCCGTGGCCGAAGCGGGGCGCGAGACAACGACCGAAGCCTATGCGCTGGCCGCCGAGCAGGAGGCCGACACGATAGCCTTTCTCAAGGATCAGGGCGTCACCATCAACGAACTGTCTGACCTGGATGTGATGCAGGCCAGGACGGCCTCGGTCGTTGACGACTGGGTGGAGAAGGACCCGATGGTCGCGCGCTTTGTCGATGCCTTTCGGGCGGGGAACTGAGGGATGGGCACGCCGAACGTCTACCGCTGGGAAAGCCTGCCGCGCGAGGAGGTCCGCGAGGGCGTGTCGCGCACCGCGTTTCGCGGCGAGGGGGCGCTGATGGTGATGAACTGGTTGCAGCCGGGAATGGAGAAGAAACCCCATTCGCACCCGTTCGAGCAGCTGGCCTATATCCTGTCGGGTCGGGTCCGTTTCGAAATCGGTGACGATGTCGTCGAGGTCGGCGCGGGCGAGGTGGTGCGCATTCCCCCCGACGTGGTGCATTGCGGTGAGGTCGTGGGCGATGAGACCGCGATCAATCTGGATGTCTTTGCGCCAACGCGCGACGACTATCTGCACCTGACCGCCTACCAGGAGCCCGACTTTCAGAACGGCTGAGGCAGGCTGAGCGACCGGCGGCGCGACGCTGTCGCCGGTCCCCCCCCGAAATACCACGTCAGTGATCCAGTGACCGCGCCCCTTGGGCCGGTCGCCGCAAACACTGTTGCCCGCAGCCCGCACCGGGGCGTGGGCGCGACAGGAGACATCGAATGAGTGCGATGACATTTTCCTCTCTCCAACGGCCATTTCGCAGGGCGCTGCGGGGTCTGCTGGTCACCATCGTCGGGGCCTTGCTGGTGATCATGATCGTGCAGATCGTGTTGCGCTACGGGTTCAGCGCATCCCTGCTCTGGGCCGAGGAAGTCTGCCGTTACCTGCTGATCTGGCTGGCCTTTCTGGCCGTTCCGCTGGCGTTTGAGCGGGGCGAGGTGGCGTCGCTGACGTTTCTGTCGGTGCGCATGGCGCGGGTGCCCGCGCTGGTTCTGGCGAGTGTGACGGCGCTGCTGTCGCTGATCCTGTGCCTGCTGCTGGTCTATTATGGATGGCGGTTTGCCGACATGGCGGGGCGCGCGACGATCCCGGCGATCCGGTTCATCCTCGAGGATCTTTTCGGCGCCAATGCGCCCGAGGCGCCGGGCACCTTCTGGGTCTACGTGGCGCTGCCGGTCGGAATGGGCCTGCTGGCGCTGCGCCTGATCGGGGATCTGGTGCTGTGCCTGCGTGCGATTTCCAGCGGCGACACGCTGGGCGACATCCTGATGCGCACTGAAACGGAGCTGGCGGAATGACCCTCTATCTCGTGGCCTTCGTGGTCTTCATGATCGTCGGTGTGCCGATTGCCTTTTCCCTCGGGCTGGCCTCGGTCGCCTATCTGCTGATCAACGATCAGTGGCAGCTGATGATCGGCTTTCCGCAAAAGATGATCGCCGGGATCGACAGTTTCGTATTGCTGACCATCCCGTTCTTCATCCTGGCGGGCAACCTGATGAATTCGGCCAACCTGACGCGCCAGATCGTGCGGTTCGCGCAGATGCTGGTGGGCCGGGTCAAGGGCGGGCTGGCGGTGGTCAATGTCGTCTCGTCCATGATGTTTTCCGGGGTGTCGGGCGCGGCCACGGCCGAAGCCTCGGCCATCGGGTCGGTGATGATCCCGGCGATGGCCAAGGATGGATACCGTCCCGAGTACGCCGCCGCCCTGACCGCCACGGGGTCGATCCTGGGGCCGCTGGTGCCGCCGTCGCTGTCGCTGATCCTGTATGGCGTGCTGACCGGCACCTCGATTTCCGATCTGTTCCTTGCGGGGATCGTACCGGCCTTTCTGCTGTGTGGTCTGCTGATCCTGTATGCGCTGTGGCGCGCGCGGGTCGAGGACCACCCGATCCCAGCACCGATTCCGAAGAATGAGCGGGTCGGGCTGGCGGTCAAGGCGCTGCCTGCCTTGTTCCTGCCGGTGATCATCGTCGGCGGCATCCGGTCGGGCGTGTTCACCCCGACCGAGGCGGCGGCGGTGGCGGCACTGTATGCGCTGCTGATCGGGGGGGTGCTGTATCGCACGCTGTCGGGGTCGAAGATCGCGCAGGCCTTTTATGACACGGCGACGATGACGGCAGGCGTGATGCTGATCGTCGCCATGGCCTCGATGACCGCATTCATTCTGGGGATCGAGAATATCCCGCGGGCCATCGCGTTGGGGATGCGCAGCATCAGCGAACAACCCTGGATCCTGATCCTGCTGCTGAACATGGTTCTGCTGGTTCTGGGGCTGTTCCTGGAGCCGCTGGCGGCGCTGGTGCTGGCGATGCCGATCCTGAACGAGGTGTTTCCGCTGCTGGAGATCAACGCGGTGCAGTTCGGCGTGATGGTCGTGCTTAACCTGATGATCGGGATGATCACGCCGCCGGTGGGGCTGTGCCTGTTCATCGTCGCGGCCATCGGCAAGCAGCCGCTGGAAAAGGTCGCCCGTGCCATTCTGCCGATGATCGGCATCTGCCTGATCGTGCTGGGTCTGATCGCCTTCGTGCCGTTTCTGACCCTGTCCCTGCCTGCATTTTTCGGAGGTTAACCATGACTGACATGACCAACTCCAACACCACCAACCAATCGACGGTCGCGGCGTTTTCGATACTGGAGGAGATGGCGGCCCATTCCCAGCCCAGCCGGGTGACGGATCTGGCGGTGACGCTGGGGATGCCGCGGGCGCGGGTCTATCGCTATCTTCAGACGCTGGTCAGCCTTGGATACGTGCGCCAGGACCCGGTGACCGAACGCTATCGGCTGACGCTGAAGCTGTTTCACATCGGTCAGGCGATCGCGGACGGCACGCAGCTGACCTCGGTCGCGCGGCCCGTGATGGCGGCGCTGCGCGACCGGATCAGCCAGACCGTGACGCTGTCGCTGCCCGAGGAGGCGGGGATGCGGGTGATCGACATCGTGCGGGTCGAAACGCCGGTGCAGATCGTGACGCGGCCCGGTGCGCTGTTGCCCTTGCAGACATCCGCGCAGGGCAAGGTGGCGCTGGCCTGGGGCAGCTACGGCGCGCAGGCGGACCCGGGCGAGGATGCGTCGGGCAAGCGCTATGACCCGGCGCGCCTGGCCGAGGAAATCGCCGCGGCCCGCCGTCTCGGCTGGGCGGTGGCGCCCGAGGAAACGCTGCGCGGGGTGAATGCCGTCGCCGCGCCGATCTTCGACATCGAGGGCCGGTTCATCGCGACGATCACCATCGTCGGATCGGTCCAGGACATCAAACCCGAACCGGCGGAGGCCTTTGTGGTCGCCGCCACTGGCGCGGCCCGCGAAATCTCGGCCGAGCTTGGCTGCATGGAGTACCCGATATGACCCGATATTCACTTGCCATCGACATTGGCGGCACCTTTACCGACGCTGTCCTGCTGGCCTCGGATGGCACCAGCTATGTCGACAAGACGCTGACAACGCACAACGATCTGCTGGAGGGGTTCTTTCGCGGCGTCGATCTGGTCAGCGCACGCGCCGGTATCCGCGCACAGGACATCGACGACGTGGTCGTGCATGCGACGACGGTCGTGACCAACGCCCTGATCGAGCGGAAGGGCCCGCCCGTCGCGTTGCTGCTGACCGAGGGGTTCCGCGATATCCTGTATATCCGCGAAGAGCACCGCTATGACATGTACGACCCGCAGATCGAATTCGCCGAACCGCTGATCCCGGCCGAGCGGACCTTTACCCTGAAGGAACGCACCTACGCAGATGGCAGCGTCGGTCTGCCTGTGTCGGGCGACGAGGTGCGCGCGGTGATCGCGCAGTGCCGTGAAAAGGGGATCGTCTCGGTCGCGGTGTGTTTTCTGAATTCCTATCGCAACGGCGCGAATGAACAGGAGGTCGCCCGCATCTTTGCCGAGGAAGCGCCGGAGATCTATGTCTCACTCTCAAGCGTCATCGCGCCGCAGATGCGGGAATACCTGCGCGCCTCGACCGTGGCGATCAACGCCTATACCGTGCCGATCACGCGGCCCTACCTGACGGCGCTGATTGCCGAACTGAAGGCGCGCGGATTTCGCCAGCAACCCCTGATCATGCTGTCGAACGGCGGTGTCATCGGGGCCGAGCGCGCCAGCACCATGCCCGTGCGCATGATCGAGAGCGGCCCGGCGGCGGGCGCGCTGGTGGCGTGTTATTTCAGCCGGATTTTCGACATTCCCGATCTGATTTCTTTCGATATGGGCGGCACCACCGCCAAGGCCTGCATGGTGCAGAACCATGAACCGCTGGTGACGGGCACCTTCGAGGTCGACCGCCGGTATCGCTTCAAGCCGGGGTCGGGGATGCCGATCACCGTGCCGTCGATCGACATGATCGAGATCGGCGCCGGCGGTGGTTCGATCGCGTCGGTCGACGATCTGGGGCTGCTGAAGATCGGGCCGGAATCCGCGGGCTCCATGCCGGGGCCGGTGTGTTACGGGCGCGGCGGCACCGACCCTTGTGTCACCGACGCCGACCTGGTGCTGGGCATTCTGGATGCCGACCGGTTCCTGGGCGGCGATATGGATCTGGATCTGACGGGCGCGCAGTCGGCCTTTGATACCCTGGGCAAGGCGTTGAATTTGCCACGGAATCAGGCAGCCTGGGGCGTTTTTGAGGTGGTCTGCGAACAGATGGCGGCCGCGACGCGCACCCATGCGACAGAGCGCGGTATCGATTATCGCGGCTTGCCCCTGCTGGCCTTTGGTGGTGCCGGGCCGGTGCACGCGTGCATGGTCGCGGAGCTGACGGAGAGCACCAAGGTGATCTATCCGCCGCTGGCGTCTGTCCTGTCGGCCTTTGGCACGCTGGTGACGCCGGTGCAGATCGACCTGGTGCGCAGCCATGTCACCACGCTGGACGCGCTGGAGTGGTGCGCGGTCGACGAGGTGCTGGGGGCGATGGTGAGCGAAGGGGCCACGGCCCTGGGCGAGGCCGGCATTCGCGAGGCGGAGTTCACCTTCTCCTTCGCGGCGGAAATGCGCTATCTCGGGCAGCAATCCGAGGTGCGGATCGAGCTGGATTTCGACCCGCGCAAGACGCGCAGCACAGGCGACATCCTGGCGCTGTTCGAGGAAGAATATCACCGCCAGTATGGTCTCAAGCTGGACGGCATGAAGGTGGAGATCGTCAACTGGCTGGTGACGGCTGCGGGGCGCCAGCCCGAGCGGGCGGCGGTCCGGGCGCCCGACGGTTCCGCGCGCAGGTCCGAAACCCGGCCCGTGCAGATCCGTGGCACGGCGCAGGATGTGCCGGTCTGGCAGCGCGCCAGCATCACCGACACCGACCGCATCGCGGGCCCGGTGATCATCGAAGAACGCGAAACCACGATTTTTGTCCTGTCAGGCTGGGAGGTTAGCCGCCACGAAAGCGGCAGCCTGGTTGCCGAAAAATTCGCGGGAAAAGTCGCAGCTGAAAAGGAAGCAAACTAATGGACGGCGTCGAACTGCAAATCCTCTGGAGCAACCTGATCGGGATCGTCAGCGAACAGGCGCGCGCCCTGCAACGCATCGCCTTCAGCCCCATCGTGCGCGAGGCGGGCGACCTGGCCAACGGTCTGTTCGATGAACAGGCGCGCATGGTGGCGCAGGCGGTGACGGGCACGCCGGGTCACATCAACTCGCTTGCCGCGGCGGCGCGCAACCTGCTGGACAATTGCGATGCCGACAGCCTGCAACCGGGCGACGTGCTGATCACCAACGATCCCTGGATGTCGGCGGGGCACTTTTTCGACATCACCATCCTGTCCCCGATCTTTCGCGGTGAGCGGATCATCGGCTATGCCGGATCGACCATTCACCACTCCGACATCGGGGGCTACGGCATCGGGTCGGGCGCGCGCGACATCCACGAGGAGGGTCTGTGGATCCCGACGATGAAGCTGTACGAGGCGGGCAAGCCGAACGAGACGCTGTTCCAGATCATCCGCCGCAACGTGCGCACGCCGGACGCGCTGATGGGCGATCTGGGGGCGCAGGTGTCATCGGGCATCATCGCGTCGGACCGCCTGAACGCGCTGTGCGACCGCTATGGGCTGGACGATATTTCCGAGCTTTCACAAGAGATTATCACCCGATCCGAGACCGCGACGCGCGATGCCATTCGCAAGCTGCCGGGCGGCACCTATCACGGCGCGTCGCGCTTTGACGTGCCCGGCGGGCAGGTGATCGACCTGAAAACCGCCGTCACTGTCGACGCCGAAAAGGGCGAGATCGTGATTGATTTCGAAGGCTCCTCGCCGCCGTCGTCCATGGGGATCAACGTGGTTCCGGCCTATACCCATGCCTATGCGACCTTCGCCGTGCGCTCGTCTCTGAACCCGGATCTGCCGAACAACGCAGGCTCGCTCGCGCCGATCCGGCTGAAGCTGCCGGACGAATGCGTGGTCAATGCCAAGTATCCGTCACCGGTGAATGCGCGTCACGTGGTGGGCATGTACGTGCCGTTCCCGATCCTGAAGGCACTGGCGCAGGTCATTCCCGACCGTGTCGTGGCCGAAGGGTCGGGCGCGGTCTGGACCATCCAGATTTCGGGCAAGGACCGGGCCGGGGTGCCTTTCACCTCGTCCATGTTCAACTACTCGGGCGGGATGGGCGCGCGGGCGACCAAGCCGGGCATTTCGGCGGTGTGCTATCCCACTGGCGTGTCTGCGGTGCCGGTCGAAGTGCTGGAGGCGACCTATCCAATTGCCTTTACTTGCAAGGAGTTGGAGCATGGCACGGGCGGCGCGGGCAAGTATCCGGGCGGGGACGGGCAGCGCATCGGATATCACATGCGCACCGGGCGGACGTGGTTGCTGAACACCATTCCGTCGCGGCTGGTGTCGGGGCCCGAGGGTCTGCTGGGGGGCGGTGATGGCGCTGCGGGCGTGTTCCAGATCAACGGCGAAGCCATCGCGGACACCCGCAAGCGCGAGATGCAGCCGGACGACGAGGTTTTCATGATCACGCCGGGCGGCGGCGGCTACGGGGCGGTGTGATGGCCTATCGCGCGACCTTTGCGGCGCGGTTGCGGGGGCGGCAGGGTCTGGCGGGGACGTTCGTCAAGTCTGCCGATCCGGCAATGATCGAAGTGCTGGGGCATTCGGGGTTGGATTTCGCCATCCTGGATGCCGAGCACGGGGCCTTTGACCGGGGCACGATTGCGGCGATGATGATCGCCGCGCGGGCCGCGCAATTGCCGCTGCTGGTACGGGTGCCGGAGCTGGCGGGCCACTGGATCGCGACGGCGCTGGACGCGGGTGCGGCGGGCATCGTGGCACCCCAGGTGCCCGATGCAGAAGCGGCGGAAAACCTAGCGAAGAGAATGCGTTACGGACCGGGTGGGCGGGGATTCACCCCCTCGGCCGCCGGGGCGGACTATGGCAGCCGGGGGATCGCCGGGCACCTGTCGCGCGCGGGAGAGGAGACGGTTCTGATTTGCCAGATCGAGGACGAGGGGGCCGCTGCACGCGCTGCCGAGATTGCCTCTGTGCCGGGTGTCGATGGCCTGCTGGTGGGGCCGGTCGACCTGGCGGTGTCGCTGGGGCTGACGACCCCGGATGCCCCCGAGGTAGAGCGGCTGTCGCGCGATGTCATGACGGCGGCACAGGGCGCGCAAAAGGCGGCGGGGCTGTTTCTGGGCCAGCCGGGACGCGGTGCCGAATGGGCGGCGCAGGGCGCGACGTTGTTCGTGCTGGGCACCGATCAGGGCTATGTGCTGCAGGGCGCGAAACGGGCGCTGGCCGAGATGCGGGGCGCGGCCTGATGCGCCCCGCGCCGGCAAAGAGGTTAACAGGAAGTGAGGCCGTCAGTGGGCGCGTCGGTGGGTGCGTCGGTGAGCCTGCATGGTTTACGCGCTGTTTTCCGAGATTAATTGAGAAAAGGCGCGATTTGGCACGTCGGTGCCTGCGTCGGTATCCGGGCGGTATCTGAACGGTGCAACTGCGCGGGCTGCGCCCGGATTAACGCAGCGTGCGCCGCTTTGGGCGCACGATCGGCACGGGGTTTCAGGCGCGCGAGTCTTGGGCGCGCAGTCGGCGCGTCCTTGTGTGATCGCGCAACCGGTCCTCGCATTTGGCCCTCGCATTTGGCCCTCGCACTTGGTCCTCGCAACCCGCACTCGCATCCGGGTCTCGAAATCGGCGCGGCGTGTCAGCGCAGGTTGTCGATGATGCAATCGAGTGATTTGAGCAGCGCCGCCCGGCTGTCTGCATCCAGACCGGCGGTGGCGCGGTCTTCGCTTTGCTGGGCCAGCAGGCGCAATTCCTCGGTCACGGCCTCTCCCTGCGCGGTCAGCCAGACCCCCTTTGCGCGGCGGTCCGAGGCAGAGGCGCGCCGTTCCAGCAGGCCATCGGTTTCCAGACGGTCCAGTATGGCCACGAGGCTGGAGCGTTGCAGGGCCACGGCCTCGGCCAGGCGGCTTTGCGGCTGGCCCGGCGTGGCGCGAATGATGGCCAGCAGACCAAGATAGCGCGGCGCGGCACCATAGCCTGTCACGCGCTCTTCGAACGCGCGATAGGCCAGGATCTGGGCCAGGCGCAACTTGAACCCGATATCGTCACGCAGGCTGTCCGGAATCAACCCGTCGGGGTTGGCCCCGGCTGCACTCTTCTGGCGATCGCTCATGTATTCCTCTTGACAGACTCGCCCGCTCCAAACATGTTCGGCATCGAACAGTTCGGATGGAACCTATTCGCTTTCGTTCAATGTGGCCGAGGGAGACGCTTTGCACAAGAGCGCGGCTGCACGAAGGCGATCATTCGGACCACAGGAGGGGGGAATTCCACGGTGACACAGGTGGCAGAGGCACGGGGTGCTTACTGGATTGCGGGCGCGGGCGACGTGCCGCTGCTGGAGCTGACGATCGCCGAGATGCTGGAGCGCCAGGCCGCCGAGCACGGGGCGCGTCCGGCGATCGTGGTGGAGGACGCGGCGCGCGGCCGGGTCGACCGGCTGAGCTATGGCGAGCTGAAGGCGGCGTCGGATGCGCTGGCACGCGGCCTGATGGGTTGGGGCGTGCGGCCGGGCAGCCATGTCGCGGTGATGGCGCCGAACTGTGTCGAGTGGGTGCTGCTGGAATATGCGCTGGCCAGCATCGGGGCGGTGCTGGTCACGGTGAACCCCAGCCTGCAGGAAGACGAGATCGGCTATATCCTGGGCCAGGGCAAGATCAGCCACCTGATGTTTGCCGCCGGTTATCGCCGGTATGATATTGCCGCCGCGCTGGTGCGGCTGATGCCGGACCTTGCGGATGTTCGGGGCGGCGTGCGGTCTGGCGAGGTCCTGCCCGCGTTGACGCATCTGGCGCTGATCGGGGCGGGGGATGCCCGGTTCGCGGCGTCATTCGATGACGTCGTGGCATTGGGGGCGGGACAGGATCTGGCGGCGCGGCGGGCCGGGGTGCGCCCCGGCGACGTGGTGCAGATCCAGTATACCTCGGGGACGACGGGGCGGCCCAAGGGGGCGATGCTGACGCACCGCTCGACCCTGAACAACGCCTGGCTGATGGGCCGGCGCGCCGGGTTTCGCGCCGATGACGTGATGCTGTCGGCCATGCCGCTGTTCCATACGGCGGGGTGTGTTTGCAACCTGATGGGGATGCTGGTGGTGGGGGGCTGTCTTGTCACCATGGATGCGTTCGAGCCGGAGCGGATGCTGGCGCTGTGGCAGGCCCATGCGGCGACGGTGATCAACGGCGTGCCGACGATGTATGCGCGCATGTTGGATCATCCGCGCTTTGGCGACTTCGAGACAGGTTCGCTGCGGCTGGCCAATACCGGGGGCACCTCGATCCCGCCCAGCCTGATGCGGCGGTTGCGCGATCTGACCGGGGCCGAGCCGATGATCGTCATGGGGATGACCGAGTGCAGCCCCGTGATCACCCAGACCGATCCGGCGGATGATTTCGAGACGCGGATCACCACGGCGGGGCGGGCGCTGCCGCATACCGAAATCCGCATCGTCGACCCGGAGAGCCGGGCGCTCTGTGCCTTTGGCGAGGCGGGAGAGCTGTGCATTCGCGGCTACCTGGTGACGGTGGGGTATTTCGACATGCCCGACAAGACGGCGGAGGCGCTGGACGCGGATGGGTGGTTGCTGTCGGGCGATCTGGCGGTGCTGGAGGAGACGGGCCATCTGCGCATTGTCGGGCGGTTGAAGGACATGCTGATCCGGGGGGGCGAAAACGTCTATCCCGTTGAAATAGAGGATTGTCTGCTGGGCCATCCCGATATCGCGCAGGCGCAGGTTGTCGGTGTGCCCGACGCCGATCTGGGCGAGGAAATCTATGCCTTCGTGCTGCTGCGAGAGGGGGCCGCGTTGCAGCCCGAAGCGGTGCGCGATTACGTACGGACCCGTCTGGCGCGTCACAAGCTGCCCCGCCATGTCGAGGTCGTCGACAGCTTTCCGATGACCGCGAATGGCAAGATCCGCAAGGTCGCGCTGCGCGACGCCGCTGCCGCACGGGTGGCTGAAATGAGGGAGGGGAGCCGCGCATGACCTTGCCGCTGCTGTACGAAAAACATGGCGAGATCGCCGTGATCACGATCAACCGCCCCGAGGCGCGCAATGCGATTTCACCGGAGGTCGCGTGCCGGTTGGCCGATGCCTTTACCGATTTTGCCGGTGATCCCGGCCTGCGCGTGGCGATCCTGACCGGGGCGGGAGACCGGGCGTTCTGTTCCGGCGGGGACCTGGCGCTGACGCTGCCGCTGATGACGGGGGCGCGCGCGCCGGAAACCGAGTGGGACCATCGCCTGCTGCGCGAACCCGAGGTGATGTCGCGGTCTGCCCTGCGCGACTGGGAGCTGAACAAGCCGATCATCGCCGCGATCAACGGCGCCTGCATGGCTGGCGGGCTGGAGACGGTGCTGGCGACCGACATTCGCATTGCCGCCGAACAGGCGACATTCGCCTTGCCAGAGGTCAAGCGCGGGTTGATCCCCTTTGCCGGGTCCATCGTGCGGCTGCCGCGCCAGATCACCTATTGCATGGCGATGGAGATGCTGCTGGTGGGCGACGCGATGGACGCCGAGACGGCGCGCGAGGCTGGATTGGTCAACCGCGTGGTGCCTGCCGAGGCGCTGATGGAGACGGCCTGGACGCTGGCGCGCAAGATTGCCGCCAACGGGCCGTTCGCGGTGCAACAGGTGAAGCAGACGGTGCTGGCGTCGTCGGGGCGCACGCTGGTCGAGGGCTATGCGCTGGAGGATGCCGCGAAAGAGGCGGTGATGGCGACCGAGGATGCCCGCGAGGGGCCGCGCGCCTTCATGGAAAAGCGCCCGGCGCGGTTTCGGGGGCACTGAGGCATGGCCGTGACGTTGCAGGACAAGGGGGCGGTGGTCACCGGTGCGGGGCGCGGTATCGGGCGGGCGATTGCGCTGGACATGGCGCGGCGCGGGGCCGCGGTGGTGGTGAACGACATCGAGGGAGACGTGGCCGAGGCCGTGGTGGATGAGATCCGCGCCGCCGGGGGCCGCGCCGTGGCCGAGGTGGCCGCGATCGGCAGCGCCGAGGCGGCGGAGGCCTGTATCGCCCGCGCGCTGAGCGCGTTCGGGCGGTTCGACATCCTGTGCGCCAATGCGGGCGTGTTGCGCGACGCTGTGCTGTGGAAGGCGAGCGACGCGGATTTCGACCTGGTCGTCGCGACCCATCTGCGGGGCGCCTTTACCTGCGGGCGCGCGGCGGCACGGCATTTTCGCGACGCCGGGCAGGGCGGGCGCATCATCCTTGTCGCCTCGCCCGCCGGGCAGCGGGGCAATTTCGGCCAGACCGCCTATGCCGCCGCCAAGGCGGGCGTTGCCGCCATGGCGCGCACGTGGTCGATGGAGCTGGCGCGGGCGGGCGTGACCGTCAACGCGGTGGTGCCGGTGGCGTTGACGCGCATGGTCGCCACCATCCCCGGCATGGCCGAGCACGTCGCGGCCGCCGAGCGGGGCGAGGCGCTGCCCGACGCCTTGCGCGCCGATGCGGGGCTGGGGCTGGCCGGGGACGTGGCGGGGCTGTTCAGCTATCTGGCGTCGGACGCGGCGGCGGGGATCAGCGGCCAGTGCATCGGGATCGGCGGCGACCGCCTGTCGATCTGGGCGCATCCGCAGGAAGTTTCGGTCGCCCTGAACACGGGCGGCTGGAGCGCGGACGACATCGCGCGGGGCTGGGACGACCTGGCCCGCGATCATCTGCAAAGCGTCGGAGTTCAGATGCCCGAGTAGGGCCCGGCGATCACACTTGTTCCGACGCGGGAGGCGGCGGACTTTCAGGGAGGAAAACGACATGAAGACGATTACCTGCATGATGGGCACCTGCATGATGGGCGTCGCATCCGCGATCGGCCTTTTGGCAAGCACGGCGCAGGCCGACACGACCCTGCGGCTGTCGACCTGGCTGCCCGCGCAGCATTCCTTGCAGACCACGGGTTTCGAGCCATGGCTGGCCGCGATCACCGAGGCGTCGGGCGGCAGCATCACCAGCACGATCTTTCCGGCGCAGCAGCTGGGGTCGGCGCTGGATCACTATGACATCGCACGCGACGGCATTGCCGACCTGAGCTTTGTCAATCCGGGCTATCAGCCGGGGCGCTTTCCGGTGATTTCGCTGGGCGAGCAGCCGTTCCATGTGTCCAACGCCGTCGAGGGGTCGGTTGCCTTTGATCGCTGGTATCGCGAATACGCGGCGACCGAGATGCCCGATATCCATTATTGCATGGCCTTCCTGCAAGATCCGGGAACGCTGCATACGGTCAGCGAAATCCTGGTGCCGGGCGACCTGGCGGGCAAGACCATCCGCCCGGGCAATGCCACGATGGGGCGGATGCTGAACCTGCTGGGCGCGGCCAGCGTCCAGGTGCCCGCCCCGGAGGCGCGCGAGGTGATTGCGCGCGGCGCGGCCGAGGGGATCACCTTTCCCTGGGACAGCATCTTTCTGTTCGGGATCGACGAGGAGACGACCTATCACCTCGACATGCCGCTGTATTCCACGACCTTCGTCATGGCGATGAACAAGGACAGCTATGACGGGATGTCCGCCGAGGAAAAGGCGGTGATGGACGCGCATTGCACAAGCGAGTGGGCGGGGAAGATCGCCGCCGGATGGGCCGAGAAGGAAGCCTCGGGGCGCGACCGGGCCATCGCATCGCAGGATCATCATGTGCATGTGCCGAGCGAGGCCGAGATGACCGCCTGGAAAGAGGCCACCGCGCCGCTGCTGGAGGAATGGCACGCCGAGGCGAAACAGGCCGGATACGACGATCAGGCGATCTATGACCGCTTTGAGACGGAAATGTCCGCCGCCAACGCCCTCGGGCAATAAGCAAGTCAGCAGAAAGGAGGGGGCGCGCGCGGCCGTGTTTGCACGAATGCGCCGCCCCCTGAATGACCGCCATGACCGGATTTCGCCGTTCCTTTGATCGCGCCGCCAGCCTTGTCGAGACGCTGGCCGCCCTGTGCCTTGCCGTGGTCACGGTGACGGTCTTTGTCTCGGCCCTGGGGCGATACTTTTTTGCCACGCCGATCCCCGATGCCTTTGACGTGTCGCGGCTGTTGCTGGGGTTGGCGATTGCCTGGGGCTTTGCCGTGCTGGGGCTGCGCGGCGGGCACATCTGCGTCGACATTCTGGCCGAGGCGCTGCCTGCGCGCCCGCGCCAGGTCATCGAGATCGTGGCGCAGCTGGTGTTGCTGGGGTTTTCGGTGCTGCTGGCCTGGAAGATCCATTCGCGTTTCGACAGCGCCTTGCAATCGGGCGAGGCGACGTTCGATCTGCGGCTGGCGGTCTGGCCGTTCATCTTTGCCATCTGGCTGGGCTTTGCCGCCTCTGTGCTGACCACGTTCGCGGGGCTGATCCTGCTGTGCCTTGGCCAGCGGCTGGACCCGTTCGAGCGCCTTGACGACCCCCTGGAGAGCGGAGCCTTTCCCCATGAGTGAAGCGGATATCGTTGCCATCGCCGGATTTCTGGCGCTGTTCGGCCTGATGGCCCTGCGGGTGCCGGTGGGCGTGGCCATGGGGGTGGTGGGCCTTGGCGGGTTCGCCGCGATCACCGGGTGGAAACCGGCGCTGAACCAGCTGGCCATCGCGCCGCTGCGCACGATCACCGATTACAATACCTCGCTGATCCCGATGTTCGTGCTGATGGGGGTGTTCGCGACGCGCACCGGGATATCATCGGAACTGTTCCGCGCCGGGCAGGCGTGGCTGGGGCACCGACGGGGCGGGCTGGCGCTGGCGACGATTTCGGCCTGCGCGGGGTTCGCGGCGATTTCGGGGTCGTCCGTGGCGACGGCGGCCACGATGAGCAAGGTCGCCCTGCCGGAGATGCGGCGCGCGGGCTATTCCGACCGGCTGGCCACCGGCGTCGTGGCGGGGGGCGGGACGCTGGGCATCCTGATCCCGCCGTCGGTCGTTCTGGCGGTCTATGCCTTTATCACCGAGCAGAACGTGGGCGCGCTGTTCATCGCCGGGATCATTCCGGGGCTGCTGGCGGTGCTGATGTACATGGGCACCGTACAGGTGGCCTTTGGGCGCGAATTGCCGCGCGGGGTGCGGGTGTCGCTGGGCGATCGGCTGCGCAGCCTGCGGGGCATCTGGGCGGTCGTGTTGCTGTTCGTGGCGATCATCGGCGGCATCTACGGCGGCATCGTCACCCCGACCGAGGCCGCGTCTGCGGGGGCCGTCCTGACCGCGTTGATCGGCATCTTGCGGGGGCGGCTGAATTTTCGCGACATGCGCGCCTGCCTGATCGAGGCGCTGCGCACCTCTGTTTCGATCTACACGATCCTGATGGGGGCGATGCTGTTCGGGTATTTCCTGGCGATCACGCAGACGCCGCAGAAGATCACCGCATGGCTGGCGGGGCTGGACATCGGCGCCTATCCGACGCTGGCGCTGATCCTGCTGTTCTTTCTGATCATGGGCTGCATCCTGGATGCGATGGCGATGATCATCCTGCTGGTGCCCATCGTCTATCCGGTGATCGTGCAACTGGGGTTCGACCCGATCTGGTTCGGGATCGTCGTGGTCATGACGGTGGAGCTGGGGCTGATCACGCCCCCCATCGGGATGAACGTCTTTGTCATCAACGCCATCGCGCGGGATACCTCGCTGATGACGATTTTCCGTGGGGTGATGCCCTTTGTGGTGGTGGATATCCTGCGGCTGGGAATCATCGTGGCGCTGCCGGCGCTGGTGTTGTGGCTGCCGCGCACGATGGGCTGAGGGGGCGCCGGACGCGCGTTGCTGCTGATGGCGCAATGGGGGCCGGGCGCGCGGTGTGACGGGGACGCGTGAGGGGGCAGAGGCGCCTGAAACGTGCGCCCGCCGCGCGTTCCCCACGGTCGGGTGGTGTGGCGCGACGACAAGCCCCGCCGATCAGGGGGGCAAACGCGGGATGCGCTTGACGGGGCGGGCATTGGGCTGACAGAACGGGCAACCATGACGCGGCTCGCAAAGGACGCTCGATGAAATTCCGTTTCCCCATCGTCATCATCGACGAAGACTTCCGCTCCGAGAACACCTCGGGGCTTGGTATCCGGGCGCTGGCCGACGCGATCGAGGCCGAGGGCCTGGAAGTGCTTGGCGTCACCAGCTATGGCGACCTGTCGCAATTCGCGCAGCAGCAGAGCCGGGCGTCGGCCTTTGTTCTGTCCATCGACGACGAGGAATTCACGCCCGGACCGGAGCTGGACCCGGCGGTCGAAAAGCTGCGCACCTTCATCGAGGAAGTGCGCTGGAAAAACGCCGATGTGCCGATCTTTCTGCATGGCGAGACCAAGACATCGCGCCACCTGCCCAACGGTATCCTGCGCGAGCTGCACGGCTTTATCCACATGTTCGAGGATACGCCCGAATTCGTCGCCAAGCACATCATCCGCGAGGCGAAGGTGTACCTTGAGGGGATCAAGCCGCCGTTCTTCAAGCAACTGCTGGAATATGCCGAGGACGGGTCCTATTCATGGCATTGCCCGGGGCATTCGGGGGGCGTGGCCTTTCTGAAATCGCCCATCGGGCAGATGTATCACCAGTTCTACGGCGAAAACATGCTGCGCGCCGACGTCTGCAACGCGGTCGAGGAACTGGGGCAGCTGCTGGACCATAACGGCGCGATCGGCGCGTCGGAGCGCAATGCCGCGCGTATCTTCAACGCGGATCACTGTTTCTTTGTCACCAACGGCACCAGCACCAGCAACAAGATGGTCTGGCATCACACCGTCGCCCCCGGCGATGTCGTGGTGGTGGACCGCAATTGCCACAAGTCGATCCTGCACGCGATCATCATGACCGGCGCGATCCCGGTGTTCCTGCGCCCGACGCGCAACCAGTGGGGCATCATCGGGCCGATCCAGCGATCGGAGTTCGAGCCGGAGGCGATCCGCGCCAAGATCCGCGCCAACCCGCTGCTGAAGGATTACGACGCGGACGAGGTGCGCCCGCGCATCATGACGCTGACGCAATCGACCTACGACGGGGTGCTGTACAACACCGAAGTCATCAAGGGGATGCTGGACGGCTGGATCGACAACCTGCATTTCGACGAAGCCTGGCTGCCCCATGCCGCGTTTCACCCGTTCTATGGCCAGTTCCATGCCATGGGCCTGAAACGTGGCCGCACCCGGACCTCTGTCACCTACGCGACGCAATCGGTGCACAAGCTGCTGGCGGGCATCAGCCAGGCCAGTCACGTGCTGGTGCAGGACAGCGAGGAGGTGCAGCTGGACCGCGCGCTGTTCAACGAGAGCTATCTGATGCACACCTCGACCAGCCCGCAGTATTCGATCATCGCCAGCTGCGATGTCGCCGCCGCGATGATGGAGCCGCCGGGCGGCACCGCCCTGGTCGAGGAAAGCATTGTCGAGGCGCTGGATTTCCGCCGCGCCATGGGCAAGGTCGACGAGGAATACGGCGCCGACGACTGGTGGTTCCGGGTCTGGGGCCCCGAGGATTTCGACCATACCGAGGACGGCATGGGCGAGGCCAGCGACTGGGTTCTGCAAAAGACCAACGCCGATGGCGTGATCTCGGGTGGCGGGGAAAGCTGGCACGGCTTTGGCGATATGGCGCCGGGGTTCAACATGCTGGACCCCATCAAGGCGACGATCATCACGCCCGGTCTGGATCTGGAGGGGCGGTTCGACGACACCGGCATCCCGGCCTCGATCGTGTCGAAATACCTGACGGAACATGGCGTGGTCGTTGAAAAGACCGGGCTTTACAGTTTCTTCATCCTGTTCACCATCGGCATCACCAAGGGCCGCTGGAACACGCTGCTGGCCGCGATGCAGCAGTTCAAGGACGATTATGACCGCAACCAGCCGCTGTGGCGGGTGATGCCGGAGTTCTGTGCCAAGCATCCACGCTATGAGGGGATGGGCCTGAAGGACCTGAGCCAGCACGTTCATGCGCTGTATGCGAAATACGACGTGGCGCGGCTGTCGACGGAAATCTACCTGACGGACCACCACCCGGCGATGACGCCGTCGGACGCCTTTGCCCATATCGCGCGGCGCAAGACCCAGCGGGTGCCGATCGACGCGTTGGAAGGACGGATCACGACCAGCCTTGTCACGCCGTATCCGCCGGGAATCCCGCTGTTGATCCCGGGCGAGGTGTTCAATGCGCGGATCGTCGAATACCTGCGGTTCAACCGCGAATTTGCGCAGGAATGCCCCGGTTTCGAGACCGATATCCACGGGTTGGTGCATGAGGTCGGACCGGATGGCGACATGCAGTACTTTGCCGATTGCGTCGCGATCTGACAGGTCGCGCCGCGACGGGGCAAGCGCGCGCCGCAGATAGCGGCGGGGGCAAGGGCGCGCCGCTATCTATCTGCGGCGACAGGATAGGGGCAATCCCGGCGGAGCGGGGGCGAGAGCGGCCTGGCCGCGCCGCCGCCGTTCTGTGACGCACGGGGTTCGGTGACGCACGGGCGGCGGGCAGGCCGAAGGCTTTGTCGCCCGCCCACACATGCACCTGATCGGCCCGCGCGATTTCCCGGCGCAGGATGCGTCGGGCTAGGTCGTTTCCCCCTGCGGCCGCCGAGGTGGGCGGACGCGGCACAAGGGGACGATCCGACCGACCTGTCAGTCCCCCTTTGGCGGGGGGGCGAGCAGAAGATCGGGCTCTATCCCGCGCTTTTCCGCGCTGGCGCGCACGGCGGCCTGTAGCGCAGGGCTGCGCGCAAGCAGGCGGCGGAACCGTACCTCGTCCAGCACCAGCAGGGTTGTGGGGGCGATGGCCCGCACTTCGGTGCGGCGGGTCTTGCGTGTCAGGATGGCCATCTGGCCGAACATCTCGCCCCGGCCCAGGCGCCAGCTTTGACCGGCGCTCAGCACTTCGACCGCGCCGGAGGCGATGAAATGGACACTTTGCGTCGTGGCGTCCTTGTGCACGATCGTCTTGCCGGGATTGATGTACTGGGTTTGCAGCGCGCGGCCCAGCCGCTTCAATGCGGGTTCCTCGAAATCGACGAACAGGGGGAACTGGCGGACCAGTTCGGCACGTTGCAGCGCGATATCCAGGGCGGGGCGGTCCTCGGCTGCTGCGCGGCGCAGGCCGAGATCCTGCATCAGCGAGGTATAGACCTCGGCCCCGATCAGGCCGTCGCCGCGCATGGCGATGTATTCGCGTTCTTCCAGCCGCAGGGCCGTGCGGCGGATAAAGCGGCGTTCCAGTTCCTCGGCGTAGCCGGGATATTGCAGGCGCAGACCGTCCAGCGCGGTTTCGACGGTTTCGACGCGCCGTGACAGCAGTTCGTGCAGAAGGTCCGCGACGCGGCGCCCGTGAATGCGGCGGATGCGGCCGTCGATAAAGGCCCCGAGATCCCGCAGGATCAGCTTTTGCGACAACAGCAGTTCGAACCGGTCGGCGGTCATGCGTGCCAGGGGGCCAGACAGGTTGAGACGGCGTTGCAGGGCCACTCCGGCCTGAAAGGCGCGGCCATAGGCGACGCTGCGCCGGGCGGCCCGCTGATAGCCGCTGCGCCCGCCGGAACGCGTGCCCTCGATCAGCTGATCCGCATCCGACAGCACCCGTTCGGCCATGCGCGCGGCGATGGTGCGTTCGCGCATCCGCGCCAGGATCGTATCGCGTTCGTGCCCGGCCAATGCGATCAGCCCGAGGGTGATCCGGTCGCGATCCAGGATATCGGCCCGCGACTCGGCCGTTTCGACGGCCTGGTCCAGGCGTTCGCCGAACATCTTTGCCTCCGAGCGCACGATGTCGCGGGTCAGTTCATAATTTTCGGAGGTGCGCGCAACGTCCTCGCGCACCGTTTGCAGCGCGACGGCGACGACCTGGCGCGACAGAGCCTCGTCCAGCGGTGACAGCCGGTCGAGCCCGAGGCGACCGATCACCGCGCGCAGCGTGGTCCCCTGTACCATCAGCGTGAACAGCGTGAAGCCGGTCGCAAGGATACCCACCACGCGCTTGACCTCGACCGGGACGCGAAAGCTTTCGGTGACGGCCAGCGCAAGCGCCAGCGTGACGGCGCCGCGCAGCCCGCCCCACAGGATCGCAACGCGATAGGGGCGTTGGATATCGGGCGAAGCCCGGAGCAGCGTCAGCAACGGCATCAGCACGAACAGGATCACGGCCCGAGAGGCGACGGCGGCCACGATCACCACGCCGACCAGCGCGATATCCGACAGGCGGACCTCTTCCAGCAGGCGCGGGATCAGCAGCGCGGCGAGGATAAAGATCAGCGCCCCCGCCCAATGCGCCAGCAGATCCCAGACTTCGCTGAGGTTCGTCCAGGCCTGCGGCAGCAGACGACCCGGGCCGACAAGGTTCATCGTCAGGCCCGCGGTGACGACGGCGATCACACCCGAGGCGCCGATGGTCTGTTCCGCGCCGATATAGGCAAGGTACGGCAGCGCGACCGAGATCGAGATCTGGGCGCGTTCGTGATGGGCGAACATGCCCATGAGGCGCAGCGCCAGGCGGGCGGTGATCCAGCCGGCAGCGGCACCGCCCGCGATCAGCATCGGAAATTTGCCGAGGGCGTCCGACAGGCGCGGGTCGGGCACGCCCAGCATGACAAAGCCCATGAACAGGCCGAACAGCGCGATGGCGGCGGCGTCGTTCAGCAGGCTTTCGCCTTCGATGATCCGCGCGAGGCGGCGCGGCGCCGAGATGGAGCGGAAGATGGAGACCACGGCAGAGGGGTCGGTGGTCGAGACGATGGCGCCGATCAGCAGGCAGGCGGCGAGAGGCAGGCTCGATGCAAAGGCCAGCGCATAGCCCACCGTCAGCGTGGCCACGACGACCGCCACCACAGCCAACACCAGGATCGGCACCCAGTCGTCGAGCATCCGGCGCAGGTTCATGCCAAGTGTCGCCTGGAACAGCAGGGTCGGCAGGAAAACGTAGAGGAACACGTTCGAGCGGATCGGCAACCCGATGATCGCCTCGGCCACGGGGTTGAGCGCATCCGTCAGGTCGGTGCGCAGCAGAAAGATCGCGCCGGCGCCGATCAGGATGCCAAGAACAGCAAGGATAACGCTGTAGGGCAGGCGCAGGCGCGCCGCCAGCGGCTCGGCCGTCCCGATGACAAGGAAGAGAGACGCGATAACCGCGGTGATCAGAATAATGTCCATGCGCCTGAATAGCCGAGAAGTTTGCAGGGGGGAATTGGCCGGGTCGCAGAAGGTTGCCGCGAAGCGCGAAAATCGGCCAACGTCCTGCCTTGCCATCAGGGCAACCGGTCGCCGGGGCGGCAACTGTCGCGGGCCCCGTTTGCAGGGGCCCGCGACAGGCCCGCGTCAGGCCTGTGTCAGCATTGCGCGATCAGCTTTCGCCCCAGATCGCCTCGGCGGTGGCGACAACCAGCTCCAGCTTGCGCTTTTCATCGTCTTCGGTGATCGCGTTGCCATGTTCGGTCGAGGCAAAGCCGCATTGCGGCGCGATGCCCAGCTGATCGAGGTCGACATATTTGCTGGCGGCGTCGAACTGGGCCTTCAGGGTGTCGGGGCTTTCCAATTCGCCCGTCTTTGTGGTGATGAACCCCGCCATGATGCGCTTGTCGCCCTTGGGCAGCAGTCGCAGCGGTTCAAGCCCGCCTGCGCGCTCGGTATCATATTCCATGAAATAGACATCGACCGACGTCTGGTTGAAGATCGCGTCGGCCGCAAAATCATACCCGCCTTCGGCGACGTGGGCCGAGCGGAAGTTGCCGCGGCACATGTGCATCCCGATCACCAGATCATCGGGGCGATCCTTGATCGCCTCTTCCAGCATCCAGGCGTATTTGCGCACCAGCTCGTCAGGGTCCTGACCCATGGCGCGGCGCGCTTCGCGCTGTTTGGGATCGCCAAGGTAGGCAAAGAAGATGTCGTCAAGTTGCAGATAGCGGCAGCCCGCGTCGTAGAACGCCTGCACCGCCTTCTTGTAGGTGCGCGCGATGTCGTCGAACAGACGCTCGGGGTCCTTGTAGGGGGCGTATTCGATGTTTTCGGGTTCGGTACGGAAATGCACCGCCGAGGGCCCGGGGATCGAGATCTTGGGTATCTCGCCATGGCTTGCGAGATCGCGCAGGAAGGTGAAGTGCCCCAGCATCGGGTGATCTGCCGAAAAGTCCAGCGGGCCGGTCAGATGCGATTCGATCGGCGTTGTCTTGTGTTCGGTCTTGAACGGCAGGCTGCGGGTCGAGGCCTTCATCTCGAGGCCGTCCAGCATTCCCATGAAGTCATAGTGCCAGAAAGCGCGGCGGACCTCGCCGTCGGTCAGCACCTTGATGCCGGCGTCGCGTTGCAGGGCGACGACATCGCGCACGGCCATGTCCTCGATCCGCGCGAGTTCTTCGCCGGTGATGCCGTCAGCGCGTGCCTTCTGCACGATCGCGGGCCGCAGGAGCGAGCCGACGTGATCTGCGCGATGCGGCGCGCGACGGCGGGCGGATGTGGTGGTGGTCTGTGTCATCGTGACATGCCTTTCTGGGCGGCTCGGGGCCGCACCGGACAACGTGAATGCGCCGCACGCAACGCGCCTGCGGGGCTGCAATGTCACCTCTGCGGAAAAGCCGCCCCCGGCGCGCTCCCCGCGGCCGGAACAGGTGATTGGTCGAGGCAGGTTTCCTGGCTTGCCAACATGCGCCGGTCCCGGCCTTCCCGGTGCATCGTACCAGTGGCATATCGGGCCGGCAGTTCGCCTACAGTTGCGGGGGCAGCATCGGATTTGGACCATGCAACAGGCCGCGCACCGAATTCCCTATTATCCGCAACCTCTGCCCAGTCGGGACGATGCTGCGGCACCTTGACCGGACAGATAATGAGAGAGGTCATGGCGCCTGTCAATCAAACCGGACCATCATTCCATTCATCTAGATAGTGAGGAGGAGCCGATATTGCGCCCGGCGAATGGCATCATGGAACGGGCCTGTCCGCTGTTGGCGTCGCAGTCGGGGTTGCGGGTGGCGCGGTGTCAGGGTGGCCGTGCCATGGGGATCGCCCATGCAATTCGCAAGAGCGCCCTGGCCAATTCGTTCTGACAAGAATTTGAACGATGGGAAGGGCAATTCCCAACCGCGGATATTCCGGCAGGCGCGGCCCGAACAGGACCTGCTGCGGGGCAGGGTAGAGGCTTGTTT
This sequence comes from Pseudooceanicola sediminis, assembly GCF_003575965.1. Classification (GTDB taxonomy): domain Bacteria; phylum Pseudomonadota; class Alphaproteobacteria; order Rhodobacterales; family Rhodobacteraceae; genus Pseudooceanicola; species Pseudooceanicola sediminis. The sequence goes on along the minus strand of NZ_QWJJ01000004.1, from coordinate 90,893 downwards.
TCAAGGTGACAAAGGGGCGGATTCAGGGGCTGGTCGCCGCCGCAACCGCACAACATTCCGCACAGTTGCGTGAGGGCCGCGCGACGCGATCAAGACACCCCGCATGACATTCTCGACTTGCCACTGCGGCACGGGGCTTTATCCAAGAGCCCTAACATAGTGTAAACCGAGCGTCGTCCCCGGAACCGGGGTGCGGCGCATGTCTCGAAGGCAGCACCGGCGGCGTCGAGAGAGAGGATAATGGCCAGAGACTGATGTCCCTATTTCTGATCGTCGCTTTACCGTTTCTCGGGGCGTTGCTGCCCGGCCTGATGGTTCAGGCGGGCCGCCGCACCTGCACGTTGATCACCTTTCTTGTCACGGCGACCGCGCTGATCGGTCTGCTGACGCATCTGCCTGCGGTGCTGAACGGAGAGATCGTCTCGGCCCGGGTCGGCTGGTTGCCGTCGCTGGGGCTGAACGTGAACCTGTTCCTGGACGGGTTGGGCATGTTCTTTGCCTGCCTGATCCTCGGCATCGGTCTGTTGATCATCACCTACGCCGGGTCCTACCTGTCGCGCGATGACAACATGGGTGAATTCTTCAGCTATCTGCTGATGTTCCAGGGGGCGATGGTCGGCATCGTCCTTTGCGACAACATCCTGATGTTGCTGGTGTTCTGGGAACTGACCTCGCTGTCGTCCTTTCTGCTGATCGGGTTCTGGAAACATCTGCCCGAGGGGCGCCAAGGCGCGCGCATGGCGCTGACCGTGACCGGAATGGGCGGGCTGGCGATGATCGGGGGCATGTTGCTGCTGGGCAATATCGTCGGCAGCTACGACCTCAGCACCATCTTGCAGAACCGCGAAGCGATCCAGGCGTCGCCGCTGTCTCTGCCCGCGCTGATCCTGATCCTGCTGGGCTGCTTTACCAAGTCGGCACAGTTCCCGTTCCATTTCTGGCTGCCGCACGCGATGGCCGCGCCGACGCCGGTGTCGGCCTACCTGCACTCGGCCACCATGGTAAAGGCCGGGATCTTTCTGATGGCGCGGATGTGGCCGGTGCTGTCGGGTACCACCGAATGGTTCTGGATCGTCACGTCGGCCGGTCTGATCACAATGGTGCTGGGGGCCGTGATCGCGCTGTTCAAGAATGACCTCAAGGCGTTGCTGGCGTTTTCGACCGTGTCGCACCTGGGCTTGATCACCATGCTGCTGGGGATCGGGACGCCCTATGCCGCGATGGCGGCAGTGTTCCACATCTTCAACCATGCGACGTTCAAGGCGGCCCTGTTCATGAGCGCGGGCATCATCGACCACGGTGCGCATACCCGCGATATTCCCAGCCTTGGCGGGTTGCGGAAACTGATGCCGGTGACCTTTGTCATTGCGACTATCGCATCCTTGTCGATGGCCGGTATCCCGCTGTTCAACGGCTTTCTGTCGAAAGAGATGATGCTGGAACAGGCCGCGCATACCACGCTGTGGGGCAGCCCCTGGGTGATGCCGGTGCTGGCCACCTTTGCCGCAGTGTTTTCGGCGGCCTACGCCTTTCGCTACATCTCGCACGTCTTTCTCGGCCCCGAGCGCCACGATTATCCCGAACACCCGCATGATCCGGGCGTCGGCATGTGGGGACCACCCGCCTTGCTGACCGTGCTTGTCGTTGCGGTGGGTGTGGCGCCCTTCCTTGCCGAACCCCTGGTGCGCCTGGTCACGGCCGCGGTCCTCGGGGGCAGCGCCGCGCTGCCGGATGCGCATCTCAAGCTGTGGCACGGGGTGACGCCGGCGCTGATCATGTCGGCCATCGCCGTGATCGGGGGCCTGATCCTGCTGGCGCTCCAGCGACCCCTGGCCCGCGGGTGGGAGGCCACGCCGCGCCCCGAGGCGAAGGTGATGTTCGATGGGCTGATCGCGCGCCTCGTGCGCGGTGCCCGTGCCATGACGGACACCCTGCATGACGGGGCGCTGACCCGCTATGCGGCGATCCTGACCATTACGGCGGTGATCGTCGGCGGCCACGCCTGGTTCAGCGGGGGCACCTCGGCCCCGACGCATGAGCTGATCCCGCTGAGCCCGATGCCGGTGGCCGGTTGGCTGCTGCTGATCACGGCGGCGGGGTTCCTGGTCTATTGCCATCGCAACCGCCTGCTGGCGCTGGTGCTGATGGGGGTGATCGGCCTTGTCGTTTCGGTCGGCTTCAACTACCTCAGCGCGCCTGACCTGGCGCTGACGCAATTGTCGGTCGAGGTGGTGACGATCATCCTGATGCTGCTGGCACTGAACTTTCTGCCCGACTACACGCCGGCCGAAAGCAGCTGGCCGCGCCGCATCCGGGATGGCGCCATCGCACTGGCTGCCGGGGCTGCGACCTCGCTCCTGGTTTACGGCATCCTGATCCGCGACTTCCCGTTCTCCTCGATCTCGGAATTCCATCTGGCCAATTCCTACAAGGGCGGCGGCGGGAACAATGTCGTCAACGTGATCCTGGTCGACTTCCGCGGCTTTGACACCTTTGGCGAAATCATCGTGCTGGGGATCGCCGCGCTGATCATCTATGCGATCACCGAGGCGCTGCTGTCCGGCCCGGTGCGGCGCCGCCTGGCCAAGCGCGAGGCCGAGTTCCCGCTGGCCGGTGATGCGCACCCGCTGATCATGGTCGTGATAACGCGCGTCATGCTGCCGGTGGTACTGATGGTGGGGATCTATATCCTGCTGCGCGGCCACAACGAACCCGGCGGCGGTTTCATCGCCGGCCTGATCGTGGCCATCGCCGTTGTCGTGCAATACATGGCGTCGGGTTTTGCCTGGGCGGATGAACGTCAGCGGTACCCGTATCATACCATCATCGGATCGGGCGTTCTGGTGGCCGGATTGACCGGCATCGGGGCGTGGTTCGCGGGGGCGCCGTTCCTGACCTCGGCCTACGGGTATTTCCGTATTCCCCCGATGGAGGAGTTCGAGCTGGCGACTGCGATGGGGTTCGACCTGGGCGTCTTTCTTGCCGTTGTCGGCGCTGTCATGCTGTCGCTTGAAAGCTTCTCTCGGCTGGCCCGTCCGGCGCGTGCGAAGGTCAGCGATCATGCGATGGACATCGACCCGTCGCGCGACGAGGGCGACGACACCAGCGGCACGATTGATGGCCACACCAACGGCAAGGAGGCCTGAGATGGAGTTTCTGGTTGCAAGCTCGATCGGGGTGCTGACGGTTGCCGGGGTCTACCTGGTGCTGCGTCTGCGCACCTTTCCGGTGATCATCGGGACGTCGCTGCTGAGCTATGCGGTGAACGTGTTCCTGTTCGCGACGGGGCGTCTGGTGGTCAACCGACCGCCGATCCTGTCCGACGATGCGCTGTCCTACACCGATCCGCTGCCGCAGGCGCTGGTGCTGACGGCGATCGTGATCTCCTTCGGGATGACGGCTGTGGTGGTGATGATCGCCCTCGGCGCGTATCTGAGTTCTGATGATGACCATGTCGACGACCAGCCCGAAGGCCTGGCCGCGCATGACAAAGGCGAGGGTGGCGCATGACCCACTGGATCATTACCCCAATCGTCCTGCCGGCCATGATGGCGGCGTTCAACGTGCTGGTTCTGCGCCATCATCCCGTGCTGAAACAGGTGTTTTCGCTGGGTTCGATGATCGCGCTGATGGGGATTGCGGCAGGGCTGTACCTGGGGGCATCGGACGGCACGATGACGCTGTACCAGCTTGGCGACTGGGCCGCGCCCTTTGGGATCGTGCTGGTGGCGGATCGCCTGTCGACCCTGTTCGTGCTGCTGACGGCGGTGCTGGCGGTGCTGGTGCTGCTTTATGCCATCGGATCGGGCTGGGACAGGCGGGGGCGGCATTTTCATGCCCTCTACCAATTCCAGGTCATGGGCATCATGGGGGCGTTCCTGACCGGCGACGCCTTCAACCTGTTCGTCTTTTTCGAAGTGCTGCTGATCGCATCTTACGGGTTGATGATCCATTCCGGGGGAACCGAACGGTTTCGCGTCGGTGTGCAGTACGTGGTTTTCAACCTGCTCGGCTCGACCCTGTTCCTGTTCGCGCTCGGCACGATCTATGCCGAGACGGGGACGCTGAACATGGCCGACCTCGCCCAGAGGATTGCAGCCCTTCCCACCGATCACACGGCCGGGCTGCGCGTCGGGGCGGTGCTGCTGTTGATGGTCTTTGCCATCAAGGCCGCAATCCTGCCGCTGCATTTCTGGCTGCCGTCCGCCTACGCCACGGCGCCCGCGCCGGTGGCGGCGCTGTTTGCCATCATGACCAAGGTGGGTGCCTATGCCATCATCCGCTTTTTCACGCTGGTCTTTCCGCCCGACCTGACGATCACGCAGGGCCTTTTCGACACCTGGTTGCTGCCCGCCGCGCTGCTGACGCTGGCGCTTGGGATGATCGGCGTTCTGGCGTCGCGTCAACTTGACCGGCTGGTGGCGTTTTCCGTCATCGGCTCGATGGGGATGCTGATGGCGGCGGTTGCCGTGTTCACCCAGGCGGGGATTACGGCGGCGCTGTACTATGCGCTGAATTCGACCTTTGCCACCGCGGCGCTGTTCCTGATCGTGGATATCGTGCGTGACCGGCGGGCCTCCAAGGACGTGGCCCTGACCGCCGCGCCGCCGATTGCGGGCGGGGCATTGATCGCGGGCATGTTCTTTGCCGCGGCCATCGCCATGACCGGCCTGCCACCGCTGTCGGGCTTTGTCGGCAAGTTGATGATCCTGCAAGCCACCTTCGACTCCTCGCTGGTCTGGTGGGTCTGGGCCATCGTCCTCGGTTCCAGCCTGGTTGCGGTCGTCGGGTTTTCGCGGGCCGGCAGCACGCTGTTCTGGAAAAGCCACGCGATCGAGGGCGACCCCGACTGCGCCGACGACCCCGAAGACACGCAGGCGGAACACGAGCGGCACGATCCGAGCGAGGACGTCCCCGTCCTGCCGGTCGTCGCGATTGGCGGGTTGCTGGCCTGCCTGGTCGCGATCACCGTGTTTGCAGGTCCGATCCAGCGCCAGCTGTCGGCCACGGCAGACCAGCTGTTCGATACCGCGCCCTATATCTCGCTGGTGCTCGACACGCCGGGGCGCGCGATAAAGGAAAGTCACCATGACGAGGCACCGGCCCACGGTGCAGACGATGCAGCCGAGGACGAGCATTCCGAACCCGCGGCCGTCGGACAAGAGGAGCACTGAGATGCCCGCAAAGCTGTTTCACCGTGTCTTTCCGCACCCGCTGCTGACGCTTCTGCTGATCGTGGTCTGGTCCTTGCTGAGCAATCACCTCAGCCTTGGTACCGTCGTTTTCGGGCTGATCCTCGGGATCATCATCCCGATTGCCACGGCCGCCTACTGGCCCCGTCGGCCGGTGTTGAAACGCCCGGTCAAGCTGGCGCTCTACGTGTTGCTGGTGATCTGGGATATCCTGGTGGCCAATGTGCAGGTGGCGCTGATCGTGGTGTTCAAGAGCAACGCGCGCATGTCGCCGAACTGGGTCGCGATCCCGCTGGATATCCGCACGCCCGAGGCGATCGCGATGCTGGCGGGCACCATCACGCTGACGCCGGGCACCGTGTCGGCCGATCTGTCGGACGAAGGCCACGCGCTGCTGGTCCATGCGCTTGACGCGCCTGACCCGGACGCGGTGCGCGACGACATCAAGAACCGCTACGAACGTCGACTGAAGGAGATTTTCGGATGATCCTCTATGCGCTCTATTTCGCCTTTGCCTGCGTTGGCCTGTCGTTGGTCATGGCCATGTGGCGGCTGATCAAGGGCCCCGGTATCGGGGACCGGGTGCTGGCCCTCGATACCATGTCGGTCAATGCCGTGGCGCTGATCATCCTGCTGGGCATGGGCGGGCAGACACAGATCTATTTCGAGGCCGCGCTGATCATCGCGATGCTCGGTTTCGTCTCAACCGTCGCCTATGCGCGCTTTGTTCTCAGGGCGGATATCATCGAATGAACATGCTGGCCGAAATTCTCGTGACCGCGATGATCGTCATCGGGGCGCTTTTCACCCTGATCGGCTCGTTCGGGCTGCTCAAGCTGAACCTGCCGATGTCGCGCCTTCATGCGCCGACAAAGGCGGGGACATTGGGGGTGGGGGGTATCCTGCTGGCCTCGATGCTCTACAGCTTTGCCGATGGCCCCGGGTCATTGCATGAATTGCTGATCGCGGCATTCCTGTTCGTGACAGCGCCCGTGTCGGCCTATTTCATCGCCAAGGTGCACATTCACAGGGGGCAGTTGGGGCAGGACCTGCCGCCGCCGCCCGAAGACAGCATCTGGGCCACCAGGGAAAAGCCCCTGCCGGAGGAGTGATCGCATCCGCCGTCGGGGCGGGGCGATATCCACGAACGTCAGGCGTATCCACCAACGTCGGGCCTAGTCCTCTTTCTCGGCGGTGAAGGCCAGCGGATAGCCATGTTCGCGCCCAAGGTCATTGGCCTGCTGCACCTTCATCTCGGCCACTTCGCGGGTAAAGACGGCGACCACACAGGCGCCGCGCTGGTGTGCCGTCATCATCACCACGTCGGATTCCGCCTCGGTCATGCGGAACACCCGGCGCAGCACCTGAACGACAAAGGCGCGGGGGGTAAAGTCGTCGTTCAGCAGGATCACCTTGTACAGACGCGGACGTTCGGTCCGCGTGGCGGTGGTCGGTTTGCGGTCGGTAATCACGTTGGGCATAGCGGTCGGGGTCCTTTCATGCAGTCGGGGCGGCCAGATCCTCAAGAATCGGGCAATCGGGGCGCGCGTCGCCGTGACAGCGATGCACCAGCGTCGTCAGCGTCTTCTGCATCGCCTCCAGTTCCGTGATCTTGGCAGCCACCCGCGCCAGGTTCGCCTCGGCCACCGCGCGCACGTCCGCGCTTGCCCGGCTGCGATCATTGTACAGTTCCAGCAGGGCACGGCAATCTTCGGTCGAAAACCCAAGCGACCGGGATCGGGCGACAAAGCTCAGCTTGTGCAGGTCAGTCTCGTCAAAGGTGCGATAGCCGTTTTCGCCGCGCCGGGGCGCGACCAGTCCGATATCTTCGTAGTAGCGGATTGTCTTTGCAGGCAGGCCGGTGGCCGACGCCACATCGCCGATGTTCATCGTCTTCTCCTCTTTGGTTGCGGGCATGTTGGTTAAGGGCAGTCCCTTGACCTTCCAGTGACTGGAACCCTTATGTGTGATGCCAAAGATGATTCTCCAAGACCCGGCAGGAGGCCCTGATGCCCGACAGCACCGAAACCCCGCAAAATATCCTGCGCGACCCCGTCTGCGGCATGACGGTGGACCCCACCAAGGGCAAGCCGGAGGCAGAGCTGGACGGACGCCACTATCACTTCTGCTCGGACGGCTGCCGCACGAAATTCCTGGCCGACCCGGAGGCCTACCGCACGGCCCGCGATCCGGTCTGTGGCATGAGCGTCGAGCGCGCCGACGCCCCGTACATGAGCAAGCACGAGGGCCAGCGGGTCTATTTCTGTTCGTCCGGGTGCCAGCACAAGTTCGACGCCGACCCCGACGCCTACAGCGGCGCCCTGCCGCAGGCTGCCCCGCAACCGGCAGGCACGGAATACACCTGCCCGATGCACCCGGAAATCGTGCAGGACCACCCGGGCGACTGTCCCAAATGCGGTATGGCGCTGGAACCCATGACGCCGTCTGCCGACGCGGGGCCCAACCCGGAATACGTCGATTTCAAGCGCCGCCTCTGGATCACCGCACCGCTGGCGCTGGCCGTGTTCGTGCTGGAAATGGGCGCGCATATCGGGGTGCCCTTTGCCGATTGGATCGGGCACACGCTGTTTGGCTGGCTGCAATTCGCCCTCGCCACACCGGTCGTGCTGATCTGCTGGCCGTTCTTCAAGCGCGGCTGGTCGTCGATCGTGAACCGTTCGCCCAACATGTGGACGTTGATCGCGATCGGCACCGGCGCGGCCTACCTGTTTTCCATCGTTTCCCTGCTGGCGCCGGGCCTTTTTCCACCGGCGATGCGCGATGGCATGGGCATGACGCCGGTGTATTTCGAAGCCAGCGCCGTCATCCTGGTGCTGGTGCTGATCGGGCAGGTGATGGAACTGGCTGCGCGTGAAAAGACCGGCGATGCCATCCGCGCGCTGATGGATCTGGCGCCGAAGACCGCCCGCCGCATCACTGACGGAACCGAGGAAGACGTGCCGCTGGATCAGCTGCGTACAGGCGATAGCCTGCGCGTCCGCCCGGGCGAGGCGGTGCCCGTCGATGGCACGCTGACCGAGGGGCGCTCCTCGGTGGATGAAAGCATGATCACGGGCGAACCGGTGCCGGTCGAGAAAACCTCAGGTGACAGCGTGACGGGCGGCACACTGAACAAGACCGGCAGCTTTGTGATGCAGGCCGGTGCGGTCGGCGCGGACACGACCCTGTCGCGCATCGTGGCCATGGTCGCCAAGGCTCAGCGGTCGCGGGCCCCGATTCAGGCGATGGCGGATCGTGTCGCCAACTACTTTGTGCCCGCGGTCGTCGGATCGGCCATTCTCGCCTTCGTCCTTTGGGTGATCTTCGGGCCGCAACCCGTTCTTTCCTATGCGTTTGTTGCCGCTGTATCCGTGCTGATCATTGCCTGCCCCTGTGCACTGGGCCTGGCCACGCCGATGTCGATCATGGTGGCCACGGGGCGCGGCGCCCATGCCGGCGTGCTGATCCGCGACGCCGAGGCGCTGGAGCGCTTCTCGAAGGTCGACGTGCTGATCGTCGACAAGACCGGCACCCTGACCGAGGGTCGCCCAAGCCTGACTGACGTGGAGCCGGTCGACGGCATCGAGGGCGCGCATCTGCTCAGCCTGGCCGCCGCGCTGGAGCGGGGCTCCGAACATCCCCTGGCTGAGGCTATCGTGACCGGCGCCGAAGATCGTGACGCCCCGCGCGCGCAGGCGCAGGATTTCGAAGCCGTGACGGGCAAGGGGGTGATCGGTACCGTCGATGGCACGCGCGTCGCCCTTGGCAATGCGGCGCTGATGCGCGATCTCTCGATTGCGACGGAGGCGATGCAGGATCGTCTGGACAGGCTTCAATCCGACGGCAAGACGGCCATGTTCGTTGCCATCGACGGGGCGCTGGCCGGGCTGGTGGCCGTTGCGGACGCGATCAAGGACACTACGCCAGAGGCCATTCGCGGTCTGCATGACGCCGGCCTGCGCATCGTCATGGCCACCGGCGATGCCGAGGCCACGGCGCAATCTGTCGCCGCGACACTGGGCATCGACGAAGTGCACGCCGGTCTCAGCCCCGAGGACAAGAACAATCTTGTCACGCGCCTTCAATCCGAAGGCCGCTCCGTCGCAATGGCGGGCGATGGTGTCAACGACGCCCCTGCGCTGGCGGCGGCGGATGTGGGTATTGCCATGGGGACCGGCGCCGATGTCGCCGTTGAAAGCGCCGGGATCACGTTGGTCAAAGGGGATCTCGGCGGTATTCTTCGGGCGCGTCACCTGGCCGTCGCCACCATGCGCAACATCCGCCAGAACCTGTTTTTCGCCTTTGTCTACAACACTGCGGGTGTTCCGATCGCCGCGGGTATCCTGTATCCCTTCCTGGGTATTCTGCTCTCGCCCATCGTCGCCGCCGCCGCGATGAGCCTGTCGTCGGTTTCGGTCATCGGCAACGCCCTGCGCCTGCGCGGCACGCGGCTCTGACCTCCGCGCGGGTGCCCCCGGCCCACCTTTGACAGGCCGGGGCACCGTCGACGGCACCTTGTCCCCAATCTCCACCGCTGGTGCACGTGGCGCGCCCCCATTTCAGGCAGTTTCGTTAAAATTTTCCTGAATTACCTATGCCCAAGAGGGAATTAATCAAATTACGTATTAACCAAGATGTGGAAGGATCCGTTAACCTTACTTGCTGTTCAGCATGGCTGAAAAAGGAAGCTTTTTCATTTTGGTTTCGCAGGCGCGGTGCCGTCCGGTATTTGGATTGGCGGTAATTTGACCCCTCGGCCGGTCGGTGTGGGGCCGCTAAAACTTGGTTGTTTGCCAGCCTTGCTGCACGAAAACCCCTGTAAAACATGTACCTGGGACTTAAGAAATGTTCACTGGCCTGCACCATTTGCCCGACAAGGCAAGCTGCGCCTGCACATCGCCATTTTCCGGCGGGTCTTAACCATCACTGTCGAGAGATAATTGAATCTTAATAATTTGTGTGAGTAAATCGGAAACAGAATGTTTGTGCGATTCCGCATTCCAATTTGATCGTGCGGAAACGATGTATTGATTTTGGGGTCTGACTGCATATTGCAACGATATGGCAATGCAGAGACCGGTTCCGAGGGATGATTGATGGCGGGTGGCAAGACTGGTGGCGGATCCTCGGGCGGTCGCAAATCCGGCGATACCATTTCGGGAACGGATCGTGACGACACGCTGAGCGGCGGCCGCGGCGCGGATCATATTTCCGGGGGCAACGGGCGCGACGTACTGCATGGCGGTGCCGGCAACGATACCCTGCTTGGCGAGGGCGGCGAGGACAAGATCTTCGGCGACAGCGGCGACGATTTCATTGATGGCGGCCAGTCGCGTGACACGATCAGCGGCGGATCCGGCAATGATCAGGTGTCGGGCGGCGATGGCGAAGATCTGATCTATGGCGATGACGGCGATGACACGCTGGATGGCGGGCAGGGGCAGGACACGCTCTATGGCGGCGCGGGCAACGACGTGCTCAGCGGTGGCGATACGGCGTGGAACAAGGGTGTCGATGTCCTCTATGGTGGGGATGGCGACGACACGCTGTCATCGAACGGCAACCAGGATCAGCTATATGGCGAACAGGGCAGCGATACCTTCACGGTGATCGCCGACGGATCGAACCTCAACAACCTCTCCATCGACGGAGGAGAGGATTGGGATAACACCGATCAGGATGTCCTCGACCTCAGCCAGTACACCGAGCGATATCCCGACCTGCAGATCATCTACGAACAGGGCGGCCCGACCACCGAATCCGGGCAAATTCTGCTCAAGACCGGGTCGGGTCAGGAACTGGGCCGGATCAACTACAGCAATATCGAGGTGATCCGCACCGAACCCGCCGTTATCTGCTTTGCACCCGGCACGTTGATCGCCACGATCAAGGGCGAGGTTCCGGTCGAGGAGCTGCGTCCGGGCGCGCGCGTGATCACCCGTGACAACGGTATGCAGCAACTGCGCTGGATCGGTCGACGGTCCCTGACCGCGGCCGAACTGGCCGTTGCTCCGCACCTTCGGCCGATCCGCATTCGGGCAGGTGCGCTTGGCCGGGGATTGCCTGACCGCGATCTGACCGTCAGTCCCAATCATCGGATGCTGATCCGCTCCGAACGCGCCTCGTTGCTCTATGAAGAAAGCGAAGTTCTGATTGCGGCAAAGCATCTGGTCGGAATGCCGGGGGTCGAACGGGTCGTGCAGGGGCAGGTCGTCTATCTTCATCTGCTGTTTGATCAGCACGAGGTCATCTTGGCCAATGGCGCCTGGAGCGAAAGCTTTCAGCCCGGCGATTATTCGATGAAGGGCCTGGCGGATGACCAACGCAGCGAAGTTTACCACCTGTTCCCAGAATTGGCCGAGGCCGAGCATCTGGCGCAATATTCCGCCGCCCGTCGCAGCCTGAAACAGCACGAGGTCAAGGTGTTGCGGGCCGGAAACGGGGTGTTCGGCTGATCGCGGCACGGTCACCGGACGACACAGTCTTGCAGGTTTCAGCCGCGCGGCGTGCGTGCGGCGCGCCAGCTGTCCCAGGCCTCTGGCGTGTCCAGGTCGGTCAGAGCATGTTCGCCCGGCAGCGGCACCAGCTCCGAACGCTCTGCATGTGCCGCAATCACTGGCCGGGCGCCCTGATCCCCGCGAAGATGCCGTAACGCGCCAAAAAATTCGGCGGGAAACAGCACTGGGTGGCCAGGCCTTTGGCCGCTCGCGCCGCGCAGGATTACCCCGGGCCGACGCGCATGTGCCAGCGTCTGTAAATCCTGTGCTGTCAGGTCCGGCATGTCGGCCGGCAAAATGATCACGGCCTGCGTCTCGGGCGGCAGCGCCGCCACCCCCGCACGGATCGACGCGGCCATCCCTTCGGCGGCATCCGGTACGTACACCGGCCTCAGCTTCAGGCCATCCACCTCTGCGACGCGGGGATGATCCGGGTCGGGCAGGGTCACCACCACCGGCCCCAGATCCGACGCGATCGCCCGGTTGGACATCCGGCGCAACAGGCTCTCTCCGTCAATCCTCTCGGTCAGCTTGTCGCGTCCGCGCATCCGCGACGATGCCCCGGCAGCCAGCAGCAGAACTGCGATCACGGGCGCGCTGCCCGGGCTTGCAGCTCCGCAAGGACAAACAACCGGATGGCCGAGGCAAGACCGACGTCAAGTTCGCGTTCTGCATCAATCGTGGCCGCCAATACATTGATTGGCACGGATTTATCTGCTGCAATCTGACGAAATTCGCGCCAGAAGGCGTCTTCCAGGGAAACGCTGGTGCGGTGCCCGCGCAGGGTCAGGGACCGCTTTTTCGGACCCCCGCTCATTCGTCTTCCGACCGGTCCAGCCTGTGCCCCTCCAGTCGTGCCTGCTCCAGTCGCGCACGCTCGTCTTCCAAGGTGCGCTCGGCCTTGCTGCGCCCGAACCGGGCGGCGTTGGCATCGCCCTTGGCGCGTTTTTCATCGCGCGCGCGGGATTTGCGAAACTGGTTCAGGTTGGTGACCTTGCTCATCCGTCCACCTTGCCACTGCGCGACCGTTCGGGCAAGAACGCCGCGCCAGACAGAACGGGCGGCCGCCGGAAAACCGGGGCCGCCCGTTCACTCGTCACGTCGAAGGTATCAGTCCTTGGGGCCGATCATGTCCTCTGGCCGTACCACGCGGTCAAAGGTTTCTTCGTCGACAAAGCCGAGCGCGATGGCCTCTTCCTTGAGGGTGGTGCCGTTCTTGTGGGCGGTCTTGGCGACCTTGGTGGCGTTGTCATAGCCGATGGTCGGGGCCAGCGCAGTCACCAGCATCAGCGACTCTTTCATCAGCTTGTCGATGCGCTCCACGTTCGCCTGCGTGCCGACGACCATGTTGTCGGTGAAGGCAGACGCGCTGTCCCCCAGCAGCTGCATCGATTGCAGCACGTTGTACGACATCATCGGGTTATAGACGTTAAGCTCGAAATGCCCCTGGCTGCCGGCGATACCGACGGCGGCGTCGTTGCCCATGACATGGGCGCAGACCATCGTCAGTGCCTCGGCCTGGGTCGGGTTGACCTTGCCCGGCATGATCGACGAACCCGGCTCGTTCTCCGGCAGGATCAGCTCGCCCAGACCCGACCGCGGGCCGGAGCCCAGCAGGCGCATGTCGTTGGCGATCTTGAACAGCGACGCGGCGACCGATTTCAACGCGCCCGAGAACATGACCATCGCGTCATGCGCGGCCAGCGCCTCGAACTTGTTCGGCGCGGTGACGAAGGGCAGGCCGGTGATTTCGGCCATGTTCGCCGCAACCATCTCGCCCCAGCCCTTTTTCGTGTTCAGCCCGGTGCCCACTGCGGTGCCGCCCTGTGCCAGCTCGTAGATGTCGGGCAGGCAGCTCTCGACCCGCTCGATCGCTTTCTTGACCTGATGCGCATAGCCGCCGAATTCCTGGCCCAGCGTCAGCGGGGTGGCGTCCTGCGTGTGGGTGCGGCCGATCTTGATGATATCCTTGAACTCTTCCGATTTGGCGGCCAGCGCGGACTGGAGCTTGCGCAGACCGGGCAGCAGGACGTCGCGCGCCTGCATGGCGATGCCGACGTGCATCGCGGTCGGGAAGGTGTCGTTGGACGACTGGCCCATGTTGCAATGGTCGTTCGGGTGCACGGGCTTCTTGCTGCCCATCTCGCCGCCCAGCATCTCGATCGCGCGGTTGCTGATCACCTCGTTGGCGTTCATGTTCGATTGTGTACCGGACCCGGTCTGCCATACCACCAGCGGAAAGTTGTCGTCGAACTTGCCGTCGATCACCTCGGTTGCGGCCGCGATGATCGCGTCCCCGATTTCCTTGTCGATCGACCCTTGCGCCAGGTTGGCCTGCGCGCAGGCTTTCTTGACCACACCAAGCGCACGGATGATCGGCACCGGCTGCTTTTCCCAGCCGATGGGAAAGTTCATGATCGAGCGCTGCGTCTGCGCGCCCCAGTATTTGTCGGACGGAACTTCTAGCGGGCCGAAGCTGTCGGTTTCGGTGCGGGTATCGGTCATTAATCAGCTCTCCCAATGGATCTTGCTGAGTTCATACCGCATCTCGCCCCGGTTTCAATGCCGTTCGCGCCAACATTTCGATGCACCTTGGCGGGGCCAATTGCCACGCTGGCACGGCGTTCCCGGCTGGGTTGCGCGCAATAAGGCGCGCTCAGTGGGCGCTGCGGCGAAACTCGAAGACGCGGGCGGGGGGCAGATTGCCCCAGACCGTACCGCGCTTGCGGGCCGTGATCCCCATGGCCGCCTGAACATCCGGCGGGATCGGCGCATTCGGGCTATAGGTGATCTGGGCAAAGAAGCCGTCCGGCGCCATCACGTTGAACGCCCGGCCCACGACCTCGCGCTGGATCTGGGGCCGCGCCAGAACGGGCACGCCCGAAATCACGCAGCCCAGGTTCGCGACACCGATCTGCTCGATCTCCTGCGCCGGCTGGTTCAACACGCGGACGCCGGGAAACTTGCGCGTCAGCTCCTCGCAAAAGCGCGGGTTCAGCTCCATCAGGATCAGGCGCTCCGGGGCGACACCGCGCGCCAGCATGGCGCGGGTGAAAGACCCGGTGCCCGGCCCGATCTCCAGGATCGGCCCGACGACATTTTCAACGCCCTCGGTCATCTTGCGCGCCACCGCAGCCGAGGATGGCGCAATCGCGGAGACTTCCATCGGATTGCGCATCATCTGCCCGAGAAAAACCGTAAAATCGCTGGCCACCTGGGTTGCCTCCCTTGCACGTGCCACGTTCGGCCATGTCATATCCAGCAAAGGGTCGCGCCGCACAGAGGCTTCGTTCGATTTTACAAAAAATTCATGAAAATCAGCGTGCTAGGTGTGGCACTTTATACTTGCAGCAGGGCGTTCCGATCCGGGTCGAGGGCGCCCTCCGGTGTGCCGGGATCTGTTCTGCCGACCCGTGGCCCCGAAATCGCGTTGCCTGAAAATGGGTCAATTCAGACCTCTCCCAGAGTCGGGCGAGGTCTATGCCCAGACCCTGGCAGGACGGCCAAAGGGCGCGTCGCAGGCCATCTGCCGGATCCCGGTTTGGCGGGTGCAGGCACCCTCCGTCGCCCACCGGGCGACGTTGCATGAAATGGCTGTACGACATGAAACGGCTGTACGACGGGCCGCGTGGCGACCTACTTGCGAAACTTGTCCAGGCTGACAACCTCGGCGTCCTGTCCGGGGCGCTTGTCGCCTTTCTTGCCGTCGTCTTTCTTGGTGCGGTCGCGCAGCGGGCTCGGCGGCTCGGGCGGGGTCGGGTCGTCCTCGCCGTCCAGCATATCCTCGTCGTCTTCGTCATCCTCGTCGGCGCCGCCCTGCGTTTCAAAGCGCAGGCCGAATTCCACCGAAGGATCGACAAACGTCTGGATCGCGTCGAACGGCACGGTCATCCGCTCGGGCGCATCCCCGAAATTCAACGTCACGGCAAACCCGTGGTCGGTCACTTCCAGGTTGTCGAACCAGTGCTGGATCACCACCGTCATCTCGTCGGGATAGCGTTCCTTCAACCAGTCGGCCAGCTCGGCCTCCGGGTGGGTCGTGTCGAAGGTGATGAAGAAATGATGCGCGCCCGGCAGGCCGTTGTCGGCAATATCCGTCAGGACCTCCTGGATGAGGCTGCGCATCGCGCGATGCATGAGATTGCCGTAGTCGATTGTACGAGGCATGGTGTCTTCCGCTTCTTTCGGGTGAGCATAGGGGATTCGAACCAAAACGAAAGGTCGCTGCCGGAAATTTATGTCGGATCGGCGGGACTTCGGGCGCAGGCTTTACCCCATCCAGCGGCCACAGGCCAAACCCGCCAGCGCCATGCACGCCAAGGCAGGCAACAGGCCAAGGCGCAGAGCGAAGATCAACCACCCCGCAAGGCCCAGCAGCAGCACCGCGACCGGCTGAACCGAGGTCAGGCGCGGCCATGGCAGGGCGTGATAGGTCTGCACGACGTCAAAGATCAGGTGCAGCGTGAACCACACGGCCAGGCTGGCAATGATCCCGACGACGGCGGCGGTGATGGCACGCAGGCCAGACGCCAGCCGGGGGTGCGCCAGCAGGCGCTCGACATGGGGCGCAAAGGCGAAAATCCACAGGAAACACGGAACAAAGGTGACCCACAGCACCAGCAGACCGGCCCCGGCGCCATAGATCGGCCCATGGCGCAACGCCGCTGCCAGCATCCCCACGAATTGCGTCACCAGGATCAGCGGGCCGGGGGTGGTTTCGGCCAGTCCCAGGGCGTCGATCATCTGTTCGGCGCTCAGCCAGGCGTGATCCTGCACCACCGTCTGTGTCATCCAGGCCAGCAGCGCGTAGGCCCCGCCAAAGCTGACCACGGCGAGTTTCGAGAAGAAAAAGCCAAGCTCGGCCAGGAACTCCGACCCCGCCACCCACAGCGCCAGGGTCGGTGTGACCCACAGCACCAGCCACAGCGCCACCATGCGCAGCGTTTGCCCCAGGCGCGGCGGGGCCCTGTGCGCGGCCGCCGGGGCGGGCGGAACCGTCGGCGTCGTGCCGCGCAAAAAGCCCCACAGGCCCGCCCCCAGCACGATCAGCGGAAACGGCAACCCCAAGGCGAAAATCGCCAGAAAGGCCAGCAATGCCAGTATCCTGGCATCACGCCCCGTCAGGGCCTTGCGGGACAAACGGATCAACGCCTGCACGACGATGGCAACAACCAGTGCCTTGATCCCCAGAAAGGCCTGTTGCACCAGCGGCACCGCGCCCCATTCCAGGTACAGGATGGCCAGTGCTCCGATCACCAGGGCGCCGGGCAGCACGAACAGCAGCCCCGCCAGCAGGCCGCCCGCCACACCTCTGAGCAGCCAGCCACAGTAGGTGGACAGTTGCATCGCCTCGGGACCGGGCAGCAACATGCAGAAACTCAGCGCCCCGAGAAAGCCCTGTTCGCCGATCCAGCCGCGCCGGGTGACAAGCTCTTCGTGCATCACGGAAATCTGTGCCGCCGGTCCGCCGAAGCTGACGATGCCGATGCGCCCGAACGCCGCGAACATGGCGCGCCAATCGGGCGGCGGTGCCGGGGATGCAGGCGCTGTCGGCGCGGTGGACTCAGGGGCGGTGGACTTAGGGGCGGTAGGCTCCGGGGCGCGCGGCGTCGGATTTTGCATGGCGGCTCCTCGGCACGGCCTCGGCCGCATCCCGCGCGGCCCGTTCGGTCGGGGCATCCTTTGCGACTGCCGGGCGGGGGTCAAGCCCGTTCGCGCAGCGCCGCAATACCCGGTGGCGATGCCCCCCTAGGGCAGCGGTGCGGTCTGGTACAACCTGACGCGCAATCCGCCATGGGGCACCGGCGCGCCAAGGGGCAGAAACGGCAGGCCCGTGGCCTGCGCCAGCTGCGCGTCGCTGGTGATGATCCCGACCCGCCAACCGGAAAACCGCTGTTTCAGGACGGACCCGAGGCTGGCGTGCACCGAAAAGAGCAGCTTGCGATTGCCGATCCGTTCCCCGTAGGGCGGGTTGACGATGACCAGACCGGGGCGCGCGCCCTCAGGTGGATGCACATCGGCCACGGACACGTTCTGAAAGTCGATGGCGGCGCCAATGCCCGCGGCATCGGCATTGCCACGGCTCATGCGGATCGCGCCTGGGTCGCGGTCGCTGCCCTGAAAGCGCGGCAGATCGGGGCGTGGCGGCGGGCAGGCGGCTTTCATGTCGGCCCAGCGATCGGCGTTGAAACTGGCCAGGTCCTGAAAGGCAAAGTGACGCGACCGCCCGGGCATCAGACCCGCCGCGATCTCGGCCGCCTCCAGCACGAAGGTGCCGGACCCGCACATCGGATCGACGACGCTTTGCGTGCCGTCATAGCCGCATTGGCGCAGGAACAGCGCGGCCAGTGTCTCGCGCATGGGGGCCTTGCCGACGGCGGGCTTGTGGCCGCGCTTGTGCAGGCTGTCGCCGGACGTGTCGATGCTGAAGGTGACGTGATCGTTTTCGATGCGCGTTTTCAGCACCAGGGGCGCGGTGCGGTCGATGGTGGCGCCGAAACTCTCCCTCAGGGCCGTCTCGATGCGCTGCTGCGCCGCACCGGCGTGATAGATCCGAGAGCGTTTCGAGGCCGTCACCTCGACCCGCAGCGCGACGTCCGGGCGCAGCGTATCGCCCCAGGGAAAGGCCCGTGCCTTCTTGTCCAGCTCGGCCAGGTGATAGGCCGGAAAGCCTCCGATCCGGGCCAGAACGCGGCCCGCGCCGCGCATCACCAGGTTGGCGCGCCAGACCGTGGTCCAATGCCCCTTGAAGGTCACGCCACCGGGCACGACGCGAGCATGGGCAAAGCCGTTGTCGACGGCCTCGGCGCAGAGGGTCTCTTCCAGTCCCGGCGGGGCGGAGAGAAAGATTTCGAATGGGGCTGTCATGGCGTGCTGATAGCGTGATTGCGCCGCCCGCGCGAGAGGGGAATGCGAAGGGAGTCGGGTCGTCGGATGCGGGAGGGCTGGGTGCAGACCGCTGGGCGCAGAAGACAATTCGGCACGAACCAACTGTGGGCGCAAGCAGCAGAGCGGGGGGGTAGGTGCAGGTTTCTGTTGCCAGGTACCTGCGGACCCCGCCTTACGTCGCTAAACGCAAGGACTTAGGTTTCGATCACTCGAACCGCTTACGCGGCCAGAGCCATCGGAGCACGATTGTCATTTGCAATTGTACTTTTTTCGCCGGTAACGGTGGCAGACAGCCGAGACAAAGCAAAACCCCTTTAGACGTTCGTCGATCCTATTTCGGCCCCATGATCCCCAAATGAAGGATGTTTGGTGGAGCCGCCGGGTACCGCCCCCGGGTCCGAGCCGCTTATTACGAGCGCGTTTATGTCCATAGTCCCCGAAGGGACAAGGCTGATATAGGACGGGACGGGGCGGATTCAAAGGGGGTAATTGGAGATTTCGCACGCCGATTGCGACACATCGCCGACAGGCTGGCGCGGCAAAGGGCCAAGGAGTGGGGGTCAGAGGGTGGGGCCAAAGAGTGGGGCCAAAGAGTGGGGCCAAAGAGTGGGGGCGGGAGGAGGCGCAGAGTATCGGGGCGATATGGCGACCGGGGGAGAGGAAAGGGGGACGCTGTCCCCCTCGTTGGCCTGACGGCCCCCTCACCCCCTGGGGTATTTCCGGCCAGATGACAGGGAGGCCGCCGCTGAAGCGGCCTGCCCGCATCCGCGATCAGGTTGCCAGGCGGACCAATGCGTGACGCTTGCGGCCCGCCGAGAGCTTGACGGGCGAGGCCAGGGCCGTCGCATCCAGTACCAGGCTGGCGTCGGTCAGGGGGGCGTCGTCGAGGCGGGCCCCGTTGTCCGCGATCAGGCGCTTGGCCTCCTTGCCGGAAGTGGCGAGGCCGGCACGCACCATGAGCTGGACGATCGAGATGCCGCCGCCGACCTCTTCGGTCGTGAGGTCAAGCGTCGGCAGATCGTCCCCGACGCCGCCTTTTTCAAAGACCTCGCGGGCGGTCGCCTCGGCCGTTTGGGCCGCGTCGGATCCGTGCAGCAGGGCCGTCACCTCGTTCGCCAGGATGATCTTGGCGGCGTTGATCTCGGATCCGCCGAGGGCGCCGAGACGGTTGCATTCGTCGAGCGGCAATTCGGTGTAGAGCTTGAGGAAGCGGCCGACGTCGGCATCCGTCGTGTTGCGCCAGAATTGCCAGAACTCGTAGGGCGACAGCATCTGGTCGTTCAGCCAGGTCGCGCCATTGGCGGATTTGCCCATCTTGCGCCCGTCGCTGGTGGTCAGAAGCGGGGTGGTCAGGCCATATATCTCCTTGTCGACGACGCGGCGCGTCAGGTCGATGCCGTTGACGATATTGCCCCATTGGTCCGAGCCGCCCATCTGCACGAGGCAGCCATAGCGGCGGTTCAGCTCGAGGAAATCGTAGGCTTGCAGGATCATGTAGTTGAATTCGAGGAAGCTGAGCGATTGTTCGCGATCCAGCCGCGACTTGACGCTCTCGAAGCTGAGCATCCGGTTGACGCTGAAATGCCGCCCGATGTCGCGCAGGAAATCGAGGTAGTTCAGCCCGTCCAGCCATTCGGCGTTGTTCAGCATCAACGCCCCGGTGTCGCTGTCGCCGTAATCGAGGTAGCGGGCGAAGACACGGCCCATGCCGTCGATATTGGCGTCGATCTGGGCGGCGTTCAGCAGCGGGCGTTCGTCCGAGCGAAAGCTGGGGTCGCCCACCTTGGTGGTGCCGCCGCCCATCAGGGTGATCGGCTTGCCGCCCAGTTTCTGGAACCAGCGCAGCAGCATGACATTCATCAGGTGGCCGACATGCAGCGAGGCCGCGGTGGCATCATAGCCGATATAGCCGGGCAAGACCCCCTTCACCATCGCCTCGTCGAGGCCCTGATAATCCGTGCAGTCGGCGATGAAACCGCGGGCCTGAACGGTCGCGAGGAAATCCGACTTGGGGGTGTAGGTCATGGCTCTTGTCCCTGAATAGGTTGCGCGGCACTCTATAGACGTGAGCGGTACAAAGGAAAAGACCATGATGGATGGCGACGGGCAGGCAGGTCCGGTGCGCGCACTTGGCGCGATGTCGGGGACCTCGCTGGATGGGGTCGACGCGGCGGTGGTCGAGACGGACGGCGTGGATATCGTCACCTTCGGGCCAAGTGCCTATCGCGGCTATTCCACTGAGGAGCGGGACGTGCTGGCGCAGGCATTGGGCCGGTGGCCGGGGCCGGGGCTGGAAGCGGCGGCGCAGGTGGTCATGCGGGCACATGCGGAGGTGCTTGCGGGCTTTGACGACGTCGCGCTGGTGGGGTTTCACGGTCAGACCCTGGCGCATGAGCCGGCCGGACGGGGTACGCACCAGCTGGGGGACGGCGCCGCGCTGTCCGAGGTGCTGGGCCTGCCGGTGGTCTGGGATTTCCGCAGCGCCGATGTGGCGGCGGGGGGCGAGGGTGCGCCGCTTGCCCCGTTCTTTCACCACGCCTGCGCGCGCTGGATGGGGGCGCAGCAACCGCTGGCCTTTCTCAACCTCGGGGGGGTGGGCAACCTGACCTGGGTCGACCCCGGGGTCGATGCGCCCGACGCGCCCGGCGCGCTGATGTCCTTTGACACCGGCCCCGCCAATGCGCCGATCAACGACCTGATGCAGGCGCGGCGTGGCCTGTCCCATGATCACGATGGCGCGGTTGCCGCCGCAGGTCAGGTGGACGCCGATGTTCTGGCGCGCTTTCTCGGCCATCGATATTTCTCAAGAACGCCACCCAAGTCCTTGGACCGAAACGATTTTGGTGATCTTGTGGGGCAGGTGTCGCACCTGTCGGATGCCGATGCGGCGGCGACGCTGACGGCGATGGCCGCGCGGTCCGTGTTGCATGGCATGACCCAGCTTCCGACCCCGCCGCAGCGCCTGTTGGTGACGGGGGGCGGGCGCCAAAACCCGGTGATGATGGCGCTGCTGCGCGCCGGGCTGTCCTGTCCGGTGGAGCCGGTGGAGGCGCAGGGCCTGGATGGCGACATGCTCGAGGCGCAGGCCTTTGCCTATCTTGCCGTGCGGGTGGCGCGTGGCCTGCCGACCTCCTGCGCCGCGACGACCGGCGTGGCGCAGCCCGTCTCGGGGGGGATCGTCAGCTCCGCCCCCAGCTGATCCCGTCTGACCCCGGCTGACCGCTTCGGCGCAGGAAACGGCGGCACAAGAAAAGACGGCGCAGGAAACGGCGACATCCCGCGATTGCGCCCGCCGGGCCGCGCCCAGCGGGCCATCGCCCTTGCGTTGCCGCCCCGGATGCCGATCATCCGGGGGCGGAGCGTGGCCTCGGCGCGGCAGTCACCGGCAGCGTCTTGTTAACGCTAACGCCCGGCATTGTGGCGCGGCTGACTTCTGCTAAAGTGCGGGCGAATTGCCGGGTTTCGCAAACAGACCGGCGCCAGATTTGGGCAAACCAGACGGGCTTTGGCCCGTTGCCCATGCGGAAAGGAGCTTTGATGGTCTCTCGCGTGATTCCCGTCGATGAATTCGACCTCGTCATTTTCGGCGGCACTGGCGACCTTGCCCGTCGCAAGATCCTGCCAGCCCTGTTCCGGCGTTTCTGCGCCGGCCAGATGGAGGGCGGGTCGCGCATCATCGGCGCCGCCCGTTCCGAACATTCCACCGAGGAATTCCGCGATTTCGTCACCGAGTCGATCCGCGAATTCAACGGCGGCACCCATTGCGAAGATGGCACGCTGGAGTCGTTCCTGACCCATATCGATTATGTGCAGATCGACGCGCTCGGCACCGATGGCTGGGCAGAGCTGGCGGAAAAGGTCGAGGAAAAGCGCATTCGCGCCTTCTATTTCTCGGTCGCGCCCAGCCTGTTCGGGGCCTTGGCCGAACGGCTGCACAAACATGGCATGGCCGACGACGACACGCGGATCGTCGTGGAAAAACCCTTTGGCCGCGACCTTGCCTCGGCGCGGGTGCTGAACGACGGGCTGGCCCAGCACTTCGACGAATCCCAGATCTACCGGATCGACCATTATCTCGGAAAGGAAACCGTCCAGAACCTGATGGCGGTCCGTTTCGGCAACATGCTGTTCGAACCGCTGTGGAATTCGCAATACATCGACCACATCCAGATCACCGTGTCGGAAACCGTCGGTGTCGGGGGCAGGGGCGAATACTATGACAAATCCGGGGCGATGCGCGACATGGTGCAGAACCACCTGATGCAGCTGCTTTGCCTGATCGCGATGGAACCGCCCGCAAAATTCGACCCCGGCGCGGTGCGTGATGAAAAGCTCAAGGTGATCCGCGCGCTCGACCCCGTACCGGCCGACGACCTGGTGCGCGGGCAATACATGGCGGACGGCCCCGGCAACGACGGCTATTTGCAGGATGTCGACGACACCAGCAGCCTGACCGAAAGCTATGTCGCGATGAAGGTCAAGATCTCGAACTGGAGGTGGGCCGGAACACCATTCTACATGCGCACCGGCAAACGTCTCAAGGCGCGCACCTCCGAGATTGCGGTGGTTTTCAAGGAAACCCCGCATTCGATCTTTGGCCCGGAATCCGGCAGCCACCGCAATATCCTGACCATCCGCCTGCAACCGAACGAAGGCATGGAACTGGGCGTCACCATCAAGGAGCCCGGCCCCGGCGGGATGCGCCTGGTCGATGTGCCGCTGGACATGACCTTTGCCGATGCCCTCGGCCCGGATGCCGAAGACGTGCCCGACGCCTATGAACGGCTGATCATGGACGTGATCCGTGGCAACCAGACCCTGTTCATGCGCGGGGACGAGGTCGAGGCCGCCTGGGCCTGGGCCGATCCCATCATCGAGGGGTGGGAAGAGCGTGGCGACAAGCCGAAACCATACGAGAGCGGCTCGACCGGGCCGGAGGAGGCGCTGATGCTGATGCACCGTGACGGTCGCCGCTGGAGGGAGATCCGCACATGAATTTCGTCGAATACCCCGACCGCGAAATGCTGGCGATGAGCGTCGCGGACAAGATCGCATCGGACCTGGGCGCGGCCCTGCGCCATGACGACCGCGTGACCTTCTGCGTGCCCGGCGGCACCACGCCGGGGCCGATCTTCGATGCCCTGACGGCGGTCAAGATGGACTGGGATCGCGTCGACGTGGTGCTGAACGATGAACGCTGGGTGCCCGAAAGCAGCCCGCGTTCCAACACCGCCCTGCTGCGCAACCGTCTGCTGACCGGCCACGCCGCCGCGGCCACGATGCTGCCGCTCTACGCCGAGACGGACCGCCCCGAAGACGCGCTGGATGGTCTGTCCGAGGCACTGGCCCCGCATATGCCGATCAACGTGCTGGTGCTGGGCATGGGCACCGACATGCACACCGCCTCGATCTTTCCCGGCGCGGATCGCCTGGCCGAGGCATTGGCCCCCGACGCGCCGATCCTGCTGCCGATGCGCGCCGATGCCGCGGATGAGCCGCGCATCACCATCACCGCGCGGTATCTGCGTGGCGCGCTGGCGACACATGTCATCATCACCGGCACACGCAAGCGCGAGGTGCTTGAACGCGCCCGCTCCCTCAGCCCGGAAGAGGCCCCCATCGCGGCCGTTCTGGGCGATGCCACCGTGCATTGGGCGGAATAAGCTTCGCATCCCAAGTATTTGATCTAAAGGATAAAACCTCATGTGGGAAAAGCTGACCAGTCTCGCTGACAGCCTGCGCGATCGCCCGATCCTCAGCCTGTTCAACGACGATCCCGCGCGCTTCGACAGCTTCTCGGCCCGGGCAGAGGGTTTGCTGTTCGACTATTCCAAGACCAATATCGACGCCGATGTGATGGCCGCGCTGCTGGAGCTGTGTGAAAATGCCGATCTGACGAACAAACGCGCCGCCATGTTCGAGGGCGAAAAGATCAACGATACCGAGGGGCGCGCGGTGCTGCATACCGCCCTGCGCAATCTCGACGCGACGCCCGTGATGGTCGATGGGACGGATGTCATGCCCGGCGTCCTCGATACCCTCGCGCGGATGCAGGCCTTTGCCGAGGATCTGCGCGCGGGTCGCTTTACCGGACAGGGCGGCGCGATCACCGACGTGGTGAATATCGGCATCGGCGGCTCCGATCTCGGGCCGGTCATGCTGGACATTGCCCTTGGGCCCTATCGCGACGGGCCGCGCGTGCACTATGTCTCCAACGTCGATGGGGCGCACATTCACGACACCTTGCAAGGTCTTGATCCCACGACAACTCTTGTCATCGTCGCATCAAAGACCTTCACCACAATCGAAACCATGACCAACGCGGAAACGGCCCGCGCATGGATGGCCGAAACCGTCAGCGACACCGGCGCGCAATTCGCCGCCCTCAGTTCCAACCTGGAAAAGACCACCGCCTGGGGCATCGACCCATCCCGCGTTTTCGGGTTCGAGGATTGGGTCGGCGGGCGCTATTCTCTCTGGGGGCCGATCGGCCTGTCGGTGATGCTGGCCACCGGCCCTGCGACCTTCCGCGACCTGCTGTCCGGCGCACAGGCGATGGACCATCACTTCCGCGACGCGCCGTTTCCCGAAAACCTGCCGGTCCTGCTGGCCCTCACCGGCATCTGGCACAACCAGGGCCTCGGCTATGCCACCCGGGCCGTGCTGCCCTATGAACAGCGCCTGCTGCGTCTGCCCGCCTACCTCCAACAGCTCGAGATGGAGAGTAATGGCAAGCGCGTCTCGATGGATGGCAGCGACCTGCCGGTCAACTCCGGCCCCGTGGTCTGGGGCGAACCGGGCACCAACGGGCAGCACGCCTTCTACCAGCTGATCCACCAGGGCACCCGCGTCGTGCCCTGCGAATTCATGGCCGGTATCCAGGGGCACGAGGCCGATCTGACGCATCAGCACGACCTGCTGCTGGCCAATTGCCTGGCCCAGTCCGAGGCGCTGATGCTGGGCCGCTCGCTGGAGGAGGCGACAGCCCTGATGGCCGACAAGGGCTTTACCGGCGACGAACTGATGCGTCAGGCCGCGCACCGGGTCTTTCCCGGCAACCGCCCCTCGACCACGCTGCTCTATCCCAAATTGACGCCCTACGTGCTGGGTCAGATCATCGCGCTCTATGAACACCGCGTCTTTGTCGAGGGCGTGATCCTCGGCATCAATTCCTTTGACCAATGGGGCGTCGAACTGGGCAAGGAGCTGGCGCTGAAACTCGCCCCGATCCTGTCGGGCGATGAACCTGCGGATGCCAAGGACGGATCGACCGCGGGTCTGATCGCCGCGATTCAGGCGGCGCGCTGACCGGACCCGGACAAACGCAGGGCCGAACGAACAAGAGGCGGGGCAATGCCCCGCCTCTTTTTCTGCCGATCCCCGACACGGTAACGTGGGGAAACCCGTCTCGGCGGCAGAATGCCCACTTCCGGCTGGACACGGCGACCAGAGCACTGAACGCAGTCCCCGGTACACGCCCGGAAGTGGGCGCGGAGCCACTCTTTAACAACACAACCAACGCACTCGGCTCCGTAGGTCCATACTTGAACCGAAGACAGGACATTGCCCCGACGTGGGCCGCGGCACCCCGGACCGCCAAGGCGATCGCGGGGTGCCGCGGGGCTGCTGACGACGTCATCAGGCTGGCTGCGGCAATGGGGATGCCGGTGGCTTGCGCTGTCGCGTCGGGGACCATTCATGGAAATGGCTCCGCCCTCGTCATGTCGGGGCACGGCTTGCGCCGGCCTCCCTGACAATGCCCTTAACACTGTCTTCGCCAAAGCTACGAATGGCGCAGCGGCAGAGTTTCAACGTGGTACAAGTTTTTTTTAGATTTTTTTTGAAAGGGCGCATCACCCCTGCGCCTCAGGTCTCACTGGTGCGACGTGATGTGCTGCGCGGGCCCAACCTGTACAGACGCGCAAACAGGCCCGCCGCCACCTCGACCGGGCAAAAACCGCTCACCGGGGTCTGACAGGGGGCCGGCGGACGCGCCGCACGGGTCAGGCAGGGCCCGGAATGTCGAAATCTTCCGGTGCCAGGGTAAAGCCGGCGAAATCGAAGGCAGGTGACACCGTGCAGCCAACCAGCGCCCATCCGCCAATGGCGCGCGCGGCCTGCCAATGCCCGACCGGCACGATCACCTGCGGGCGTTGCCCATCGGCCAGATCCGGCCCCAGCCGGTGCACCTGATAGGGGCCGCTGGTCGTGTCGGACAGGCGCAGCTCGACGCTGGCCCCCGCGTAGTGGTGCCAGATCTCGGTGCTGTCGACGGCGTGCCAATGGCTCGTCTCGCCCTCGCGCAACAGGAAATAGATGCAGGTGCCTGCCGCGCGCTCCGCTCCGGCGTCGGCAATCCACGTCTGGCGGAAATGGCCGCCCTCGGGGTGGGGGGTCAGGTCCAGCAGGGCGATGATCTCGTCGGCGGTCATGCAGGGCTCCTTGCTGGCCTGCGCCACCGGACTGCACTCAGGACACAGCCGGCGAAGCAGATCGGGGCGAGAGAGGGGGGCGCGGTGCGCCGGTTAACGGTGTTGTGCATCGTTGTTTGACGCGAATCATGACCACAGACTATTCAGCCACAGACGAAAAGCCAAAGGCCGGGTGGTTATCCCGGTCGCCGTGCCGCCGCACGGCAAGGTCTTCGCGGTCCGAACCAACGCATTGCTCACGTTAGCCGCAGCGTATCTGCGTCGGCACCCTGCCATCTTTTACCGGAGACTGACATGCCCCCCACGACCAAGACCACCATCATCGTCTCGCAATTCTTCATCTCCGGCCTGATGGCGCTGTTGATGAGCTTTGCAATGTCGATCCTACCCATCGGATTCGCCGACGGCTGGCTTTTTCAATGGATGCAGAACTGGCTGACGTCCTGGCCAATCGCCTTCGTGCTGTCGCTGATGGTCTGCCCGGTCGCGTTCAAGCTCGCGTCGCTGACGTTGCGCCTGCTGCCGATCAAGCGAACGATCTGATCTGACGCCCGCATCGCCCCACGCCCGGTACGCCCGACGCCCGGTACGCCCGACGTGCCGCTGCGCTCCGTGTGGTGCCGCGCACCGCCTGTCGCTTTGCGGTGCTGCGTGCCGTCTGTCGCTTTGTGGTGCTGCGCACCGCCTGTCGCCTCCTCCGGTGCCTCTGAACCAGGAGGGCAGCGCACGCTGCGTTAACCAGGGCATTTCCGCCGCCGTTGCACCGCCCGGATACCGCTTCGATACCGTTCTGATACCGACGTTGAAAATCCGGGGCCAATCGCCTGATTAACCAAAGAAAACCGCCCCGAAGCCCGATCAGGGGCCGCGGGGCGGTGCGCATCAGTCACACCTTGTCAGCCAAGGTTACTTTTTCAGGATCGAGGTCCCGGCATATTCTGCCGTCTCGCCCAGCATCTCTTCGATGCGGATCAGCTGGTTGTATTTCGCCAGACGGTCGGACCGCGCCAGCGACCCGGTCTTGATCTGGCCGCAGTTGGTTGCCACGGCCAGGTCGGCAATCGTGGCATCCTCGGTTTCGCCAGACCGGTGGCTCATCACGTTAGTATAGCGCGCGCGGTGCGCCATATCGACGGCCTTCAGCGTTTCGGTCAGGGTGCCGATCTGGTTGACCTTGACCAGCATCGAGTTGGCGACGCCCTTGTCGATCCCCATCTTCAGGCGGGCCGGGTTGGTGACGAACAGATCGTCGCCCACCAGCTGCACCTTGTCGCCCAGCAGATCGGTCAGCATCTTCCAGCCGTCCCAGTCATCCTCGGCCATGCCATCTTCGATCGAGATGATGGGATAGGCATCGCACAGCGCCTTGAGGTAGTCGGCATTTTCCTGTGAGGTCAAAGACTTGCCCTCACCCTTCATCTCATACTTGCCGTCCTTGTAGTACTCGGTCGAGGCACAGTCGAGCGCGAGGTAGATGTCCTTGCCCGGTGCGTAGCCGGCCTTTTCGATGGATTTCAGGATGAAATCCAGCGCCTCGGTGGTACTGCCCAGCTCGGGTGCAAAGCCGCCCTCGTCGCCCAGACCGGTCGACATGCCCGCCGCCGACAGTTCCTTTTTCAGCGTGTGAAACACTTCGGAGCCCATGCGCACGGCGTCGCGGATATTCTCGGCCGCAACAGGCATGATCATGAATTCCTGGATGTCGATCGGGTTGTCGGCATGTTCGCCGCCGTTGATGATGTTCATCATCGGCACCGGCAGCACGCGCGCCGAGGTGCCACCGACATAGCGGAACAGCGGCTGTTGGGTGAATTCGGCGGCCGCCTTGGCCACGGCCAGCGACACGCCGAGGATCGCGTTCGCGCCCAGGCGCCCCTTGTTGTCGGTGCCGTCCAGTTCGATCATCGACATGTCGATGCCAACCTGGTCGGTCGCCTCAAAGCCCAGCAATTCCTCGGCAATCTCGCCATTGACGGCCGCAACCGCCTCCAGAACGCCCTTGCCCAAGTAGCGGCTCTTGTCGCCGTCGCGGCGCTCGACCGCTTCGTGCACGCCGGTCGATGCGCCCGAGGGCACGGCCGCGCGGCCCATTGTCCCGTCTTCCAGGGTCACGTCGACCTCGACCGTCGGGTTGCCACGGCTGTCCAGGATCTCACGGGCGAAAATGTCGATAATCGTGCTCATTGGGGCGGTTTCCCTTTGCTGATGGGCTGTTGCCAAAGTCTTAGGCTGTCGGGCGAGATGAGGAAAGGGGCAGGCGGCATCTGATTGCGTTAACGTGCAAATTGGTGCGGCCTCGGGCAGATTGGGCGACGCTGCCGCGGGCGTGCGACGCCGCCGCATGTCCTGCCTGGCCCTGCCTGGGGGACGGGCGCCGGCACCCAGCGGGCGGGGTCACTCGGCGGCCCGGTCCGTCTTGATCGGTACGCCATAGAGTTCCAGCTTGTGACCTTGCAGCCGATAGCCCAGCTTGGCCGCAATCTTCTCCTGCAAGGCCTCGATGTCGGGGTCGACGAATTCGATGACCGTGCCGGTGGTGATGTCGATCAGGTGATCGTGGTGATCGCGCTCGGCGTCCTCGTAGCGTGACCGGCCATCTCCGAAATCGATCTTCTCCAGGATCCCTGCGCCCTCGAACAGCTTGACGGTGCGATAGACCGTCGCCAGCGAAATCCGCGGATCCCGTGCATTGGCGCGTGCATGAAGCTGTTCCACGTCCGGGTGGTCGCGCGCCTTGTCCAGGACGTCCGAAATCACCCGGCGTTGTTCGGTCATGCGCAGGCCCGAGGCTTCGCAGCGCGACAGAATGGTATCTTTCTTGGCCATGCGGAATTCCGGTTGGATCTGCCCCAATGTCGCAGATGGCGGGGCGAACAGGCAAGGGGATTAGGCGGTCAGCCTTCCTCGATGCGGTAATCGCGGGGCAGCCCCTGCGTAATTTGCGCCCATTCGCTGGCAGCGGCACGGGCCTGATGGTGGTCGAACGCAGCGCGGCTTGCAAAACACTCGGCAACGCCGAACGTCCCCGGTGTCGTTTCGGTCACGTCGAACGACAGGCAACCGGGTTCGGCGCGGGTCAGGCGGATATGTGCGGGCAGGGCGGCCCGCACCGCATCGCAACGCCCTGGCGGGCAGGACATGGTACCGGTCAGGCGCACCTGACCGGTACCGATCATTCCCACTCGATCGTTCCCGGAGGTTTGGAGGTGATGTCGTAGGTGCACCGGTTGATGCCCTTGACCTCGTTGATGATACGCGTCGCGGTCTCGCCCAGGAATTCATGGGTGAAGGGATAATAATCCGCAGTCATGCCATCAACGCTGGTCACGGCGCGCAGGGCGCAGGCGAAATCATAGGTGCGTCCATCGCCCATGACACCCACGGTGCGCACGGGCAGAATCGCCACGAACGCCTGCCAGATGTCATCGTAGAGGCCATGTTTGCGGATCTGGTCGATATAGACGGCATCGGCCTTGCGCAGGATATCCAGCTTTTCGCGCGTGATCTCGCCCGGGCAGCGGATCGCCAGCCCCGGCCCGGGGAACGGATGCCGACCGATGAAGCTGTCTGGCAGGCCCAGTTCCCGTCCCAGCACGCGCACCTCGTCCTTGAACAGTTCGCGCAGCGGTTCGACCAGCTTCAGGCCCATCTTCTCGGGCAGGCCGCCGACGTTGTGGTGGCTTTTGATGGTGACCGACGGCCCACCGGAAAACGACACGGATTCAATGACATCGGGATAGAGCGTGCCCTGCGCCAGAAACTCCGCACCCTCGATCTGGTCGGCGTATTTCTGGAACACCTCGATGAACAGACGGCCAATGATCTTGCGCTTGGTCTCAGGGTCCGAGACCCCCTCAAGCTCGCCCAGGAACAGGTCCTGTTCCTGCGCATGGATGACCTTGAGGTTCATGTGATCGCGGAACATGGCAACGACTTCGTCCGCCTCGTTCAGGCGCAGCAAGCCATGATCGACAAAGACGCAGGTCAGTTGATCGCCGATGGCTTCGTGCAGCAACGCCGCCGCGACCGAGCTGTCGACGCCCCCGGACAGGGCACAGATCACCGGCTTGTCGCCGACCTGATCCTTGATCTTGCGGATGGCTTCCTCACGGTAGGCGTCCATCGTCCAGTCGCCGGTAAAGCCCGCGTCGCGCACGAAATTTTCGTACAGGGTCTTGCCGTTCGGGGTGTGGTGCACCTCGGGGTGGAACTGGACCGCGTAAAACCGGCGATCGAGGTCGGCGGTGATGGCAAAGGGCGCGCCGGGCGAGGTCGCATAGACCTCAAAGCCGGGGGCGATGTGGCTGACATGGTCGCCGTGGCTCATCCAGACCTGCTCGCGGCCGGTGCCATCCAGGAACCAGCCGTTCATGAAATCGATCCGGGCCTCGGTGGGTTTGACATAGGCCCGACCGAATTCGGCGGTGTGGGATTCACCGGCCTCTACCGTGCCACCCAGATCCTGCATCATGACCTGCTGGCCATAGCAGATGCCCAGGATCGGCACGCCCAGATCGTAGGCGGATCGGGGCGGACGCGGCGACCCCTCGCGCACCACCGAATCCGGCCCGCCCGAAAAGATGATCGCCTTTGGGGCGAATTCGGTCAGGAACGCGTCGGTGACGTTCTGATAGGGGTGGATTTCGCAATAGACGTTCAGCTCTCTCAGGCGGCGCGCGATCAGCTGCGTTACCTGGCTGCCAAAGTCGATAATCAGAAGGCGGTCATGGGATGTCTGGCTCATGCGCAGGGATTAGTGCGACCGGCGCAAAGGCGCAAGAGAAAGCGCGCGCAACGCGGCATTGCCGGGCACGGGGGCGCGCCATGACGGTCGCTGCGGGTGCATCGCATGTCGCTTTCCCCCCTCACGCGCCGCAATCTGCGCCTCCCGCGGCCGGGTGGACGCGCTATCAGGGGGGGAATCCCGCGGCCCGACTCGGCTCTCAGGGACAAGGCATGAGGATCTGCGATGACGGAAGAAGCAGCAGTCGGCGGCAAACGGGTGCGCGGCGGAGGCGGGGCGGCCCGCCGTGCCGCCCGCAGCGCGGTCAGTTTCGACACGGCAAAATATATCGAGCGGAACATTCCCAACCTCGAGATGCTGTCGACCGAGGCGCTTGAAATCATCGAGGCCAACGCCGAAACCGTGCTTGAGGAGATTGGCGTCAATTTCGTCAACAATCCCGCAGCCTTGCAGCGCTGGCGCGAGGCTGGCGCGGATGTTCAGGGCGAACGCGTCCACATCCCGCGCGGACTGGCCCGCAAGCTGTGCGCAACCGCGCCCTCCAGCTTTACCCAGCACGCCCGCAATCCTGAACGTAATGTCGAGATCGGCGGCAAGAACCTCGTGCTCTCTCCGGTTTACGGCCCGCCCTTCGTGCGCGACCTCGACGGCGGCCGCCGCTATGCCACGATGGAGGATTTCCGCAATTTCGTGCGCCTCGGTTATATGTCGAAATACCTGCACCATTCCGGCGGCACCGTCTGCGAACCGACGGACGTGCCGGTGAACAAGCGCCACCTCGACATGCTGCTGGCCCATATGACATTGACCGACAAACCCTTCATGGGATCGGTCACCGAACCCAGCCGGGCGCAGGATTCGGTCGACATGTGCAAGATCCTGTTCGGAGACGAGTTCGCGACCAACAACACCGTCATGACCTCGCTCATCAACATCAACTCGCCGTTGACCTTCGATGATACGATGATGGGCGCGCTGGAAATCTATGCCGCGAACATGCAGGCCAGCATCATCTCGCCCTTCATCGTCGGCGGCGCGATGGCGCCGGTTTCGGTCGTCGGGACGCTGACCCAGGTTTTGGCCGAGGTCCTGGCGGGCATCGCCTATTCCCAGCTCGTGCGCCCCGGTGCGCCGGTGATCTTCGGTGCCTTCGTGACGACGATCGACATGAACTCCGGTGCGCCCACCTTCGGCACCCCCGAGGCCAGCCAGATCCTCTATGGTGCGGGTCAACTGGCGCGGCGCCTGAACCTGCCGTTCCGCTCAGGCGGCGGCTTGTGCGGCTCGAAACTGCCAGACGCGCAGGCGGCTTACGAGACGGCCAATACCCTGAACGCGGCTCTGCTCGGTGGCGTCAACTTCATGCTGCACGCCTGTGGCTGGCTGGAGGGCGGGCTGGTGTCGTCGTTCGAAAAATTTGTCATGGACGCCGACCAGCTGGGCATCCTGCATCGCATGGCGGCCGGCGTGCCCCACGACGCCGAAGCCCAGGCAATGGACGCGATACGAGAGGTCGGTCCCGGCGGGCATTACCTTGGCTGTTCCCACACCGAGCGGCATTTCCAGACGGCCTTCTGGCGCTCGGATCTGCTTGACAACAAACCCTTCGAAACCTGGTCGGACGAAGGCGCGCGCGACACCCAGGCACTGGCCGCCGTCCGCGTGAAAAAGCTGCTCGACAGCTATCAGCAGCCCTTCCTCGACCCAGAAAAGGCCGAGGCGCTGGCGGCCTTCGTCGCGCGTCGCAAGGGCGAAATGCCCGATGCCTTTGCCTGACCACCTGACCGCATAACCGCCCGATCAGCCGAACTCTGGGTCGGCTGATCCCCCGGCACCGGGTCTATTGCGCCGCTGCCTGCAAAAGACGCGCCTCGGCCATGATTGCCGACAGCACCTCGACATGGTGCGATGGCGTATACATGCTGGACCGGTCGCGACGCTGCCGGTCCAGTTCGGCTTCGCGCTCCCACAGTTTCATCACCGCCGCGCCGTGGCGTGGCAGCACCGTCTGCCCCAGCAGCGCAGACAGGTGGGTTTCGCGCCGATAACCATCTGCCGCAATCCGTGCCGCGCGGACCAGCAGGCCGGGGCGGCGCAGCTGCGCCAGCATTGTGTGAACATCCTGCATCGTCGTTTCCTTTGGATTTCCCAGGTTGCAATAGGTGGCACACGTCCCTTGGCAGCGTTGCCTCGGCAGATGCCCGGACCCCATGAGGACCTGAACCTACACAACCCCGACGCGTGTTGCGTCGATCTTTGCGCGGCGAACGGTCGTGCAAGAATAGTTTATCATTTGGAAACAATGATTGCCGTGAGGGTTAATAGTTAACCTTTCAGAAACCTTAACGCCGTTTGGTGTAGATAATTATGGGGATAATTCTGACTGCAAGGCAGGGCTCGCTCGTGATCGATAGGAATCACACGAAAGAACCTGCGCCTATCTGCCAGGCGCATCGGGCGGGGCAGGCGGCACATGTGCCGTCCTGGCTGCCAAATGCCGCGCGTCACTACATCGCTCATATCGAAGACGGTATTACCATCCGCCAACTGGCGCGCGACGCGGGCTGCCACGCCTCGACAGTGCTCCGTCAGATCCGGCGGTACGAAACCCTGCGCGATGATCCGCTGGTGGACGCCGCGCTCAGCCGGTTTGGCCGGCGCGGCAGGGCTGCCCCCTGTCGGGAAAACCAACAGGAGCATCTTGTCATGAAACCGACCGCCTCGACCGAATTTCTTCCCCCCATTACCGAAGCGCGCCTCAATCGCGACGCGTTGCCGGTGCTGCGCCATCTCGCCCGTCCCGGTACTGTCCTTGCCGTGGCGCAAGACATGGATAAGGCGGTGGTGGTGCGCGACCGCATCGATGGCTCGCCCGATCGTCTTGACGTGGTCGGCCGGGATCTGGCCGAGGCGATGGCGCTGAAGGATTGGATCGCCTGCAAGACCCCTGGCCGTGTTTCGCGATATACCATCACACCGACGGGAAGAACGGCGCTCAATCTGTTGATTGCACGGTCAGAAAATGCTGCCCGTGGATTTGCCGAGGGGATGGCGGGTTTCGAAATGCGCGGCGCGCAAGCCGTGGAGCAGGCGCAGGACGACGACGACGAGACACCTCGCGGGCGTGGGTTTGTCAACGACACGCCGGTCGCCGCGCTTGCGCGACGGCGCGACCGCGATGGCACGCCCTTCCTCAAACCCGAACACGTTCGCGCCGGGGAACGGCTGCGCGAAGATTTCGAACTGGCGCAGATGGGGCCGCAGATTGCGCAGAACTGGGATCACTTCCTGACCGCCGGCGTCAGCTCGGGGCTGGGCAAGGGCCGTCCGCGTGGCCCCGAAGCCGCCCGCGACCGTGTCGCGACGGCCCTGGGTGAGCTTGGCCCCGGGCTCAGCGATATCGCGCTGCGGTGCTGCTGCCACCTGGAAGGGTTGGAAACAGCCGAGCGCAAGATGGGCTGGTCCGCACGCTCGGCCAAGATCGTCCTGCGCATCGCACTGCAACGGCTGCACCGCCACTATGGCAGCCTGCCGGGCGACAGCGGCCTGCTGGGCTGAAGTAGCGCTAATTTTAGTAAAATTGCGCGGACCGGTCCAAGCCTCCGGTACGCGTCAAATCTCCGTCCGACCCCGCCGCGGAACTGGTTAACGGGTGGCAGGGCACGTCTATCGTCGGGCCGGGTACTGTTTCGCAGCGATGCACAATGCTCGGCCTCAGCCGCTGACCAGCACCCCCACACCATAGGCGACAACCGCGCAGATCGCCCCCACCGTGACGGTTTCGCCCACGGCGCGCCAGACGTTTTCGCGCGTTGTACGCCAGCGCAGCAGACCAAGCGCACTCAGCGCGCCGAACGTGCAGGCCACCGAAGACCAGAACACCCCGTCCGACGGCGCAAACAGGAAATACGGCACCAGAGGCACCGCCCCGAAGGTCACGAAGCTGGCAAATGTGAACAGCCCGTTGATCGCCGGATTGTCCTCGGCCGGGTCGTGCATCCCGAATTCATAGGTCATCATCAGGTCGGCCATGATCGAGGGGTGATGCACCATGATATCGGCGGTGGCGCGTGCATCCGCATTGCCCAGACCGCGCTGCTTCAGAATCACTTCCAGCTCGTCACGCTCATGATCGGGGTTCACCGCGATCTCGTTCAGCTCCATCTGGCGGCGGGCGTGGTACAGATCGTGCTGTGCGCGTCCCGACAGGAATTCGCCCAGCCCCATCGACACCGCGTCGGCAAACAGGTTGGCCAGCCCGAACACCAGAACCGCCACGCCCCCGATGGCCGCAACACCATCGGCGGCGGCGCCGGCGAATCCGGCAACGATGGCAAAGGTGGTGACGATACCGTCGTTGCCACCATAGACGATCTGCTTCAGAAACTCCTGCATCCGCCCCAAGGCATGTGCTTCGCGCCGGTGTTGCGCCCAATCCATGGCAGACCCTTTCAAACCAAAACGCCCCGAACCTAACGGCCCGGGGCGGTCTGCGAAACGCGATAATTGGCGCTCTGGTTTACTCGGCGGCTTCGACGGGCGTGTCGTCGGTGACGGAAATGGCGTTCACGTCATCCTCGACCGCGCGGCGGACCCCCGCTTCGTAGTCGGGGTGCACGCGGCCCAGGACGGCATACCACCGCTCCTTCACCGGATCCGAGCATGGCCCCATGGCCGAGGCCATGTTGGAATGCAGGCGCGCACGTTCCTCGTCGTTCAGAACCTCGGCATACAGCGCGCGGGGCTGGACGTAATCGGCATCCGGGTCCGCCGGGTCATAGCGGGCCGCGTCACCGTCGATCCGCAGCGGCGGCTCGGCCACGCTGGGGTCTGCCTTGGCCGATTCCGCGTATTGGTTCGGCTCGTAATAGGCATCGACATGGCCGGTTTTCGGCGGAAAGAACCGCATCGACCCGTCTTTGTGATAGAAATTCACATCGGCATTCTTCGCGTGGTTTGCCGGCAGCTGCTCATAGTGGGTGCCCAGGCGATAGCGGTGCGCATCGGCATAGGAAAACAGCCGACCCTGCAACATCTTGTCCGGGCTGAACCCGATCCCCGGCACAACGTTCGACGGGCTGTAGGCCGCGTTTTCGATGTACATGAAGTAGTTCTCGGGGTTCTCGTTCATCTCCAGCTCACCGACCTCGATCAGCGGGAAGTCACCGTGCGGCCAGACCTTGGTCAGGTCGAAGGGGTTGAACGGCTGGTTCATCGCCTCTTCCTCGGGCATGACCTGGATCATCATCTTCCACTTGGGGAAATTGCCCTCGTCGATCGCGTTGAACAGGTCCTCCTGATAGCTTTCTCGGGTCTTCCCGATCAGCTTTTCGGCCTCTGCGTTGGTATAATGCTTGTGGCCCTGCTGAACCTTGAAGTGGAACTTGACCCAGAACCGTTCACCGGCTGCATTCCACAGGCTGAAGGTGTGGCTGCCGTAGCCGTTCATGTGCATCGGGTTGGTCGGGATGCCGCGATCGGACATCAGGATGGTGACCTGGTGGACGGATTCGGGCTGGGCCGCCCAGAAATCGAACATCGCCTCGGGGCTGCGCAGGTTGGTGACCGGGTGACGCTTCTGCGTCCGGATAAAGTCGGGAAATTTGTAGGGGTCGCGCACGAAAAAGATCGGCGTGTTGTTCCCGACCAGATCCCAGTTGCCTTCCTCGGTGTAGAATTTCAGCGAAAAACCACGCACGTCGCGCTCGGCGTCCGCTGCGCCCTGTTCCCCGGCCACGGTGGACCAACGGCTCAGCACTTCGGTTTTCTTGCCGACTTCGGAAAAGATCTTGGCGCAGGAATACTGCGAAATATCGTTGGTAATGGTCAGCGTGCCCTTGGCACCCCAGCCCTTGGCATGCACCACCCGTTCGGGGATGCGTTCGCGGTTCTGGTGCGCCAGCTTTTCGATCAGCTGGTAATCCTGCATCAACACCGGACCGCGCTTGCCTGCGGTCAGGGAAAATTCATTTGTCGGCATCGGTGCGCCGGCGGTTGTCGTCAGTCGCTTCTTGTCACTCATCAGTGGCTCCCTCCAAGGCTTTGCTGGAACACTATGTAGAAGAAATGCGATAAGATCCAATTGCAGTTTCTTGTCGTTTCTATAATCTGCCCCTATGGCTTTGACCCTCAAACAGCTCGGTTACTTTAAATCTCTGGCCCAGCAGCGCAATTTTGGCCGCGCGGCCGAGGCGGTGCATGTGTCGCAGCCTGCTCTTTCGGTGCAGATCCGCGATATGGAACAGACTCTCGGCGCGCCCCTGGTCGAACGCCGCAGCCGTGACGTGGTGCTGACGCCCTTTGGCCGGCTGGTGTTGGCGCAGGCGGAAAAGGTGCTTGAGGAAATGCAGGTGCTGGGCGAAATCGCCCGCTGGAACCAGGGGCTGTCCGGCGAATTGCGCCTGGGGCTGATCCCGACCATCGCGCCCTACCTGTTGCCCGCCGCCCTGGCCGCGATCCGCCAGCGCGACATCGGCCTGAATGTGCAGGTGCAGGAGGGCAAGACAAATCGCCTGATCGAGGATCTGCGCGCCGGTCGTCTGGATGCCGCTGTCGTCGCCCTGCCGCTGGAGGGCGGTGAAGATCTGATCAGCCGCGACCTGTTCGAGGATCGGTTCCTGCTGGCAGGGTCTGCCGCGCGCCTTGCCGCGCTTGGCGAACGCCGCGAAAGCCTGCGCCCCGATCAGATTGGCCCCGCCCAGTTGATGCTGCTGGAGGATGGCCATTGCCTGACCGATCAGGCGCTCGATGTCTGCGGGCGGGGCAGGGGGCATGCCCAGATCAACATGGGGGCCTCCTCGCTCGCCACCTTGTCGCGCCTTGTGGCTGCCGGGTTCGGGCTGACCCTGCTGCCCGAACTGGCACTGGCAAGCGAAGGGCAGGATCTGTCCCTGCGCCGCTTTTCCGCGCCCGAACCGTCGCGCCGCATCGCCCTTGTGCGCCGATCCTCCAGCCCGGACGACGGCTGGTTCCGCGCGCTGGCCGATATCCTGTCGGATGTGGGTGAAACGCTGGTTGCGGCAACGCGGCGGGTCGATGCGCCGCTCTAGCCGGGCAAAGGTCGGCTCCGCTGTCCGGTCCGGCCCGCCGCGCCGATCCGGTTTTCCGCGATTTAGCACCGTTCGGATACCGTACAGATACCGTTCAGATACCGACGTTCGAATTTAGCGATTTCAGTGGGTTAGGTCGGATCTGGGCGGGAATGCCGACATGCGGAAGGCCCGGAGGGTATCTCCGGGCCTTTCTCTCATTCCGAGGCATCGGTCCCGGCCCCTGACCCACGCCGCGGCGCAGGTCGCAGGTCCGTCCGATCAGGCTGCCGCTTCCTTGGCGCCTTCCAGGTATTTGATCAGGTTTTCCGGGCTCGACTCGCCATAGGGGTCTTCGCCGTGGTTGTCGCAGATGCCGGGCTCTTCGAACCACTGTTCGACAACGCCGTCGTTGATGACGGCGGCATAACGCCAGGACCGCAGGCCGAAGCCGAGGTTGTCCTTGCGCACCAACATGCCGACGCGGCGGGTGAATTCGCCCGAACCGTCCGGGATAACTTTCACGTTTTCAATGCCTTGGGCTTTGGCCCATTGGTTCATCACAAAGCTGTCGTTGACCGACATGCAATAGATCGCCTCGATCCCCAGCTCCTGGAACTTCGCAAAGTTGTTCTCGAACCCGGGCAGTTGGTAGGTCGAGCAGGTCGGGGTGAACGCGCCGGGCAGAGAGAA
The DNA here is from genome assembly GCF_003575965.1 of Pseudooceanicola sediminis. Taxonomy (GTDB): domain Bacteria; phylum Pseudomonadota; class Alphaproteobacteria; order Rhodobacterales; family Rhodobacteraceae; genus Pseudooceanicola; species Pseudooceanicola sediminis. Next base: position 51,419 of record NZ_QWJJ01000004.1, on the reverse strand, counting down.
CAGGATGACGCGCTTGCCGGCGAAATAATCGGCGGTGGTCATGTCCTGCCAGCGGAACGGGTTCGATCCTTCGATGCTCTCGTCACGAATACGGGTGCGGAAGGTCAGATCGGGCAGCTTGGAACCGGCTTGCATGGCAATATCCTCGGAAGTTCATGATAAGACTCGACGGTTTTCTAGAATTGTTCCAAAAACGGTGCAAGAACGTTTCCGCAGCGCGGCAAGGTAAACAGCCCTGATAATCCCTGATTAGCCTCTATTTACAGCGATTTGCCCGGCCTCTTTCTGCATCTGCATAACGGGTTTGCGCCGCTTGCAAGGCTGACATGCGGAACTGGCCCTTCACCTCATCTGTGGCTATGATAGGCCTCGTGCCGATAGGAAAGGCCCTGATATGCGCGACCTTAAGATCCCCGACCAGCGTCACCCTGAAAAGGCGCACCGTCCGGACAACGCCCAGCCGAAAAAGCCAGACTGGATCCGTGTAAAGGCACCCACCTCCAAGGCATATGCCGAAACCCGCAAGATCATGCGTGACAACCGCCTCGTCACCGTCTGCGAAGAGGCCGGATGCCCCAACGTCGGCGAATGCTGGAGCCAGGGACACGCCACCATGATGATCATGGGCGACATCTGTACCCGTGGCTGCACCTTCTGCAATATCGCCACCGGTCGGCCCGATACGCTTGATGCATTTGAACCGGGGCGCGTGGCCCATGCCGTTGAAAAACTTGGGCTAAATCACGTCGTCATCACCTCGGTCGACCGCGATGACCTCAAGGATGGCGGCGCCGATCACTTTGCCCAGACGATCCGCGCCATCCGCCATCGCAGTCCCGACACCACGATCGAAATCCTCACGCCCGACTTTCTGAAGTGTGAACCTTCGGTTCTTGAAACGGTTGTCGAGGCCAAGCCCGACGTCTTCAACCACAACCTTGAAACCGTGCCGGGCCTCTACCCGGAAGTGCGTCCCGGTGCCCGTTACTTCCACTCGTTGCGCCTTTTGCAGCGGGTAAAGGAACTGGATCCGACCATCTTTACCAAGTCCGGCATCATGGTCGGCTTGGGCGAAGAGCGGCCTCAGGTGACGCAGGTCATGGACGACATGCGCGCCGCAGATATCGATTTTCTGACCATCGGGCAGTATCTGCAACCCACGCCAAAGCACCATGCCGTGGCCAAGTTCGTCCATCCCGATGAATTTGCCGCCTATGAAAAAGCGGCCTACGGCAAGGGGTTCCTGATGGTTTCGGCGACGCCGCTGACGCGGTCCAGCTATCACGCCGGGGATGATTTCGCCCGCCTCCGCACCGCCCGCCTGAAAAAGCTCGGGCAGGCGTAACCGACCTAATTTGCAGCTGAAAAAAGCCGCGGCGCATGATTGATGCCCGCGGCTTTTTTTATGTCAGCTCGTCAAGCCTGGGATGCCGCCTAGTTGGTCACCGCAGGGACCGCCTTCACATAGGCGGCAATGGCGGCGCGATCCGCATCATCAAGGTGGGCGATGTTGCTGACGACATCGGCCATTTCTCCGCCGACGACATCAAAGTCGGGTGTGAAGCCCGAGGTCAGGTATTCGGCGACCTCTTCCTCCGACCATCCAAGCGCGCCGGACGTGATGTTTGGGATTTCACCCTGTCCCGAGGGGTTGGGCGCACCGCCCAGCCAGCGCATGGTGTCGAGGCCGCCAATCGCGTTGCGGGGGGTATGGCATTCGGCGCAATGGCCCAGGGCCTCCACCAGGTAGCGTCCGCGCTTCAGCGCCTCCGACTCGACATCCTCCTGCACCCAATCATCATTCAGGAACAACAGCTTCCATCCGCCAAGCGCGCGGCGGATGTTGAAAGGAAAGCCGATATCGTGGGCGCGGTTCGGTGTCGCATCGGCCGGCAAGGTGCGCAGAAAAGCGTAGAGATCCGCGATATCCTGAAGGCTCGCACGGGTATAGGTCGTGTAAGGAAAGGCCGGATAAAGGTGCTGCCCCTGTGGTGAGACGCCTTGCTTCATCGCGTTGGCAAGGTCCAACGCCGACCACGACCCGATGCCATGATCCATGTCGGGTGAAATATTGGGCGCGTAGAATGTGCCGAAATCCGAGACGAGGGCGCGTCCGCCCGCAAGAACCAGCATAGCGTCGTCTGCTGCGTCGGGGGCGGCATGACAGGATGCACAGCCGCCGGCGTAGAAGACCGTTTCCCCACGGGCAGCGTCCCCGGTCAACCCGGCCATCGCATCATCGGGTAGCCTCTCTGGTCCGGTCAGCCACCAGGCGACTCCGGCAGCGATGACGCCCAGAAAAACGAGGGTGATCAATATTTTACGCACTGAATATCACATCCTGCAATATGTCTTCGTTCGGCTGACGGGCGTTGCACCACGCGCCGGCGGCTCGGCCAGGCCATTACCTGAACCCCAGCGTAACAGAGCGACCGTTGCCCTGTCCTGACGAATTCGTGATCAGCGGCTGAGATTGCGCAGATTGTTGGGGCGGAGCCATTCGGGAAATCCGAAAACCTGCTCCGCGCCCCAGATGGCCAGACAGGCGGCCACAATCACGACCACCAGGACCACGCGCTTTTGCGACGGTGGGTGCCGTACCCAGTTCACGGCGCGCAGCAGCCACATCGGGTTCATTCGATGAACCGGACCTTGCCGATGAACGGCAGGTTGCGATTGCATTGCGCATAGTCGATCCCGTAGCCCACGACGAATTCGTCGGGGATATCGAAACCGATCAGGTCCGCGCGAAAGTCGACCTCGCGGCGCGACGGTTTGTCGAGCAGCGCAATGGTCTGCAACCGTTTGGGAAGGCGCGATTTAAGCAGGTTCACGACATGGCTGAGGGTATACCCCGTGTCGACGATATCCTCGACGACCAGAACGTTACGGCCGCCGATTTCACCGCGCAGGTCCTTTAGGATACGCACCTCGCGACTGCTTTCCATGGCGTCGCCATAGGAGGACGCCTCGAGAAAATCGACCTCGACATCACGGTCGGCGAGTTCGCGGACGAGGTCGGCGATAAACACGAACGATCCTCTCAGCAGGCCGACGACGACCAGCCTTTCGTCACTGGGAAACGTCTTGCGGATTTCCCTGCACAGCGCCTCTATTCGGGCGGCGATCTCCTTGGCAGAGATCATTTCGTCGATGACATATGGACGCGAGGTCATGCTTTCCCCTTGAATATACTTGGCCAGTGTATGACATGAGACCCCCAAGCTAAACCACATCCAATTGCCCTCGGGAGCGACATGCCGACCCATTCAGAAACGCGGAACCTGCCCTACAGCGCGCAGCAGATGTACGATCTTGTGGCGGACGTCGGGTCTTATCCGAAATTCCTGCCGTGGTGCGCCGCGGCGCGCATCCGCGAGGTCAAGCCGATGGGCGATCATGAGGTGATGGAGGCCGACCTGGTCATCTCCTTCAAGGTTTTCCGCGAACGCTTTGGCAGCCGCGTGACCCTGTGGCCGCAGGACCGGAAAATCGACACCGAATATCTGGATGGTCCCTTTCGCTACATGAAGAGCACATGGGCCTTTCGCGATACCGATACGGGCTGCGAAGTGGATTTTTTCGTTGATTTTGAATTCAAGAACGCCGTCTTGCAGGGCATCATCGGCGTTGTCTTCAACGAGGCGATGCAGCGTATCGTGCGTGCCTTCGAACGGCGCGCCGCTGAACTTTACGGCTGATCAGGCCAGAGCTACAGCGTTTCCACGGCGGTCAGCAGCAGTGTCAGCGCATGTTCGACGCTACGGGCCCGAACGGCCTCGCGCCCAAGGGGGCCGAATTCCACCGTCTCGCTCGTGGTGCCCTTTGGCGTGGTGACGCCGAAGCAGACCCGCCCTTCTGGTTTGTGCTCTGATCCGCCCGGGCCGGCGATACCAGTGGTCGAGATGGCGATTTCTGCCCCCAGACGATCACTTGCGCCGCGCGCCATCTGCTGGGCGACCGGTTCGGACACGGCGCCATGTGCGTCCAGAGTATCAGCCTGCACGCCCAGCAGATTGACCTTGGCCGCGTTCGAATAGCTGATCACCCCGCCCAGAACCACGTCCGAACTGCCGGCGACATCTGTCAATGCCGCCGCGACCAGCCCGCCGGTGCAGCTTTCGGCGGTTGCGATACACACCCCTGCCGCGCGACAGGCCGCAAGAACCGCCTGTGCGAGGCTTGGATCAGGGCGCGCAGAGGGGGGCAGGGTATCGCTCACATCAGCACCAGGTGCGCGACGGCTGCCAGAAGGATAACCAGCACGGCCGCCAGAACGCCCGCGATCACGTCATCCAGCATCACGCCCATGGGGTCGTTGCGCCGGTCAGCCCAACCGACGGGGCCAGGTTTCCAGATGTCGAACAGGCGGAAGCCGAGAAAGGCCGCGACCCAACCGGGCCACAGTGCCGTCAGATCGGCCCCCACATGCGCCGCCCCGATGGAAACCGGCAGAAACGCGATCCACAGGCCGACGACCTCGTCAATCACGATCTCGGATGGATCATGATTGTCGCGTCCCTCGGTCTCCTTGCGCGTGGCCCATAGACCCGTGGCAAAAGCGATCAGTATTGCGATGACCAGCAGGACAGGGCCACCAATCAGGTGCAGCGGCCATGCGACGATCAAGGCGGCAAGCGTGCCCCAGGTTCCCGGGGCGGGCCTGAGGTGGCCGACGCCCGCCGCAGTGGCGATAAGATGTGACAGTTTCATGCGCTAACCAATGTCGCGGTGGCGATCGCCGCGATCCCTTCTTCTCTCCCCGTGAAGCCCAGCTTCTCGGATGTGGTGGCCTTGATCGAAATACGGTCTGCCTCAAGCCCCATGATCTCGGCCATCCTTGCCTGCATTGCACCGGCATGGGGGCCGACCTTGGGCTGTTCACAGATCAGCGTGCAATCGATGTTCGAAACACGGTAGCCGCTGGAGCGGGCAAGCGCCACTGCATGTGCCAGAAAGATGTGGCTTTCGGCGCCCTTCCATTGCGGGTCGGACGGGGGAAAGTGCCGCCCGATATCGCCCGCGGCCAGTGCGCCGTAGATCGCGTCGGTGACGGCGTGCATTCCGACATCGGCATCGGAATGCCCCTTCAGCGCCTTGTCATGGGGCACCTTGATGCCGCAGAGCCAGCAGCCGTCGCCGGGTTCGAAGGCGTGCACGTCAAAGCCATTGCCCAGTCGTATGTCCATGGTGTTTTTCCGCTGCTGTTGCGACAGGATCGCCTCGGCCCGCAAAAAATCGTCGGGCAGGGTGATCTTGAGGTTGGAGTCATGCCCCGGCACGATCATGACGGTCATTCCGGCGGCGCGGGCCACCTCGACATCGTCCGCCGCGCCGCCGGGATGTGCCGCGTGCGCGGCCAGGAGCGGTGCAAGGCGAAAGCCTTGTGGCGTTTGGGCGCGCATCAAGCCGTCTCGGATCTGGACCCCGGTCACCTTGCCGTCCTCTGCGCGCCAGAGCGCATCCGTGACGGCCAGACCTGGCGCTGCGGCCTCGGCCACGTTCAGCGCCTCGCGCACGGCGGCAATGACCGACTGCGGAACACAGGGACGCGCTACGTCGTGGATCAGGACGTTGCGGACGACCTGCGGGTCGAGTGCAGCCAGTCCGGCACGCACAGAGGCATCGCGCGACGCGCCGCCGGCGATCCTGATCACCTCTTTCGGAAGGCCGTCCATTGCCATATCATCGGGGTGCAGAACAACAACGATGGGCGATAACCCGGCCTCGCTGATCGCCTTCAGCGCCCAGTCGGCCACGCGACGTCCGGCCAGGGGCTGCCACTGCTTGGCGGTGTTGCCGCCGGCACGGGTTCCGCGCCCTGCGGCAACGATGATCGCGGCGTCTGTCATCCTGCTCTCTCTGCTCGTGTTGCTCTTCCCGAATAGGGTGCCTCGGGCCGGAGAGCAATGGCGGGTCTCCGGGCGGCCGCTCAAAAAACGGGCAGTGGTTCGGGTCTTCTTAGCCAATGTGGCGCGGATTTATTGTTCTCCCTCTCATTTAGGTCTAACGCATAGGCTGTTGCTCAAGGTTTAGGCATGTTCCTCTCAACACTGAACGATAAAGCTGCAAAGCCCGTCTGTCTTGCTCCCTTAGCGGGAATTACCGACCGTCCGTTCCGCGACCTCGTGTCGGGTTTCGGTGCCGATCTGGTTGTTTCCGAAATGGTGGCCAGCCAGGAAATGGTCCAGGCCAAGCCGGGCGTCCGTGAACGTGCCGAGCTGGGCTTTGGCTCGTCCCGCACGTCCGTGCAACTTGCCGGGCGCGATACCTACTGGATCGGAGAGGCGGCCAGGATGGTCGAAGCGCAAGGCGCCAGCATAATCGACATCAACATGGGTTGCCCGGCAAAGAAGGTCGTGGGCGGCTTGTCCGGATCGGCGCTGATGCGCGATCTGGATCATGCCCTGACATTGATCGAGGCGGTGGTTGCGGCCGTGGCAGTGCCCGTCACCCTCAAGATGCGGCTGGGTTGGGATGATGACACGGTGAATGCGCCGCAACTGGCGCAGCGTGCCGAGGCGGCCGGTGTTCAGATGGTCACGGTTCACGGCCGCACCCGGTGCCAGTTTTACAAGGGGCGCGCCGATTGGTCTGCCATCCGCGCCGTCAAAGATGCTGTATCCATCCCGCTCATCGCGAACGGCGACATTACCGACAGCGTGACCGCGGCAGAGGCGCTTGTCCTGTCCGGGGCCGACGGTGTGATGATCGGGCGCGGGGCCCAGGGCAGGCCCTGGTTGCTGGCGCAGGTTGCGGCGGCGCTGCGTGGTGAGACCGTGCCCGATGCCCCGGAAGGCGCAGAGCTGGTGCGGCTGGTCCGTGACCACTACGAAGCCATGCTGAGCTTTTACGGAACCGATCTGGGCACGCGCGTCGCGCGCAAGCATCTGGGGTGGTACATGGACCACACGGGCTGCACGGGGGCCTTGCGCGGCCAGATATTGCGGTCGGTGACGCCCTCCGAGGTTTTTCGGATGCTGCCGGATGCCCTTTGGCGCCGAACCGCGACGGGCGGACCGGGCGATTCCCTTTCATCTTCAGCGACCAAGGCGGCAGCTGCATGAACACCCAGGTTACCGAATTGGACGCAGAGGAAATGCAGGCTGCAATCGAGGATGTGGAAGAAACACCGGTATGGGTGTCGCTGCCGGTCCCGGCGCTTTTGCTGGACCCCGATGATCATATCGTGTCGATCAACCCCGCTGCCGAGGGATTCCTGAACACCTCGGCGAAATCCATTCGCGGGCAGAAGGTCTGGGAACGGGTCATGATCGACTCGCCCCTGGAAGAGGCGTTCGAGCGCGCCCGCGCCACAGCATCGCCCCTGTTCGTGAATGATGTAGATGTCGGTACGGGTGACCGGGCGCCGTTGCACTGCAATCTTCAGATATCGCCATTGTCGGATCGCCCAGGGTTCATGTTGTTCCTGATTTCCCCGCGCGAACTTGCGGGGCGGATGACACAGGACCACTCCGTCAAATCGGCCGCAAAATCCGCGATCGGCATGGCCGAGATGCTGGCGCACGAGATCAAGAACCCCCTGGCAGGCATCATCGGTGCGGCGCAATTGCTGTCCATGAACCTCAGCTCCGAAGATCGGGAGCTGACCGATCTGATCGTCGCCGAAAGCCGCCGTGTGGTGAAGCTGCTGGAGCAGGTCGAACAGTTCGGCAACCTGACCATGCCCGACATGAAGCCCGTGAACCTGCACGACGTGTTGGACCGGGCGCGCCGCTCGGCCTTGCTGGGATTTGGCGGCAGCATGAAGATCGTCGAGGATTACGATCCGTCGCTGCCGCTGGCCTATGGGGATCCGGACCAGTTGTTGCAGGTGGTGCTGAACCTGCTGAAGAACGCCGCACAGGCCGCCGGGGCGCAGGGCGGCAAGATCCGTCTGCACACATACTTCGAACACAGTTTCCGGCTGCGCCGTGCCGACGGCAAGGGCAAGTCCCTGCCGCTGCAGATCGAGATCGAGGACGATGGCCCCGGTCTGCCCGAGGATATTGCAGGCGATATCTTTGATCCGTTCGTGTCGGGGCGTGAAAACGGCACGGGCCTCGGCCTGGCGCTGGTCAGCAAGATCATTTCGGATCACGAGGGATGGATTTCTGTCACCTCGGTTCCGGGCAAGACGGTTTTCCGAATTTCGCTGCCGCGGGCACCGAAAGAGCTTATCGATAAGGAGAAGAACTGATGGACGGCACTGTTCTCGTTGCTGATGACGACCGCACGATCCGTACTGTGCTGACGCAGGCGCTGACCCGCGCGGGCTGCAAGGTCCATGCAACCTCTTCCCTGACAACGCTGATGCGTTGGGTGGGCGAGGGCAAAGGCGATGTTGTCATTTCCGATGTCATGATGCCGGACGGCAATGGCCTGGAGATGCTGCCAAAGATCGCGCAGGATCGCCCCGGCCTGCCGGTGATCGTGATCTCGGCACAGAACACCATCATGACCGCCATTCAGGCGGCCGAAGCCGAAGCCTATGATTACCTGCCCAAGCCCTTCGACCTTCCTGACCTGATGAAGCGGACCGCCCGCGCATTGGAGCAGCGCCAGCGCACGCCGTCCGCGCAACCCAAGGCCGAAGAAAAGGAACGGCCGGACGAATTGCCACTCGTCGGACGCACCGCCGGGATGCAGGCGCTCTATCGCCTCGTCGCGCGCGTGATGAACACGGATCTGCCGGTGCTGATCGCGGGCGAAAGCGGCACGGGTAAAAGCCTGATCGCAAAGGCCATCCATGATTTCAGCGATCGGCGCAATCTGCCCTTTGTCGCCGTCTCCGCAGGTGATCTTCAGGATCTCGAAGGCCCGGCACGCGTCCTGGCGCGCTCGAAAGGTGGGACGATCCTGTTTGATGAAATCGCGGATATCGACGGAGAGGTGCAGGCCCGCATTGTGCGCATGATGGATGGGCCGCAGGACATGCTGCCACGCTTCATGGCCACGTCGCAGACCGACCTCAACCGCGCCATGGAAGACGGCGATCTGCGGCAGGATCTGTTTTATCGGCTGACGGGGGCGACCATCAACGTGCCGGCGCTGCGCGAGCGGGTCGACGACATCCCGCTGCTGGTCGAGCATTTCCTGCACCGCGCAGAGCGCGAGGGCGCGATGCGGCGCTACCTCGCCGAAGATGCGCTGGAGATGATGCGCACCTATTCCTGGCCGGGCAACGTGCGCCAGCTGGAAAACGCCATTCGCCGTCTCGTCCTGACCGCGCGCACAGACGAGATCAGCCGCGCCGAAGTCGAAAGCGTTCTGGGCAATCAGCCTGAAACCGAGCCGTTGATGGGGGGGCAGAGCGATACCGAAAAGCTTTCGGGGTCTGTTGCGCGCCATCTGCGCCGCTACTTCGATCTGCATGGCAACATGCTGCCACCGCCGGGTCTGTACACGCGCATCCTCAAGGAAGTCGAACTGCCCTTGATCGAAATCGCTCTGGAGGCGACAGGCGGCAATCAGGCAAAATGTGCCGATCTGCTGGGTATCAACCGCAATACTTTGCGCAAGAAGATCACCGATCTTGATATTCGCGTGACACGCCGCCGGAAGTTGATGTAAAATCGCCACATAACCGTGGCCGATGGGGGACATCCCATGACGAGTCACAAAATATGGCGGATGGCGCTCTAGGGCGCCACATCAAGGCGGGGGGAGCCTGTGGCGACCCGGGCACGTAAATTGAACTGGAACCGTATCGCACGGTTGCAGCGTATGAGGCGCGTTCAGAACGTGGCGACCTTGGGTCTTGTGACCCTCGGCCCGCTGCTGGTGCTGGCGACATTTCTGGTACTTGGACCGCTCGACAAGGGCAGTTCGGCGATCGCCTTGCGACTCGTCGTGCTGGCCGATCTTGTCTACATCATCGTCGTCGCGGCGCTGGTCATGCAGCGCGTGGCCCGCATGGTTGCGGCGCGCCGGGCCCAGTCGGCGGGTTCTCGCCTGCACTTGCGACTGACCGGCGTGTTCACCCTGATGGCCCTGATCCCGACGGTGTCGGTCGCCGTGTTTGCCGCGCTGACGATCAACATCGGGCTGGAGGGATGGTTTTCGGATCGGGTGCGCCAGGTGGTGGGCAGCTCTCTGGCGGCGGCGCAGGCTTACGAAAACGAACACCGCAACGACATGACGCAGGATGCCACGGCGCTGGCCAATCTGCTGGACGCCAGCCGGGATGCGGCATTCTTTGTCGGCGATGCAGAGCTGCGCCAGGTTCTGACCTCAGGTCAGTCCCAGATTCAGCGTGGCCTGCGCGAGGCTTATATCATCGATGGCGCGGGCGAGATCCGGGCCCGTGGCGAGCGTTCGTACCTGTTCGACTACGAGGAGCCGTCGCGCCCCCGGATGGCCGAGGCCCGCGACAAGGGGCTGGCGATCATCGAGGATTGGGACAACAACGAATTTCGTGCCCTGGTGGCCCTGAAACGCTTTCCTGATCGCTATCTGTACGTCAGTCGCCAGGTCGACGGGAAGATCCTGAACCTGCTCGACGACACGCAGGAGACGGTGCGGCTGTACCAACAGCTCGAAAGCGAACGGGGCAGGGTTCTGTTCGAGTTCGGCCTGTTGTACCTGGGCTTTGCCGTGATCCTGATCCTTGCGGCCATCTGGCTGGGCCTGTGGTTCGCCGAGCGGCTGTCGCGCCCCGTGGGCCGCCTGACCAGCGCGGCCCAGCAGGTGGGCGGTGGCGATCTGGATGTGCGCGTCTACGAGGAGGCCGGGAACGACGAATTCGCGATGCTCAGCCGGTATTTCAATCAGATGACCCGAGAGCTGAAGACGCAGCGCGAAGCTCTTCTGGAAAATACCGCGCATATCGAACTGCGCCGCCGCATGTTCGACAGCGTCCTCAGCTCGGTCACTTCGGGCGTTGTCGGACTCGACGCCGAGGGCCATGTCACTTTCGTCAACCGCTCGGCCGAACGGCTTCTGGACTGGCATGAGGAGAAACAGGCGTTGGCGCTGAGCGTCGCTGTGCCGGAGTTTGGCCCGATGTTCGAAGCCCTGCGCAGCGGCGGCGGCCAGGTGATCCAGGAAGAGGTCAAGGTCACACGTGGCGGGCTGCTTGAAAACCTGCTGGTACGGATGGCAACCCGACGGAACGAAGACGGCGTAAGTGAAGGGTACGTGGTGGCCTTTGATGATGTGACCGACCTGGTCACGGCGCAGCGGATGGCGGCCTGGGGCGACGTGGCACGCCGGATCGCGCACGAAATCAAGAACCCGCTTACGCCAATCAAGCTATCTGCGGAACGCATCCGGCGGAAATTCTCGCGCCACTTGGACCCCGACCTGAGCGGTGATCTGGAAAGCCTGACCGATGTGATCGTGCGTCAGACGGATGACCTGCGCCGCATCGTGGACGAGTTTTCCAAGTTCGCGCGCATGCCCACACCAGAGCGGCGCGATCAGGATATCGCTGCATTGTTGCGCGATGCCGTTTTGTTGCAGCAGGCCGGTCAGCCCGATGTCGCATTTTCGCTGAGCATACCGGCTGGCCAGGTTCCCGCTGAGCTGGACGGCACAATGATCAGCCAGGCGCTGACCAACTTGATCAAGAACGCGGGCGAAGCCACTGAAGTGATGGCCGAGCGTGGTGCCCCGGAGGGCTGGTCGCCGGAAATCCACGTTTCTCTGGAGGTGGTCGAGACAGAACGCCTCCCCGAGGCGGTCATCCGGATCTCCGACAATGGTATCGGGCTGCCCGAGGACCGGGCACGCCTGTTCGAACCCTACGTGACGACCCGTGACAAGGGCACGGGTCTGGGTCTTCCTATCGTCAAGAAAATCATCGAGGAGCATGGCGGTTCGCTGCTGCTGGATGATGCACCTGCATTTGAGGGTGCGCCGGTCACGGGGGGGCAACCCCACCGTGGCGCGATGGCCGTGATAAGGCTGGCGCTGAAACCGGTCCCCGCAAATAATGAGCTATGAGGTAAAGATGAGTGATATTCTGATTGTGGATGACGAGCGCGATATTCGCGCCTTGATTTCGGACATTCTGAAGGATGAAGGGTACACGACCCGACTGGCCGGAAACTCCGACGAATGCATGGAGCAGATCAGTGCGGAGCCGCCGGCGTTGATGATCCTCGATATCTGGCTCAAGGACAGCCAGATGGACGGGATCGACATCCTGAAGACGGTCAAGCGGGACAATCCCGAGATCCCGATCATCATCATCTCCGGGCATGGCAATATCGAAATCGCGGTCGCTGCGATCAAGCAGGGGGCGTACGACTTCATCGAAAAACCGTTCAACATCGACCAGTTGCTGGTGGTGATCGGGCGCGCCATGGAAACGAGCCGCCTGCGGCGCGAAAACAGCCAGCTGAAGAAGCGCGAAGTCAGCGCGGCGGAGATGATCGGCGGATCCGCCGGTTTCCGCGCCATGGTTTCTCAACTGGACAAGGTGACCAAGTCGAATGGCCGGGTGATGTTCAACGGTCCTTCGGGCAGCGGCAAGGAAATCGCTGCCCGCTATGTGCATTCCAACTCTCTTCGTGCCGAGGCGCCGTTCGTGGTGGTGTCCTGTGCGCAGATCGAATCCGACCGCATGGAAGAGGTCCTGTTCGGGCGTGAAAGCCCTGAGCGCGGGATCGAGCCTGGGCTGCTGGAGCAGGCCGATGGTGGTGTAATCTACTTTGATGAAGTGGCGGACATGCCGGTCGGCACACAGTCCAAGATCCTGCGGGTGCTGGTTGATCAACAGTTCCTGCGCGTCGGTGGGGCCGAGAAGGTACGGGTGGACCTGCGCGTTTTGTCCTCGACCAGCCGCGACCTGGAGCAGGAAATCCAAGCCGGCCGTTTTCGCGAGGAACTCTATCATCGCCTGAACGTCGTACCGGTTTTCGTGCCCTCGCTGTCCGAGCGTCGCGATGACATTCCGGTGCTTGCAGATCATTTCATCGAGGTTCTGAACGCGACGCAGGGCCTGCCTCGTCGTCATCTGTCGGACGAGGCGGCGGCCTTGATGCAGACGATGGCCTGGCCGGGCAACGTGCGTCAGCTGCGCAACGTGATTGAACGGATCCTGATCCTCGGGGATGGTACGGGGGAAATCGACGTGCGCGAGGTGCCAAGCGAAGAGGACCGCAGTACAGACGGCGAAGGGCGCGTGGTCCTTTCCGGGTCCCTGGCGATGTTGCCGCTGCGTGAAGCCCGCGAAGCGTTCGAGCGGGAATACCTGCTGACCCAGATCAACCGATTTGGGGGCAATATTTCGAAAACGGCGCAATTCGTCGGAATGGAACGCAGCGCCCTGCATCGCAAGTTGAAATCGCTGAACGTTGTCACGATGACCCGCGCGGGTGGTCGGATCGCACGTATCGAAGACGAAATGGATGAAAGCTCGACCGCCGCGGAATGATCGGGCGTGCATGGCCCCGGCGGCGCGGTCGCTAGCGCACGAGGGTCATCGCGCCATTCCCGATCTCGATCTTGGCATAGCGGTTCAGGTAGGACATGCCGAGCAGGGGGGTAAAGAGGTCACCGTCATTGACCATGGCCCGAACATTGGTGTCGGTGACCGGGCCGAGCGCGACAGTATCCAGCGTTACCGGCGCAGTGCGCACCATGCCGTTGGCTGTTCCTGCACTGCCGGAATAGACCAGCGCATTCGGGTCTATTCCGATGTTTTGCGCAGCGGCGCGGGTCAGCACGATATCCGTGGCCCCCGTGTCGATCAGAAAGGGCTGGGCGGTGCCGTTGACCTCAAGCGTGACATAGTAATGCCCATCGGCTGACTGGGGGATGCGAACGCTGGCGCCATCCGCGCTGAGGTGCTGCATCGGTGTCAGCGTGGTTCGGATGTTGTCCCACATGCCGACGGCGGCAATGACCCCGACGAAGATAAGCGCCCAAAGCAGCGCGTGCCGTGCCATCTGCCCGACACGATCGCGGTTGGACACAAAGAAGTACCCCGCCACGACTAGCAGCAGCACCAGCAGATAGCTTAATTGTCCGATCTCATTCCCACTCATACCAGCGGATATAAGCGGCGGGGCAGGGGATGTCATCGTCCACGGTGCAAACCATTGCGTGAAAGACGGTGAAGCGGTCAGGCGGCAAACCCGAATGCCTTCAGTCCATCAAGGACGAATTGCACCGACAGCGCAGCCAGGAGCATCCCCAGCAGCCGGGTCACCACGTTGATCCCGGTGCGCCCCAAAGCGTTTTCCAACGGACTCGCGGTCAGGAACAGGGCAAAGACCACCGCAAGTACCAGGGCCGTGACCGCCAGCACCAGGGCCAACCCGCTGATCCCAGGGCTCTGACCTGCCAGCAGGATGACGGTTGCAATGGCGCCCGGACCGGCGATCAGCGGAATGGCCAGGGGAAAGACGGACGGATCAGGTGCTTCGGCCTGGTCGCTCTGATCTTCGCGCCGCTTGGTCCGCCGTTCGAACAGCATGTCCAGCGCGGTCAGAAACAGCAACAGGCCACCGGCGATACGAAAGGCCGGCATCGAAATGCCAACAAACCCAAGCACCTGTTCGCCGAACAGCGCAAAGGCGGCCAGGATCCCGAAGGCAAGGACGCAGGCACGTACGGCGATGGCGCGCCGCTGCTGGCGGCCTTGCCCCTGGGTCAGCGCGATGAAGAGCGGGGTCATACCGATCGGATCGATGATCACGAACAGGGTGACGAATGCGGTGATCAGGAAAGCTGTATCCATATGCCATCTATGCCCCGCTGGCGGGCCAGTTGCCAAGCCCGCCGTGGCGATTTGCGGACTGCGCCTAGTTCGCCTGGGCTTTTTCCAGCTTTTCCTGAGCCGCGATCCACATGGCCTCGGCGCGCTCGGTGGCCTCGCGCACTTCCGCGTACTTGCGGTTCCAGACGGCCAGCTCGCCGACTTTCTCGGATTCGTAAAGCGCCGGATCCGCCAGACGCGATGACAGCTTGTCACCCATGTCGTTCAGCTTAGAGAGCCGTTCTTCGCATTTGCGAACGTCCGCGCGCAATGCCATCAGGACTTCTCGCGTGGCACGCTTCGGTTTCTCCGCAACCTTGGCCTTGTCCTTGCCCACGTTGGGTTTTTCGGGCGTCAGCAACATCTGGCGATAGGATTCCAGGTCGCCCTCATACGGGTTGACCCGGCCATCCTTGACCAGCCACAGCCGGTCGGCGACCAGGCTGAGCAGGTGCATGTCATGGCTGACGAGGATCACGGCGCCGCTATAGGCGGTCAGGGCCTCGACCAGCGCCTCGCGGCTCTCGATGTCGAGGTGGTTTGTCGGTTCATCGAGGATCAGCATATGGGGCGCATCCAGCGTCGCCAGCAGCAGCGACAGCCGTGCCTTCTGGCCACCAGACAGCCGGCCCACTTCGGTCTCGGCCTGATCGGCGCCCAGTCCGAATCCGGCAAGGCGTGCGCGCAACTTGGCCTGTTGTTCACCCGGACGCGCGCTGATCAGGTGCTGCAAGGGGGTCTCGTTGACGATCAGCTCATCGACCTGGTGCTGGGCAAAGAACCCGATGCGCAGCTTGTTCGACCGGATCATCTTGCCGTCGATCAGCGCAAGGCGGTCGGACAGCATCTTCGACAGGGTCGACTTGCCCTCGCCGTTGCGCCCCAGCAGCGCGATGCGGTCGTCCTGATCGATCCGCAGGTTCATGCCCCGCAGGATGACCGTTTCGCCATATCCGGTCGAGGCCGCCTCGACCGAAATGATCGGCGGCGACAGCTCCTCTGGCTCGGGAAAGGTGAAAACCGTGCGCGCCTCATCCTCGGGCGCGGTGATTTTCTCCATCTTTTCCAACATCTTGACGCGCGATTGGGCCTGTTTCGCCTTGCTGGCCTTGGCCTTGAACCGGTCGACGAAGGCTTGCAGGTGCTCGCGCTTGGCATCCTGTTTCTTGGCCGCCGCGGCCAGCAGGGCCCGCTTCTCTGCCCGCTGGCGCACGAACTGATCGTAGGGTCCGGCGTAAAGCGTCAGTTTCTTGGCATCCAGGTGCATGATGTGGTTGACGGCCCGGTTCAACAGACCGCGATCGTGAGAGATGATCAGAACGGTATGCGGATACCGCACCAGATAGCTCTCCAGCCACAGCGCCCCCTCCAGGTCGAGATAGTTGGTCGGCTCGTCCAGAAGCAGGATGTCGGGCGCCGAAAACAGCACCGCGGCAAGGGCCACGCGCATCCGCCAGCCCCCGGAAAAGGCTGAGCAGGGTTGCTGCTGCTCCTCGTAGGTGAACCCCAAACCCTTCAGGATCGAGCTCGCCCGCGCATCCGCCGACCATGCATCGATATCGGCCAGCCGCGTCTGGATTTCCGCGATCCTGTTGGGATCGCGCGCTGTTTCGGCCTCCTCGAGCAACGAGGCACGCTCGGTGTCGGCGGCAAGGACGGTGTTCAGCAGGCTGACCTCGTTGCCGGGAACCTCCTGGGCGACGCCGCCGATGCGCGCGCCTGCGGGCAGCGTGACCTCGCCGTTATCAAGCGGCATTTCTCCCCGGATCAGCTTGAACAAGGTCGATTTGCCGGCGCCGTTGCGCCCGACGATACCGACCTTGTGGCCTTCGGGAATGGTTGCGGAGGCCTCTACGATGAGGGGGCGGCCGGCGACGGAGTAGGTGATGTTCTGGATGCGTAACATGCACGCTCTCTGCCCGAAGCGGAGGGGGGCGTCAATCGGGCGTTGTCGGTGCGCGCAGACCGTCGGTGCGGCAGCGCAGCAAATCCGCACAACACCGCCGTGAAACAAGGCCGATGCGCGAAATTGCAACGTCGGTGCCTGCGTCGGTATCTTGGCGGTATCCGGGCGGTGCAGTTCGCCATCGCGATCGGTGACGATGCCGCCGATGCCGCGCCCGCGCGCCCCGGGATCTCGCCCGAAACGGGGCACCCTGCGGCTCTCTCATCTGGCCTGAAATACCCCGGGGGGCCGCAGGCGGGGGCAGCGCCCCCTCCCGGTGGCGAGATCGCGCACCACATCCCGGCTTTTCAAGCGGCCCGCCTCATGTTAGGCGGGCGCGGATTATTCCGCTGCCCCGGATTTTCGGCGCGGCCCACGACAGAGAGAGATTTACCATGGCCCTCGAACGCACCCTTTCGATCATCAAGCCCGACGCAACCCGCCGCAACCTGACCGGCAAGATCGCCGCCAAATTCGAAGATGCCGGCCTGCGCATCGTCGCCTCCAAGCGCATCCAGATGACCCCGGCACAGGCGGGCGTCTTCTACGAAGTGCACAAGGAACGTCCCTTCTACGGCGAGCTGTGCGAATTCATGGCGTCCGGCCCGGTCGTCGTGCAGGTGCTGGAAGGCGAAGGCGCCATCGCGAAAAACCGCGAAGTGATGGGGGCCACCAACCCCAAGGACGCCGCGCCCGGAACCGTGCGTGCCGATTTCGCGGAATCGGTCGGTGAAAACTCGGTCCACGGTTCGGATGCGCCCGAAACCGCTGCGGTCGAGATCGCGTTCTTCTTCTCCGGCCTCGAACTGGTCGGCTGAACCGGCCCGACGTGGTCCCGCGACCGGCAGGATGGTCGCGGGACCACGTTCAACCCGCCCGAGTACACGCCGCTCGACTGCAAGCTGGGCGAGGACTGGCTCTGCCTTGACCGGTCCGCGCTGACAAGCCTCTCCGACTATCGCAGGGAAGATAGGGCAGAGAAGGCAGGGTAGAGAGGCGCGAAGGTTGATGTCTGGACCGATGGCTCCGTGACGTGCCAATGAAAAAGGCCGCCCCTTGGGGCGGCCTTTTCCATTCTCCTTGTCGGCGGTTTGCTCAGGCAATCATACAAAGGTGGCAATCATACACAGGTGGCAAAGACCGAGTACAGGTGACAAAGAACGAGGCTCGCAGCCGTTGAACGAGGGGGCCGGTGTGTGCAAAGTCTCTGCGCACCATCGCTGCCCACCGTCTCTTCGCGCCGACTCGCGCAATCGGATAAGACAGCTTCGGTGTGTTTCGGTGAAGGGTTGTCAGCAGCCAGCGTTTGGCGCGTGCCGCCCCTTTCTGGCCCTTTCTGGCCGATGCGTCAGCGGCGGGATGAGCGTCCCATCTCGCGCTCAAGCTCACGGCGTATCACCGCGACATTGCGCAGATTGCCTTTCCAGCCGATGTCGAAGATATCGCCCAGCAGGGGAACGCTGCCCATCAGCCAGTCGGCACCGGTATTGAATGCCATGCGGCTGAGGGCCCGCTTGCGCACCCCCATGCGCCACCCCTCCATCACGATCCAGAGCGCAGGCAGCAGCATCACCGTATCGCCGACACCGGGGATGATGCCAACGATCGAATCCCAGCCAAAGCGAATGGGCGTGCCGGGCAGGCGCAGGGCGCTGTCGAGGTTCCGCGCCAGTCTTTCCAGACGCAGCAGTCGCGCGTGGCGTTCGGCGGATTCGGGACTGGTCGCGGCGCCTGCGTGAGTAGGGCCCGCTTGGGAAGGGCCTGAGCCTGAAGGATCCGCGCGGGACGCGGTGCCTGCCTTTCCACGTTCCGATCCTGAGCGCGCCCTCAACGATGCTGTCACGGCGGACGACGCGCGCGCTCGGCGCGATGGATCTACGGGCGCCTTGCCCGTCGCATCCGGGGCGGGCGACGTCTTTGCTGACGTCTGTGCCAGGCCCGGGGTTGCGCCGTTTTGGGGCAGATCCTGTGTCGTGTCCTGTGTCGTGTCGCGCGCGACCATGTTGTCAGTCTCTCAGGATCACGTAGAGGGCGTGGATGATGCCCGGGATATAGCCAAGCAGGGTGAGTACAAGGTTGATCCAGAAATGCTTGCCGAAGCCGACCTGAAGCAAAACGCCGACGGGCGGCAGAAAGATGGCGATGAGGACGCGGAGCAGGTCGGCGCCGATCGGGTCACGTGTACGTTCCATTGTGGGTCGTCCTTTCCGTTTTCAGTTACCACTTTAACGGAGAAGGCCGGGCGATAGTTCCGTTGCGCTTTCCCTGACCCTGCTTTGGCCTTTGCCGGGGCGCGGGCCGTCAGTCCAGCGACTGGCCCGGCGACTGGCCCTGTGACTGGCCCAGCGACTGGCCCTGTGACTGGCCCGGCGTGCCGACCCCGATCTGGTCCAGAAAGGTGGCAAGCGCATCGGGCAGGCCGTCGCTGGCGGCGGCACGCGGTGTCGTCAGGCCCTGCCTGCAAAGGGCATCGAATTGCTTGCGCAGCGCGGTCTTTTCCGAGCCGGTGCAATCGGTCCAGGGGCGGCCTTGCAGCCCGAGGACGAGGGCGTAGTAGCCGATGAAATGGGGCCGCATCCCGGCGCGCATCGCGGCCAGGTAGGCCTGGTCGGCGCCCATGCTGCGCAGTTCCTCGGCCGAGGTGATCCCGGCGCGGGCGAAGGTGGCTTCGGACTTGGGGCCCAGGTTGCGAATGGTGCGAATGGCGCTCATGCCGGACAGGCTGCGGGCTTGGCGCGCGGCGGTCAAGCCCGTTGGCACAGGGCATATCTCGGGGTCCTGTTGCCCGTCTGTTTGGCAATATAAGTTCTGGTTATATTAATACCTGACCAATGCTCTGGAATTATATTGTCATCGCTTTTTCCGCGCCTATCAAGGGGGCGGCACCCTCCCTGACGCGCCGCGCGTGGGCGTGGGTGCAGGCGGGGCAGGGGCAGGCGCCAATTGGTCGGTCTGACAACCAGCCGCCACCAGATAGCCAGGATGCAGCCATTCAGGAACCGGAGAGCAGGATGGAATTCGATACAGTGATCCACGGCGGCCAGATCGCCACGGCGGATTTTCTCTTTGATGGCGACATCGGGATCTGCGATGGCCGCATCGCCGCGGTGGCCGAACGCCTGAGCGGCGGCACGCGGCGCATCGATGCGGGGGGGCGGATCGTGATGCCCGGCGGGATCGAGGCCCATGCCCATATCGCGCAGGAGAGCGCGACAGGGCTGATGACGGCGGACGATTACTATTCCGGGTCGGTTTCTGCGGCATTCGGCGGCAATTCCAGCTTTATCCCCTTTGCGGCCCAGCACAGGGGGCAGTCGATCGAGCACGTGATCGAGACCTACGACGCGCGGGCGCAGCGCTCGGTGCTGGATTTCAGCTATCATCTGATCGTATCGGATCCGACGGAAGAGGTCCTGGCCGAGCAACTGCCCCGCGCGTTCAAGCGGGGGATCACCAGCTTCAAGGTGTTTACCACCTATGATGCGCTGGTGCTGCCGGATGCGGCCATGCTGGATATCCTGACGGTGGCGAGGGCGCATGGCGCCATCACCATGGTCCATGCCGAAAACGACGGCATGGTGAAATGGATGAACAAGCAACTGGCGCAACGGGGGCTGAGCGCGCCGAAATACCACCCCGTCAGTCGCCCGGAAATTGCCGAGGAAGAGGCGATCAACCGGATGATTGCCCTGGCCAAGCTGGCCGATGCCCCCTTGTTCATCGTGCATGTCAGCACCGCTGGCGGCGCCGAGATCGTGCGGCGGGAAAAGGCCGCTGGCGTCAAGCTGTTCGCGGAAACCTGCCCGCAATATCTGGCCCTGACGCGCGACGACCTGGACCGCGACGGGATGGAGGGCGCGAAATACATCTGTTCGCCACCGCTGCGTGACCACGCCACGCAAGAGGCGCTGTGGGCCCATGCGCGCAGCGGAACATTCGAGAGCGTATCGTCGGACCATGCCCCGTATCGCTTTGACGATACGGGCAAGTTCGCAAATGGGGCGCATGCGGCCTATCCCAGGATCGCCAACGGAATGCCGGGGATCGCGGCGCGCCTGCCGTACCTGTTTTCCGAAGGCGTCGCCAAGGGCCGGATCACGCTGGAACAGTTCGTGGCCCTGTCCTCGACCAACGCCGCCAAGACATTTGGCTGTACCACCAAGGGGCGGATTGCGCCGGGAATGGACGCGGATATCGCGATCTGGAACCCGGAGACACGCAAAACGCTGCGCGCAAGCGATCAGCATGACAACATGGATTATTCGCCGTTCGAGGGGATGGAGATGACCGGCGCGCCCGAAATCGTGATGAACCGCGGCGACTGCATTGTCGAGCATGGCGTGCTGAAAGCAACGGAGGGACGTGGCCGCTTTATCCGCCGTGCCCCGGCCGATCTGCGCGCCAGGCCGGGGTATGCCGCCAAGGAGTTCGACCCGGCGCAGAACTTTGGTGCAGTGCTGCGATGAAGACGATCCTGATCATCAATCCCAATTCATCGACGGAGGTGACGCAGGGCATTGCACAGGCCGTTGCGCCCCTGGCGCCTGCCGGGGTGCGGTTCGCGGTCGAGGATCTGCCGGATGGCCCAGCCACCATTTCCAGCGAAGAGGACGTGGCGCGCGCCGGACTGGGGTTCGCGGCGCGTGTCGGGCAAGGCGGGGCGGATGCCTATGTCAGTGCCTGCTTTTCCGACCCCGGCCTGGATCTGGCGCGGGCCGCGCAGGCCCGCCCGGTGATCGGCATACAGGAGGCCGGTATCCTTACGGCGCTTGGGCGCGCCGACCTCTTTGGCATCATCGCACTGGCCCCCGGGCCGATGGTGCGGCACCGGCGCAAGATCCGCCTGATGGGGGTCGAGAGCCGCTTTGCCGGAGAGCTGGCGTTGCCCGGCGTGTCTGCCGCAGCATCGGGGCGGGACGCTGAGGTATTCGCGATGTGCGTCGATCTGGGCAGGCAGCTGCGTGCCCTTGGGGCGGGCGCAGTCGTACTGGGATGTGCCGGGATGGCGCCCATACGGGCCCGTCTGGAGGCGGAGATCGGCGTGGCCGTGATCGACCCGGTGGTCGCAGCGGCCGCGATGGCAATGGGCGCGGTCACCGGATGAGCCAGCATGATCTGCCGGACATTCCACTGCGCCTGCTGGAGATATTTGCCGCCATGATGGGCAGCGCCACGACCGTGGATGCCGCCGCCGAGCTGGGGATATCGCAGCCTGCCGTTTCGGCATCGCTGAAGCAGCTGGAGGATTTGCTGGGGCTGGTTCTGTTCGAGAGGACGGGCCGCCGCCTGCGCCCGACGCCCGAGGCACAGGCCCTGTTCGACGAGATCCGGCCGGTTTTTGCAATGATGCGCACCGTCAGCCAGCGCGCGCGTGACATGGCGCAGGGCAAACGCGGCCGCCTGCGCATCGTGTCGACGCCGCCGTTGGGATATTCGGTGGCCCCGATGGCGCTGAAGCATTTCCTGGAGGCGCGCCCGGATGCCTCGGTCGCCTACGATGTGCGGCGGCTGTCCAGCGTGATCGAGGCGGTGCAGAGCGGGCAGGCCGATGTCGGTCTGGCGCTGGCCGAGGATGATCATCGCGGCGTGGTGAACCTGACGCCCCTGCGACGCACGCAGATGGTGGCGCTGGTGCCCGGGGACGGGCCGCTGGCCCTGCGCGGGCACGTCCGGGCGCGCGATCTTGCCGGGCTGCCGTTCATCGCGCTGGAGCTTGAATCGCACCTGGGGCGCAAGGTGAAGGCGGCATTCGAGGCGGACGAGGCACCGTTTTCGCCACGCATCGAGGTGCGCTATTGTGCCACGGCGGCGGCGCTGGCCGGGCAGGGGATGGGGGTGACGGTGGTCGATCCATGGTCGGCCGCCGCGAGCCGCTGCGACGCTCTGGTGGTTCGCCGTTTCGTGCCGGATACATCGGTTACGGCCTGTGTGATCACGCGGCGCGGCATGCCGCAAACCGGGCTGGTGGCGCGCTATGTCGACGATCTGCGCGCGGCGCTGGAGGCGACGCGTTTGCCCGGAACCTGAGGGCGGCACCGGGCCGCAAAATTTCACCTTAGCGCGACGATCAGTTCGACCTCGCACGAAATATTGCCGGGCAGGGACGCGACACCCATGGAGGTGCGGGCGTGGCGCCCGGCATCCGGGCCGAACGCCTCGAAAAACACTTCGGAGCAGCCGTCGATGACCTGCGGATGCCCGGTGAAATCAGGTGTGGCGTTCACGAGGCCCAGCATCTTGACCACGCGATCGACCCGGTTCAGGTCCCCCACCTCGGCCCGCAAATTCGCCAGCAGGGCGAGGCCGACGCGACGTGCCCTCAGGCGCGCCTCGTGGGGCGTTACCTCGGCCCCGACCTTGCCCGTCATCGGCTGGCCATCATCATCCAGCGGGGCGAGGCCCGACAGATAGACCAACCCGCCCGAGGTCCGTGCGGGCATGAACATCCCCACCGGCGCCGGGGGCGGCGGCAGGGTGTCGAGCAGGCTTTGCGGCAGGGGAAAGCCCGTCATTTCAGATCGGAGCAGGCGGCGGCGACAGCCAGTTCGGACTGCAACGAGGTAAGATGCGCGGACCCGCCGGCCGGTGGCCAGATGCCGCGTTTAGACCCCTCGGCGCGGGCGGCGGCGCGCGCATCAAGCGACGCGTAGGGCCAGATGTGCATCATCTTTTTCGGCGCGCCCTCGACCGAGCCCATGATGCTGAGCAGGGGAGAAAGCTCTTCTCGCAGCGGAATGCCCTTGGCCCAGGCCTGTTCCGTTTCAGGCAGGCCGCCGGGGGCGATGGTGTAGATGCGAAATTCGTAAAACGGTCCGTAGGTGCCGGGCTTGAGGGGGCGGGCAAAGCTGAGCGGTTTGAACGCGGTGCGTTCGATACCGCCGAGGTGTTCGGACAGCCCGTAGGGGTCGTCATGTTCAAGGCAGCGGGCGCGTTCGGCCTGAAGGGCATCGGTGTTTTCGTATTCGGTCAGGAAATGAAAGCGATTAAGCGCGCCGAATTCGATCGAAAAGCAGCCGAGCGGCGTGCCTGTGGACGAGAAATTGGCATAGACATCCGCAAGTTTCGGCATCACGGCGCCGAGCCTGTTCGGCAGCAGGGCGAGGGTGGTCAGATCGTAGATCATGTCTCTCTTTCGGGTTTGGCAAATGGGGCCGGTCTGGCATGGGGAGCGTCAGGTGTGTGCTGAATGTGTTCCGTCGGTATACCAATTAAGTTCCACAAGAAACAGGACATGGCAAGGCACGAGAGACCCGGGAATTGCAAAAATTACCGTGCGGGGCGTGGCGCGGCGCAAAAGGTTGCGTCATGCGCTGGCGCCCGGCGGGCTGCGTGGAGCCGGGCCAGTGAGGAGTGGCCAAGTGACGACAGGCCGCGGGATGTCAGGCCGCGGTACGACCGTAGGGATCAGGGGGGGGGGTGGCGCCCGGGATGCGGGGCGCGTCCTGCCGGGGACGCGCCAGAGCCTGCGGAGGAGGCGGCCCAGGGATCAGCGCGAGATGCCGGTCAGACGGTTGATGATGGCGATCTTGACGTTGGTGATGTGGGTTTCCATGGCCGCGCGGGCGCTTTCGCTGTCGCCGCTTTCGATCGTGTCGAGCAGCTTGGTATTCTCGGCGAGGTCGAAGGTCGATTCATGCGGGCTGCGAAACGCGTTCAGCACGTGGGTGCGTCGGCGCAGGTCGCGGATCATGCCTGCCAGCAATTCGTTGCCGGAGGCGTCGGCGATTTCACCGTGCAGCATGTCGTCGACATCCCAGATATCGGCAAGGGTGGCATCGGATTTGTCGGCCAGTGTCTGCATTGCCTGGCGGATCACCTCGATCCGAGCCTTGGGCAGACGGCCCGCAGCCAGGCGCGCGGCCTCGGCCTCCAGCAGCTGCCGGACGTTGAGGATCTCGATCAGGGCCTCGGTCGAGAAGGGAGAGACGGTCACGCCGCGATTGGCCTGCTTGTAGACCAGGCGTTCAGCTTCGAGTCGCCCGAGGGCCTCTCGAATCGGGGTGCGCGAGGCGTTCAGACGTTCGGCCATCCGGCGTTCGACGATCACGTCACCGGGGCGCAACTCTCCGTTGATCAGGATCTGGATCAACTGCTCATAGACCTGTTCGGTCAGGTTCGGCCTCGCATCGTTCGCCTTGGCGGGCAGAGTCGCAGCAACAGTCATCCGGGGGCCTCCATTCGCATAACGTGTGCTGTTCTTTATACTTAATGGCGTACGGTTGGAAGGCCCGAGGTATTGTGGCTGTATTCCAGCAGTTTTTTTCACCGCGCGTATGCCGCATTTCTGCACCCGCGCCTGTGGCGATCCCGAAAATCGGCGGCTTTGAGGAAAGAAGGCTTGAAATCACCGGGTTCTTCCGTGAATGTCAGTGGTATACCATTGGTGGGCAATGAAGAGATGCCGACCAACTGACGCACAGCAACCGGGAGCGAGACATGAAACCTTGGCGAGCCACTTGTATCCAGATGCGCGCCGAACGGGCCTGCGAGGCTGAGGACGCAGAGGCGGCGCGTGCCGTCATCACCCGCAACCGGGACCGGCTGGTCGGGTTGATCGAGGCGGCCTGTGACACGGCCGACAAACCCGCGCTGGTTGTCTTCCCTGAGTTCGCAATGCAGGGGCCACCCCTGGGAATGCCGGTAGCGGAGTGGATCGCGCGCGCCTGCATCACCATTCCCGGACCCGTTGTCGCGCCCTTGCAGGCACTGGCGCGGCGGCAGGGCATCTATATCGCCGGCAATGCCTTTGAAGCCCCGCAGGAGTGGCAGGGGCGGTATTTCAACACCTCTTTCATCATCGACCCGGCGGGTGAGGTGATCCTGAATTATCGTCGCATCAATACTGCGGCTTTCCCGAGCGTGCATGATTTCCGCACCGATTACCTGGCGGCGACCCCGCAGAGCCAGGTGTTCCCGGTGGTCGATACGCCGCTGGGGCGGCTGGGCGTGATTCCGTGCGGCGAAATCAACGTGCCCGAGGTGGCGCGCGTGATGATGATGCAGGGGGCCGAGGTCATCCTGCACCCGACCAATTCGCGTTTCAGCGAGGCGCAGGAGGCCGCCAAACTGTGCCGCGTGTCGGAAAACATGGTTGCCATGGTGTCGGCCAATATCGCGGGGCCGATCGGATTTTCGCCTGACGGCACCCATGTCGGCGGGCGGTCGCATATCATCGACCACCTTGGCCAGACGCTGGCCTTTCAGGAGGACGCCGAAGAGAGCATCGCCGTAAGCGCGTTGATCGACATCGACGCGCTGCGCCGCGACCGGCGCGCCGACACCGGCCTGTCAAACCCGCACCTGCGTGCCCGGTACGAAATGTACGTGCCGTTCTACGAACAGGCGCGCTTTTATCCCGCTGACCACTTTCTGAACGCGCCGATGGCCGACGTTGCCGAGACGGCCGCCGCCATCGCCGTTGCCCGCGCCAACCTTGAGCGCAGCGGCGTTCTGACCCCCTTGCCGGCCGGAGCCTCCGAGCCGCTGTCGACTGTTGAACACTAGGAGATTGAGATGATTACAGCAGAGGAAAACGTCGATCTGTGCGCCGTCGGGCGCGGGACATTGATGGGTGACTTCTTTCGCCAGTTCTGGACGCCGGTCTGCCTGTCGTCGGAGCTGAAGGCCGACGGTGACCCGATGCGCCTGATGATCCTCGGTGAAAAGCTGGTCGCGTTCCGCGATACCGAGGGGCGCGTCGGCGTCTTTGATCACCGCTGCCCGCACCGCTGCGCCAGTCTGTTCTTTGGCCGCAACGAATTGGGCGGCATCCGCTGTGCCTATCACGGCTGGAAGTTCGACGTGGAGGGCAAATGCCTGGACCAGCCGAACCTCGAGGACAAGTCGAAATACCCGGCGGGCACCCCGGCCTATGCCTACAAGGTGCGTGAATCCGGCGGGCTGGTGTTTGCCTATTTCGGCGAGCGCCAGGACAATCCGCCCGAGCTGCCCGAGATCGACGCGATCATGGGC
Organism: Pseudooceanicola sediminis; assembly: GCF_003575965.1. Lineage (GTDB taxonomy): Bacteria > Pseudomonadota > Alphaproteobacteria > Rhodobacterales > Rhodobacteraceae > Pseudooceanicola > Pseudooceanicola sediminis. The sequence goes on along the minus strand of NZ_QWJJ01000004.1, from coordinate 24,795 downwards.
GAGGGGGATGACCGAAACATCGCCCTGACCCACCGCGACTGCAACTACATGCAGGCGCTGGAGGGGGATGTGGATACCTCTCACCTCGGGTTCCTGCACATGGGCGGGATCGACGGAGAAAAGCTGGACCTGGACGACCCGGAGGTCTTTACGGTCACCGAGAAGGCCCCCAAGATCAACGTCACGACGACGAACTTCGGCACCATGTATTCCGCGCAGCGTGACGCGATGGAGGGGCATGAGCATCAGCGCTATGCCTGCTATCTGTTCCCGTTCTGGGTGACCTATCCCGGTGGCGGCGATCTGGGCGAGGCCAAGACGGTCAATGCCTGGGTGCCGATCGATGACGACAGCACCATGATTTTCAACATCGACCTGTCGCGCGCGACGGGGGGTGGTCGCAAGGGTTTGAAATACAAGGATGGCCAGCCCGTCGGCGGCCTTGCCCGCCCTGTCGAATACCTGCCCACCACGACGGACTGGAAGGGCCGTTGGCGCCCGGTCAAGGATGTCACCAACGATTATGGCATCGACCGGGAATGGCAGCGCAATGGCGACAGCTATACCGGCATCGTCGGCGTGCCGTTGCAGGACCAGGCCATTCAGGAAAGCATGGGGCACGTCGTGGACCGCACGATGGAGCACCTGGCCGCATCCGATCGCATGGTGATCCTGACCCGTCGGGTCATGCTGGACGCGGCGCAGGACTGGCGGGACAACAAGGTCTTGCCCGATTTCGTCGATCATCCCGAATATGCCCGTGCGGCGCGCGGAGGTGACATCGTGCTGCCCAAGGGCACCGACTGGCTGGACGGATACGAGGAACAGATGGCAAAGGCCAAGGGCTATGTCGCTCCGAAGGATGCCGCCGAATGACGGCACATTTTGCCACGGGCATCGGCGCAGGGGATGCGCCGGTGCCACGTTTGAAAGGGGGCGCCGTGGGGTTTCAGGCAGAGACACTGGCCATGCGGGTACAGGCCATCCGCTACGAGGCCGAGACCATCCGATCGGTCGAGCTGCACCCCGTGACGGGCGACCGGGTGCCGGCGTTCGAGGCCGGCGCGCATGTCGATCTGGCGCTGCCGGGCGATCTGATCCGCAGTTATTCGCTGATCAACGGGCCTGAACAACGCAACGCCTACGTGGTCGCGGTGAACCGCGATGCCGAGAGTACGGGCGGGTCGCAATACATCTGCGAGCGCCTGCGCGTGGGCGATATCCTGGAGGTCACGACGGCCCGGAATACCTTTGCACTGGCCGACACGGGTGCGCCTGTAGTGCTGTTCGCGGGGGGCATCGGGATCACCCCGATCCTGTCGATGATCCGCCATCTTGAGGCGAGACAGGCCGACTGGTCATTGGTTTACGCGGTGCGTGCGCGCGCCAACGCCGCGTTTCTGGATGTGCTGGCGGAGCTGGATGCGGGCCGGGGGCGGGTGCATCTGCATGTCGATGACGAGGCCGGTGCGCTGCTGGATCTGGCGGCGCAGTTCGCCCGGGTCCCTGCCGATGCGCATGTCTATTGCTGCGGTCCGGTGCCGATGATCGACGCCTTCGAGGTTCTGGGGCGCGGCCGCGCGGCGGAACTGGTGCATGTCGAACGCTTTGTCGGGGCCGACGTTGCAGGTGCCGAAACGGGATTTACCGTGGTGCTGAAACGTTCGGGGCGCGAAGTGGTCGTTCCGGCCGGAAAAACCATCATGGAGGTGCTGAAGGAAGAGGGTATCCGCGTTGCCTATTCCTGTCAGTCGGGCGTCTGTGGCACCTGCGAGACGCGGGTCATCGAGGGGGTACCGGATCACCGCGACAACGTGCTGAGCGCGCGGGAACGCGAGCGCGGCAATGTCATGATGATCTGCTGTTCACTGGCGCAGAGCGACAGGCTGGTGCTGGATCTCTGATCCTGCTGCACGATCCAAGGCAGACTGAAACGCGATGGCCCCTGACGGGGCCATTTGCGTTTGCGGTGTTCCACCCGGTCGCGGCAACGAAAGGCGCGGCGAGGGCGGCCCGGTCGCTGCCGCCCCATGAAAATTCGCCCCGACACGATGCCGGGGCGATGAAGTTGGGGAAAGCTGAAAAGGGGGGAGCACCCCTGACACCTTGCCCTGGGAGCCAGCCAGCGCACGGGGATGCGCCGGCTGGTAAGGGGTGTCAGCCCTCGCCCGCGAGGTCGGACCCCTGGCGCCAGGGCACGACGATCCGTTCAACGCGCGACAGCACTGCAAAGAACACCATGCCCATGATCGAGATCAGGATGATCGAGGCGAACTGGCGGGCGATGTCGAAGTTGGCGCCCGCGATCAGGATCAGATAGCCGAGGCCTTTGTCGGCGCCGATGAATTCGGCCACGATGGCCCCGATGACAGAAAGCACGGTGGCGAGTTTCAGCCCGGCAAAGATGCTGGGCAATGCCTTGGGCAGGCGGAATTTCCAGAAGGTCTGCCAGCCGTTCGCGCCCATGGATTTCGCCAGGTGCAGCATTTCGGGCGTCGTTGCCTTGAGACCCATGACCGAGTTGATGACGATGGGAAAGAAGGACAGCAGAACGACGATGACGATCTTTGGCGTCACGCCATAGCCGAACCAGGTCAGCAGCAGCGGTGCAATCGCGACCTTGGGGATGGTCTGGCTCATCACGATCAGCGGATAGATGGCGCGCTGCATGAAATGGGAATAGACGATGGCGACGGCCAGCGGCACACCGATGCAGACGGCGCAGAAGAAGCCGAAGACGATTTCACCCAGGGTCACCAGTGCATTCGGCCAGAGGCGATGCCAGTAGGAGATCATGACCTCGACGATGGCCGATGGCGCGGGCAGGATATATTCGGGGATGTTGCGCCATTGTACCATCGTTTCCCAGAAGACCAGCAGCGCGATCAGTGTCAGCAGCGATGGTGGGATGGAATCGAAGGCGCGCCGCAGGGGCGTGCGCGTATCCTCGAACCGGTCGAGGTTGGTGTCGGGAATGGCAGCCATGTCTCAATACTCCTCTCGGAACACACCGAGGTTCTTGAAGATGTCCGTCAGCTCGTGCACGTAGCCGGTGAATTTCGGGTCTTCGCGCATGGCCAGACGGCGGGGGCGGGGCAGGTCGATATCGATGATGCGTTCGATCCGGCCGGGTCGGGGGGTCATGACGACAACCCTGTCGCTGAGGAAGATCGCCTCGGAAATCGAGTGGGTGATGAAGAACACCGTCATGTCGCGTTCCGAACACAGCCGCAGCAGGTCGATTTGCAGTTGGTCGCGCGTCATCGCATCCAGCGCGCCGAAGGGTTCGTCCATCAGCATCAGGTCGGGTTCGTGCAGCAGCGCGCGACAGATCGAAACGCGCTGACGCATGCCACCCGACAGTTCATGCGGATAGGCGTCTTCGAAATCCTGAAGGCTGACCATGCGCAGCAGGTTGCGTGCCTTGGCCTTTGCCTCCTCCATCGGAGATTTGCGCAATTCGGCCTGGATCAGGATATTGTCGAGGGCCGAGCGCCAGTCGAGCAGAACATCCTGCTGAAAGACGATCCCGAGGTCGGAGTTCGGTTTGGTAATGTCCTTGCCGCCGACCGAGATGTTGCCTTCGGTGCGCGACAGCAGCCCCGAGAGCAGCATCAACAAGGTGGATTTGCCGCACCCCGAGGGCCCGAGCACCGAGACGAATTCACCGCGCCGGATATCCAGGTCGACGGAACGCAGGGCCTCGACCTTGCCCTTGCGCCCGTTGAACACCTTGGTAACGCCGGACATCGAGATATGCGCGGGCCGGGGCGGCGTGGCCGTTTCCGTGACGGTCGGCCCGGTGTCGGGCAGGGTGGCCGCGAGGCCTGGTGTGGCTGTCATGACATTCATCTCTCTTTGCCGGCATGTGGCCGGCCCCCTGTTGCTGGTGGATGGACGCGGCGGATCAGACCGCGCGGATCGCGCCCCCATCGACGCGGATGGTGCTGCCGGTGACGTAGCTGGCGCGTTTAGAGGCGAGGAAGGCCGCGACGGCGCCGAATTCATCGGGATCGCCGTAGCGCCCTGCGGGAATGCTGGCGGCAGAGGCGCGGGCGATGTCGGCCACGGGTTTGCCCGCCCGCTCGGCAGCGGCACCATCGAGGGCGGCGGTGCGTGCGGTGGCGATCCGGCCCGGTGCGATGACGTTGACGGTAACGCCATCGACAGCGACTTCGCCCGCCAGAGTTTTCATGAACCCGACGAGGGTGGAGCGCAGGGCGTTCGACATGGGCAGGTGCGGGATCGGCTGGACAACGCCGCTGGAGGCGACAGTCAGGATACGGCCCCAGCCACGCTCTCTCATGCCTGGAAGCAGGGCCAGCGTCAGCCTGATTACCGGGTCGACCATGGCACCGTACTGCGTGCGCATGACGTCGGGGTCGATGGTGCTGGCGATGCCCGGCGGCGGGCCGCCGGTGTTGTTGACCAGGATGTCCACCTGCCCGGTGCGCCGGGTCGCGGCCTCTGCCAGCCGGGGCGCCGCATCCGGGTCGCCAAGGTCGACAGCCGTGAAATCGCACTTGTCGCGCAGGGCCTCGGGCAGGTCGGCAATGGCTGTGCGCAGACGCTCATCCGAGCGGCCGGTCAGAGTGACGGTCGCGCCTTCGGCCAGCAGGGCGCGGGCGATGGCAAGGCCGAGCCCGGAGCTGGCGCCGGTGACGAGGGCGTGTTTCTGGGTAAGTCCGAAATCCATGCGGTCAGTTCTTTCAATGGGCCGGTTGCGGCCTGCGCCACAAGGCCAAGTCGGTGTGGTGTGCCCGGGCCGGACGGTCCGGGTCGGGGGACGTCAGGCGGTCGGCAGGGCCGCGCGAGGGGGCGCGTCCCTGCCTGTCGCTGGCGGCGATGCGGGGCCGCCTCAGTTCGTGGGGGCCTGGTAGTCCGGGGTGTAGATGTCGTCGGGGGTGAGGCCGGGCGTCATGCCGCTGTATTTTTCCAGCAGAGAAATCGTCAGCTCGATATCCTCGGGGGCGACCCAGCCGTAGGGCTTGCCTTCGCTGGCGGCGGTGTGTTCGTATTTCTGCATCACCTTGATTTCGTTCAGGATGCCGTCGGGATCGGAATCCGGGCGGGCCTCCATCACTACATTGCGGGCGGCCTCGGGATCGGCGGCAACATCGGCCTTGGCCTTGACCAGCGCCGCGAGGAACCCTTTCACCTCATCGCCATGCTCGGCCAGGTAATCCTTGCGCACGATGACCGACGATCCGATCAGGTTGACGCCGTAGTCGGCGAACAGCATCGGTTCCTCTATGGGTTTCTGCGCCGAGACCTTGTCGCCATCGGGGTTGGCCCAGCCATTGATGAAATCGACATCGCCCTTCAGCAGGGCGATCTTGTCACCGCCGCCGTTGATGACGATGATCTTGACCTTGTCCATGTCGACATCGTTCGCCTCGGCGAACGCCTTGATCATGCCGTCTTCCAGGTTGCCGGCCTCGGTTCCCAGGCGCTTGCCCTCGATATCTTTCGGAGAGGTGATGCCCGATCCCTTGAGCGAGATGATCGAGGTGGGGTCCTTTTGCAGCAGACCGGCGACGGCGATGATATCGCTTGCGCCTGCCGCCTGCTGGGCCTGTGCCAGCGCGCCGAGACCGGCAATGCCAATATCGAAGTCGCCTGAACCGATGGCCTTGATCGTGCCGGTCGAGCCGTTGCCGTCGACGATTTCGACGTCGAGGCCCTGTTCGGCAAAATAGCCCTTGGAGGCGGCCATGAACACCGGGGCATCGACGCCGCCGGCAATCCAGGCCAGCCGGAGCGTGACATCCTTGAGGTCATCGGCCAGGGCGGCAGACAGGGAAAAGCCGCTGATCACCGCGGCTGTGACAAGCGTCGACGTGGTACGCAGAAAAAGATGTTTCATTGGGAAATCCTGTTGGTGATGGTCGTTTTTTATTGTGGCATTCAGATGGTATGCCAATGGAATTTCGCGAGTCAACGAACCGGGAGGCAAACCGGAAGAGGGTAGGGACGATTGCTCAATTGTCGTGCATTCCGATTGTATACCAAGCGCGTGCGGGAGAGGTTCGTGAGTGCACGAATGACTGTTGCGACGCCATTGGGCGTCAGCGGCGGACATGCCGAGCTGTGGAAGAGGTCGGGTTGCTGGCCTGTTCGCAGACGTTCAGGCCAGGGTGCGCCAAGGCCGAGCTGCGGGACGGAATAATGCAGGCGTGATTTTTGGCCGTCGCGGCGGGCCAGGAGGATGGCCGCACATGACAAAGGGGCGGACCATTTTGATCCGCCCCTGCAAATTTCGATGTCCTGGCACGTGCCCGGCGACCTGAGCCGTGGTCGAAAGGACGATCCTAGCGGACGATCCCGGCCTTCGTGAGGTTATCCAGCGCGATCTTTTGCACCGGTGCAAAATCATCATTGGATTCGACGGCCTTTTCGGCAAGGCCGTTGGCGGGATAGACCTCGGCCTTGCCGTAGTAGTCGCGGTACATCGCAAAGCGGCCGCGCAGGATGCTGTTGCCCATGCCGAGATCCTTGCGGGCATCGCGCAGCGCCTCGACGTCGATCATGGCCGAACATGCGACGGTTTCCTCGGCCGTTTCCTCAAAGGCGATACGGGTGCCGCGATAGTCGACGATCATCGAATGCCCGCCAGTCAGCGTGTCGGAGAAGCCCGCGGTGCCAGCCAGGTTGGTCGAAACCAGATACATCATGTTTTCAGCGGCGCGGCATTGCTTGGCCATGTCCGCGATCGGGGTCAGGGGTTCGTTGTTGGGGTGCAGGATCACCTCGGCGCCGCGCAACATGAACACGCGGGTGATTTCGGGCACATTGACCTCACCGCAGGGATAGATCGCCAGGCGACCGAGGGGCGTGTCTGCGACGGGGAAAATGCCGTCTTCGCCATAGGCATCGCGGTATTCATCCAGAATGTCGTGCGGCGATGTCCAGCTGCCGGTGTTGATGCGACGGTAGCGCAGGATCACCTCTCCGCTGGGATCGAGCAGGAAGGACGAGTTGAAGTAGCGGTCCGGCCATTTCGGATCGACCTCGAAGTGGTTGCCGGCGATGTAGATGTCGAATTCGCGGCACAGGTCGGCCAGCGTTTCGGTGATGGGGCCGGGGATCGTGGCGCAGGCACGTTCGATCCACTGGCTGGCAGGGGTGCCCCGTTGCGGACCCTGAAAGACAAACTCGGGCAGCACGACCAGTTTCGGGGGATTCGGTCCTTCGCAGGCGGCGCGAATCTTGCTGAGCGCGTTGGCAATGTTGGCGTTTATGATGTCCCACGCCGCGTCCTTGGTGGTCGCGTTGCACGCGATCTTGCTGGTCATCTGGATGCACGTCGCGCGCCACGGTTGAATGGCCATCTGCGTCTCCCTGTTGGTTGGAGGTTGGTGTTTTTATCTGTGTGCAAGTGGTATACCAATTGAACGCCGACGGTGTCAATGCGGCGGATTTCGGTTTGGTGCGATGGAAAATGCGCATGACCGCCATATCTTCACATGCCGGTGCGGATGCGGTATGGCTTTGGTCGACCATGGGGATGCAATTGCGCCAGCAAACCGCAAGCGGTCTGTCCCGACAGGCAAAATGACAACAGCGGAGAGTGGGCCCCTTGGAGCATATCGTTACCCTGAAAGATGCGCGGCCACGGCGCGACCCAATCGTCGCCGCAGGAGAGCGGAGCCTGTCGGAGGTCGCCTATGCGCACATCCTGGACCTGTTGCTGGCCGGTGAGGTCAAGCCGGGCGAGGCGCTGCACGAACGCAAGCTGGCGCAGAGCATGGAAATTTCCCGCACGCCGGTGCGCGAGGCGCTGTTCCGGCTGGAGGCAGAGGCGTTGATCCTGCGGGGGCCGGGGCGTAACCTCGTGGTCGCGGATATCAGCGTCGAGAGCTATGTGCGGCTGCTGGATCTGCGCCGTATCCTGGAGATGGAGGCGGCGGCGCGCGCCACGGGGCGGATCGGTGCCGACGTGCTGGCGCAGGTCGAGGCGGCGCTGGATCATCTTTTGCAGCTGAACGAGGTGACGTCGGCCCAGCATTGGGCGGTCGATGATCTGGTGCACCATTCCATCGCGGAGGCGGCGGGCAATCCGATGCTGAGCCAGTCGATCCGCGATCTGCGGCGGCGGACGCATATCTTCAACACCTCGCGCATTTCGCATCGGCTGACGCCGGGCGCAGAGGAACATCGCGCCCTGATCCGGGCCGCGGCGGGCACAGACCCTGAACTGACGCGGACCCTCATGGGGGCGCATATTGACCATGTGCGCGCGGCGATCGTGGACTACATTCTGGGAATCCGTCGCTAGACGCGCGGTTTGGTTCGACATCATTCCAGCGTTGCGCCACATCAGAGCATATTGAGCACCAGCAGGGATCACGATGACCGACTTTGAACAGACCCCGCCTGCGGGGCGCACGCGTTTGCGGTTTCTTGAACGCGGAACACCACGCCTGCTGGCTGCGGCGATGATGGCGTTGTTCGTGGCAGCACTGGACCAGACGATCGTCGGGCCGGTGCTGGCCGATATCCTGGCCGATTTCGGCGGCGGTGCGTTGCTGGCCTGGGTCGCGACGGGCTTTTTGATGGCGTCGATGGTGGCGGCACCGCTGTATGGGGCCATCGCGGACATTCGGGGCCGGCGCTACGCGTTGTTGCTGGCAAACGCGCTGTTCCTGGCGGGGTCGATCCTGTGTGCCATTGCGCCATCGCTGGAATTCCTGGTGGCGGCGCGCCTGTTGCAGGGCTGCGGCGCGGGTGGCCTGGTGTCCGTGCCCTTCGTCGTCGTGGCCGACCGGGTGCCGATGGCGCGGCGTGCGGTGTTCAGCGCCTTCATTTCGACCATCTATGCGGTGGCCGGGCTGATCGGGCCGCTGGCGGGCGGCGCGCTGGCGCAATACCTGAGCTGGCGTTGGGTCTTCTGGGTCAACCTTTTGCCCTGCCTGTTGGTGTTCTGGGGTGTCATGACGGCGCTGACGCCGCGTGCCGCCCTGAAGGGGCGCCGCATCGACTGGCCCGGCGCCGGGTTGCTGTTGGCGGCGACCGTGCCGCTGTTGCTGATCTTCAGCGCGTCGGAGACCGTGGGGGCGGGCGAAACACCGGTGCTGCCGATCTGGGCGCTGGTGGCGCTGAGCGCGGTGTTCTGGGCGGGGTTCGCCGTGCGCATGATCAAGGCCCGCGACCCGCTTATCCCGCTGGCGGTGTTCACCAATCGATCCATCGTGCTGGCGTCGCTGGGGCTGGCTGCCTGTGTGGGGACCAACCTCGGGCTGGCGATCTACCTGCCGCTGTATTTCCAGAAGGTCAATGGATTGAGCGCGGCGCAGGCGGGCCTTGGCATCCTTGCGATGATCGCGGGCGGGCTGGTCGGAGCGTTTCTGACGCCGCAGATCCTGAAACGCCGCCCGGCCTACAAGCGGCTGGTGGTCAGCGGCGCGGTGATGGGAACGGTGTTTGCCGCCGCGGTGACGGTGGTCATGGCACAAGACACGACGCTGCTGTTGCTGATCCTGCCGACCATCGGCCTTGGTATGGGGGTGGGAATGCTGTTTCCGGTGTTCGCATTGATCGTGCAGAACGCCGCCGCGCCGGGGCAGATGGGCGCCTCAATCGGTGTGCTGTCGTTCATGCGATCCATGGGGGGCACCATCGGTGTTTCCGTCGTGGGGATGATGGCGGTCGGATCGGGCTTGGCTGCGGAGACGCTGGAGGGCGCACGACTGCCGTTATGGAGCTTTGGCGCGACCCTCGGGGGGCTGATGACGCTGTGCCTGATCGCGATGGTTCTGCTGCCGAACCGGCGGCTGGAGGGATATGGCCGAGACACCCCACCGCCTGTCAGCGAACCTGTGGCGTGAAAGAGGCAGGAGCCGATGCGCGATGACAGATCAGCCCCTGCGGTATCAGCCGAGCTCGGATAGACGGCGCGCCTGGCGGGCAAGCATCGCCTCGACCTCGGCCACCGCGACGGATGGCAGGGGCGCACCCGGTTTGCGCATCGCAGCCGAGGCGATGGCGCCACGTTTGGCCAGCACGTATTTGCGCACCGCCAGCCCGAGGCCGGGTTGTTGTTCATAGCGCACCAGCGGAAGGTAGGCGTTGAAGATGTCGTTGGCCCGGTCGTGATCACCTGCGTTCGACAGGGCAACGACATCGCGCATCATCTCGGGAAAGCCGAAGCCGGTCATCGCACCATCGGCACCACGGCGCATTTCCTCGGGCAGGAACAATCCGCCGTTGCCGGTCAGGATCGCGGTACGGCGGCGACCCTTTTCCTCGGCCTCTCGCAGCGCGGTGATCTTGGCCAGACCCGGCCAGTCCTCGTGCTTGAGCATCACGATGGAGGGGTGCGCCTCGAAGATCGTGCCGAGGGTGGCGGGGGAAATATGCACGTTGGTCGACAGCGGGAAATCCTGCAGAACCATCGGCACATCGGCCCCGATCGCCTCGACCACCTGCGCGTAATAGGCGATGATCTGTTCGTTGGTCTTCAGCGACGACGGCGGGGCAACCATGACCCCCGAGGCCCCGAGGTCCATCGCGGCGGCGGACAGATCGCGGATCGCGGCCAGTCCGGGGGCCGAAACGCCGACCACCACGGGTTTGCCCGAGGCGCGGGCCAGCGTGGCACGGGTCACGGCGAGGGCTTCGCCTGGGGTCAGCTTTGGTGCTTCGCCCATCATCCCGAGGATGGTCAGACCATCGGCCCCGGCGTCGAAATAGAAATCCGTCACGCGGTCGATGCTGGCGTGGTCGATCGCGCCATTTTCGGTGAAGGGGGTGACGGCAATGACGAAGACGCCTTTGCTGGATGCGGTGATCAGGGTCATGAATTGGGATCTTTCTGGGACAGGCGGTGCCGCCACGCCGGGCGGCACCGGTCGTGCGGGATGGGGTCAGTTGGTGATGTCGTAGATGACGTCCGTGACGGCAGGCTTGTTCGTCAGCGGCGTGACCGTGTCGACCATGTCGATATTGTGGGCGACGCGATCCATGTCGAAGGCATAGCCGTTCTTGTCGAAGATGTCGTTGTCGAAGGCGAAGCTGACGGAATTGGGCACCATCGCCTCCTGGCTTTCGCGCAGCATCCCGTCGACGTGGGCGACGATGGCGTCGATGGCCGCGGTGGGGTCTTTGCGCGCGGCGTCATAGCTGCACTGCACGGCGCTGGCGAAGCGTTTCACCAAGTCGGGGTTGCTGGCGATCATCGCATCCGAGGTGAACACGGAGGCGTTGTAGAGGTTCAGCGTATCGCCGTAATAGATCGCACGCACCGATTTGCCCGCATTTTGTGCGACGGAGTTGATGCCGACAACCGAGGTCACATAGCTGGCCAGCGCATCGATCTTGCCTTGCAGCAAGAGGCCGGTCAGGGCAGAGCCGTCGGCGGTAATCTCCTCGACCTTGCTGTAATCGCCACCCGCGTCCGTCATTCCGAGGGGCAGGAAGGTCATGGCGGCATTGCCGACGGAAGAGCCGATGGAATGGCCCTCAAGGTCGGTCAGGGTCTGGATCGGGCTGTCCTCAAGCACGGCAATGGCCGAAGGGTTGTTGGAGACAATCGGCATGATCGCCTTAACGGGCGCGCCGGTTTCAGAGATGATGCCGATGATCGTGCCAAGGTCCGTGACCGAGAAATCCGACACACCGGTGGCGACCTTGGTCACGGCATCCGACGCGCCATAGCCGCGCGATATGGTCACGTCGATGTCCTGGTCCGTATAGCAGCCATTATCGAGGCCGAGGTAATAGGGTGCGGAGATGCCGCCCGGTGTCCAGTCGAGCTGAAAGTTGACCTTGTCCGCAGCCAGCGCCGGGGCAGCCAGCGACAGGGCAAGAAGAGAGGCTGTTGCCAGGCGCAGGCCCGTGCGGTTCATCGGATTAGTCATGTGCGGGAATCTCCTGTTGGGGGATGTGGTTTGTTATTGGCATACCATTAGAATACCGGTAGCATGACGTCTATAAATTTCATCGCCGAACCTGCGCAGGTCGCGAAATCGGTGACAAGACATCCAGCTGAGAGGAAAAATCATGCACTTCGAAGAGGTCTTTGCCGCGCTGAGCCAGCATGAAGATGAAATGGTCGCCCTGCGACACGATATCCATATGCACCCTGAAACCAGTTACGAAGAGCACCGCACATCGGGCATCGTGATGGACAAGCTGGCAGAATGGGGCATCGAGGCGCATAAGGGGTTGGCAGGCACCGGGGTCGTTGCCGTGATCAAGGGCAACAGGCCCGGTAACAGGTCCGTTGGGCTGCGTGCCGACATGGATGCGCTGAACATGACCGAAACGAATACGTTCGGGCATAAATCGACCATTCCGGGCAAGTTTCACGGTTGCGGCCATGATGGCCATACCACGATGCTGCTGAGCGCGGCGCGCTATCTCAAGGCCAATCCCGATTTTGCAGGCACCGTGCACTGCATCTTTCAGCCCGCAGAGGAAGGCGGCGCCGGGGGCCTGAAGATGATCGAGGACGGGCTGTTCGAGCAGTTCCCCTGCGATGCGGTCTATTCGCTGCACAACAAGCCCGGCCTGCCGGTGGGCAAATTCATCACCCGCGTCGGCGGCCAACTGGCCTGCGCCGACACCTGGGTCGTGCGCTTCAAGGGCACGGGCGGCCATGCGGGCGCGCCGGAGAAATCGACCGACACGACCATTCCGCTGGCGCATTTCATTCTGGGCGTTCAGTCGATCGTGTCGCGCAATATCGTGGCGCAGGAATCGGCCGTGCTGACCGTCGGCATGATCGAGGCGGGCACCAGCCACAATGTGATGCCATCGGAAATCGTGGTGACCGGCACGGCGCGCTGCCACAATCCGGTGATCCGCGATCTGCTGGAAAAACGTCTGGGCGAGGTGGCCGAGGCCTGCGCGGCGATGAGTGGGTGCACCGCCGAGCTGGACTATCAGCGCGGCTATCCGCCGCTGGTCAACGCGCGGGAACAGACCGACATCGCCATTGCCGCCGCCGCTGCGGTCGCGGGGGCCGAGAACGTCGATGGCAACAGCGCCCCGATCAACGCCGCCGACGATTTCGCCTACATGGCGATCGCGCGGCCCGGCTGCAACGTGATGATGGGCAATGGCGACGGGCCGGAGTGGAAGAACAACCACATGCCCGATTACGATTTCAACGATGCGATCATTCCCTGGGGTGCGGCCTACTGGGTGTCGGTCGTCAACCAGGAGCTGGGCGGGCAGGAACGGGAGACCAACGCCGCTGCCTGAAGCAAGGACACATCGCGACAAACAGGAAAGGCCGGCGCCAGCGCCGGCCTTTTTCATGGGGTCCGCTGGGGTCAGTCCCCGACGTTGGATTTGATCGACCAGCCGAAAAAGCCACGGTGGATCCAGTTCACCGCCTCGTAAAGCAGCACCGAAACGATGGCCAGCATGACCACGCAGGCGGTCGCGGTGGGGATTGCGAACTGAGCGGTCGAGGAGGTGACGAGAAAGCCCAACCCCTTGTTGGCATTGACGAACTCGGCCACGACTGCGCCCACGACGGCCACGGTCACGCCGATGCGCAAGCCGCTGAAGATGAACGTCACGGCATGGGGCAGGCGCACTGTCAGGATCTCGGTCATGGTCGAGGCCCCGGCGACGCGGGCGAGGTCGAGCATTTCCGACGGCGTGTCGAGGATACCGGAGGCGGTGGCCACCATGATGGGGAAAAAGCAGGTCAGCGTGACGATGATCAGGCGCGTCGTCATGTCGGTGCCGAAGATCACCACGAGGATCGGCGCGATGGCGATGATCGGAATGGCGTTCAGAAAGACGATCAGCGGATAGATCATTTCCGACACGGTGCGATTGACCGAGACGAGGACGCCCAGGGGAATGCCGACCAGACAGGCGCAGGCGAAGCCGATCAGGATGGTCTTCAGCGTCTCTCCGGTATTGGTCAGCATGGTCATGCCCAGTCGGGTGCCGCCATGGAAGATATCGACGGGCGAGGGCAGCAGATAGATCGGGATCTCCATCGCGTAGCTGAGGAATTGCCAGACCCCGAGAAAGGCGAGGAAGGTGGCGACGGGCAGGATGATCTTGCGCAGGGCGGGGGTCATTGGGCGCGGTCCCTTTTGGTGCGCGGGCCGAAGATATCGTCCCGGATACGTTGCGAATAGGTGTGGAAATCGGGCCGCGCGGTGGAATCCGGGCCGCGCGGTTTGGGAATGTCGACCGTGATCAGGTCTTGCAGCCGGCCGGGACGGGCGGACATGACCGCAACACGATCCGACAGCAGTACCGCCTCGGATATCGAGTGTGTAACGAGCAGGATCGTCTTGCGGGTGCGTTCGTGGATCTCCAGCAGGTCAAGTTGCAGATCCTCGCGCGTGAGGGCGTCGAGCGCGCCAAAGGGTTCGTCCATCAACAGGATCTTGGGGTCCAGGATCAGACTGCGCGCGATGGAGGCCCGTTGCTGCATGCCGCCCGACAACTCGTGCGGCATCCGGTCGGCCATCTCTTCCAACCCGACGAGGGCCAGCAACGCGCGTGCGCGGTCGCGGTCATCCTTGTCGGCGCGGCCCTTGAGCACGCGTGCAGGGTAGAGAACGTTGTCGAGCACGTTGCGCCACGGCAGCAGGGTCGGGCGTTGAAAAACGATTGCGACTTCGGAAAACCCTTGTCGCGTCTTGCCGCCACCAATCCAGAAATCACCTGTCGTCGGCTTTTGCAGCCCGGCCAGAATGCGCAGGACGGTGGATTTGCCGCATCCCGATGGCCCCACCAGCGAAACGATCTCTTCGCGGTAGATCGTCAGGTTGAAATCATCCAGTGCAACGAGGTCATTGCCCTTCCTGGTTTCGAAGGTGACGCCGGTGTGCGACAGTTCGATGATGGCTTCGCGACGGCTGTCGGGCTCGGGGGTTGCTGGCTGCCCGGCGGGGGCCTCAGGCGTCGACATAGGCACGACGCTGGCGGCAGAAGCGGCGGATTTCATGGAAAGCTCCCTGTCTTTGGTATCCCGGCGGGCAGTGCTGGCCCGGGTGAGCCATATGGCATACCGAGGGTGCACCAAATGCCAGATGCCAGCACCAATTATTGCAGGGTCAAATATCGATTGCCTTCAATATGGGCAGAGTTGGCGGCGTGGAGCCTGTTCCGAAGGCGCACGGAGCGGGTCAACAGGGAAAAAACGGGTCGGCAGTTGCGCCTTGGATTTTGAGTGGTGTACCAATTGCACACTAAAAGGATCAAAAGGGGACGCATCATGCCAAGGATGCTCATATCCGGGGCCAGCAGGGGAATCGGGCTGGAGCTGGCCCGACAGTTCATCGCCGGGGGATGGGAGGTCATCGGAACCGCCCGCACGCCTGAAACGGCGACGGACCTGGCCAGTCTGGGCGCGCGGGTTCTGCCGCTGGAGGTGACGGACCCGCAGTCTATCGAGGCGCTGGTGCAGGCGCTGGACGGTCAGGCAATCGACGTGCTGATTGCCAATGCCGGGATCGCGATCAACCTTTTGGCCGGACCGTCAGAGGTGGGGCGCGCGGAGTTCCTGAAAGTGATCCGCACGAACACCTTTGCGCCCTTTGCCCTGGCACGGGCGCTGAAACCAAATCTGCTCGCGGGCGAGTTGAGGATATGCTGTGCCATGTCCAGTCTGATGTCGTCGGTCGCGGCAAACGACTGGGGCACGCAATACAGTTATCGTGCCTCGAAAACCGGGCTGAACGCGGTCTGGTCGGCACTGGCACGGGAATGGCGCCCCGAAGGGATCACCTGCACGCTGTTGCGGCCCGGCATGGTGGCCACGGACATGACCGAGGGGCGCGGAATAAAGGTCGAAGACAGTGTCGCTGGAATGAAGCGCGTGGTCGAGGGGTTGTCGATGGCCGATGCGGGCCGGATCATCGGATACGATGGGCTGGACGTGGCCTGGTGATGGATGCGGAGCGCAAGAAAGAAGAGGGCCATATGCCAACAGTTTTGATCACGGGTGCGAACAGCGGCATCGGGCTGGAGTTTGCCCGTCAATACGCGGCGCGGGGCTGGGCGGTCATTGCCGCCAACCGGTCGCCCTTCAAACCGGCGGATTATGCACAACTGGGCTATGACGCGACCGAAATCCGCTATGATGCGCAGGACGACAAGAAAGCCGCCGAACTGGCGCTGCGCCTGAAAGGTCGCCCCATAGACGTCGTCATCCTGAACGCCGGGATCAGCGAGGAAACCGAAGCCGCCCCCGAGGAGGTGACGGCAGAGTCGTTCGAGCGGTCGATGATGGTGAACACCTATGCTCCGCTGCACCTGGCTGCGTTGCTGGAAGACAATCTGAAGATGGGCGAGGCTAAACTGCTGGTCGGCGTATCGAGCCTTGCAGCAGACACTGGTCGCTATGACGTGCCGCGCCAGTTTGCCTATCGGGCCTCCAAGGCGGCGCTGAATCAGATGTGGCGCAATCTGGCGGTCGAATGGAAAGACTGGGGTTGTACCTGCATCACGCTGCGTCCCGGACGGGTCAGGACCCGGATGACCGGTTACGCGGGTGACCTGAGCGTGGAACAGGCGGTTTCAGGCATGATCGGCGTACTGGACCGCGCAACACCCGAAGACAACGGCGCATTCATCTGGCACGGCACTGAGCTGGCCTGAACGCAAGGAAAGGCGCGGGGGCGGGGATCACTCCGCGCGCCAGCCGCCCGCGTCGGTCCTGCGCAGGATTGGCGTGGAAAAGGCCCCCTCGACCGTGATGCCTGCAACCTTGTTGCGCCATGCCGACCCCTGCAACATGGCCGCGCCAATGACGCTGGGCAGGATCCCTGCCTTGTCCATCAGCGCCAGAACCGCCGCCATCGAAGTGCCGGTCGAAAGCACATCGTCGATGATGGCAATGCGCCCCGTCAGCAGGGGTTTCATCCTTGGGTCCAGGTAGAGCCGCTTGCCCTGGCCCGGTGAGGTGATCGAGGAGAGCGGCACCGAAAGGTCCTCCTGATACCAGAACTTGCGCGATGTCCCCAGCGGCACCAGCCGGGTATGCCCGAGGCGTCGGGCCACGGCCTCGGCCAGGGGCAGGCCCAGCGTCGGCACGGCGACGATGACATCGGGGGCATGGGCGCGCAGTTGATCGCTCAGGCGGTCTGCGATGGCATCGAGAACCGAAAAGCTGGCTTGATTGAGGATCATCGAGGCGACACCGCGGTCGCCGTCCGCCAGCGCACGAATGGGCAGCAGAAGGTGGTGCGTACCCATCGGGGCGGCGTAAGTTTCCTGGTCGGGCTGAACGCCGGGGGTCAGGTCGCTGTGCAGGGCCTGCCAGACATCGGTTCTCATCACGCGCTTTCCCATTTCTTCGGGCACGTGTATCCCCGTGCCAATGCCATTGCTTGCCGCAGCACTACAGAAGGACCGCCGCCCATGAAAGACACCAGCCCGATGGAGGCGCATGTTTTACGCGATCTGACCGCATTGCGTCGTGATCTGCATGCCCACCCCGAGCTCGGGTTCGAGGAGCAGCGCACGTCGGACATCGTTGCGAAGCGTCTTGAGGCGGCGGGGCTGGAGGTGACGCGCGGGCTTGGTGATACCGGCGTGGTCGGCACGCTGCGCAAGGGGGATGGCAACCGCGCGATCCTGCTGCGCGCCGATATGGATGCCTTGGCGATGACCGAGGTGACCGGCCTCGACTATGCCTCGACAAGCCCCGGTCGGATGCATGCCTGCGGGCATGACGGCCACACGACGATGCTGTTGGGCGCGGCAGAGGCGCTGGCACAGCGCGACTTTTCCGGCACCGTGCATTTCGTCTTTCAGCCGGCAGAGGAGGGGCGCGGTGGCGGCGCCAGGATGGTTGCAGATGGCTTTTTCGAGCAGTTTCCAGTGGATGCGGCCTATGGCCTGCACAATATGCCGGGGCTGGAGCTGGGCGTCGTCGCAGCGGTCGAGGGGCCTCAGCTGGCCAGTTCGGACCACTGGCATGTCACCTTTCGCGGGCTTGGCAGCCATGGCGCCAAACCGCACCAGGGGCGCGACGCGGTGACCGCCTGCGGTGTCTTTCTGGGGCAGGTGCACAGTATCGTTGCGCGCGAAGTCGACCCGCTGGAGCCTGCGGTGATTTCGGCCTGTGCCGTTGAGGCGGGAGATTTCAACGCGCTGAACGTGATCCCGCAAGAGGTGCGCATCGGTGGCACCGCGCGGGCCTATTCGGTGGGTGTGCGGGATCAGTTGGAAGAGGCGATCGGGCGGCATGCGCGCGGTGTTGCGGCGGGGTATGGCATCGATGTCGACTATAGCTTTACCCGACGCATTCCGCCGGTGGTCAATGACGCGGTGCCGGTCGATGTGGCGCAGCGCGCCGTCGTGCGGGCCTTGGGCGAGGGGTCGCTGCGCACGGCCTTCCCGCCTTCGACCGCAGGGGACGATTTTGCCGAGTTCGGCACCCGTGTGCCCGGTGCCTATGTCTGGCTGGGCATGGGCGCGATGCGCGAGAACGGCGCGCACCACGCGACGAACTATGATTTCAACGATGATTGCATCCCCGCGGGCGTCGCATGGTGGTGCGCGGTGGTCGAGGAAGAGCTGGGGCTCTAACGCCCTAATCCGCGGCGCATCTCTTCGCGTAGCGCATCGGCATCCAGGGACATGGCGACCTGGATCTCGTGCTTGCCGGGGATCAGCGCGCCTGTCGCAAGGTCGACGCCCAGATCGTAGGTTTCGACGGTGAACAGGTCGGGGTGCAGCGCCAGAAGCGGCACGCAGGGGTCGTGCAACGGGCGGCTTTCGCGGCCCCGCGCCGCATCGAAATAGGCGTCGATCAGGTCGGCGCAGGTGGTTGCGGGGGCGGTGTTCAGGGCACGCAGACTGCTGACATAGGTGGCATCGGCGCGTATCTGACGTGTGGCATCCAGCGGAATCAGGATCAGCGGCAGTCGGGCGCGAAAGACGCGTGCGGCAGCCTCGGGGTCATGGGCGATGTTGAACTCGGCGCGGGTGCCGTGCACATTGCCCGGCTCAAAGATCGCGCCACCCATGGCGATGACGCGGCGGATGCGGGCGGCGGCCTCGGGGGCATGATCCAGCAGCAGGGCGATATTGGTCAGCGGGGCCAGGCAGAGCAGGTCGATGGTGTGCGCCTCCTCGGCCATAAGCAACGCGGCCATCGCCTCGACCGCGGGCAGGGGGCTGGGGGGCGTTGCGGCATCGGGCAGGGTGACGCCGCCAAGGCCGTCGGTGCCGTGGATTGCAAGCTCGGGGTCCGGGTCGCGGATCAGGGGGGTCGCGGCACCGGCATGTACCGGGGTCTCGATCCCTGCAAGCGTGGCGATGCGGCCCGCGTTGCGGGTCGTGACATCAAGGCCGATGTTACCCGCCACCGTTGTCATCAGCGCCACGTCGATATCCGGGTGACGCAGGGCATAAAGGATGGCGATGGCATCGTCGATGCCAGGGTCCGTGTCGATGATCACGCGCATGGGGTCGGCTTTCTTTGAGGTGGATCAGGCGGTTGCGTCGATCTCGACAATCTTGGCCTTGAAACGACGGGCGACTTGCAGCGCGTCGGACAGCGCCTTGTCGCCCTCGATCGTGGTGCAGAGGCGATCCTGCATCAGCCATTGCCCGGCGACCATGGTGGCGCGCACATCCGTCGGCATCGTCGCGAAGGTCAGCATCGAATAGATGTCGTAGATCGGGTGCAGACGCGGATCGTCCAGCGAAATGCGGATCAGGTCGGCCTGTTTGCCGGGTTCGAGCGAGCCGATGCGATGCGCCATGCCCAGGGTCGCCGCGCCTTCGATGGTGGCCATGCGGATCACGTCGATGCAGGGCAGCGGTTTGCGCGATCCACCGGCGATTTTCTGGAACATCGTCGCGGGGGCAAACTGGGAAAACAGGTCGAGCGTATTGCCCGACATCGGCCCGTCGGTGGCGATCCCGACATTGACGCCACGCGCGCGCAAGCCGGTGATCGGGGCGATGCCGCGCCCGGCCTTGCCGTTGGAGCGGGCGTTGTAGGCGACATTGACGCCGCGTTCCGCCAGCAGGTCGAGGTCGGAGTCGGTCGGGTACATCACGTGCGCGGCGATCAGGTCGGGGCGCAGCAATCCGGCGCGATCAGCCACCTCGACCGTGGTCATGTCATGGGTGTCGCGGGCCCATGCCACCTCGGGTTGCGTCTCGGCCAGGTGCATCTGCACGGGCAGGCCGGGGTGGGCGTCGGACCAGTTGGCGACGCGGGTCATCACCTCAAGCCCCGTGGAATAGGGCGCGTGGGGCGCGGCAGAGGCGGTTATTCGGGGGTGGCCGCGGTAGAGATCGGCCAGCGCATCGAGGCGGTCAAAGCCTTCGTCCATCGTGGCGTGATCGGGGGCGGCGAAATTCGCCAGGGTTTGCCCGACGACACCGCGCAGGCCGGACTGGTCCAGCACCGCGCCGATGCGATCCTCGAAATAGTACATGTCCGCGACGGTGGTGACCCCGCCCCGGATCAGCTCTAGGGCGGCAAGGCGGCTGCCGACCTCGACCACATCGGCCGTGACCAGCGCGCGTTCCAGCGGCAGGATATAGCGGAACAGGCGGTCGTCGACGTCTTCGCCCAAGCCCCGGAACAGGGTCATCGGCATGTGGCAATGGGGGTTGACCATACCCGGCATGATCAGGTCGCCACCCATGTCCTGCGCTGCGCCATAACGGGCAGGGGCCGCCCCCGCGCCGAGGCCGAGGATCGTGCTGCCCTCGACCGCGATCCAGCCGTTTTCGATCTCGGTCAGGCCCGCATCCATGGTCAGGATGCGGGCGTTGGTCAGAACGATCATGCGGCCTCGGCAGGCAGCAGGCAGCATTGTTCGGGCTGCGGGATCAGCACGGCGTTCGAGCCACTTTCGTAGGGGTGCGCCAGGGGGCCGTTGGCCTTCAGCTCGCCCGCCGCGGTGTCGCACTGGTAC
The DNA here is from genome assembly GCF_003575965.1 of Pseudooceanicola sediminis. Taxonomy (GTDB): domain Bacteria; phylum Pseudomonadota; class Alphaproteobacteria; order Rhodobacterales; family Rhodobacteraceae; genus Pseudooceanicola; species Pseudooceanicola sediminis. The sequence continues at coordinate 3,931 of NZ_QWJJ01000004.1, read as the reverse complement.
TGGTAGGCGCGCCCCAGATAGGTGCGCAGCCCCAGGCTGGTGGGGATGCCGTCGCCGCTAGGCGCGACCAGCAGACCCTCTGGCCGGGTGGCCAGGATGAAGTTCTGCGAGGGCACGGTAAACGTATCCTTGGGCAGGTTCAGAGTGGCACCACCGGGCATTTCGGCGCGCACGGCATCGCCGGATTCCGCAATTGCCTTCATCGGGATCATGTTCTCGAACCCGACGAAATCGGCAACAAAGGCGTTGGCGGGGCGCGAATACAGCACCTCTGGCGCGTCCAGCTGCATGATACGGCCCGCGTTCATGATCGCCACGCGGTCGGAGATCGAGAACGCCTCTTCCTGATCGTGGGTGACGTAGAGCGCGGTGGTGCCGTTGGCCTGTTGCAACCGGCGGATTTCGACCCGCATGTCGACGCGTAGCTTGGCGTCGAGGTTGGACAGGGGTTCATCGAACATCAGCAGCGGCGGTTCGATGACAAGGGCGCGGGCCAGGGCAACGCGCTGACGCTGGCCACCGGAGAGATTGGCCGGATAGCGATCCGCCAGCGCGTTCAGGCCGACGCGGTCGATCATGTCGTCGGCGCGCCTCTTGCGCTCACCTGCCGAAACGCCACGCTGTTTCAGGCCGAAGGCGACGTTGTCGCGCACGGTCAGATGCGGGAACAGCGCGTAGGTCTGGAACACCAGCCCGATGTCACGGTTGTGCGCGGGCAGGCGCGTCAGGTCACGTTCACCAAGGCGGATCTTGCCCGCCGTCGGCTCCAGAAAGCCCGCGACGAGGCGCAGCGTCGTCGTCTTGCCACAGCCAGAGGAGCCGAGCAGCGAGACCAGCTCGCCCTCGGCGATATGCAGCGACAGGTCCTCCAGCACCTTGGTGGTGCCGTAGTGGGCGGTGACGTTTTCGATGGAGAGGGATACGGTCATTCGTCAGGCCCTTTACTTGGTCAGGAATGTCAGGCCGAGCGTGCGTTCAACGATGGCCATGACGGCGACCGTGACACCCATCAGCAGAACCGAAACCGACGCGATGGTCGGATCGAAGAACTGCTCCATATGGGCGAGAAGCTGGATCGGGAGGGTGGAGACGCCGGGACCGGTCAGGAAGATCGACACCGAAACGTCATTGAGAGAGGTGATGAACGCCAGGATGAACCCGGCGATGATGCCCGCCCGCACATTGGGCAGAAGCACGGTAAAGAACGCTTTCCAACGTGGGCAACCGAGGGAAACGGCGGCCTCCTCGATGGAAAAGTCGAAGGAATTCAACGAGGCACCGACGACGCGCACGCAATAGGGCAGCACGATCAGCGCGTGACCGATCAGCAGCGACAGCATGATCGGCAGGTTGATGCCCGTGGCCAGAGATTTCATCAGCGAAAACCCAAGCACGATTTCCGGGATCAGGATTGGCAGAACGAAGATGTTGCCAAGGAAACGCGGCAGTTCGACCCGGTAGCGTGCCATGGCGTAGGCGGCGGGGATGCCAATGCACATCGACAGCGCCGTACCCCCCACCGCGAGCATCAGCGATGTGACGAAGGTGCGCTTGAAGGCCGAAATCTCGAACGCGTTCTGATACCAGTGCAGGGTCAGCCCGCGCGGCGGGAAGGTCAGGAAGGACGTGTCCGAGACGGACGCGCCGATGATGATGATCAGCGGGCCGACCAGAAAGAAGAATGTCAGTGCTGCGAAGGCGATCAGCAGGGGATGTGTCTTGCGTTGCATGTGCTTACCCCGCGACCGGATTGAGGCGATGCGCCAGTTTCGACATCACCAGAACGGTGGCCAGCGTCACGACGACCATGATGGCGGCGACGGTCGATGCGGCAACCCAGTCGAACCGCACCATGGCGTTCTGATAGAGGAATGTGCCCATCATCATCTGGCTTTCCCCACCCAGAAGTTGCGGCGTGGCATAGCTGGTGAACGACCCGGTGAAGACCAGAACCGCGCCCACGATCAGCCCCGGCACGGCCATCGGCAGCACCACCTGACGGAAGGCGGCGGCGGGCGTGGCCCCGAGCGAGGCGGCCGCATCGGTGAGGTCCTGGGGAATGCCTTCAAGCACACCCACAAGGGTCAGGATCATCAGTGGAACGAACAGGTAGATCATCGCCACGATCACCGACCCTTGGGTGTAAAGCATTGAAAACGGCTCGGTTATCGCGCCGATCCAGATCAGGAAGTTGTTCAGGATACCGTTCTTGCCCAGGATCACCAGCCAGGCGAACGAGCGCACGACAACCCCGGTCAGCAGCGGAAATACCGCCGCGATGATCAGCAGGCTTTTCAGCCGTCCGGGGGTCTTTGCGACGACCCAGGCCGTGGCAAAGCCGACAGCGACGGAGACGACGGTGGTGATCAGGGCGACCTCCATCGTGCGCCACAGCACCGTGGTGCGAAAGCGGGAATTGAAGAAGGCGGCATAGGTCGCGAAGGGGCCCTTGGGGTCGCCGAAGGTGGTGGCGAAGGTCGCGATCACGGGCAGACCAAGGAACAGCAGCACGAGCAATGTGGCCGGTGTGGCCAGCGCCCAGGCGCGCAATCGGGGGGGCATGTCAGGTGTCCTTTAACAAAGCGATACGGGGCGGCATTTCAAACCGCCCCGCGTCAAGGTCAGATCAGGGCGATGCCTGATCATAAACAATGGCTTACATGCCGAAGATTTCGTTCCAGCGGTCGATCCAGTCGGATTTGTTCGCGTTCATCTTGGCGTAATCCATGGTGTTCAGCGCGGCGATGGCATCGGCGCCATAGGTCCACATGGCGGCCTGTTCGTCGGTCAGTTCGACGTTCATGTTGATCGGGGCATCGACGCCCTGTTCGGCCTCTTTCTGCTGCACTTCGTCGGACAGCAGGAAGTTGATGAACTCATACGCCAGTTCGGTGTTTTCCGCGCCGGTGGGGATGTTGACGGTGTTCAGAACCGCGATGTCGCCATCTTCCAGTTCGGCCCATGTCATTGTGGGAACAGCATCTTTCAGGGATTTCAGGGTGAAATCCTGGGTCATGGTGACCGAGGCTTCGCCGGTCGAGATCAGGTTCACCATCTCGGAGCCGGTGTTGTAGTTCTTGGTCACGTTCGGCTCGATCGCCTTGACGGCCTCGAAGGCGCCTTCGGCATCTTCGTAGGCGTCGACACCGGCATGGGCACCGGCCTGAACGACGAACATCGGGCCGGCGGTGGTGGTGATGCCGGGCAGGGAAATGGTGCCTGCCAGATCGTCACGCCACAGGTCATCCCACTTGGTGATCGGGTCGATCTTGGCGCTGTCGTAGACCACGCCGATGCGTCCGACGGTATAGGCGGGGCCAAAGCCGCCCTGGGGGTCACGGGCAATTTCGTAAATGTTTTCAATGTTCGGCACCTTGGAGGCGTCGAATTTCTGGAAGGTGCCGGCCTCGACCCCGATCTGGGAATAGGCGTCGGTCAGGAAGATCACGTCGACGCCCTTGCCACCGCGGGCCTGCAGCTTGCCCAGGCGGTCGGCGTTGTTGCCGGTTTCGAACTGCACGTCGCAGCCACACTGGGCCTTGAAGGGTTCGATGATGTTCGCGTTCAGCTTGTCGCCGTTATAGCCCCACCAGGAGATGGTCAGCGTTTCAGCCTGGGCCGAAGCGGCGGAGGCGATAAGGGCGAGGGCGGAGATTTGCGCCAGTCTTTTCATGGGGTTTCCCTGTCTAGTTCAGAAGGTCGAGTGCAGAATCGGACGGTGATGGTGATTTATGTGATGCGTGACGTATAGCGCCGACAATCGGAAATGCACGCATTTGCCAGTTCAAAAGGCAGTCGGAAAAGTCATTTGCACACATGTTAATCGCCCTTGCGCCTGTCGGGCCGACTGGCACGCGGCCGGGGCGGCGGATCGGCGCGGGAGGGGGCGGCGCGGTGCGGGGCGCGGGCTGAGCGGGGCCGCTTGGGCGGG
>NZ_QWJJ01000035.1 GCF_003575965.1 Pseudooceanicola sediminis | reverse complement strand
GGGCAAGCCAGGTGCGCGGTCGCCGGGCAAGCCCGGTGCGCGGTCGCCGGGCAAGCCGGGTGCGAAATCGGGGTCTGGCGGCAAGTCTGGCGCAGGCGACGGCGGCGGGCGGGGCTTTGGTGCGGGCAAGGGCCATGGCGGCGGCGCAGAGGGTCGGACGCCGGGCGGTCGGCGCTTTGGGGCGTCGGTGCCTGCGGGCGGGGCGCGTCCGACGGCGGCAAATCCCGGGTTCAGCAAGCCGAGCGGTGCCGGGGGCCGATCTGGCAGCGGCGGGAAACCGGGTGCCGGTGGAAAACCGGGCTCTGGCAAAACGGGATCTGGCAAGCCGGGTGGCCGGGGTCCGGGCGGGCCGAAGGGGCCGACGGGCGGCAAGCCGCCGCGTGGGCGAGGTTAAGACGAATAGGTTGGGTCTGCGCTGATCAGGCGGGACCAGATGGCCGCGCGAGAGCGGTCGGGATTGGTCGGCGTCACGGCGTCTGAGGGTTTCACCTTGGCCTTTTTCCCGGGGCGCATGGCTGTCTTCGGGCGGTGCTGGGCAGGATATCGCGCCTGCCGCGCACAGGGAACCGGGGAACGGCCCTGGACAATCTGCCGGGGCAGAGCCGGGGCACCCCGGGACCAGCGGAGCCCCCCCCAAGAGAAGGGCGGCGCGCGTGCGCCCTGCCCTCTACACGCCAGTGTGGCCGTGGTGCCTGCGGCCCCACCGCCTTGCCAGTGATCCGGCCTGCCCTAGTGTTGTCACAAGCGGGGCGCATGACCCGCACGGGGCCTGGACCCACCAGCCCCCGTGCCATGCGGCTTTGCCCCCTTCGCGTCGGGCACCACTAGGAAAGCGCCACCCGGCTTCTTAAGTGATCCTGAGGCAGCCGGAGGTCCGATATGGCACGTGTGATCCTTGTTCTGTTTATTCTGGGCGGCGTCGTGGCCGTGGCCTCGGCGCTGGCGACGGCGATCGGGGGCGCGGCGGATCGCCGTCAGCGTGTGGGTGAAGACAGCCTGCCCGCTCGGCTGCGCAGCACGCCGGTGCAGAAAATCGCCTATGGCTTGCTGATTGCCGTGATGTTCGGCGTGGCGTCGGGGCTGATGAGCACATGAGCGGCGCACGAAGGAGACTGCGGGCATGACGGATCGGCAAGGCGCGCCCACGTCGTCGGGCAAGGCTACGGGGATGGGCAAGGCCATGGGACGGCGGCGCGGGCCGCGGACGCCGGGTGCCAGGGTGGCCCCCGGGGGCGCGCGCGTCAACGTGCTGTACCTGCCGCCGGTCCTGCTGGCGGTGACTTCGTTGTTTTCCAGCCCGCTCGATCTGGCCCTCGGGCTGGGGGGCGCCGCGCTCTGGTGGGGGGCCGCGCAGTTGACGCGCGAGGGGCTGACGGCCGAGCAGGCGTTTGTCGCCCGCAAAACCGCCCGCCGCCCCGCCCTGCCACGCAAGATGCTGGGCAGCGCGATGATCGCGTTCGGCACCGCCTTCGGGGCACTGGCGCATGGTCAACAGCCCGCCGGCGCGGTGATCTATGGTCTGGTCGCGGGGGCGCTGCACGCGGTGGCCTTTGGCCTCGATCCGCTGCGCGACCGGCTGGGCGAGGGGATGGATGCGCATCAGCACGACCGGGTGGCAAAGGTGGTGGAGCGCGCCGAAGAGCACCTGGCCGGTGTCCGGCACGCCATCGCCGCGCTGCATGACCGGGCGCTGAACACCCGCGTTGCGCGATTCGAGGAAAGCGCGCGCGCCATGATCGCGGAGGTCGAGGACGACCCGCGCGATCTGCCGCAGGCGCGCCGCTATCTGGGGGTCTATCTGCAGGGTGCCGAAGATGCCTCGGCCAAGTTCGCCGCCCATTACGCCCGTCATTCCGATGCCGATGCACGGCGCGATTACGAGGCGCTGCTGGACGACCTCGAGCAGAATTTTACGGCCCGCACGCAAAAGATGTTACAGGATGACGCCACGGATATGAGCATCGAAATCGAAGTGCTGCGCGAGCGTTTGCAACGCGACGGCGTCGCGCCGCCCCATCCCGCAGGAACGGAGTGAGCTGACATGTCCAAGGATGTGCGTACCAAGGCAAGACAATCGCAGAAGCTGGTCGAAGAGGTGACGGCGCTGGAATTGCCCGAACCCTCGCCCGAACCGGCGCTGGACGATGACGCCCGGCTTGATGGCAGTGATCACGACGAGGCCGATCTGGACGACGACACCCCGCTGAGCCGCGAGATTCGTGCGCGCATGGCGCAGATCGACATGAGCAGCACCCAGTCCATCGTCGGTTTCGGCGCCGCCGCGCAGGGCGAGTTGCAGCAGATCAGCCAGGCGATGCTGTCGGATGTGCGCAACAAGGATGCCGGCCCCGCCGGGGACAGCCTGCGCGAGATCGTCAGCACCCTGCGCGGTTTCGCCGTCAGCGAACTGGACGTGCGCCGCGACCGCACCCTGTGGGAACGCGTCACCGGGAGCGCCGCGCCGCTGGCGCGCTTTACCGCCCGGTTCGAAGGGCTCCAGAGCCAGATCGACCGCATCACCGATGACCTGCTGGGCCACGAACATCGCCTGCTCAAGGATATCAAGGCACTGGACCTGCTGTATGAAAAGACGCTGGGATTCTACGACGAACTGGGGCTGTATATCGCCGCCGGCACCCGACGTCTGAGGCAGCTGGACACGCAGGAGATCCCGGCGCTGGAACGCGCGATGCAGGACGCCGCCGACCGTGGCGAGGGCGCGCAGATGCAGGCGGCGCAGGCGCTGCGCGACCTGCGCGGCGCGCGCGATGACCTGGAGCGCCGGGTGCATGATCTGAAACTGACAAGACAGGTGACGATGCAATCGCTGCCCTCGATCCGGCTGGTGCAGGAAAACGACAAGACGCTGGTGACGCGCATCAACTCGACCCTGGTCAATACCGTGCCGCTGTGGGAAAGCCAGCTGGCGCAGACCATCACGCTTCGGCGCAGCGCCGAGGCCGCAGGCGCGGTGCGGGCCGCCAACGACCTGACCAATGATCTGCTGCGGGGCAACGCTGCCCAGCTGCGCCAGACCAACCGCGCGATCCGGCAGGAAAACGAACGCGGCGTGTTCGACATCGAGGCCGTCAAACAGGCGAACGACGATCTGATCGCCGCAATCCGCGACAGCCTGAGCATCGCGGATCAGGGCAAGGCACGACGCGCCGCCGCCGAAGCCGACCTGCAAAAGATGGAGGCCGAATTGCGCGACACCCTCGCCCGGGCCAGGGATCATGCAACCGGCCTGGATGGCCGGACGGCGCAATCGATCCCGGAGCCGTCACGAAAGGTACGCTGATCTTGGGCCAGCTCTCGGCATTGTCAGGCAAGATACCCTTCTGCGCGGGGCTGGCCCGGCCTGTCGCCGCCCTGCGCCGACGCGCCGGGGGGTGGGTTTCAAGAACCGCGCCGGGCCGGGGGTCCCGCCGCGACGGGGCCGCCGCAGGGCGTTTCGGGCCGCGTCGCGCCCTGTGGGCCAGGGTGCGCAGGGTGCTGGAGCTG
>NZ_QWJJ01000034.1 GCF_003575965.1 Pseudooceanicola sediminis | reverse complement strand
AATGCGGCGTCTCCCGGGCTTCGACGACATGGAAGTAGTAGGAGCGGCGGTTGGTGTAGACGGTGATGTTGGTGGCGACGCCAGATGCTGTCGGCTTGATGGCGAAGGCACGGCCACCCGGGACACCGTCGAATTGAAACCCGACCGTATCGCCGGCGATGATCGAGCGGATGGTTTCGCCCTCACCAAATTCGACTGTGGTGACGCGGGTCAGGGTTGTGACGACACGGTAAATCTGGCCTTCAGTCCAGGTCGCCACGCGCACGCGATTGTCGTGAGAGCCTGGGCGGGGCGTGGTCTCGGCCAAGGCAGTCGTTCCCGCGAGCGCGAGAAATCCGGCAGCCAACAGCGTAGTGATTGCAGTGTGAGTCATTCGGAACGGTCCGATCGGATGGCATATTGGGTGACGGTGAAACCGAAAGGGTTTTGCCAGACGTCGTCGATCGCGCGGGTCCGCTCCGGCCGGAATTCGAACATCAACGTGGCAGTGAACGATCCATCTTGTACCCCTTGCGGGCTTGTCAGACGCTTTCTGAGCCGGACCTGGGCGCGGTTTTCGCCAATAAGGGTGATCGAGGCGATCTCAACGGCCATCTCGGCGGTAGCTCCGTATCGCGTCGGCGGATAGCTCTCCTGCCCAGATGTCCACATGGCGCGCATGCTGGCCTCGGCTCCCCCGGAAGACTGTGACAGGACACGGCGAACACGAAGATCGTTGCCGAGCTGGTTGTAAGTCTCGCGGTCGAGAAGGTAGCGGTAGATTTGAGCCTCGATCACGGCTGGCCGTTCGGCAAGGGACACGGTTTCGACCGTGGCATTGGGGAGCGCCATCCCGGTCGCGGGATCGTAGGGCACAACCACGGGAGGCGGCGTTTCGACCATCAGCGCGACAGCCGCAGCCGTCAAACAGCCGAATACGCCAAAGCCTGCCCCGGAAAGGCCGATCATCCGCCAAAGCTGTTCCCGGCGCAGGGCACCGTAGACAAGTTCCTCTTCCACGAGTTCGCGCGCGCTCATCACCCCTGCCCCACTCACGGCTCAAGATCCGGCAAGGTGAAGTCCATGTAGCGGCGCTCTTCGGCAACGGTGGCGGCGTCAACCACGCCTGCATTGCCTGCGCCGAGGGTTTGGATCGCTTCCAGCTCCCACATCCGGGTCATGGCGATGGCGAGTTCCGCCGTGACGCGAGTGTTATGATCCATCGAGGCTTTGAGATCCTCCATGTCCGGGATCATCTCGACCAGACGTTCCACCCGTTCGAGAGACTGTTCCGCCTCTGCGTGGCTGTTCTGCGCCGCTGCCGACATCACAGCCCCTGTGGTTGCCCGCGTGGCCACGCCTTCAGCGCCCGGATTGCCACTGGTGGCGATTTCGCGGAGTGAATCTTCGTCGAACCCGGCGCTTGCCAGCGCCTGTTCCATCTGCGTGCGCATGGGCCCAGCATTGGGCCCGATAAGAGCGCTCCAATCGCCCGCCTGGATGCCTCGGATCAGACTGGGGATGTCTTCGAAGTTGGCTTGAAGCAAGGTGTCGAGGTCCCCGCCCATGGCGAGCCCGAGGATGCTGCGCGGCCCGGTGAGCGAGGCATACATCTCGTTCAGCTGATCGAGCTGGCTTTGCAGCATGTCCAGTTGCTCCAACGCATTGTCCAGAAGATCGGTCTGGATCCCGAAATCCTGCAGCATCTGCTGAAGCTGGCGGATTTCCTGGGCAATGTTCTGGGTGTCCACCGTGGGCACACCCTGTGCCGCGGCAGGTCCGGTGACATTGAGGGCAAGCGCGAGAGCGATGCTACCGGCGAAAAGGGAACGGGGCAGGCGCAGGTTCAACGCAAATCCTCCTGACTGAAATCCATGAATTGCCGCTCGGCAGCCTGGGCCGCCGCCAAGGCGATCTGCTCGGCACTGAGTGGCTCGGTTCGGGCGGCCTTGATCCGGGTCCGGATTGCGACCAGCCGGGCCAGTTCGGCCCGGGCATAGGTGTTGAGCGCGATGGCCTCGTGGAGATCCTCGGTCTCGCCAATGCGGGTGATGATGTCCTGAACCCGCAGGGCGGCGGCACGGACCGAGACCAGCGAATAGTCGCCATAGACCCCTGCGCCGTGGGCCGAGAGGCTGAAACTCGCGTTGGCGAGGAGCACAGGGTCGATGGTGCCGAGCGCATCGATGCCGCCTACGGCCGCGAGGTAGCTGTTGTACTGCTGCGGGATCACCACGACATAGTGCTGGGTTTCCGCGAAGGGCGGCACACCGCCATAATCCTGCACATTGCCCGGCCCGGCGTTATAGGCGGCGAGCGCATGGATAATGTTGCCATCGAACATGTTCAGCATTTGTGCGAGGTATCGCGCACCGCCGGTGACCTGCAGATAGGGATCGTCGTAATAGGCTGGGTAGATCCCGAGATCGCCCGCGGTACCGGGCATGATCTGGGTAAGTCCGAAGGCCCCCACGGGTGAGCGTGCCCCAATCTGGAAACGGCTTTCCTGCCAGATCAGCGCCTGCAGAAGGCAGCGCCATTGCACGAGCGAAAGGCCCGCGCGGCCGACTCCGGGCAGACTATGGGTGTCGCGTGCTGCGCGGATGATCAGCTCCTCGATCCCTTCCCGGGCATCGCCAAACATCCGCGCCGCCGCTGGATTGGTGTCCTCGGGCGCATAGAGGCTGGCGGCGGCGCTCTCGACGTCATCAACCGCCCCCTGCCCCGCCTCAAGTCCGGCGACGGTACCAGCCACATCGCCCGAGCCGAGGGACATGGCATCCATCAGCCCTTCGAGGGAGGCGAGTTGCTGGCGCTCGATTTCGGCCAGTTCCTCCTCGCGGCTTAGCCGGTCCTGCTGCAGTGCCAGGTCCCGATCGGTCTGCTCAAGGATGGCCTGCCGCTCTGCGAAGAGGCGCAGATCGAAGGTCGGCACGCCTTGGGCGACCGCTGGCCCCAGTGTGGGACCTGCCAGTGCAAAGCCGATCATCGAGAGAGGAAGCCAGGTCCGCATTGGCTCAGCCGCCCGCCCCCAAGAGGACGAAATCGCAGGACGTGTCGCGGCGCGTGACCTCCGCCCCCATGGTTGAGAGCGTGGCGGTGGCGGTTCCTGCCTGCGCAGGAGCCTCGCGAAAATTGAAGCAGTTGGCTTGCGGGGGATTATGCTGTGCACAGGCTGTCAGGGTCAGGCCGAGCCCGAGCAGCACGACGCTGCGAATGATGGTACGGGTCATGTCACTCTCCAGAAATCAGGACGTTCGCGATAATCGGCGCCGACAAGCGCTTCGCCCTTCTCCATTCCGCCAAGGATGGTCACGAGCGGGCCGAGCGCGCTGAGATCGGCATCGATCACGACGGAACCCCGGTCGTCGCGTACAAGCGCGAGCCGCGAGGCCGAGCCGACGCCCAGAAGCACGTCGAGCTCTTTCTCGGTCAAGCCGAGCATCGCGTAGTCAGCGGCGGAAGCACGAATGTTGGGCAAGAGCACCTGCGTCGGCACCGCTTCCACGATGGTCTTGCCGGTGCGCGTGCGC
>NZ_QWJJ01000033.1 GCF_003575965.1 Pseudooceanicola sediminis | reverse complement strand
AATGCGGCGTCTCCCGGGCTTCGACGACATGGAAGTAGTAGGAGCGGCGGTTGGTGTAGACGGTGATGTTGGTGGCGACGCCAGATGCTGTCGGCTTAATGGCGAAGGCACGGCCACCCGGGACACCGTCGAATTGAAACCCGACCGTATCGCCGGCGATGATCGAGCGGATGGTTTCACCCTCACCGAATTCGACCGTGGTGACGCGGGTCAGAGTCGTGACGACACGGTAAACTTGGCCTTCAGTCCAGGTCGCTACGCGCACGCGGTTGTCATGAGAACCTGGGCGGGGCGTGGTCTCGGCCAAGGCAGTCGATCCCGCGAACGTGAGAAAACTGGCGGCCAACAAGGTAAAGATTGGAGTGCTAGTCATTCGGAACGGTCCGATCGGATGGCATATTGGGTGACGGTGAAACCGAAAGGGTTTTGCCAGACATCGTCGATCGCGCGGGTCCGCTCGGGCCGGAATTCGAACATCAACGTGGCAGTGAACGATCCATCCTGTACCCCCTGCGGGCTTGTCAGGCGCTTTCTGAGCCGGACCTGGGCGCGGTTATCGCCAATAAGGGTGATCGATGCGATCTCAACGGCCATCTCGGCCGCAGCCCCGTATCGCGTCGGCGGATAGTTCTCCTGACCCGATGTCCACATCTCGCGCATGCTGGCCTCGGCCGACCCGGAAGACTGCGCCAGGACACGGCGGACACGAAGATCGTTGTCGAGCTGGTTGTAGGTTTCGCGGTCGAGAATGTAGCGGTAGATTTGCGCTTCGATCACGGCAGGGCGTTCGGCGAGCGACACGGTTTCAACCGTGGCATTGGGGAGCGCCATCCCGGTCGCGGGATCGTAGGGGACAACCACGGGAGGCGGCGTCTCGACCATCAGCGCGACAGCCGCAGCTGTCAAACAGCCGAATACACCAAAGCCTGCTCCAGAAAGGCCGATCATCCGCCAAAGCTGTTCCCGGCGCAGGGCACCGTAGACAAGTTCCTCTTCCACGAGTTCGCGCGCAGTCATCACCCCTGCCCTACTCATGGCTCAAGGTCCGGCAAGGTGAAGTCCATGTAGCGGCGTTCTTCGGCAACGGTGGCGGCGTCAACCACGCCTGCATTGCCTGCGCCTAGGGTTTGAATCGCTTCCAGCTCCCACATCCGGGTCATAGCGATGGCGAGTTCCGCCGTGACGCGGGTGTTGTGATCCATCGAGGCTTTGAGATCCTCCATGTCCGGGATCATCTCGACCAGACGTTCCACCCGTTCGAGAGACTGTTCCGCCTCTGCGTGGCTGTTCTGCGCCGCTGCCGACATCACAGCACCTGTGGTTGCCCGCGTGGCCACGCCTTCAGCGCCCGGATTGCCGCTGGTGGCGATTTCGCGGAGAGAATCCTCGTCGAACCCGGCACTTGCCAGCGCCTGTTCCATCTGCGTGCGCATGGGCCCGGCATTGGGCCCGATGAGAGCGCTCCAATCGCCCGCCTGGATGCCTCGGATCAGGCCGGGGATGTCTTCGAAGTTGGCCTCAAGCAAGGTGTCGAGGTCCCCGCCCATGGCAAGTCCGAGGATGCTGCGCGGCCCGGTGAGCGAGGCATACATCTCGTTCAGCTGATCGAGTTGGCTTTGCAGCATGTCCAGTTGCTCCAACGCATTGTCCAGAAGATCCGTCTGGATCCCGAAATCCTGCAGCATCTGTTGAAGCTGGCGGATTTCCTGAGCAATGTTCTGAGTGTCCACCGTGGGCACACCCTGTGCCGCGACAGGTCCGGTGACATTGAGGGTGAGCGCGAGAGCAATGCTACCGGCGAAAAGGGAACGGGGCAGGCGCAGGTTCAACGCAAATCCTCCTGACTGAAATCCATGAATTGCCGCTCGGCAGCCTGGGCCGCCGCCAAGGCGATCTGCTCGGCACTGAGTGGCTCGGTTCGGGCGGCCTTGATCCGGGTCCGGATTGCGACCAGCCGGGCCTGTTCGGCCCGGGCATAGGTGTTGAGCGCGATGGCCTCGTGGAGATCCTCGGTCTCGCCAATGCGGGTGATGATGTCCTGCACGCGCAGGGCGGCCGCGCGGACTGAGACCAGCGAGTAGTCGCCATAGACCCCTGCGCCGTGGGCCGAGAGGCTGAAACTCGCATTCGCCAGAAGGACCGGGTCGATGGTGCCGAGCGCATCGATGCCGCCCATGGCCGCGAGGTAGCTGTTGTACTGCTGCGGGATCACCACGACATAGTGCTGGGTTTCCGCGAAAGGCGGCACACCGCCATAATCCTGCACATTGCCAGGACCGGCGTTATAGGCGGCGAGCGCATGGATAATGTTGCCATCGAACATGTTCAGCATTTGTGCGAGGTATCGCGCACCGCCGGTGACCTGCAGATAGGGATCGTCGTAATAGGCCGGGTAGATCCCGAGATCGCCCGCGGTACCGGGCATGATCTGGGTAAGTCCGAAGGCCCCCACGGGTGAGCGTGCCCCGATCTGGAAACGACTTTCCTGCCAGATCAGCGCCTGCAAGAGACAGCGCCATTGCACGAGCGAAAGACCTGCGCGGCCGACCCCGGACAGACTATGGGTGTCGCGTGCTGCGCGGATGATCAGCTCCTCGATCCCCTCCCTGGCATCGCCGAACATCCGCGCTGCCGCTGGATTGGTGTCCTCGGGCGCATAAAGACTGGCGGCCGCGCTTTCGACGTCGTCGACCGCCCCCTGCCCCGCCTCGAGCCCCGCCACGGTTCCGGCCACGTCTCCAGCGCCAAGCGACATGGCATCCATCAGCCCTTCGAGGGAGGCGAGTTGCTGGCGCTCGATTTCGGCCAGTTCCTCCTCTCGGCTTAGCCGGACCTGCTGCAGTGCCAGGTCCCGATCGGTCTGCTCAAGGATGGCCTGCCGCTCTGCGAAGAGGCGCAGATCGAAGGTCGGCACGCCTTGGGCGACCGCTGGCCCCGCCGTGGGACCTGCCAGTGCAAAGCCGATCATCGAGAGAGGAAGCCAGGTCCGCATTGGCTCAGCCGCCCGCCCCCAAGAGGACGAAATCGCAGGCCGTGTCGCGGCGCGTGACCTCCGCCCCCATGGTCGAGATCGTGGCGGTGGCGGTTCCTGCCTGCGCAGGAGCCTCGCGAAAATTGAAGCAGTTGGCTTGCGGGGGGTTATGCTGCGCACAGGCTGTCAGGGTCAGGCCGAGCCCGAGCAGCACTACGCTGCGAATGATGGTACGGGTCATGTCACTCTCCAGAAATCAGGACGTTCGCGATAATCGGCGCCGACAAGCGCTTCGCCCTTCTCCATTCCGCCAAGGATGGTCACGAGCGGGCCGAGCGCGCTGAGATCGGCATCGATCACGACGGAACCACGGTCGTCGCGTACAAGCGCGAGCCGCGAGGCCGAGCCGACGCCAAGAAGCACGTCGAGCTCTTTCTCGGTCAGGCCGAGCATCGCGTAGTCAGCGGCGGAAGCACGAATGTTGGGCAAGAGCACCTGCGTCGGCACCGCTTCCACGATGGTCTTGCCGGTGCGCGTGCGC
>NZ_QWJJ01000032.1:2582-2990 GCF_003575965.1 Pseudooceanicola sediminis | reverse complement strand
TCAGAGAGGGTGATAACCCCGTCGGTTCCTGCTTAGTCCTTCCACGAAGTGCTTTCCACGAGTCGGGTTGTTTGGGAATGCAGCCCTAATTTGGAGGTAAATCCCTTCTAAGGCTAAATACTGCCGAGAGACCGATAGCGAACAAGTACCGTGAGGGAAAGATGAAAAGAACTTTGAAAAGAGAGTTAAAAGTGCTTGAAATTGTTGAGAGGGAAGCGATTGGCGCTCGTAGGTGCGCCCAGGCTTAAGCGGTCCTAACGGCCCGTTGAATGTGCTGGGTGCTGGTCAGAATGGGTTGAGTTGGCGGGACAAAAGCTGGGTCCACCCAGGTAACCCGGCCGATGCCGCCGACTCGACCAAGGCGTAAAGAGTACCTTGTCCTTCGGGATCTGTGCTCTAAAGATTCTG
>NZ_QWJJ01000031.1:3033-6526 GCF_003575965.1 Pseudooceanicola sediminis | reverse complement strand
TTTTGGCTCGCTGTGTTGCGTGTCTTCTTGTCTTGGCGTCGCATCGGCAGCCCCGGCGAGCCGCCCCCCGCGCTCGCTCCGCGGTCCTGTATTTTCTGCGTTTGTCTTTTTTGGCGTGGTGTGCGGTTGTGTGTGTGGCGCTGGCGGCGCGCGCGAGGCGGCTGTGAGCGCGTTGTGAGGATGTCAGCTGCCTGGGCTGGCCCGCCGTGCGCCAGGGGATCGCGATCGTGGCGCGGGACGATGAGCGGGCATGGGGGCGCGGGCATGGGGGCGCCGGGGGCGGTCGGGCCTTGTTTTCGGGCCCTTGGGTGTGTGTATATTTGAGGAGTTTCCGGACAAGGAAAAACCCGGGTCGCCGATTGGCGCCCGGGTTTTTTTATGTGTCATCGTATCTGCTTTTTTCTAGGTCTGGCGGCGACTTACTCTCCCACGTCTTAAGACGCAGTACCATCAGCGCAACGGCACTTAACGGCTGGGTTCGGGATGGGACCAGGTGTTTTGCTCGCGCTATGACCACCAGACCGAGGAAAAAGCAGAGAGATATCAATGAAGTCCAAGAGTATTGATACACTGTTATGTTGTGTATGCTTTTGATTAATCGCAGAAGGTCTGACTTCTACTGGATCAAATCAAGCCTATCGGGCAATTAGTACTGGTCAACTGAACGCATTGCTGCGCTTACATCTCCAGCCTATCGACGTGGTGGTCTACCACGGCCCTCAGGGATACCTTGTTTTGAAGGGGGCTTCCCGCTTAGATGCCTTCAGCGGTTATCCTGTCCGAACATAGCTACCCAGCACTGCCGTTGGCACGACAACTGGTCCACCAGTGGTTCGTTCACCCCGGTCCTCTCGTACTAGGGGCAACTCTTCTCAAGTATCCTACACCCACGGCAGATAGGGACCGAACTGTCTCACGACGTTCTAAACCCAGCTCACGTACCTCTTTAAACGGCGAACAGCCGTACCCTTGGGACCTGCTCCAGCCCCAGGATGAGATGAGCCGACATCGAGGTGCCAAACACTGCCGTCGATATGGACTCTTGGGCAGTATCAGCCTGTTATCCCCGGCGTACCTTTTATCCGTTGAGCGATGGCCCTCCCACTTGGGACCACCGGATCACTATGGCCGACTTTCGTCTCTGCTCGACTTGTCAGTCTCGCAGTCAGGCTGGCTTCTGCCATTGCACTCAACGAGCGATTTCCGACCGCTCTGAGCCAACCTTCGCGCGCCTCCGTTACGCTTTAGGAGGCGACCGCCCCAGTCAAACTACCCGCCACACAGGGTCCCGGCACCGGATAACGGTGCGCGGTTAGACATCAAGCAGAACAAGGGTGGTATCTCAAGGGAGGCTCCACAGGGACTAGCGTCCCTGCTTCAAAGCCCACCACCTATCCTGCACATGTTCGGCCTAATGCCAGTGTGAAGCTGTAGTAAAGGTGCACGGGGTCTTTCCGTCTAACCGCGGGAAGCCTGCATCTTGACAGGCAATTCAATTTCGCTGAGTCGATGTTGGAGACAGCGGGGAAGTCGTTACGCCATTCGTGCAGGTCGGAACTTACCCGACAAGGAATTTCGCTACCTTAGGACCGTTATAGTTACGGCCGCCGTTTACCTGGGCTTCAATTCAGAGCTTGCACCCCTCCTTTTAACCTTCAGGCACCGGGCAGGCGTCAGACCCTATACGTCGTCTTGCGACTTCGCAGAGCCCTGTGTTTTTAGTAAACAGTCGCCACCCCCTGGTTTGTGCCCCCGGCAAATACTTGCGTATCTACCGGGCCTCCTTCTCGCGAACTTACGGAGGTATTTTGCCGAGTTCCTTCAACATCGTTCTCTCAAGCGCCTTGGTATTCTCTACCAGTCCACCTGTGTCGGTTTAGGGTACGATCTCATGTAGGGCTATTTCCAGGAACTGCTAAGCGGCCCCTCCAATCCGATAAGGAGGAACAACCGTCGCAATCCGTCACATCCTACTGGCTCAGGAATATTAACCTGATTCCCATCGACTACGCCTTTCGGCCTCGCCTTAGGGGTCGGCTTACCCTGCTCAGATTAGCTTTAAGCAGGAACCCTTGGACTTTCGGCGAGGGAGTCTCTCACTCCCTTTGTCGCTACTCATGTCATCATTCTCACTAGTGATCTCTCCACCGGATGGCTCACGCCCCGGCTTCACAGAAAAGACTAACGTCTTTTCTGACCTCTTATTTGCACTACCGCCTTCGGCTACTTGAGTGCGAACACCCGGTATCCAAAATTGGTCCTGCAAAAGATCAGTAAAGACGAAGTCCTATGTCACACTACGCTCCGCTACCATGCACTATGTGCATCCTCAGCTTCGGCTCATGGCTTGAGCCCCGTTACATCTTCGCCGCAAGACAGCTAAATTAGACCAGTGAGCTGTTACGCTATCTTTAAAGGATGGCTGCTTCTAAGCCAACCTCCTGGTTGTTTTGGCCGTCTCACCTGCTTTCCCACTTAGCCATGAATTAGGGGCCTTAGCTGGAGGTCAGGGTTGTTTCCCTCTTCACTACGGACGTTAGCATCCGCAGTGTGTCTGCCGTCTAGTACTCCTCGGTATTCGGAGTTTGGTTAGGATCAGTAAGTCTGTGGGACCCCATTACCCATCCAGTGCTCTACCCCCGAGGGTATTCGGACGACGCTCTACCTAAATAGATTTCGCGGAGAACCAGCTATCTCCGAGTTTGATTGGCCTTTCACCCCTAGGCACAACTCATCCCGACCTTTTTCAACAGGTGTGGGTTCGGACCTCCAGTAAGTGTTACCTTACCTTCATCCTGGTCATGCCTAGATCACTCGGTTTCGGGTCTGATCCCACAAACTCATGCGCCCTATTAAGACTCGCTTTCGCTGCGCCTACACCTAACGGCTTAAGCTTGCTTGTGAGACCAAGTCGATGACCCATTATACAAAAGGTACGCTGTCAGGCCGCAAGGGCCCTCCAACTGATTGTAGGCGTTCGGTTTCAGGTACTGTTTCACTCCCCTCGTCGGGGTGCTTTTCACCTTTCCCTCACGGTACTGGTTCGCTATCGGTCAGTAAGGAGTACTTAGCCTTCGGGGGTGGTCCCCCGATCTTCAGACAGGATTTCACGTGTCCCGCCCTACTTAATACGTCCAATCGAGCTACCCATACGGGACTGTCACCCACTATGGTCTGCTTTTCCAAACAGTTCTGGTCACTCTCATGGCTCGGCTGGTCCCCGTTCGCTCGCCGCTACTAGGGGAGTCTCTATTGATGTCCTTTCCTCCGGGTACTTAGATGTTTCAGTTCCCCGGGTTTGCTCTTAAAACCCTATATATTCAGGTAATAAGTACCTGTTTCAGCCAACTATAAAATGCCCGAAGGCTATTATAATCAACTGTCAGGTGGGTTGCCCCATTCGGAAATTCATGGATCAAAGCTTATTCTCAGCTCCCCATGACTTATCGCAGAGTATCACGTCCTTCATCGCCTCTTACTGCCAAGGCATCCA
>NZ_QWJJ01000031.1:0-523 GCF_003575965.1 Pseudooceanicola sediminis | reverse complement strand
TCCGCCGCTCCCTCCGAAGAGAGCGCTCGACTTGCATGTGTTAGGCCTGCCGCCAGCGTTCGTTCTGAGCCAGGATCAAACTCTCAAGTTGAAAGCAGCTTGCGCTGCTATCCTTGACGTTCGAACCTCTGCACATCTGTGACCCGGAGGCTAGTCCGGGTCGTCTCTGTCTGTTGTGCTCAAGGTACCAAAGGTACCGAAAGCCGAACAAGACAGTGAAGCTGTCACTCCATCATCGGCCCGAAAGCCTAGGAGCGCGATATGCAGGCTTCAATCATCGAAATGATCCAAACCGCCCACATATCTCTTCAGATACTCGCGATGTCAAAGAGCGTAGAGACAAAAACAAACCAGTGCGCCCTAATCTTACGGCGCGCCCGCCCATTCCTACCTCTGAATTTCTTCTCCGCCAAACAAACCCGAACCTCACAAAGCAGCACCGCCACCCGTTCCGTCCGCCCCGTCTCGCGTCCCGTCGTGCGCCTCAGCGCCGCCGGTGAAGGGGGTTCTAGAGTTTACCACC
>NZ_QWJJ01000030.1 GCF_003575965.1 Pseudooceanicola sediminis | reverse complement strand
CGCGGCGCGGCCATGGGCGGGCGGCTTGGCGCCGCGCCCCCCCGGCCTGCCGCGCCCGCCCCATCAGATCTGCTTTTCGGGCATCTGAACGACCAGGCCGTCCAACGCATCCGTGACTTTCAGCTGGCAGGTCAGGCGCGAACGCGCCGGATCCGGCTCGTAGGCGAAATCCAGCATGTCCTCTTCCATATCGTCCTTTGCGGGCAGCTTTTCGACCCAGTCCGGTGCCACGTAGACATGGCAGGTGGAACAGGCGCAGGCCCCGCCGCAATCGGCCTCGATGCCGGGAATGCCGTTGTCGCGGGCGCCTTCCATGACGGTCAGCCCGTTCGGCACCTCAACCACATGTTCCGTGCCGCCGTGTTCGATATAGGTGATCTTGGCCATACCTGCCTCATTCTGCTGTATTTGCTTTGCCCCTACCTAGCGATGCACCCAGACCTGTTCCAGTCCTTTTGCGTCCCAGGATGAGCCTGCGCCGCGCGCAAGACAGCAAATCCCGGCACATGTAGCAAATTTGTTCTGCACCCGCGCCCGCGCTGCTTCCATGCTGGCCCCCGTTCTGCCCCCCATTCTGCCCCCCCGTGCTGCCACCTGACGAACCTGTCGCGGCTGCGCGCAATCGCAACGGCACACCGGTGCCGAAAAACCTTCCGCGACTGTCGTGAACCCGTTAGCATCGCGGACACCGGTTGGCCCGACCGCACCGGCAATGGAACGATGACCCCACCCGCGCAGGAGCAACCCTGATCAACGCCCCGCCCCCAGGCCCCGGCGACGCAGCCTTCGCCCCCACCGGCAGCGGCCTGCAAGCGGGTCACTCCGGGCGTTGCCCTGTGATCGGCGGCGCAGCGAGGCCCCTGTGGTGGATGGTCGTGCTGCTGGGCGCCTGCACGCCGCAATTGCCGCCCTTTCTGCCTCTCGGCCCTGCCGAGGTCACGACGCTTTACGACAAACGCCCGGCTGAGGCCGCCTTGCACGGTTGCTGGGATCACGACCCTCAGGCGCGCCTTGCACCGGGCGCGGCGTCGCCCCGACCCGGCTCCGCCCTGTTCGACAGCCTGTCCCTGACCGGCACTGGCGCCTCGGCGATCCGTCTACCTGCGCGCGCCCTCCCTCACCCGGTCTCTGCCAGCGGGCTGTCATTTCGTGTTCCCTGCCCGGCGCAAATGACGACCGAGCGCATCGCAACCCTGCAAAGGGCCTTGGCGGCACGTGGCCTCTATGATGGACCGATTTCGGGTCACATGAGCGCAGCGACACGCGCCGCGATCCGCGCCTACCAGGGGGCAAGGGGCCTCGACAGCGATCTGCTCTCGCTCGCCGCCGCGCGGCAGATGGGGCTGATCGACATCGGGCTGGAGGAGAGTCCCTGAACAGCATCCGCGCGGCCCGTCGCCGCGTGGTGCACCCGCGCAGACCGCCGATCCGTATCGCGCCAACGGCGCGTACGCCGTCGCTTGACCGCCAACGGCGCGTAGGCCTTCGGTCAGCCGCCACCGGCGCATAGGCTGTCGGCTGGCCGCCCCCGGTCTTGCCTCTATGCGCAGGCGATCCCGCCCAGGCCGCTGCGCCTCATCACGGCGACGCGCCCGGTTTCCCACATGGGCGACGTCATGCCCCGTTTCAGCATTGCCCACGCCGACCGGTCTGAAACGAAAAAAGGGCACCCCTTCGGGTGCCCTTTCTGATGATCCCGACCCCCGGGGGCGTGCCCCCCGGCGTATCAGATCATTTGCTTTCCTCGTCGGTCAGCGGCAAGGCCACAAACCGTGGGTCACCCTGGCGGCGGATCAGCAGCAGCACCGATTTGCGCCCTGCATCCTTGGCCGCCGAAATCTGGGTCTGCAGCTCGGCAATGGTCGAAACCTTTTCCTGGCCCGCGTCGGTGATCAGATCACCCGCCCGGATACCCTTTTCAAAGGCGTTCGCCATCTCGTCGACATCAGTAACGACCAGACCCGTCGCATCTTCACCCAGTTCAAGCTGGCCTTTCAGCTCCGGTGTCAGCTCGCTCAGGGACATTCCCATCAGGTCCAGCGTCTCGGCCTCTGCGGGCTGATCCTGGATCTGCGCGGCAGGCACGGCCTCGGCGCTTTCACGACGGCCCAGCGTCACCTTCAGCGTCTCGGTTTCACCCGAGCGCCAGACTGTCACGCGCACGGTCTTGCCGACCGTGGTATTGCCGACCTGGCGCACCAGGCTGCGGGTATCGCTGACATCCTTGCCATCGAAGTTGACGATCACGTCGCCTGCCTCAAGACCGGAGTCCTTGGCGGGGCCTTCGGGAACATCCGTGATCATCGCGCCCTTGGCTTCCTTCAGCCCCATGGCATCGGCCATGTCCTCGGTGACGTCCTGAATGCGCACACCCAGCCAGCCACGACGCGTTTCGCCGAATTCCTTCAGCTGGTCGACGACCTTGGACACCACGTTCGACGCCATCGAGAAGCCGATCCCGATCGAGCCGCCGTTCGGGGACAGGATCGCGGTGTTCACGCCGATGACTTCGCCGTCCATGTTGAACAGCGGACCACCGGAGTTGCCCCGGTTGATGGCTGCATCGGTCTGGATGTAATCGTCGTAGGTGCCGCTGAGGGCCCGGTTGCGCGCGGACACGATGCCGGCCGAAACCGAAAAGCCCTGACCCAGCGGGTTGCCCATCGCGACGACCCACTGGCCGACACGGGCGCTGTCGCTGTTGCCGAAGGTGACAAACGGCAGCGGCTTGTCGGTCTCGACCTTGAGCAGCGCGATATCCGTGTTGGGGTCGGTGCCGATCAGCTTGGCATCCATGACCTCGCCTTCAAAGAACTCGATCTGGATCTCGTCGGCGTTTTCAATGACGTGGTTGTTGGTGACGATGTAACCGTCTTCGGAAATCACGAAGCCGGAGCCGAGCGCCTGGCTGCGGCGCGGGCGGGCCTGATCATTGCCGCCACCGTTACGATCCTGGAACTCGCGGAAGAAATCCTCGAACGGGGAGCCTTCGGGCACCACCGGCGAGGGGCCGGAGCGTTCGGTAACCGTCGTGGATGTGGTGATGTTCACAACCGAGGGGCTGATCTTGTCGGCGAGATCCGCGAAACTGTCGGGGAGTGCGCTTGCCGAAAGGGTCTGTCCCAGCAGCAGGACCATCGCGAGGACGCCCATGTACAAGGCGCGCAACGCCTGCGGCGTCTGGGATCGCAAGGCCAGTGCCTGTCTGTTCATTCCCAAGTCTCCTTTCAATTGAATTTGCAAGTATCATACCCGAGGGGGACGGGCAGAACATGTCATTGTTTCTAACTTAGGCGCATCGCACTGCAACACAAAGCCTATCGCGCCCCGTCAACACGGCGTGAAACCCCTGTGAGAGGATTTTTGCCGTACGATGCTGCCCACGGGATCGACAGGATTCGCCGCAAGCCTTTCAGCAAAGCCCTGATTTTCTGTAAATTTGGCAAGAATTTGACCCGACCCCATGATTGGGCCCACGATCAGGCTCGCGACCAGATCCGCGATCACGGCCCGAACGAACGCCCATATTGCCGATCAGCGTGCAAAAATCCGCTGACCTGCAAGGGGTGGGCATATCCGCCGAAACAATGCCTTAGGGGGCGAGACGCGAAAGGGCCGGCACATGGCCGGCCCTTCGCAAAAATCGTCACGACATGCGCCGGATCACTGATCCGCAGGCGCGTCCGCCGGGGCAGACACGCTGCCATCTGCATTGCCCGGCACCAGCGACGCACCCGCCGCATCGGACCGGGGCGCTGTCTCCTGGGTCTCTGCGTCGGCCGCCGCGTCATCCGCCGCCGTTTCGCTGGTGACGGGGGCCATTTCATCGGCATCCGCCGCGTCGTTACCCAGCACGTCGCCCTCTGGCGCGTTGCCTTCGTCCAGCAGCGCCGCGTCATCGCCCAGGGAGGCAGGATCGAACGGCGCCGGGCTGGCGTTGCCCGGGTTGTTCGAGCGCAGGTAGTTGAAGAACTCGCTGTCCGGCGAAATCACCATGGTCGAATTGCTGCCCTTGAGCGCCTTGCGATAGGCGTTCAGCGACCGATAGAATTCAAAGAATTCCTCGTCCGCGCCAAAGGCTGCGGCAAAGACCGCGTTGCGGCGGGCATCGGCTTCACCACGGATCACTTCGGATTTGCGCTGCGCCTCGGAAACCGTTTCGGTCTGCTTGCGGTCCGCTTCGGCGCGCAGCTCCTGCGCACGCTCGTTACCACGGGCCACCTGGTCTGCGGCTTCGCGTTCACGTTCCGCCCGCATCCGGGCAAAGGTGGCGTCCAGGTTTTCCTTGGGCAGATCGGTGCGTTTCAGGCGCACGTCGATCACCTCAAGGCCCAGCGACATCGCCTCGTCGTAGGACGCGTTGCGGATGCGTTGCATCAGTGCCGCGCGATCGCTGCTGAGGATGTCGTTAGAGCTGACCGAGCCGAGCACTTCGCGGGTTTGCGACCGCAGGATCGAATCCAGCCGTGCCTCGGCGGCGGGAATGCCACCTGTGCCGTTGGCCTGCCGGAACTGGCGCACGTCATTGATGCGATAGCGGGCAAAGGCATCGACGACCAGGCGGCGGTCATCCAGCGGGGTCACCTCGAGCGGGTCGATATCGCGGCTCAGGATGCGGTCATCGTATTTCACCACCTCCTGGATCAGCGGGATCTTGAATGCCAGACCCGGCTGGTCCTTGACGGCCACGACACGGCCGAATTGCAGGACCAGCGCATTCTGACGCTCATCCACGATGAACATCGAACTGAAGGCGCCCAGCACGACGACGACAATGGCAGGAATGATCAGAGTTGTCTTTTTCATGTCTCTTTTCCCCGGTTACTTGCTGGCATCGGATTGGGCGGCGGGGGCCGTGGCCGACCCCGGTGCCAGCTGGTTCAGCGGCAGGTAGGGCAGAACGCCATTGCCTGCATCGCCGTCGACCAGCACCTTGTTCACGTCACCCAGCACGTCTTCCATCGCTTCGATGTACAGGCGCTTGCGTGTCACCTCGGGGGCCTTGCGGTATTCGTTCAGAACCGCCGAGAACCGGCTGGCTTCGCCTTCGGCCTCGTTGACCGTCTGCGCGCGATACCCTTCGGCCTGCTGCATGATCTGCGCGGCTTCACCACGGGCCGCTGCCGTCACGCGGTTGGCATAGGCATCCGCCTGGTTCGTCAGACGCTCGCGTTCCTGCTCGGCGGCCTGCACTTCGCGGAAGGCATCGATGACTTCGGCAGGCGGATCGGCCTTGTCGAAGTTGACGCGGATCACGTTCATGCCGGAATTGTAGCTGTCCAGCGTGGATTGGATCAGGTCCTGCAAACGGCCCGAAATCGCGCCACGGTCCCGGTTCAGGATCGGCGACAGTTCGGATTGCGCAATGATTTCGCGCATGGCCGAGGTCGACACGGCGGTGATCGTCATTTGCGGGTCACGCAGGTTGAACAGGAATTTCGCCGGATCGTTGATGTTCCAGACGACCTGGAAATCGATGTCCACGATATTCTCATCCCCCGTCAGCATCAGACCGGCATCCTGGCTGCGCCCGGCGACGCCGATATCGACGTTGCGCTCGCTGGTGACCGAAATCACCTCGTGCGTGACCAGTGGCCAGGGGGCAAAGTTCAGGCCCGGTTCCCCGATCGCGGAATACTTGCCCAGGAACAGCTCGACCGAGCGTTCTTCGGGGCGCACGGTGTAAAAGCTGGCAAACAGCCAGAGGGCGAACACGACCAGCAAACCGATCAGCACGGTGCCGCGGGTCAACATCGGGCCGCTGGGGCCACCACCGGGTGCGCCGCCTGCGGGCCTGCGCGGGCCATCGCCCTTGCCACCCATCAGGACACGCAACTGGTCCTGGCCCTTGCGCACCAGGTCGTCGATGTCGGGCATTCCGTTCGGGCGGTTGTTGCCCGCCGGACGCCGGGTGCCGTCGTTCTGGTTGTTGTCATTATTCTCCGGGGGCGTCGGACGCCCTCCGCCGGAACCGCTGCCCCCCCAAGGACCGCCATTGTTTCCAGCCATAGTCTCCCCTTCCCTAAGGTATATCTGCTTATAACTGTGCAGGCCCTAGTATCAATTCAAGGTTGAAAGGTGCGACGCATCGGCCCTACCGATCGCATCGCGCCTTTCGGATGATCCGGTCAGGTGGTCCGGACCGGTGTGCGCATCGTCACGATTTCCTCGGCCGCGGTCGGATGCACCGCCACGGTCCGGTCGAAGTCTTCCTTGGTCGCACCCATCTTTACGGCAATACCTGCCATCTGGATCATTTCGCCGGCCGACGGGCCGACAATGTGACACCCCAGCACCGTGCGGGTTGCCTTGGATACGATCAGTTTCATCAGGATCTTCTGCGCGGCGCCGCCGGCAAAGCTCTGCTGCATCGGCTTGAACGACGTCGCGTAAACCTCGATCGGTTCCTTCACGCGGGCGTCTTCCTCGGACAACCCCACCGTGCCCATCTCGGGCTGGGTAAAGATCGCCGTCGGGATCAGGTCGTGATCGGGCTTGGTCGGGTTGCCCTTGAACACCGTTTCCACGAACGCCATGCCCTCGCGGATCGCGACGGGCGTCAGCTGCACGCGGTCGGTGACATCCCCGATGGCGTAGATCGACGGCACGGCGGTCTGGCTGTACTCGTCGACCACCACTTCGCCCTTGCTGCCCAGCTTGACCCCGACGTCCTCCAATCCCATGCCGTCGGTGTTGGGTTTGCGCCCGGTGGCAAAGATCACCTTGTCGAAGGTGGTGACCGACCCGTCCGTGGCGGTAACCTTTACCCCCGCGCCGTCGGCCTCCAGTCTTTGCACGTCGATGCCGGTCTGCAGGTCGATACCGGCGTTGCGCATCTCGTCCGCGATCAGGCTGCGGGCCTCTTCGTCGAACCCGCGCAGGATCTGCAACCCCCGATAGAATTGCGTGACCTTGACGCCCAGACCGTTGAACACTCCGGCGAATTCGCTGCCGATATACCCACCGCCGACGATCAGCACGGATTTCGGCATTTCCGCCATGTGAAAGATATCGTCCGACACCATGCCCAGTTCGGCCCCCGGCACGTCCGGGCGCACCGGACGTCCGCCCGTGGCCACCAGGATATGCTTGGCCGTCTTCGTCGTGCCATCCGCCAGCCTGACGGTATGCGCATCGACGACCGTGGCCCGCTGCGCGAACCGCTCGACCGCGGAATTGTCCAGCAGCCGCTGATAGATCCCCTCAAGGCGATCCAGCTCGGCCTCAAGCTTTTCGCGGAACGCGGGCCAGCTGAAATTGCCGATCTGCACGTCCCAGCCATAGGCGCGCGCTTCCTCGCCCATCGTGCCATAGCCGGACGCGAACACCATCAGCTTTTTCGGAACGCAACCCCGGATCACGCAGGTGCCGCCATAGCGGCTTTCTTCGGCAATGGCGACCTTGGCGCCGGTGTCGCCGGCAGCCACGCGGGCGGCACGCACGCCGCCGGAACCGGCGCCGATCACGAAGAGATCATAGTCGAAACTCATGGGAGGATGGTCCTTATGTCAGTCCGTCAAGTCGTTGAAGAGATTGCTCTCTTCCGGAAATTCAAGGCGCACCTCCTCCGATGTGCCTTCGTTGATGTCGCGCGTCTCGACCCGGCCATCCCCATGGCCGACGATCACCCGGTCGCAGATATCTATGAACAGGCCGTTTTCAACCACCCCCGCGACCTGGTTCAGTACCATCGCCATCTGGCGCGGGTTGCCGATACGTTTCAGGTGCAGATCCAGGATGTGATTGCCCTCGTCCGTGACATAGGGCGCATCGCCGTTCATGCGCAGCGTGATGTCGCGGCCCAGCACGTCCATGCCGACCAGCACCTCACCGATCAGCGCCTGCGTTGCGCGCCAGCCGAACCGGATCACCTCGACCGGCAGGGGAAAGGCGCCCAGCGTCTCCACTTCCTTTGCGGCATCGGTGATCACGATCATCTGATCAGAGGCGGTCGCAACGATCTTTTCCTGCAGATGCGCCCCGCCGCCGCCCTTGATCAGGTTCAGATCGCCGTCGAATTCGTCGGCGCCGTCGATGGTCAGGTCCAGCCAGCGCGCCTCGTCCAGCGTCACCACGTCGATCCCGACCTCGCGCGCCAGGGCAGCGGTGCGCGACGACGTCGGAACACCGCGAATCCGCAGCCCCTCCTGCTGCACCCGTTCCCCCAGGCAACGCACCATGAACGCCGCCGTGCTGCCGGTGCCAAGACCGACGCGCATTCCGTCCTCGACGAAATCGACGGCGCGGCGGGCGGCGACGAACTTCGCCTTGTCTATCGGGGAAAGCTCTCGGCTCATGGCAGTGCTCCGTTGCGACCGGCTTTGGGTTGGGGGCGTTATATTTAGAACCGCTCTGAGATGCGAGGGTCGATTTCCCGCTTTTGCGCGCCCTTTGCACCTCCTCCGCCATCCGTGCGAAGGTATTGGGCAACGCCCCCCACGACGCGCAGCAACGCCGGACGGACCGCAGGGGGAAACGGCCCCGGCCCGACGGTGCCACGCCAAAGCAAACCCGCTGCCGCCGTTCGCCACGCACACGGCGTCGTTTTTGGCAGCACCGCGCCGCACAGGGTCGATATGGTCAGGTCAAACAGCAGGTGAGCCATGTTCATTTCCGTCTTCGACGTCTTCAAGATCGGCATCGGGCCGTCCTCTTCGCACACCATGGGGCCAATGGTTGCGGCGGGCAGGTTCCTCGACCGGTTGCGCGCAGCACCCTTTGCCGCCCATGGGCTGCGGGCCTCGCTGCACGGCTCGCTCGCCTTTACCGGCAAGGGGCATGCCACCGACCGTGCCGTCATCCTGGGCCTCGACGGTTTCGTGCTGGACCGCTACGATGCCGAGGCGGCCGAAACTGCGCTGACCCGCATAGACGAAACCGCCACCCTGCGCCCCGATGGCCTGGGCGCCCTGTCCTTCAATCCCGCGTCGGACCTGATCTTCGACTACGACAGCGCCCTGCCCGGCCACCCCAACGGGATGAAGATCATGGCGCTGGACGCCCAGGGCGACGTGATCCTGTCCGAGGTGTATTATTCCATCGGCGGCGGGTTCGTCCTGACCGAGGCCGAGCTGGCCGCCGGCAAGGCCGAGGCCGAAGGCCCGCCGGTGCCCTATCCGTTCAAGTCCGCAGCCGAAATGCTGGATATGGCGCGGGCCTCGGGTCTCAGCATTGCCCAGATGAAGGGCGCGAACGAAGCCGCGCGCGGCCGGCCCGATGTTTCGTCGGGGATCGGGCGTATCTGGCAGGTGATGTCCGATTGCATTGATCGCGGTCTTGCCGTGGGGGGGATCCTTCCGGGTGGCCTTGCCGTGCGTCGCCGCGCCGCCGCCATTCACGACACCCTGCGTGACGAGGCCGGGCGCAACCTGGCTCCGCCCCATGTCGTGAACGACTGGATCGCCTGCTATGCCATGGCCGTGAACGAGGAGAACGCCGCAGGCGGACAGGTCGTCACCGCCCCCACCAACGGGGCGGCAGGAGTCATTCCCGCCGTCGTGAAATACTGGCTGACCCATGTGCCGACGGCCTCGCGCGACCGGCTGGGCGAATTCTTCCTGACGGCTTCGGCGATTGGCGGGCTGGTGAAATACAACGCTTCGATCTCGGGGGCCGAGGCCGGATGCCAGGCCGAGGTCGGCAGCGCCGCCGCCATGGCTGCCGCCGGTCTGTGTGCCGTCATGGGCGGCACACCCGAGCAGATCGAGAACGCCGCCGAAATCGCGCTTGAACATCACCTGGGCATGACCTGCGATCCGGTGCGCGGGCTGGTCCAGGTGCCCTGCATTGAACGCAATGGGCTGGGGGCAATCAAGGCGGTGTCGGCGGCATCGCTGGCGCTGCGCGGTGATGGCAGCCACTTCGTGCCTCTGGATGCCTGCATAGAAACGATGCGGCAGACCGGGCGCGACATGCACGAACATTACAAGGAAACCTCGCTGGGCGGGCTGGCCGTCAACGTTCCCAACTGCTGAACTGCCCGTCTGCACACCCGTCTGCAAACCCGTCTGCAAAGTTGCAAAACCGCTCTGCTGCTAAACCGTGCGGCTTGGCGATGGACACCCCCCGCTCCCGCGCCTAGCGTCGCCCCCATGAAGACCACAGCCCCCCGCCCCGATACACCCGCACCCCTGCTCGAACTCGACAAGCCCGTTCTGGGCATCCTGCTGATGCTGGGGTTCTGCGTCTTTGCACCGCTGGGCGATTCCCTTGCCAAGCTGGTGGGTACCGTGGTGCCCGTCGTGCAGCTGATGATGTTGCGCTTTGCCTTGCAGGTATTGTTCCTTGTGCCCGTCGTCTGGCTGGGCCGCCGCCCCTGGCGCGCCTCGCCGCGTGTCATGCGTCTGACCCTGCTGCGCACGCTGCTGCATATGGGCGGCATCCTGTGCATGTTCTCCTCGCTGCGCTTCTTGCCGCTGGCCGATGCCGTCGCCATCGCCTTCGTCATGCCGTTCCTGATGCTGATCCTTGGGCATTTCGTTCTGGACGAAGACGTCGGGCCGCGCCGCCTTGCCGCCTGCGCCGTCGGATTTGTCGGCACCATGTTGGTGATCCAGCCCAGCTTTTCCGAGGTCGGCCTGCCCGCGCTTCTGCCGCTTGGCGTGGCGGTGTTCTTTTCGCTGTTCATGCTGGTGACGCGCCAGATCGCCAAACAGGTCGATCCGATCGGGATGCAGGCCGTCAGCGGAACCATGGCCACCGTGATCCTGCTGCCGCTGCTGCTGGTGACCAATGCCTTTGACGTGCCCGGCCTGACGATGGTGGCGCCCGACGCGCAAACCTGGGTGCTGGTGGTCTGCATCGGGGGCATCGGCACGCTTGGGCACCTGCTGATGACCTGGTCGTTGCGCTATGCCCCTGCCTCGACCCTGGCGCCGATGCAATACCTCGAAATTCCCTTCGCGACCCTTATCGGCTGGGCGATCTTTCGCGATTTCCCCGACGGGCTGGCCCTGCTCGGGATCACCGTCACCATCGCCTCCGGTCTCTATATCATCCTGCGAGAGCGGGCCATCGCGCGTCAGAGCCCAGCAGCGCCGCAACCACATCCGCCAGCGCCGCCACCGGCAATATGACCAGCATTCCGGGCCCATCGAAGCTCAGCTCGACCGGCCCGCGCACCCGGTTCGATGTGCCCACGCGCGCATCCGGCGCAAAGGTCACCCCGTCGATCGGCCACTCCAGCCCCACCGAATGGCCGCTCACCTGTCGCATCGGGTACAGCGAAAACCGTGCGCCCCGCCCCAGCGTCAGCCGCAGGCGCGGCGGCGCGTGAAACACCACGTCATTGCTTCCCGCCAGCAGGCAGGGGCGGTCGGGAAAGCGCGCCAGCACCGAAAACGCGGCCAGCATGTGATCGACCTGCGCGCCCAGAAACCCGACCCCCAGCACCAGCGGCGCCTCGATCCGGGTCAGGCATTTCTCGAAATCCGTGCTGTCCTGCTCCGTCACCCGGTGCAGGCGTTCGGGCGGCAGGCGGCGCGACCATCGCGGGGTCAGCGAATCCATGTCGCCGATCACCGCGTCGGGCATCCGGCCCCGCCGCAGCAGCCATTCGGCCCCGCCATCGGCCCCGACAACGGCACCGGCCATGCCAAGCACGCGTTCTGCCACGGCCCCCGGCACATCGCCGCCACCGATCAGGGCCACCGGCCCCGCGCTCTCAATCACGCTGTCTATCAGGCCGATCTCGGTCATTTTGCCCCGGAGTTAAGTCTTCAGTTACCACAATATCGCCACAAAATGACACCGTCCGCACCATAGAATCAGACCGATTATGGTGCATCAAGAGACAGCTACCACC
Organism: Pseudooceanicola sediminis; assembly: GCF_003575965.1. GTDB lineage: Bacteria > Pseudomonadota > Alphaproteobacteria > Rhodobacterales > Rhodobacteraceae > Pseudooceanicola > Pseudooceanicola sediminis. The sequence continues at coordinate 6,090 of NZ_QWJJ01000030.1, read as the reverse complement.
GGAGTCATGCCGGGGCACACCGGGGCCATGCCGCCAATCGGCCCGAAACGCCAGCCTGAGCGAGATGAAATTGGCCGAGTCCAGTACGATCCTGACAGTGTCTTATGGCACCTTTTCCTGCACGCTGGAGGGATTCGATGATGCCGTTGCCTCGGTCAAAACGCTGACCGAGTATTTTCGCGCCCTAGCAGCCCAGGACCCCCAATTCGGCGCCACCCCGCATCCCGCACCTCCGAATCCCGCCCCCCCGCCGACCGCACAGCCCGACGCCTCGGCCACGCCGGACACCGCGCCCAGCGTGCCGCCAACCGCCCCGGAGCCAGACGCCCGCCCCGCCGACGATCACGCATCCCGGCAGACGACAGCGACAGCGACGGCGACGGTGGCCTCTACAGCGCCGCGCCCCCCGCGGCAGGCGCCCGCCCCCTCGCACCCGGCGGAAACGCCCCCCACGAATACTGCCCAGACGGACTTGGCTCAGACGGACTTGGCCCAGACGGACATCGCCCAAACAGACACGGCCCGCCTGTTGCGCCAACCCCAGACCAGCGAGCAGGTCGACCGGATCCTGCGCGAAACCGACAGCCGCCTCGACAGGGCAGAGGCCAGCCAGCGCCGCAGCGCCCTGGCCCATCTGCGCGCCGCCGTCGCCGTCACCCGCGCCGAACAGCAGGGCCGCGCGCGCGACGGCGCGGGTGATACCGACGTCCTGCGTCTCGACGCCCCGGTGTCGCCCGGAAACCCCGCCGCGCCCGGAAACGGCACGTTGGAGGATCCATCCACCGCCCCCCCGACGTCCGAAGGCGCGCTGCCGCCGCTTCGCTTGCACAAAAGCCAGCGGATCGACCCGCCCGGCGACGCCCCGGAAAAGACGCCCGAGGCCTTTTCAACCTATGCCGCACGCCACGGCGCCACGTCCCTGCCCGACCTGATCGAGGCCGCCGCTGCGTACCTGACCCTTGTCATCGGTGGCGCACAGATTTCCTCGGCCCAGCTGATCGCCCTGGCGCGCACCGCCAGCCGGAGTGCCACCCCCGAGGCCCCGCCAGAACCCAGCCGCGACGCCTGTATCGCGGTGCTTGGCCAACTGCTCTATGATGGCAAGCTAAGCCGCCTGCGCAGCGGTCATTTCATCGCCACCGAACGGATCGGTTTTCGCCCCGCATCACAGCCGCGCACGACCGGCCGACGCGATTTCTCCGACGACCACCCGATCAGGACCACTGATCGCACCACCGGCTGACCCGCCCAATCCCGTTCTCTCCACCCTGCGTTCTCTCCACCCCGCGTTCTCTCCGCCCCGCGTTCCGACCAATCCCCGCACCGGCCCGCCAGACAGGTCCACAAAACCGCAAGGCAGTCTGTCGAACGGGTCGGGTCAGTCGAAGTTGGGCGCGCGGCCTGCCATATTGGCCGCGATCACCTCAAGCTGGTGCGCGCCGCCGATCAGGGCCGCCTGTTCACGGCTTTCGGCCAATAGCACCTCTGCCGCAGTCGCACCGCTTTCGGCCAGCGCAATCAGGCGCTTGGCCCCACGGGTGGCAGACGGGCTCTTGCCCGCGATCACATCCGCGATCCGCTGCGCCTCGGCCAGCGGATCGTCCTTCAGCTGCGTCACCAAGCCCCAGCTCAGCGCCTGTGCCGCGTCGACCGGCTCGGCGGTATAGGTCATCAGCCGCAGCACGTCGGACCGGATCAGGCCCGGCCAGATCACCATGCCGCCCATGTCCGGCACCAGGCCCCATTTCGCCTCCATGATCGCCAGATTCGTCTCCGGGTGCGCAATGCGGATATCCGCCCCCATGGCCAGTTGCAGCCCCGCGCCAAAGGCCACGCCCTGCATCGCGGCAATCACCGGCACCTCGATCTCGCGCCAGACCATGCAGACCTGCTGCATCAGATTGGCATCGCCATGGGTGCGCGGCATCACCCGCGCCACCGGATCTTCGCTGGCGAACTTGCCGAACGACGCCACATCAAGCCCGGCGCAAAACGCCCGCCCCTCGGCCGCCAGCACCACGGCCCGGATATCCTCGCGCCCCCGCAGGCTCTCGCCCGCCGCGACAATGGCCTCGGCCATGGCCGGATCGACCGCGTTCATCTTGTCGCCCCGCGTCAGCGTCACGTGGGCCACGTGGTCACGCACCTCGATCCGCACCCGCGCGGCAACCTGCGCCGCGAACTCGCCCTGCTCGGTCATGACAGTCTCCTCCTCTTTGGCTCGGATCATCGCGGCGCATCGCGCTGCTGTCGACCCTCCTCCCGGCGTCCAACGCAACGTCACGACGCCCGCCAACGCGCTGCAATGCGGCGAAAAAACCCGGCAGAAGCCGCGTTCAAATTTCTTGCGAAACGCCGCGCCGCGCGGCACATAGGCGCCATGAGCAATGCCCGTCTTACCCCGCTGGCCGCCAGCCTTCCCTCCACCGTCCCCTTCATCGGGCCGGAGGAGCTTGAACGCCGTCGCGGCACCCCCTTCACCGCCCGCCTCGGCGCGAACGAAAACGGCTTCGGCCCCTCGCCCCTGGCCCTCGCGGCGATGCAGGACGCCGACGGCGGGATCTGGCAATACGGTGATCCGGTCAGCCATGACCTGCGCCAGGCCCTCGCGGCGCATTGGGGCTGCACCCCCGCCAATATCGTGGTCGGCGCAGGCATCGACGGGTTGCTGTGCGACCTTGTGCGCCTGACGGTGACGGCGGGCGACACCATCGTCACCTCGCAGGGCGCCTATCCCACCTTCAACTACCACGTCGCGGGCTTCGGCGGTACGATCCAGGCCGTGCCCTATCGTGACGACGCCGAGGACCTGCCCACCCTGATCGCGCGCGCCGCCGAAACGGACGCAAAGCTGATCTACTTCGCCAACCCCGACAACCCCATGGGCAGCTACCTTCCCGGGGCCGAGATCGCGGCCGCCCTGGACGCGCTGCCCAGCGGCACGTTGCTGGTGCTCGACGAGGCCTACGGCGAACTCGCCCCCGACGACGCCACCCTGCCGCTGCCCATCGACGACCCCCGCGTGATCCGCATGCGCACGTTTTCCAAGGGCTACGGCATGGCGGGCGCGCGCATCGGCTATGCCCTCGGCCACCCCGACCTGATCACCGCCTTCGACAAGGTGCGCAATCACTTCGGCCTGAACCGCGCCGCACAGGCCGGCGCGCTCGCCGCCCTCTCCGATGCCGACTGGCTCACCCATATCCGGGCCGAGGTCGCCACCGCCCGCGCCGAACTGGCCCGCATCGCCCGCAACCATGGCCTGACCGCCCTGCCCTCCGCGACCAATTTCGTCACCCTCGATACCGGACGCGACGGGGCCTTCGCACGTGCCCTCGTCGCAGGCTTCGCGGCCGAGGGCATCTTCATCCGCATGCCCTTCGTCGCACCGCAGGATCGCTGCATCCGCGTTTCCTGCGGCCCGTCGCACGACATGGCCCAGCTCGACGCGGCCTTCCCCCGCGCCCTCGCCCACGCCCGCAACACCCTCAGCGAAACCGCCTGAGACGGCATTGAAACGCAAACGGCGCCCATCGGGCGCCGTTTCGATCTCCGCACGACAGATCTCAGCCCGCCGCGACAACCTCTGCGGCCGCGGCCAGCGCGCCCTTGCCGTGGGGGATCTGCACGGCCTGCATCCCGGCCTCGATCACGCCCAATGCGCCCAGCACCATATGCGCGTTCAGATGCCCCATGTGACCGATGCGAAAGAACCCGGTGCCATCGGGATCTTCGTCGCTCGCCATGCCGATCCCCAGCCCCAGCGTCAGCCCGGCGTTCTGCGCGGTCCATTCGCGCAACTTCGCACCGTTGCCAAAACCCACGCCCAGTGCCGTCACCGCATGACTGCGCAACCCCCGGTCCTCGATGTTCATGCGCAGCGCCCCGGCCTCGGCCCAGACCTCGCACGCGGCCCAGACCGTCCGGGCCAGGGTTTCATGGCGCTGCCAGACCGCCTCGATCCCCTCACCATGCAGGATGTTCAATGCCGCGCGCAGTCCCAGCAGGTGATGCGTCGGCGCCGTGCCGCCAAAGAAGTTGTAAAAGAAATCCGGCTCGCTGCGCGGCCGCCAGTCCCAATACCGCGACACCCGCGCCACGCCATCGCGCGCCGCCTTGGCCCGTTCGTTGAAGAACACGAAGGACAGGCCCGGCGGCGTCATCAACCCCTTCTGACAGCCCGCCACCATGATATCGACGCCCCAGGCGTCCATCTCGAACCGGTCACAGGCCAGCGAGGCAATGCAATCGGCCATCAGCAACGCCGGATGCCCTGCACTGTCCAGCGCCGCCCGCAGCGCCGCCGGGTCATTGCGGATCGAGGTCGCGGTATCGACATGCGAAAACAGCACCGCCTTGATCTCATGTTCCGTGTCGGCGGCCAGAACCTCCTCGACGCGCGCCGCATCGATCGGCGCCCGCAGCCCGAAATCGACAATCTGCGGCACCAGCCCCAATCCCTCGGCCATGTCGGCCCAACCAAAGGCAAAGCGCCCGGTGGCAGGCACCAGCACCTTGTCGCCGGGGTTCAGCACATTGCTCAGCGCCGCTTCCCATGCCCCATGACCATTGGCGATATAGATCGCGGCATAATGCTCTGTCCGCGCCACGCGCTTCAGATCGGGGATCATGCCATGGGTCATCTCCACCAGCGCACCCTCATAGATGTTGGGCGCTGGCGCGTGCATCGCCTGAAGCACGGCATCCGGCATGACCGACGGTCCGGGAATGGCAAGGTAGGGGCGGCCGTGGGCAAGGCTCATCGTCTGGTCCTTTCGGGGAAAGAGCATCTCAACGCAGCCTCCGGCCGCGCGCGGCGACAGCTTTAGCGCCCCTCTGGCGAAGGTCAATCCATGCCCGCCCTCGATACCGACACCGGCCCGCGACACGCCGCAAAAGACACCGATGCCCGCATCCTCCTCCTCTGGCCCTTCATCTGTCCATTCAGCTGGCCCCTCATCCGGCCTCTCATCCGGCCCGTCAGCCGTCCATTCAGTCGGCCTCTAATCCCGCCCCTCATCCGGCCTCTCATCCGGCCCGTCATCTGGCCGAAAATACCCCGGGGGGGTCGCGCCAGCGACGGGGGCAGCGCCCCCTCTCCGCCCGGCAAGGCGCGCCCCTTGTCCGACATCCCGCTATCCCTGCCACACACCCTATACTTGCCGCGCCGCTCTCCTTGCCACGCCGCCGCTGTCCTTGCCACGGCCCCGCCCCTCCCCTAAATGGGTCCGAACACGTTCAGGGCCCTTTCCTCGCGCGCATCACGCGGCGCCTTTCGCGGCCAAAGACAACGACAAGGAAACGTCGGAATGAAACTGGTCGACCGGGTCAAGAACTGGGAACGCAATTTGCGCGCCTCCTACAACACCGACCTCTCCACCCCCGAAAACCGCCGCCGCGCCGCGATCTACAATCGCTGGTTCGACCATGCGATCCTGCGCGGCATCTGGACCAATTTCTTCGAGATCGCCCCAGGCGTCTATCGCTCGAACCACCCCACCCATGACCGCTTCGAAGCGATGAAGGCGCGCGGCATCCGCACGGTGCTGAACCTGCGCGGCGCCGCCGGGGCCGCACATTACCTGACGGAACGGGAGAGTTGCGAGGTCCTCGGCCTCACCCTGGTCGACCGCAATCTCTACGCCCGCCAGGCCGCCTCCGCACAAGAGATCCTCTCGGTGATCGACGCCTTCCGCAGCATCGAGAAACCCTTCGTGATGCACTGCAAGTCCGGGGCCGACCGCGCCGGCTTCGCCGCCGCCATCTACCTGATGGTGATCGAGGGGCGCCCCGTCTCCGAAGCCCGCAAGATGCTCTCGCCGAAATACATCCACTTCAGGTTCACCAAGACCGGCATCCTCGATCATATCCTCGATGCCTATGCCAAACGCCACGCCGAAACCGGCGTCGGGTTCGAGGAATGGGTGCGCCACGACTACGACCCCGAGACCTTGCAGAGCGAATTCAACACCCGCAACCGGTGGGCGCTGTGACCGGCCCGGCCGCCCCGCCCGGCCCCGCCCGCCCGCCTGACGACAGCGGCCCGGTCACGCCCGATACCCCCGCCCCCAAATCGCCCGCCCCCACCTC
>NZ_QWJJ01000003.1 GCF_003575965.1 Pseudooceanicola sediminis | reverse complement strand
CCCCCAAATCGCCCGCCCCCACCTCGAACGACCCCACCTCGCCCGACCCGACATCACACGGCCCGACATCACACGGCCCTGTCGCTTCCGTCCTCACCCCGACAGATCCGGCTGCCGCCCGCGCTGCCGTGGCGCCCTCCGATCCCTATGCCACCGGCCATCACACCAGCGCCCGCGTGCTCATCTCCTGGCTGTGGCGCGGCTACCTGCGGCCCTATCGTTTCGCGATGATCGCCGCGCTGATCCTGATGTCCCTCGAAGGCTCGATGCTCGGCGCGCTCAGCTACATCATGAAGCCGATGTTCGACACGGTGTTCATTCAGGGCAACACCAATGCCCTCGGCCTTGTCGGCGCGGCCGTCGTGTCGATCTTCGTGATCCGCGCCCTCAGCTCGATCGGGCAAAAGGTGCTGCTCTCGCGCGTCGCGCAAAAAAGCGCCGCCGCCCTGCGCACCACCCTGCTTGCGCGCCTGATGACCCAGGACGCCAGCTTTCACCAGACCCACCCGCCCGGCTTTCTGATCCAGCGGATCCAGACCGATGTCGCCGCGATCAATCAGGTCTGGACCGCGATCCTGACCGGCGCGGGCCGCGACGCGGTGTCCCTGGTCATCCTGATCGGCGTCGCCATCTCGGTCGACTGGCGCTGGACGCTTGTCGCGCTCATCGGCGCGCCGCTGCTGGTCGCCCCGTCGATGCTCGTGCAACGCTTCGTGCGCACCCGCTCGCGCGAGGCGCGCGACCTTGGCGCCCGCCTCGCCGTGCGGCTGGACGAAGTCTTTCACGGCATCGTGCCCGTCAAGCTCAACCGGCTCGAGGGGTATCAGTCCCGCCAGTACGGCGCGCTGACCGACAGGCTGGTGCGCGCGGAAACCCGCACCGCGCTTGGCGCGGCCACCATCCCCGGCATGATCGACATCATGGCCGGCCTGGGCTTTCTCGGCGTGCTGATCTACGGGGGTGGCGAAATCATCAACGGCGAAAAGACAGTGGGCGAATTCATGGCCTTCTTCACCGCCATCGGCTTCGCGTTTGAACCGCTGCGCCGCCTCGGCAATGTCACCGGGGTCTGGCAGGCCGCCGCCGCCGCGCTTGAGCGTGTCAAGGAATTGATGGAGGTCACGCCCACCCTGACCTCCCCCGCCAACCCTGTCCCGGCGCCCAGGGGCGTGCCCGCGATCTCCCTCGACGACGTCCAGCTCAGCTATGGCGACACGCGCGTGCTCAACGGGCTGACCTTCACCGCCCGCCCCGGCACCACAACCGCGCTTGTCGGTTCCTCCGGCGCGGGCAAATCCACCGTGTTCAACCTGCTGACCCGGCTGGTCGACCCGCAATCAGGCAGCGTGCGCATCGACGGCACCCCCGTCTCCGCGATGTCCCTGACCGACCTGCGCGCGCTCTTTTCGGTCGTCAGCCAGGACGCCCTGCTGTTCGACGAAACCCTGCGTGAAAATATCCTGCTGGGGCGCACCGACATCCCCGAGGACCGCCTGCGCGCGGTGCTCGACGCCGCCCATGTCAGCGATTTCCTCGACAAGCTGCCAAGGGGCCTCGACTCGCCCGTGGGGCCGCGCGGCTCGAACCTCTCGGGGGGCCAGCGCCAGCGCGTCGCCATCGCCCGCGCCCTGCTGCGCGACACCCCGATCCTGCTGCTGGACGAGGCGACCTCGGCGCTGGATGCCAAATCCGAAGCGGTGGTCCAGGCCGCCCTCGACCGGCTGGCCGAAGGCCGCACCACCATTGTCATCGCGCACCGCCTCTCGACCGTGCGCAACGCCGACAAGATCGTGGTGATGGACAAGGGCCGCGCGGTGGACGAGGGCACGCATGACCAACTGCTCTCGGCCGGGGGCCTCTATGCGCACCTGCACGACCTGCAATTCCAGACCGACGCCAGCACGGCCCGATCCGGCGAAACCGCACAGGACTAGCCGCCCCCGGGTGACCCCAGGCACGGCCACATGCCCGGCCCATACACGGCCCCGCAGACGGACGCGCGCTAGGTCGCGGTTTCGCGCCGCACACTGGCGGCCAACAGCACGGGGCGCCGCCCAATCGCCGCCAGACGCCGCGCCAGCGCAGGCGCGCCAGTCCGTCCGGCGCTGGCGTGGCCCCCGGCGTCGGCATAATCCCCGGCGCGCACCAGCAACCCCTGCGGACCAGTCGCGGCCCCCACCATCGCCGTGCGCCGGTTGGCCCAGGCCGCCGCCAGCCGCCCGGCCGTCCCCCTAGCCTCAACGCGAAACACCGCTGGCGCCTGGCTCGGCATGTGCGCCCTGACCGCGGCGGTCCAGCCCGGCTGCAACTGGCTTTCAGGCGGTACGAACAATAGCCAGTCACCCCGCGCCGCCTCGGCCCCGCGTTGCAATTGCGCCGCGCGGGTCGGCCCGGCGCTGACGAACTCCGCGCCCAGTTCATCCGCAATGCGCCGGGTCTCGTCCACGGACCCGCCGTCACTGACGATCAGTTCACGCAGCAGCCCTTCCTGCACGCCTTCGAACAGGCCCGCCGCACAGGCGGGCAGCAACCGTTCTGCGTCTAGCGTGGGAATGATAACCGAAATGGCGGCGCGCATCTTCGTCTCCTGTTGCGGCCCCTTCTCCGGGCCTCTGCGTGATCCTGCCGTGGCGTGGCCACGTGCCCGACCCAACCGCGAACCGGCAAAGATAGGACGCGTCTCGGGGCACCCCCCTGTCGCCCGCCGGCAAGAGGGCTATACTCGCCCCGAACCAGAACCGGGAGTCCCCAATGCCTGAAACCGCATCCGCAACCGGCACACCGATCCACCCCGCGGCCGACGCCCGCACCATCCTGCGCCTGTCCGGCCCCGAGGTGCGCGACTTTCTGCAAAACCTCGTCACCAACGACATCACGCGCGTCGATGACGGCGCCGTCTATGCCGCGCTGCTGACACCGCAGGGCAAGTATCTGGCCGATTTCCTGCTGGTGGCCGATGGCGCCGACATCCTGCTGGATACCGCCTCGTCGTTGGCGCCGGGCCTGCTGCAACGCCTCAACATGTACAAGCTGCGCGCCAAGGTCACGATTGCCGAAACCGATCTTGCCGTTCGCCGTGGCACCGGCCCGGCGCCCGACGGCGCGGTGGCCGATCCCCGGCACGCCGCGCTCGGCTGGCGGCTCTATGGCGCGACCGGCGGCGATGACGGGACAGACTGGGCGGCGCTGCGCGTGGCCCATTGCATCCCCGAAACCGGGGTCGAGCTGACGCCCGATACCTTTATCCTCGAAGCCGGGTTCGAACGCCTGCACGGTGTCGACTTTCGCAAGGGATGTTATGTCGGACAAGAGGTCACGGCCCGCATGAAGCACAAGACCGAGCTGCGCAAAGGTCTCGCTACGGTCGCCATCACCGGCAGCGCCCCTGCGGGTACGGAAATCACGCGCGATGGCAAGGTCGCGGGCACCCTGTTCACCCAGGCGCAGGGACAGGCCATCGCCTACCTGCGCTTTGACCGCATCGGCCCGGACATGACGGCGGGCGACGCCAGCGTCAGCCCGATCACCTGACACATCCCGCGCGCGGCGCGACCTCCTCGGCCAGGCGCGCGCATCACGCCCGGGTGCGACCGCCGCCGGGCCTGCACGAACGTCGCGCGCCGCGTTCGAACTCCGCACCGCAGATCGCCCTCAGATCCCGCCTGACGCTCCGCGCCACCGCAGGCGCGCCGCACGGTGATCGCACGGTGACCTCAGGGTGATCGCAGGGTGATCGCAGGCTGGTCACGGTGGTCTGTCCACCGGCGCGACGGGTGTTGCGCTCAGGCCACGTGGTGTTGCACAAAAAAACCGACACGCGCCCGAGCATGGGCGCTGCGGCTGGCTGAACCGCGCCAGACACCGCCCGGATACCGTCAAGATACCGACGTGAATACCGTCGCCGTTTGTCTGTCGCGCAGGCTGGCCCACAGCGCCGCCGCGCTGCGGCAGGATACGATGCGGTGCGGCACGGTTTCCCACCAAGCCATGCATTTCGATCATGTGACTACGAATGATCGCCTTTGCCGTGTCACGGCATCACTCCTGACCACGCGCGCGCCCTGCCCGACTCAGTCTCGGCCGCCGCCACGGGGACCCTTGGCCGACGCTGCCACCGGGCCGGCCAGGCGCGGCGCATCGAACAGCCAAACGGCACGGGGGCCGCATCACCCGATTGGTGATACGGCCCCCGCAGCGCTGTCGAGACTGTATGGATCGCCTCAGGCGCGTTCGTAGTATTCCATGGTCTCGGTGTTGACGACGATGTCCTCGTCCTGCCCGACGAACGGCGGCACCATGACCTTGACGCCGTTTTCCAGGATCGCGGGTTTGAACGAATTCGCGGCCGTCTGACCCTTTACGACCGGCTCCGTCTCGGCGATGCGGCAGGTGACTTTCTGTGGCAAGGTGGCGTGCAAAGCCTCGGTATCATAGAATTCTACAAGGATCGTCATGCCATCCTGCAAGAACGGGCGGCGTTCGCCCAGCAGGTCTGCGGGCAATTCGATCTGCTCGTATGTCTCGGTGTCCATGAACACCAGCATCCCGTCGCTCTCGTACAGGAACTGCTGGTCCTTCTGCTCAAGACGCACCTGCTCGACCTTGTCGGCGCTGCGAAAGCGTTCGTTCAGCTTGGAACCGTTGCGCAGGTTCTTCATCTCGACCTGGGCAAATGCGCCGCCCTTGCCGGGCTTCACGTGGTCGACTTTGACAGCCGCCCAAAGGCCGCCGTTGTGTTCCAGCACGTTGCCGGGACGAATCTCGTTACCGTTGATCTTGGGCATCTCGTACCGCCTGCGATGGTTGAACCGTTTCCGGGCCAGCCTATATATCGGCCACAAGCTCATGGCAAGCGATCCAGACGGAGCGCGATATGGACCAAAGGCATGCAAAAATCGCATACCGGAGATGCATGATCGCGCTATCCGAATCGATACGTTTTCGTCATAAGGGGCGGCACGCCCGAAACACAAGAGCAATAAGCAAGGACGGATCATGAAAGATTTCGTTGACGGCACGGCCTTCAATAACGAACAGGGCAACCGCGCACGCAAACTTTTCGCAGCCGTTGTACTGGCTGCGTTGGATGATGCCATCGCCGATGACAAGAAATACGGCAACGGCCCGGAACAGATCGCCCGTTGGGCCCGCTCGCGCGATGGTCGCGAGGTTCTGTCCTGTGCCGGGATCGACCCCAACGAACGCGTGGTCGGTGGACTGATGGACTTCGTTTCCAAGGGCATTCGCACCTCGGTCGCGTTGTCGCGCGAAGAAAGCGAACGCCGCCACGCTGCCGAACAGGCAGAAGCTGCGTAAGTAACTGAAATCGTTACTGAATACCGTTGAAAAGCGCGCCTCGAGAGAGGCGCGTTTTTCGTTGGCCTGCCCCGCATCACGTGGCATAGCCAAGGGAAGCTCTCGGTGGCGATGACCGAAACAGCGGCTCTGACAGCGGCAGGAACAGGAAGACAGGCATGGCACGGGCGATCATGATGCAGGGTACCGGCTCCAACGTGGGCAAGTCCCTGCTTGTCGCGGGGATGGCGCGTGCCTTTGCCAATCGCGGCCTGTCCGTCGCCCCGTTCAAACCGCAGAACATGTCGAACAATGCCGCCGTAACGCCCGACGGAGGAGAGATCGGACGCGCCCAGGCGCTTCAGGCGCTGGCCTGTCGCCGTGCGCCGTCGATCCACATGAATCCCGTCCTGCTCAAACCGGAATCCGACATCGGCAGTCAGGTCATCGTGCAGGGACAGCGCGTCACATCGACCTCCGCACGGGACTATGCGCTGCTGAAACCCCGCCTGCTCAGCGCCGTTCTCGACAGCTTCCGGCGGATTTCCGCAACGGCAGACCTGGTGATCGTCGAGGGGGCCGGCAGCCCGGCTGAGGTCAATCTGCGCGCCGGCGACATTGCAAACATGGGTTTCGCCGAAGCTGCACAGATACCGGTGCTGTTGATCGGCGATATCGATCGCGGCGGCGTCATCGCGCAGATTGTCGGCACGCATACCGTGCTGTCAGCCCGGGACAATGCGCGCATCCACGGCTTTGCCGTCAACAAGTTCCGCGGCGATCCGCGTCTGTTCGACGACGGCGTCAGCGCCATCGCGGCCCATACCGGCTGGCAGCCACTTGGCGTGCTGCCCTGGTTTGCAGACGCCTGGCGCCTGCCCGCCGAAGACATCATGGACCTGGATACGCGCAGCCACCGCCGCGACGGCGCGCTCAAGATCGCAGTGCCGCGCCTTGGCCGCATCGCAAATTTCGATGACCTTGATCCGCTGGCCGCCGAACCCGGCATCACGCTCGACATCATCCCGCCGGGGCGCCCGCTTCCCGGCGATGCGACACTTGTGCTGATCCCCGGGTCCAAATCCACCATTGCGGATCTTGAGATGTTTCGCGCGAATGGTTGGGACATCGACCTTGCCGCACATGTGCGGCGCGGCGGGCACGTCCTGGGCCTGTGCGGAGGCTATCAGATGCTGGGGCGCGGCGTCAGTGATCCCGATGGCATCGAAGGGCGGCCCGGTCGGACGCAGGGACTGGGCCTGCTGGATGTGGAAACCGTGATGAAACCCGGCAAGCGGCTGGCCCTGTCCCAGGCGCACCACCTGGCCAGCGGCGCGCCCCTGTCGGGCTACGAAATCCACCTGGGCGAAACCACCGGCCCGGACTGTGCCCGCGCCTGGCTGACGCTTGGCGCGCGCCCCGAAGGCGCGGCCTCGGCAGATGGCCTTGTGCGGGGCTGCTACCTGCATGGGCTGTTCAGCTCGGATGCCTTCCGTGCCGCCTACCTGGCCGAACTCGGCGGCGCGTCCCAGCCCGGCTATGACGCAATGGTCGAAAAGACGCTGGACGCGCTGGCGGCCCATATCGAGAACCACATGAACCTAGACCAGGTGCTGGACCTGGCGCAGGACGTGCACCCCTGACGCCTGCCCTGACCTCAGTACAGGTCGCGCGCATTCAGGGCGCGCTGTATTTCGGCACGCACCAGCTTGCGGACATTGCGGGTAATCCGCTCTCCCAACGGGCCCTGAAGCTCCTGTCGCAGGATTTCAGAGACCAGGTCGCGCAGCATGTATTCGTCGAACAGCGCGCCGTCGTCGTCATTGTCCTGCACGGCCAGGTCGCCCGCAGGCTGTTCGCTGATCGGCGCCCGCCGGTCGACGGCCGCGTCGGCATAAGCCGAGCCTTCATCCTCTTCGCCCATGCGGTGGGATGCGGCAACCGGGTCTTCACCGGCCTCCTCCGTGTCCCACAGCACATCTGCGTCGTCGGTTGAGCGCCCGCCAGGCGTGGCGTGGTTACGGTCGCGCACCCGCGACATCGCCTCGAAAGGGCGCAGCACGACTGCCGCCGTGTCATCGTCTTCGGGTTCCGCATCGGGGGCAAAGCCCGCGATTTCTTCTTCGTCAGCGTCGAAATCGCCACGTTCGGTCACGGCCCCTTCGACCACCCGCAGCGCAGGCGACAGAATCAGCTTGTCTGATGCAGGTGCCGAAGAAGAGGCCGGGCCAACCTGGCCCGCCACGCTGGGCGAAACCTGCGCCCGCACCTCTTCGGATACCAACTTGCGGATGGACGACAGGACGTCCTCGATCGGGACGTTCGTTACCGGGTCTGACATGTTTTCCTACCACTCTCACTTGGACCCAAGTCTAGCGCGAGAGGGCAGGTTCAACAATGCGGTGTCGGCGGATTACTGTTTGCCGATGCGGCGCAGCACGGAATCCAGCTGACGACCCTGTTTCGACACGCCCGCCGGGGCGCTCTTGACCATGTTGTAATAGGCCGCCGGGTCGTAGATATCGACGTTCAGCTTCAGGTTCTGCGCCGTCAGCAGCCCCATCGAGGACAACAGCGAATACCGCGCCAGAACCTCGTCGACCTGCGCTGACAGGTAGGTGGTGCGGGCATCCAGCAAATCCTGCTCCTGTGTCAGCACATCCAGCGTGGTCCGCGACCCCAGGGTGGCTTCCTCGCGGACACCATCAAAGGCGACCTTGGCCGCGCGCACCTGTTCGGTCCCCGCGCTCGAGGCTGCGCGTGCAATCTGCACGCCGGAAAAGGCATTGCCGACCGCCTGGCGAATATTGATCGTGACGACGTGCAGGTTGGCGAGCGTCTGTTCCTTGTTCAGCATCGCCTGACGCTGTTTCGAGGCCAGCGCACCCCCGCTGTAGATCGGACCGGACACGCCAAGGCTGACCGAACCGCTGCGGCTGTGCGCGTCGCTGTCCAGATCCGATTCCAGGCCATAGCTGCCCGACAGGTTCAGGGACGGCTTGAGGCTGGCATCGGTCACCGCGACCTGCAATTCGGCAATGGTAACCTGGCGGCGGGCGACGTTCATGCTGGGGTGATTTTGCAGGGCGACCGCAATCGCCTCGTTCACCGAAGCGGGCACACTGCCCAGTTGCGACGGTGCCGCCAATGTACCGGGGCGGTGCCCGACGGCGGCCTCGTATTCCAGCTGCGCCTGGATCAGCACACCCTGCGCCGACGTCAGACCGCTGCGCGATGCTGCCAGCGCCGCCTCGGCCTGCGACACGTCTGTCCGGGTAACTTCACCCACATCGAAACGATCACGTGCAGCGCGCAGTTCCTGCGTCAGCAGACGTACGTTGGCCTGGCGCAATGCCAGGGTCTCGGTCGCGCGACGCACCTCCATATAGGCGGTGACGGCCCGCAGCAGCACTTGTTGCTCGATCAGCACCAGTTGCTGCCGGGTCAGCAGAACCGACTCCTTGGCGATATCGAGGGCGATGCGGCTGGCACCGAAATCGAACAGTAACAGCGACATCGTCAGGCCAGCCGAGGCCCCGTTCGACTCGGTCGCGGCAGACGTCCCTGCGTCACTGTAGGCGCGCCCAAAGGAATGCGACGCCCCCGCGCTCCACGACAAAACCGGACGCAGCGATGCCAGCGCCTGGGCGCTGTCTTCATCCGCCGCCTTCAGGACCGCGCGGTTCTGCTCCAGCAGGCCGCTGTTCCTGTAGGCGTCGGCCAGCGCCTGACCAAGGTTTTCAGCGGCAGCGGCCATCGGCATGGCCAGCAGGGCCAGCCCCACGGCAGATCCCGCCAAGGCCTTGCGAAGGGCTGCCTTCATCGGCCGCGATTGTCCTTCACGCCGACGGTCCGCCTCTACTCGTTTTGCCATTCTCTTCATTCCTCGTTCGACCGGTTCGCCCAGTCCTGTCACTGATTGTCCGGTGCCGTCCCGCAGGATCAGAGCGTGAAGACCGCGTGCCGTTCAAAACCCGGCAACACCGGCGCGCCCGCGTTGAAGGAAAAGCGCCAGCTCACCTTGCCATCGATCTTGTAGCCGACGCGTACGACACCCAGATGTCCCTCCGCGAACAGCACCACGATACGGCCACCTTCCTTCAGCTGATCCGTGATCGCCTCGGGCAGATGTTCGACGGCCCCTTCCAGCACAATGACGTCGTAGGGCCCGTGCTCAGGCGCACCCTCGGTCAGCTTGGCTTCGTGCAACACAACATTGTCAGCACCAAGGTCGCTCAGCAATTGCTGGCTGTCGGCGGCGATGTCGGCGTCTTCTTCCACCGCGATGACGGCTTCGGCGATCCGCGACATGACTGCAGCAGCATATCCCTGCCCCGCGCCCAGATCCAGCACCAGCTCATCGGGCTGGATATCCACCGCATCAAGCATCTTGGCCAGCGTGCGCGGCTCCAGCAGCACGCGATTGGCGCCGATGCTCACGTTCTCGCCCAGATAGGCCGCTTCCTTGCGGTCCTGGGGCACGAACATTTCGCGCGGCACCGCGAGCATGGCCTCGATAATTGGAAACTTGGTCACGTCAGATGGTCGAACCTGGGCATCAACCATCATCGTACGGCGTGCAGCATAGTCGGTCATAACTAAACTCTTCCGTTCAGAATCTTCTCTGGAGTGGTATTGCCACATAGAAAAGGCGGCAGCAACGGCGCGATGCAAGGCTTTTACCGTTTGTCTTTAAGAAGGGCTTAACAGCAACGCCTTTGCGCAGCCTCGCATCACTGACGGTACAGGGCGGGCACCGCTCTCGCACCGTTCGCGCACCGTCCTGGCACCGCGGCCATTGACGTGCGGCATTTCCCGCAGCCAACAGCATTGCCCCCTCACTGGCGATCGCATTTTGAACCTTTGTTAACCACGGCGCCGTAATCCTGAGCCTGTGATGACGCCGCGTGCAGAATGCCGCGGCCCGAACGGGAGACGCACAGGTGAAAGACATTGCAGGGGCAGACGCCTTTTCCGGCGCACTCAGGAACAAGGACCGCAAGTACCCGGATCGCGGCGATCCCCGCTGGCGGCAAGGCATGATCTTTCCCAAGGTGACACCCGGCTTTACCTTGTCGGCGGGCGAAAGCGTCTTCACCATCGGGTCCTGCTTTGCGCGCAACGTCGAAAAGGCCCTGCTGGATCGCGGCCTTGCGGTGCCCACCGCGCACTTCACCGCGCCGAACGAAGAGGCCCCGGGCCAGCCCAACCGCGTTCTCAACCAATACAACCCCGGCACCATGTTGCAATGCGTGCGCAGCATCGACGCCCCGGTGGACCGCAAGGGGCTGTACCCCGTCGCCGACGGGCAGGTGCTGGATTGCCTGCTTGCAACGGGATCGCGCCCGGTGTCAGCCATTCGCGGGCTGGAACGTCGCCAGCAGATCCGCGATCTCTACGCGTCGGGCCTGGGAAATTCCGGCATCGTCGTCGTCACGCTCGGCCTTGTCGAAGCATGGTATGACCGCGACGCCGAGGTATACCTGAACGAGGCGCCCAGCCGTAAGTTGCTGACCGCCCATCCCGACCGCTTTCTGTTTCGCCAGCTGAACATGTCGCAATGTCAGGACCTTGTCTTTGACATGCTGGACCACCTGGTCGCAGGGGGGCGGCGCAAGGTGGTCCTGACGGTGTCCCCCGTTCCCCTTCAAGTCACCTTTGCGGGCGGCGACGCGACCATCCGCAATGCCTATTCAAAGTCCGTCTTGCGGGTTGTCGCAGAACTGGCAGCGACCGAGTTTCCCCAGGTCGACTATTTCCCCAGCTATGAAATCATCACCACTCTCGGTCTGACGGGCTACGGCGAAGACAATGTGCACGTCAGACCCGCCATCGTGGATGAGGTGATCGGGTACATGACGTCCTGCTACGTCGCCTGAACGGCTGGGCCGGGCGCCCTGCCTGCCCGGTCATCGCCGTCCCTTCACCCCTGCCCCGTCGCGCCTGTCGCGCCCCACGTCGCGCAACACCGCAAGTGTCCCGAAAAGCCGCATCCTCCGCCCCACGCGGCAACGCACCCGCCCTGCCGCTCGCCCCCTCTCTCCCTGGACCCCCGCACATCGGTATCTGCGG
Source organism: Pseudooceanicola sediminis (assembly GCF_003575965.1). GTDB lineage: Bacteria > Pseudomonadota > Alphaproteobacteria > Rhodobacterales > Rhodobacteraceae > Pseudooceanicola > Pseudooceanicola sediminis. Next base: position 316,303 of record NZ_QWJJ01000003.1, on the reverse strand, counting down.
CGGACCCTCTTGCGCGCCGCCGCAAGTTTCGCTAAACGGCAACACACATCACGGATGGCGAGTTGGCGGAGTGGTGACGCAGCGGATTGCAAATCCGCGTATACCGGTTCGATTCCGGTACTCGCCTCCACTTATCTTCAAGCGATTACGCCAGTCACTCCATTGCAGCGGCACCGCCGCTTGCAGGTGCGAAGCCCCCTAAAGGCCCGGCTTCGCGGCCTTTCGCGCTTTCCAAGGCCTGGACGAGGCGTCGTTCTGAGCAGATTAGCGCGGCGATCGCGATCGGCGGCAACATCCGCCAAGTACGCGGCGTGCAAACATGACCCACGCGCCGCGCCTGGATCGCTCCGGGGTCACGCGCTGTCTTCACCCGGCCACGGGGGCCAGCGGCCCTGGGACCGATGGCCGAGCGATATATGATCCCGTCTAAAGCTCCCGCATCCATTTCCAGGTCAGGTCGATACCTTCGCGGCTGGCCACCACCGGTTCCCAGTCGAACTCTGCCCGCGCCTGCGAAATGTCCAGAACGGATCGCGGAACATCGATGGCCCGTCCCGGCAGGTAGGTCGGCTGGATGTCCTTGCCTGTCACGTCGCGCAGGGCCTCCACGATCTCGTTCACCGAAAGGCCGCTGCCGCTGCCGGCATTGTAGACGCCCGGTCTGTCGCCAAAGGCCGCACGGCAGCACAGACGGGCCACATCCTCGACGTAGATATAATCGCGCACAACGCTGCCGTCGCCCCAGATCTGGATCGCTTCATCATTCAGGATGCGGTTCAGGAACGTGCCGATGATGCCCTGCAAACCGGTATGTCCCTGACGGGGCCCATAGGGGTTTGACGGGCGTATGATCACGGTGGAGATGCCATGTTCACGCCCGTACATCGTCACGTAGTTCTCGATGGCGACCTTGACGATACCATAGGAATTGATTGGGCGCAGAGGGTGATTTTCGGGTGTCGGCACCGCCTCCGGCACGCCATAGACCGTCCCGCCCGATGACAGGTACACCAGCCGGGGCACCTTGACCTTGACCATGCCCTCCAGCAGCGCGATCGTCGGCAACAGGTTGTCACGCACATCGGCAAGCGGATCCATCGCCGCCGTTCCGGGGACCGTTGCCGTGACAAGATGCAGGACCACGTCGCAATCCGCCAGGGCCTCGATCACGGCGACGGAATCGCGAAAATCGCCGAACAGGTACTCCACTCCGGGCAGTTTCTCGCGATAGCGTTCCGGGCCACGGTCGAACACCCGGACCTTGACGTCAGCCGCCAGCAGCTGATCCACCACGTGCGACCCGATGAAGCCGCTGCCCCCGAGAACCAGAACCCTCATCGTGTCATATCCTTCACATTGGTCAGAGCTGTCTTGAATCCATGGGCCTCGACCGTCAGCCCGAACAGCCGTTCCAAGGCATGCAGCATCGTGCCGTCATAGGCCAGAGGCTCCTTCGGATAGTCGTCCCATCCCAGGTCAAGTTGCACAAATGGCGCAAGCGCCGCTGCACGGATCCAGAACATCGTGCCGACCGGAAAATCGAAGGCCGCGGGCACGTCACTGTCGAGGCCCAGCCGGGGCGCCAATTTCCGCGCCTCGCCCGCGTTCAGCGACCATGACAGGATATTCGGGTCTGCCGCGAACACCAGCCCCAGGTCATCCTGCCGGACAAAGGCGTCCATGATGCCATCCAGCATGGCACCCCCGACGTCTCCGCCAAGCAGGTTCTGCATCAGGAACGCCATCCATGCCTCGACACTCTCGGGGTCATCCAGCACCAGGCTCTTTTTCGTATGGACGTGGCCGACCACATCGTAATCCGCGACCAGCCGCGCGCCGAACTCGGTCAGCAGCGGGCCGATGTCACGGCCCAGGTTGGGCACAACCGAAACGCAGGACGCGCCGCCGTACTGGCGCAACATCTCGCTGGCTGCCGACCTGTCCACGTCGCTGGTGACACTGACAAGGAGATCCGGCCGGGTCGCATTTGCTGCCAGGTGCGACAGGATGCGCGGCAACTGATCGACGTAATAGGCATGGATATGCAGCGCGACGCGACAGTCCGCCGGGGCCCCGGCAACGCCGTTCATCGGGCCGGAGATCAGCGGCCTTGTCCACGGGCCGACAGGCCGACCTGCGCGCAGGAATTCGGCATAGGGATCGGCCAGCAGATCACCGTCACGCAGCCGGTGCATGGTGTAGACGGCCGGATTGAACCCCGGCTCCGGCCGACGCATACTCGCCCCTTCGGAAAACGACTGCAGATACTGCGCCGCCGCTTCGCCCCGCGTCATCCCCGGACGAGACGCCGCCAGCGACGGCGGCAGCATGAAGGCCGGGTCGAACGTCTCGCTCTGTTCCAGGGTGCGCTCATCGCGTGCGCGCCCCTCATCATGCGACGCCGCCCGCCCCAAACGCTCGATCCGCGCGGCGTAGGCCCCCAGATCAAAGGTGGCGCGGGCGTGGGCGCTGATTGCCTGCGAGATATTCCGGTACGCTTCGGGATCCTGGACCAGTCGCAACACCTGGTCGGACATGCACGCGGTATCCAGGTAATCGACGATGCACTCCGCCTCCAGCGGTGTCCCGCGCAGGATGTCGGGGATGCCAGACGCACGGTCGAAACAGACCAGCGGCAGGCCCGCCTGCATCGCATCGATCGCCACGTTCGGCAGCGGGTCAAGACGGCTCGTCAATACAAAGGCATCGGCCAGCTCGTAGACGTATTCAATTTCCGATGTCACGCCCAGCATGGTGATACGGTCCGCGATCCCGGCGCGCTGCAACTGATCCTGCAAATAGACCGAATAGGCCGTATCGACCTCGGGCGCATAGCCCGCGCCGATCCATGCAAAGCGGATCCTGGCGCCATTGGCCCGCGCCAGGGTACGTCGCGCGACCTCGATGAACAGGTCGACACCCTTGCGGATCTCGACATAGCCCGCCCCGATGACCAGGAAATCCGCCTCGCCCCCTGCCGGGCGCAGGATGGATTTCAGCCGGGCGCGCTCGGCCTCGGTGTCGCTGTCGGCCTGCGATTTATGCGGCACGATGCATTTGCCCTGGGGAAAGACATGCACCTTGCGCGACGGCGACACGCCCGTCGTCTCGATCGCATTCGCCAGGGTCAGGTTGGTCGAGAACACGACGTGGTCCGACCATTCGAAGGCATCGGGAAAGGCGGTGCGTGGCAACGTATAGGCCGCAAATTCATGCAACAGCGACACGGTTGCGACCTTCGCCTCGCGCAGCGTCTTCAGCACATGGCGCGACTCGACCGAGTTGACGACGGCAAAATCAAAGCTCTGCGTGCGCAGCAACCGCGCCAGCTTGTTCCCTGCCCCCGTGCCTGTCACGGAACTGATGCCCAGCACGACGACGTTCACCGCAACCTCGGACAGCGCGGGCAGCAGGGCGCCCCCCTTGAGTGTCACGATGGTGACATTGTAGCGGTCGGAAAAGGTCCGTGCCAGATTGTAGACGACCAGCGGAGCGCCGGTCCAGCTTGCGTCATGGCTGACGATCAGCAGGTTCGGCAGATCGGCCCGCACCGGCATCTCTCCGGTCGTGGGCCTTTCCTTGCCCGCGGCCTTGCCTCCGCCTGCGCCGCCCGCCTGTGGTGCCGGCGCAGACGCGGCCTTGCGCGTCTTGGGGCCGGTCAGCTCCGGCGACGATGCGATCGAACGGTTCGGGTCACGCTTTGCCGCACTGCGCTGAAAACGCATCTTTGAGCGCGGCGACAGCGGCGAGCGTTCCGATGCCAGCGCCATCAGCAGCCTGTAAATCAGCAGATCTGCGAAGATCGTCAGGGGCTTGCGGCGCGCCTTGGCCAGCGCGGCGTTCGCCGCCCCCAGGGCGCTCAGCGTCCCGACCAATTGTCGGGATGTTGCCTCGCGCTGGCTGCGCGCCTGCCACAGTTCCGCCGTGAGCCGGGCCATCGCATCGCCGCCCACAACAGGCGACTGCGCAGGCGGCGCAACCACCGTGCGGCCCGCCGTTGCCTCCGGCGCACGCGCCTCGGCCAGCGCCCCCTCGATCAGAGGAGACGACGCATCGAGTGCCGCGCGCAGCCTGTCCAGCGCCCGCAGGTCGCCCGCCGTTTCACCCTTTTCCGCCCAGCCCGACAGGATGGCAACGGCCTCGCCCAACGGATCGGACGCCCCGGCCTCAGGCGGCACCGATCCAGGCGCCGCTTGCAGCCCCGGTTCGCGCGCGACACTCTCCAGCGCGGCCACGGTCTCTGGCGTGATTTCCAGCGTCAGTCCCAATGCCTGCGCCGCCCGGCGCAGAGTGTCCTCCGCATCGTCCCCAAGCTTGTCCAGATCGGCAAAGGCGCGGGGGTGCCCGCGTGATCCCGCCTCGGCATCCAGCAACGCCCGCAGCCAGACCAGCCGCGCGTGAGAGGGCGCATAGTCCGTGTCCGGTTGCATCGCCCCGGCAGTGCCCATCGGATCGCTCAGACCGCAAAGAACCAAGGGGACGACCCCTTCGCGCGCGGCAAGGTCCAGCCAGAAACCCAGCACACGCCAAAGGTTCGGAGCCGCAATCATCGCGCCCGCCGCCTGCCGGGAGGAGCGGTCGAGCGAAGAAACGGTCGCGTCGCGTGCGGCCCGCTGCACTGCCCGCACGGCCCGATCACGCAGCTCTGTCGGAACATCCCTTGCCCAGTCATCGGGCACCGGCGCGATATCCTGCCGGTCCGCCCCCATGATCGCCAGCAACGCGTCGTTGATCGCCACGATTTCCGCGTCATCGACGCCGCAGGTCTCGGCAGGGTGGTCTTTCGCGACCGTCTGCTCGTGTCCCTGCGACCGATTTACCGCCGCCGTCCCGGATCCCGCCCCAAGGCCGGCAATCGCCAACGCCCGGGCCAGCCGCGTGGTTTCGGGTCGGTGCACGCCCAGCACGAAAAGGATGTGTTTCGCGGCGCCTTCGTCAGTCATTTGTCAAACCTAGTCTTCCAGATATCGCCGGCACGCTTGCCTCGTCGGCCGGTCCATTTGCCAAGTCATACGATAAATGAAAAGATGTTACCCGAACCAATTTATCAAACGCGGCTTTCCACCGACCCTTGCGGACCGGGCCTTTCATGGACATGCTACGTTCACCCACTTCCTGCCGCCTTTCGGGCTGCGGGGCGCGCAATATACCGCCCGTCATTCGCGGGAACTGGCCCAAGCGGGCCTCTGCACGAAAAACAGTCGTCAGCGACCCGACCATCGCAATCAACCCGACAGGAAGGAGGACGAAATGACCAACATGACCCCGAAACGCCGGGTGCAGATCGTCTGCGCCGCGTTCTTGCACATCCCCCTGGTGGCCATTGCCGCCTTTGCCCTGTCCGAAGGGTTCGCGAGCCATGTCAGCATTCTGACGGTCTGCCTTGTCGCGACGCTGGTCTCGACGCTGTTCGTCGTGGCCTATATCGGACGGGTGATGGGCGCCGCAGCCGCGATGAGCCCAGCCAAGTAAACAGCGCGGTGGCCCTCTGTCGTGATACCCAATCGGGGTCCGAAACGCCTTGATGTCGCGGGCCCGGCTCTCGGCACGTCCCTCCGTGGCCCTGCCCCCCTCCGGCCCGGCACGGCCCGCCCCGGCCAGCAGCAGGGCCGACGCCAGGTTCAGCACCACGGCCGGTGGCGATTGATCGCCTTTAAACCAGTGCCTAAAGAAACAGGTACAGGATCCAGGCCAAAAGGCCGATCTTGGCCAAGGCCAGGGCAATCACCAGTCCCCGGTTTTCCGGCGCAACGGCGACCTGCAACGCGCGGCGCCATATCGGCACGGGGCGCGCGCCGAACAGCGTCGTCTCGATCCTGCTCCAGGCGGCGCCCGGCGGGGTCGCGTCAACCGTGGCCGCCCCGAAAAAACAGGTGGCGAAATCCTCTTCCCATGCCTGAACGGCCGCCCGCATTTGCGGATCGATGTTCAGCGCGTGCAGGGCATCCTGACGGTCTTGTCCCTGCAACAGGCCAAGTGCAAACTCTCCGGCAAGGGCGACTTTGTCATCATCCAAGACCTGTACCTGCTCCTCTCACCACACGGACCGACACACCATACCGCCACAGGGTGACGCAAACCTGCTCATGACGCAACGGGATCGGTGAAATCGTCCCCCCGCCGCCAGCCACTGTGACAAAACCGAGGGCACGCCTTCGCAGCCAACACGACGCCGCGCACCCTGCCAGCCCCTCCGCCCCCCTCTACCGCGTCAGAAATGCGCGCAACTGAAGGACCAGACGATCACTGTATTGCTCTCTCCGGGGTTGCGGCACCAGTGGCGGCCTGTGCCCGTCATCTGGAAACTGTCGCCTGCCTCAAGCAGCATCACCGCGCCGTCGACGCTCAGCTCAAGCTGGCCATGCAGCACGAAACCGCCCTCCTCGCCGCGGCGTTCACGCCCGTCGGCCCCCGTGCCCGCCCCCGGCGCGAAAGTGGTCAGCACCATCTCCAGCCCGCCGGTCAGATGCGGCGACAGCAGCTCCTCGCGCACGCCCGCCTGGCTCAGGTTGATCTGGCGGCGGTGCGCGCGGCGCACCACGATGTCTGCCTCGGGGCGGTCCTGCGGATCGGGGGCGGAAAAGAACCAGCTGATCGACACGTCCAGATGCCGCGCAATCTTGTCCAGCGTGTCCAGCGTGATCGGGCTGACGCCGCGCTCAAGCTCGCTTAGATGGCCGACCGATCGCCCGATGGCCGTGGCCAGCGACTTGAGGGTCAGCCCACGCGCCCGCCGCAACGCCCGGATCTGCCGCCCCGCAGGCGCCCCCGGGCTGGTCGCATCCACGTCCCGCTGACCACCGTGATCCGATTTCATCCTGACGCCCCAATTTTCACACTTGTGAAATTTTCATTGCATTTTTTCACTTTCACCGCAAGTCTGGGCGCAATCACCGCAACCCCGACCACCCCTTTCCCCAGACGACGCCCACCATGGCGGCACGACGACGTCGCCCCCCCGATACCACCCAAACCTCCGCGAGTGCGCAATCATGACCACCCCCGTCCCGACCAAGGCCCGCGCCGTCATCATCGGCGGCGGCATCGCCGGTTGCTCCACCGCGTATCACCTGGCGCGCATGGGCTGGACCGATGTTGTCCTGCTGGAGCGCAAGCAGCTGACCAGCGGCACCACCTGGCATGCTGCCGGTCTGATCGCGCAACTGCGCGCCACCAAGAACATGACGCGCCTCAGCAAATATTCCCAGGAACTCTACGGCGGGCTTGAGGACGAAACCGGGATCGCCACGGGTTTTCGCCGCAACGGCTCCATCACCATGGCCCTGACCCGGGAGCGCCACGAGGAAATCCGGCGCCAGGCCTCGATGGCCCGCGCCTTCGGGGTTGAGGTCGAGCATCTGTCAGAGCCGGACCTGCGCGCGCTCTACCCCCAACTCAACACCGATGGCTTTGCCGGGGCGGTCCACCTGCCCTCGGACGGCCAGGGCGATCCGGGCAACATCGCGCTGGCGCTGGCCAAGGGCGCACGAATGCGCGGCGCCCAGACGCTCGAACATATCCGGGTGACGCAGATCCACGAAACCATGCGCGGCGGCCAGAGGGCCGTTTCGGGCGTATCCTGGCAACGCGACGGGGATGGCGAAACCGGCTTTATCGCGGCGGATTTCGTGGTCAATTGCGCCGGCATGTGGGCGGCGGAACTGGGACGTCAAAACAACGTCAACGTGCCGCTGCAAGCCTGCGAACACTTCTACATCGTCACTGAAAACATCCCCGGCCTGGGCCAGTTGCCCACCCTGCGGGTGCCGGATGAATGCGCCTATTACAAGGAAGACGCAGGAAAGATCCTGCTCGGCGCGTTTGAACCTGTCGCCAAACCCTGGGGCATGAACGGCATTCCCGCCGGTTTCTGCTTTGACCAGCTGCCCGAGGATTTCGACCATTTCGAACCCATCCTGGAACAGGCGGTCAACCGTGTGCCGCTGCTGCAAAGCGCCGGTATCCATACCTTTTTCAATGGTCCCGAAAGCTTCACCCCCGACGACGCCTATCACCTGGGCGAGGCACCGGAACTGCGCGGCTATTTCGTCGCCGCCGGGTTCAATTCGGTCGGCATCCAGTCCTCGGGCGGGGCGGGCATGGCGCTGGCCCACTGGATGGAACACGGATACCCGCCGTTCGATCTCTCCGATGTCGACATCCGCCGGATGCAGCCCTTCATGGGCAACCGGACCTACCTTGTCGACCGGGCAAGGGAAACGCTTGGCCTGCTCTATGCCGACCACTTCCCCTATCGGCAAAAGGCCACGGCACGCGGTGTGCGGCGCGCGCCCTTTCACGATCTGCTGGCAACGCGCGGCGCGGTCTTCGGAGAGACCGCTGGGTGGGAGCGCGCCAACTGGTTCGCGACGCCGGGCCAGACGCCCGCCTATGAATATTCGTGGCAGCGACAGAACTGGTTCGACAATTCAGCCGCCGAACACCTCGCAATCCGCGAAAATGTCGGCCTCTACGACATGTCCTCCTTCGGAAAGATCCTCGTCGATGGCCGCGATGCCGAGACGTTTCTGAATAACATCTGCGGCGCAGAGATGGCCGTGCCGACCGGCAGGATCGTCTATACGCAGTTTCTCAATCCGCTCGGCGGGGTCGAGGCCGACGTCACGGTGACGCGCCTGTCCGAAACCCGTTACATGGTCGTCACCCCCGCCGCGACGACCGTGCGCGACATGTCGTGGATGACCCGGCATCGCGGCGATTTCGCGGTCTCTCTCTTTGCCGCCACGGCGGCCGAAGCGGTGCTCTGCGTCATGGGGCCAAGGTCGCGCGCCCTGTTGCAGGCCGCCGCCCCCTGGCACGACTGGTCGAACGACAGCCACCCCTTCGGCACTGCCCGCCAGATCGAAATCGGTCTCGGACTGGCGCGGGCGCACCGCGTCTCCTACGTGGGCGAACTGGGATGGGAGCTGTACGTGGACACCGACCAGGCCGCGCATGTGCTGGAACACCTCTTGCAGGTCGGCGCCGCGTTCGATCTGAAACTGTGCGGTCTGCACGCGATGGACTCCTGCCGTCTGGAAAAGGGCTTTCGCCATTTCGGTCACGACATCACGCCGGAGGATCACGTGCTGGAGGCCGGTCTGGGCTTTGCCGTGCGCACCGCCAAGCCTGCCTTCATCGGGCGCGATGCGGTGCTGCGGCGCAAGGAGGCCGGGCTGACCCGTCGGATGCTGCAATTCCACCTGCGCGATCCCGGGCCCCTGCTCTATCACGCCGAACCGATCCTGCGCGACGGCGTGATCGTCGGTGATCTGTCCTCGGGCGCCTATGGGCATACGCTGGGCAGCGCGGTCGGGCTGGGCTACGTGCCCTGCGCTGGATCAGACGGCGTGGACGACCTGCTGTCGGCGCACTACGAGATCGAGATCGCCGGGCAGCGCTTCGCAGCCGAGGCTTCGCTTAGACCGATGTATGATCCGACCTCGGCGCGCGCCCGCGCCTAAGGTCTGACCGGGCCGGTTTCGCACCGTTCGGCTACCGTTCTGATACCGTCAGGATACCGACGTGGGAATCTCATGTTATCAAAGGCTTGCGCACTCCTGCTGGCGGAATACCGACAGCGATCTGCCGCCTGCCCCGCCCCGCGGCGCGCGACCGGCCCGACAACGCAGCGTTCAAGGCGCAACAAATCTGCGACCTCGCGCGTTGATCCCCCAGTGCAGCCCGGCACCGACACCGGGCGTGGGTCAAGGGACCGGAGACAAAGATGAACGCGATTGCAGAGCCTACCGATACGGCGCCCCGTGATATGGACGTCTCAGCCGCAGAGCCCACAAGATCTGCGCAGCATCCAGGGGTCGAGGGCCCCATCACGATCATTGCCAACCGCAAATCCGGCACCAACGCCCGCGACGCCGACGCCATCGACCGTACGCAGGCCGTCTTCGGGGCGCAGTCGACCGATCTGCGCTATTGGGATCCCGAGCAGGATCTTGACGCCCTGGTGCAGGACGCCATCGACGATGGTGCCCGCCTGATCGTCGCCGCGGGCGGCGACGGCACCGCGATGGCCATCGCCTCGGCCATGCTTGGCACCAACTGCGCGCTGGCTGTCTTGCCCTTGGGAACATTCAATTATTTTGCGCGCGGCTTGAACCTGCCCGAAGATCCCGAGGCCGCGGCCGAGGCGATAATGAATGGTTATACCCGGGACATAAGCGTCGGGATGGTGAACGACAGGGTGTTCCTGAACAACGCCAGCCTTGGCATCTATCCCGCGATCCTCAAGGAGCGCGAAACGGTCTATGCCCGCTGGGGCCGCCGCCGCCTGATGGCGCATTGGTCGGTGGTCAAAACTTTCCTGCAATTCCAACGCCCCATGCACCTGACAATCACGGCGGACGGCGAGACCTGCGAACGCCGCACGCCCCTGTTGTTCGTGGCGCGCTCTGCCTTTCAACTTGAACGCTTTGGCCTGACGGGGGGCGATGCCATTCACCACGACCAGTTCGCCCTGCTGGTCGGTCGCGGCACGACACGAAGCGAGCTGTTCACCCTTGCCTGGCGCCTGATCACCCGCACGATGCAAGAGGGCCGCGACTATGAGTTGATCTGCGCCCGCGATGTCACGGTCAAGACGGCCAAGCGCCGTGCGCTGGTGGCCTTTGATGGCGAAAAAACGCGTGATTACAGCCCCTTCGAATTCAAGATGTCGGACGACACGCTCAAGATCGTGCTGCCGACGGACAAGGCGGACTCGGGCAATGCGGAATCGGATACCACGGAATGAGGCGCATCCTGCACCTGTCCGACCTGCATTTCGGGCGCAGCACCCCTGCGCTGGAAACGCCGCTGTTGCAGGCGATCCATCAGCTTGAGCCTGATCTGGTGGTGATATCGGGCGATTTCACACAGCGGGCACGGGTATCGCAATTTATCCAGGCGCGGGAGTTCGTGGAGCGGATCGAAGCCCCCGTCCTGTCGGTTCCGGGCAATCACGACACGCCGCTCGATAATCTTTTCATGAGGTTTTTCAAACCCTTCTCCCGGTACAAACGCTATATCAACCGCAACCTGGAGCCGATGTTCGAAGACAGCGAAATCTCGGTCGTCGGGGTCAATACGGTAAACCGCTTTGCCTGGCAGAGCGGTAAATTTGCCGAGCGCACGGTGCAAAGGGTCTGCGGCACCTTCGAAGATGCCTCGGCACGGCTGCGGATTGCTGTCTTGCACCACCCGCTGGAACACGGCCCCGAGGTCGACAAGCGGCCGGTTAAGGGGGGGCGCAAGGCGCTGCGCGGGTTGGAAAACTGTGGTGCCGACGTCGTGCTGTCGGGCCATCTGCACACCGCGTCGATCGCGCCGTTCACCGCGGCGCCCGGCCTTTTGTGCGTTCAGGCGGGGACCGGGCTGTCGACACGGCTGCGCGGAGAGCTGAATACTTTCAATATGTTGGTGACCTCTCCCGAGCGGGTTGTGGTGACGACCTGGGCGGCGCGCTGGCCCGAAGACGGACAGGCGCCGGTATTCGAAGCGGCCGGATCAACCGTACATCGACGGCAAAGCCATGGCGCCGACCTGATCAGTCGCGATGGAATGCGGTTCCAATCGGCGAATGTGGCGGATGCGGCGACCGAAGAAACCGAAGCGCGTGAAGCCAACAGCGGCTGAATGAAGCCCGTGCATCGGCGCTGCGGGACGCGCCGTAATGCCAGCCTGAGTGGTCCGGGACAGAGGCCTTGCCAATCGGCTAACGGGGCGGACAGGTGCACCGACACGGCGCGGTGCGCCGAAGCCGGTCAAGATACCCTATACCCATATTAACAAGGCAAATCCTGCGAATCTGCAACGTCGGTATCTGGACGGTGTCCGAGCGGTATCCGAGCGGTGCGACGAGCGCGGCTGACACCGGGGTTAACGCAGCGCGCGCCGGTTCAGGCGGGGCCGGTTCAGCCGGGGTCGGTCCAGCTGGGGTCGGTCCAGCCGGTCCAGCCGGGTCAGCCCGAAATCGGACGCGCGGGGTTGCCCACCCAGGTCTCGCCCGCCGGGACATCATGTGTCACCACGCTGCCCGCGCCGATGATCGCGCCATCGCCGATCGAGACGCCGGGCAGCAACACTGCCGCGCCACCGACCCAGACATCGCTGCCCAAGGTCACCGGATAGCCGATTTCCTGCCCCGCCGCGCGCAGGCCGGCATCGCCATGATGCTGGGGCGTGTAGATCTGCACGTTCGGCCCCAGCATGGTGCGGGCACCGATGCGCACCGGCGCGGCGTCGAGAATGGTGACCCCGGCGTTGAAATAGACGTCGCTGGAGATATGGATGTTGAACCCGTAGGCACAGTGGAACGGGGCCTCGAAAAAGCATCCGTCCCCGACCGATCCGAACAGATCCCGCAGCGCGGTGGCCATTTCGCCGCGCCCGCCCGGGTGGGTCATGTTGTGTTCGTGGACCGCCGCGCGGGCCACACCGCGCAGATCCTCAAGTTCGTCCCCGAGGCTGTTGTACCAAAGCCCGGCCTGCATCTTTTCAAATTCGGTCATGCTGCGCCTCTTGTTCCCGGTCGTGCCTGTCGCCGCCCGCCCGCGCGCCGCAGAACAGGGGCCACAGGTGTTCCGGGATCACAGGTTGCCGATCACAGTGACCTGCGGAGGACGCGATGGCAATGGCGGCGCATCCGGCCCGGCAAAACCCCGCGTGACCCTGCAAGGTATATTCGCAAAGCCCCATTGCCGTAGCCTTTGGCAATCGCTAGATCTGCTGCACTGGCACTCTCGCAAACAGAGTGCCAGGCCCTTATTCTCGACATCGCCATTCCGCCCGGAAATCTCGAAAAGGAGCGTTTCCCATGCCATTTTCCCCCCTGCACGACCGTGTTCTTGTCCGCCGCATCGACGCTGATGAAAAAACCAGGGGCGGACTGATCATCCCCGATTCCGCGAAGGAAAAACCGCAGGAAGGCGAGGTCGTCTCGGTCGGCGCCGGCACACGTGACGACGCGGGCGCACGCGTGGCGATGGACGTCAAGGCGGGCGACAGGATCCTGTTCGGCAAATGGTCGGGCACCGAGATCAAGCTGGACGACGAAGAGCTGCTGATCATGAAGGAAAGCGACATTCTGGGCATCGTCGCCTGAAACCCGACTTTCCGACGCCGATCCCCCTTATTCAGGAACATTCATAATGTCCGCCAAAGAAGTCAAATTCGGCACCGATGCCCGCGACGCCATGCTGCGCGGCATCAATACGCTGGCCAATGCCGTCAAGATCACCCTGGGCCCCAAGGGGCGCAACGTGGTGCTGGACAAATCCTTTGGTGCGCCGCGCATTACCAAGGACGGTGTCTCGGTCGCCAAGGAAATCGAACTGTTCAACACGTTCGAGAACATGGGCGCGCAGATGGTGCGCGAAGCCGCGTCGCGCACCAATGACGAAGCGGGCGATGGCACCACCACCGCCACCGTTCTGGCGCAGGCCATCGTGCAGGAGGGGATGAAGGCGGTTGCGGCTGGCATGAACCCGATGGATCTGAAGCGCGGTATCGACAAGGCCGTCGCCGTCGTCGTGGCCGAGGTCAAGGCGATGTCCCGTCCTGTTGGCGACAGCGACCAGATTGCCAAGGTCGGCGCGATTTCCGCCAATGGCGAGGCCGCAATCGGCCAGCAGATCGCGGATGCGATGGCGAAAGTCGGCAACGAGGGTGTGATCACCGTCGAGGAAAACAAGGGCCTTGAGACCACCACCGAGGTCGTCGAGGGGATGCAGTTCGACCGTGGCTACCTCAGCCCCTATTTCGTCACCAACGTCCAGAAGATGACCGTCGAGCTGGAGGATTGCGTGATCCTGCTGCACGAAAAGAAACTGTCGTCTCTGCAATCCATGGTGCCGCTGCTTGAAGCCGTCATTCAGGCCGACAAGCAGCTGCTGATCATTGCCGAGGATATCGACGGCGAAGCGCTGGCGACTTTGGTCGTCAACCGCCTGCGCGGCGGGCTGAAGGTTGCCGCCGTGAAGGCGCCCGGTTTCGGCGACCGTCGCAAGGCGATGTTGCAGGATCTTGCTGTGCTGACGGGGGGCGAGGTGATCTCGGCCGACCTGGGCACCAAGTTGGAGAATGTCACGCTGGACATGCTGGGCACGGCCAGGAAGGTCGCCATCACCAAGGACACCACCACGGTGATCGACGGCGCTGGCGAAACGGACGTGATCGTATCGCGCGTCAGCCAGATACGCGCACAGATCGAGGAGACGACCTCGGATTACGACAAGGAAAAGCTGTCGGAGCGGCTGGCAAGGCTGTCGGGCGGGATTGCCGTGATCAAGGTCGGGGGCGCCACCGAGATCGAAGTGAAGGAGCGCAAGGACCGTGTCGACGATGCGCTGAATGCGACCCGCGCGGCGGTGCAGGAAGGTGTCGTGCCGGGCGGCGGTGTGGCGCTGGTACATGCCGGGCGGGCGCTGGCCCGGCTGACGGGCGACAATGCCGATCAGGACGCGGGCATCAAGATCATGCGACGCGCCATTCAGGCCCCGCTGCGCCAGATCGCGCAGAATGCCGGTGTCGACGGGTCGGTGATCGTCGCGCATGTCATGGAGAGCACCACAGAGGGGTTCGGCTATGACGCCCAAAGCGAAACATATGGCGACATGCTGAAGGCCGGGATCATCGATCCGGCCAAGGTGGTCCGGGTCGCCCTGGAAAACGCGGCCTCGATCGCGGGGCTGCTGATCACCACCGAGGCGATGGTGGCCAACAAGCCCGCAAAATCGGGGGCAAACGCAATGTCCGGCATGGACGACATGATGTAGCCGCCGGGCCCCCTATCCCGTTCGGGCGTGACCCTGCGGGGCGCGCCCAAGCTCCGCACGGCGCGGATCGCAACGCCGCTCACCACGATGAAACTGAAATCGGATTTTGGGAGATACGGACATGAGCAAGGGCGACAAGCAACGCAGCAACAAGGAAATCAAGAAGCCGAAGAAGGCCAAGGAAAAGGTCGTCGTCACGGCAGATTTCGCCAAGGGCAAGACCCCGGTGAACGTGGGCAACAACAAGAAATAGCTCCCCCCCTGGGGACGCCCGTTCATCTGTTGCATGACAGATTGGCCCCTGCCCCGCGCGTGCGGGACAGGGGCCTTTTCGTGGCCCCGCAGCGCGGCGCGCGGGGTGGGTCCGGTGTCAGGAATTCTTGGCGTGCAGAGCCGAGATGATATCCTGATTGGTGATTGAACCGAGATCGTTTTCGCCGTCCTTGACCCCGACGATGTCATTGCCGGTCGAGAGCGACTGGATCACGTCGTTGACGGGCGTGTCGGGACGCACCTGCACCGTCGCCTGCTGCGCCAGTGTCCCGGACATCACGTCCGAGGCCAGCAGGACGTTCAGCGGGTTCATGTGGGTGACGAAATCCTCGACATAGGCATTGGCGGGGTTCGCGATGATGTCCTGCGGGGTGCCGCATTGCACGATGCGCCCGCCCTCCATGATCGCGATGCGATTGCCCAGCTTGAACGCCTCGTCCAGGTCGTGACTGACGAAGACGATGGTGCGTTTCAGCTTTTGCTGAAGCTCAAGCAGTTCGTCCTGAAGACGCGAGCGGATCAGCGGATCGAGCGCCGAGAACGGTTCGTCCATCAGCAGGATCGGTGCTTCGGTTGCAAAGGCGCGGGCCAGGCCGACACGCTGCTGCATGCCGCCCGAAAGCTCGGACACCTTGTTGTCGGCCCAGTCTGTCAGGCCGACCAGATCGAGCTGTTCGCGGGCCTTCTTTTCGCGCTGCGACTTGGACATGCCCGACAGTTCCAGCCCGAGGGCGACGTTGTCGACGACGTTGCGCCAGGGCAGCAGGCCGAACTGCTGAAACACCATCGCGACCATCTGCCGACGCAGCTTGCGCAGGTCTTCGCCCTTGGCCTTTGCGGCATCCAGCGTGGACCCGAGGGTAGAGACGCGCACCGCGCCGCGCACCACGGGGTTCAACCCGTTGACGGCGCGCAGCAGGGTGGACTTGCCCGACCCGGACAGCCCCATCAGCACCAGGATCTCGCCCTCGTCGACGGCGAGCGAGCAATTGTGCACGCCCAGCACCTGACCGGTTTCCTTCTGGATCTCGCTGCGGCTCTGACCTTCGTCCATCAGCGGCAGGGCCTTTTCAGGCTTGTCCCCAAAGACGATGGACACATTGTCGAATTCGACGGCAGGGCGTTTGCCCTGAGACATCTGTTCGCTCATTTCCGGCCTCCGATACGCAACATGCGATCAAGGATGATTGCCACGACGACGATGACGAATCCACTCTCGAACCCGAGAGAGGTGTTCACCTGGTTCAAGGCCCGCACGACAGGCACGCCAAGGCCATCCGCCCCGACCAGCGCGGCGACCACGACCATGGAGAGCGACAGCATGATGGTCTGGTTCAGACCGGCCATGATCTGTGGCAGCGCGTAGGGCAGTTCGACCTTGCGCAGGGTCTGGCTGGGGGTGCCGCCGAAGGCCTCGGCCGCCTCAAGCAGCGGCGTCGGCGTCGAGGACACGCCAAGGTAGGTCAGGCGGATCGGCGCGGGCAGCACGAAGATGACGGTCGCGATCAGGCCCGGCACCATGCCGATGCCGAAAAAGACGATGGCCGGGATCAGGTAGACAAAGGTGGGCAGCGTCTGCATCAGGTCAAGCACGGGCTGCATGAAGGCATAGAGCCGGGGCCGGTGCGCCGCGGCAATGCCGATCGGCACCCCGATGGCCATGCAGACGATGCAGGAAGAGATGACCAGCGTCAGGCTTTCGGTCGTCGCCTCCCAGTAATCCTGATTGATGATGAACAGGAAACCGACAGCCACGAACAGGCAGGTTTTCCAGTTGCGTTGCAGCACCCATGTCAGGGCCACAAAGCAGGCGATGATGATCAGCGGATGCGGCGTTTGCAGAATCCATTGCAGGCCGTCGATCAGATTTTCAGCGCCGGCAGCCAGCGCGTCGACAACGCCCGAGAAATTATCGCGTAGCCAGTCGAAAAATTCGCTGGCCCAGTTCCCTACGGGAATCTTGTGTTCAGTGAGCCACTCCAAGGCGACCTCCCTATTTGAAAAAAGGCCCGGTCAGTGACCGGGCCCATTCAGAATTGCCTCAGAGGCCCAGCTGTTCCTTGACCGCGGCAGCGCCATCGCCACCGTCGACCGTGGTCACGCCATCGACCCAGGACATGACCAGATCGGCGTGATCCTTCATCCAGGCCAGCGACGCGTCATCGGCGTTTTCACCGTCGTTCAGGATCTTGCCCATGATCTCGTTTTCCATGGGCAGGGTGAATTCCAGGTTGGTCAGGAATTTGCCGACATTGGGGCATTCCTCGACGTAGCCCTTGCGGGTCACGGTGTTCACGTCGCCTTCACCGCCAAAGAAATCCTCGCCGCCGGGCAGGTATTTCAGTTCGAAGTTGGCGTTCATGGGGTGGGGTTCCCAGCCGAGGAAGACGATATCCTCTTCCTTGTCGACAGCGCGGCGCACCATCGAGAGCATCCCCTGTTCGGAGCTTTCGACGACCTTGAAGTCCTTCAGGCCGAACTTGTCTTCCTCGGTCAGGGACACGAGGTAGGCGTTGCCTTCGTTGCCAGGCTCAATGCCATAGATCTTGTCATCCAGGCTGTCGGCGAACTTGGCGATATCGGCGTAGGATTGCAGGCCCTTTTCGTAGGTATAGGCGGGCACGGCCAGCGTGTACTTGGTGCCGGTCAGGTTGGTCGAGACCGTCTCGATCTCGCCCGAGTCGAGGTAGGGTTTGATGGCGCCGTTCTGCGCCGGCATCCAGTTGCCGAGGAAGATGTCGACATCGTCGCTTTCCAGCGAGGCGAAGGTGACGGGCACGGACAGCACCTTGACGTCGACGTCATAGCCGAGGGCGGTCAGCACCTGCTTGGCGGCAGAGGTGGTCGTGGTGATGTCGGTCCAGCCGACGTCCGAGAAGATCACTTCGTCGCAGTCAGCGAAAGCGGCGCCGGCGGTCAGTGCCAATGCGCTGGTCATGGTGAGCAGAGTTTTGGTCATTGCGTTTCCTTCTGTTGGCTCGTGGGTTGCTTTTTTGTTGATTGACGGGTTAATCAAAAACGATGAGACGCTAAAAGTAAAGCGTTGTGGCTGAAAGGACAGTGTCATGCCCAAGGTCGGGATGGAACCGGTTCGAAAAAAGGCACTGATCCACGCGACCATCGCGGAGATCGGGGACGCCGGCACGCTGGACGTGACCGTCAGCCAGATCGCGAAGCGTGCGGGCATGTCCTCGGCGTTGGCGCACCACTACTTCGGGTCCAAGGAACAGATGTTCCTGGCGACGATGCGTTACGTGATGCGCGACTACGGAGAGACGGTGCTGGCCAACCTGGCCCGTGCCAAGACGCCGGAAGAGCGCATTCGCGCCATCACCGATTCGAGTTTCGATTCGAGCCAGTTCGAGCGCGAGGTGATCGCGGCCTGGCTGAATTTCTACGTGCGGGCCCTGCGTTCGGACGAGACGCGCCGCCTGTTGCAGGTCTATGCGCGGCGTCTGCAAAGCAACCTGATGCACGACCTGAAAAAGCTGTTCGACCCCGAGACCGCCGCCGAAATCGCGCAGGGTCTCGCCTCGCTCATCGACGGGTTTTACGTGCGCTCTGCCCTGCAGGAAGCAGTGCCCGAGCACCATCGCATCAAGGCGATGGTCAACGACTATCTAAATCTTTGGCTTGAAAGGAAAAATCGTGGCGTCTAAGCAGCCCAACATCCTCATCTTCATGGTCGACCAACTGAACGGAACGCTGTTCCCCAACGGCCCGGTGGATTGGTTGCATGCGCCCAACATCAAGGCGCTTGCCGCACGGTCGACCCGGTTCGCCAATACCTATACCGGCAGCCCGCTCTGCGCCCCGGCGCGCGCCAGCTACATGTCCGGGCAGTTGCCCCGCCGGACCCGCGTCTATGATAATGCCGCCGAATTCGGCAGTGCCATCCCCACCTATGCGCACCACCTGCGCCGGGCCGGATACCAGACCTTTCTGTCCGGCAAGATGCACTTTGTCGGCCCCGACCAGCTGCACGGGTTCGAAAAGCGCCTGACGACCGACATTTACCCCGCCGATTTCGGCTGGACGCCGGATTACCGCAAACCGGGCGAGCGGATCGACTGGTGGTATCACAACATGGGCAGCGTGACGGGGTCGGGCGTCGCCGAGATCACCAACCAGATGGAATACGATGACGAGGTCGCCTTTCAGGCCCGTCAGAAGGTCTATCAGCTGGGCCGTGGCCTGGACGATCGCCCCTGGATGATGACCGTCAGCTTTACCCATCCGCACGACCCCTACGTCGCGCGCCGCAAATACTGGGATCTCTACGAGGATTGCGAGCACCTGGAACCCGCGGTCGGCACGCTGGGCTATGACGATCTGGATGCGCATTCGCAGCGCATCTATGACGCCAATGACGCCAAGAAAAGCGATATAACTCAGGAAGATGTGCGCCGGTCGCGCCGCGCCTACTTTGCCAATATCAGCTATCTCGACGACAAGATTGGTGAAGTGATGGAGGCGCTGGAGGGCACGCGGCAGGTCGAGGATACCATCATCCTGTTCGTGTCCGATCACGGCGACATGCTGGGCCACAAGGGTCTGTGGTTCAAGATGACCTTCCTGGAAGGCTCGTCTCGGGTGCCGATGATGATCTGCGCCCCGCAGATGCCCGCCGGTCTGGTTGAGACCCCGGTGTCGACCATCGACGTCAACCCGACGCTGGCCGATCTGGCGGGCATCGACCTGTCCGAGATCATGCCCTGGACCGATGGCGAATCGCTGGTGCCGCTGGCCAATGGCACGGCGCGCACGACCCCGGTCAAGATGGAGTACGCCGCCGAGGCGTCCTATGCGCCACTGGTCGGGCTGCGGCAGGACCAGTGGAAGTACATCCACTGCGAACTGGACCCGCCCCTGCTGTTCAACGTCGAAACCGACCCCGATGAGCTGGTCAACCTGGCGACGGACCCGACCCACGCCGAGATTGCCGCCGCCTTTGCCGAGGCCGTCGCCGAATACTGGAACATGGGCGAGTTTGACGCCGAGGTGCGCGAAAGCCAGGCGCGCCGCCTGATCGTCTACGAGGCGCTGCGCAATGGCGACTATTACCCGTGGGATTTCGAGCCGCTGCAAAAAGCCTCTGAGCGCTACATGCGCAACCACATGGACCTGAACGTGCTGGAAGAGAACCAGCGCTTTCCCCGAGGAGAATGACAATGAAAGACGTTCAACCCAAGGGCAGCCACTTTATTGACGGCGCTTACGTCGAAGACACCGCCGGCCGCGTCATCGAATGCGTCTATGCCGCAACGGGCGAGGTGGTGGCAAAGCTGCACTCGGCCACCCCCGCCGTGATCGCGCAGGCGCTGGAGTCGGCCCGGCGCGCGCAAAAGGAATGGGCCGCGGTGCCCCCGGTGGAGCGGGGCCGCGTGCTGCGCCGTGTCGCGGACCTGCTGCGCGAACGCAACGAGGCCCTGTCGGAGCTGGAGACGATCGACACCGGCAAGCCCATTCAGGAAACGCTGGTGGCGGATGCGACCAGCGGCGCGGATGCGCTGGAATATTACGGCGGCATCACCGCCTCGATCACCGGAGAGAGCGTGCCGTTGGGCGGTGACTTCGTCTATACGATCCGCGAACCGCTGGGGGTCTGCGTCGGCATCGGCGCGTGGAACTATCCGACCCAGATCGCCTGCTGGAAATCTGCGCCCGCGCTGGCCTGCGGCAATGCGATGGTGTTCAAACCATCCGAGGTCACGCCGCTGTGCGCGCTGAAGCTGGCCGAGATCTATATCGAGGCCGGTGCGCCTGCGGGTCTGTTCAACGTCGTCAACGGCTATGGCGACGTGGGCGCGGCGCTGGTGACCGACTCCCGCGTCGACAAGGTGTCGCTGACCGGATCGGTGCCGACGGGCCGCAAGGTCTATGCGGCGGCAGCGGAGGGCATTCGCCATGTCACGATGGAGCTGGGCGGAAAATCCCCGCTGATCGTGTTCGAGGATGCGGATATCGAAAACGCCGTGTCGGCCGCGATCAACGCCAACTTCTATTCCACAGGCCAGATCTGTTCCAACGGTACCCGCGTCTTTGTGCACGCGGACATTGCCGAGGCCTTTGCCGCGCGGCTGGTCGAGCGCACCAGGAAAGCGGTGATCGGTGACCCGCTGGACCCCGACACCAACATCGGGCCGATGGTCAGCGACACGCAGCGCGCCAAGGTGCTGGAATATATCGAGATCGGCAAGGCCGAGGGGGCGCGGCTGCTGATCGGCGGCGCCATCCCCGAGGGTCATGCCACCGGCAACTATATCGAGCCGACCGTTTTCGCGGATGTCACCGACGACATGCGCATCGCGGCTGAGGAGATCTTTGGCCCCGTCATGGCGCTGCTGACCTTCACCGACGAAGCAGAGGTGATCGCGCGGGCCAATGCCACGGAATTCGGACTGGCCGCCGGTGTTTTCACCAATGATATCAAACGCGGCCACCGCGTCGTCGCGCAGCTGGAGGCCGGCACCTGCTGGATCAACCAATACAACCTGACCCCGATCGAGGCCCCCTTTGGCGGTGTGAAACTGTCGGGTGTGGGCCGCGAAAACGCCCGTGCGGCGCTGGAACACTACAGCCAGGTCAAATCGGTCTACGTCGCCCTGAGCGACGTTGAATCGGCATTCTGAGAGGACACGACATGGAAGCGGATTTCGTCATCATCGGGTCAGGCTCGGCAGGATCGGTCATGGCCTCGCGGCTGTCGGAAGACGCGAAGAACAAGGTCATCGTGCTGGAATTCGGCGGGACCGATGCCGGGCCGTTCATCCAGATGCCGGCGGCCCTCAGCTATCCGATGAACATGAAGCGGTATGACTGGGGGTTTTCGTCGGAGCCCGAACCGGGCCTCGGCGGGCGCACTCTGGTCACGCCGCGCGGCAAGGTGGTGGGCGGGTCCTCCTCGATCAACGGGATGGTTTACGTGCGCGGCCACGCCCGCGACTTCGACCATTGGTCGGATCAGGGCGCGACCGGCTGGGCCTATGCCGACGTGCTGCCCTATTTCAAGCGGATGGAGCACTGGCACGACGGCGGGCACGGCGGCGACGCAGGGTGGCGCGGATCGAACGGCCCGCTGCATGTCACCCGTGGCCCGCGCAAGAACCCGCTGTTCCAGGCCTTTGTCGACGCCGGGGAGCAGGCGGGGTTCGAGCTGACGGACGATTACAACGGCGAAAAACAAGAGGGCTTTGGCCCGATGGAGCAGACGGTCTGGCGGGGGCGCCGCTGGTCCACCGCCAATGCCTATCTGAAACCCGCGCTGAAGCGCGACAACCTTGAAATGCTGCGCTGTTATGCCCGCAAGGTCGTGATCGAGGACGGCCGTGCCGTGGGCGTCGAGATCGAGCGCGGCGGCAAGATCGAAGTCGTGCGCGCGCGCCGCGAAGTGATCATCGCCGCAAGCTCGATCAACTCGCCCAAGCTGCTGATGTTGTCGGGCATCGGCCCGGCGGCCCACCTGGCGGACCACGGGATCGAGGTTGTCGCGGATCGCGCCGGGGTCGGGCAGAACCTTCAGGACCACCTGGAGCTGTATATCCAGCAGGCCAGCACCCAGCCCATCACGCTGTACAAGCACTGGAACCTTTGGGGCAAGGCGCTGGCCGGGGCGGAGTGGACCTTTTTCAAGAGCGGTCTCGGCAGCTCCAACCAGTTCGAAAGCGCCGCCTTCATCCGGTCGAAACCAGGTGTCGAATACCCGGACATCCAGTACCATTTCCTGCCGATCGCGGTGCGTTACGATGGCAAGGCCGCAGCCGAGGGGCATGGCTTTCAGGCCCATGTCGGGCCGATGCGGTCGAAATCGCGCGGTGCGATCACGCTGAACAGCGCCGACCCCAAGGATGCGCCGCGGATCTTGTTCAACTACATGTCGCATCCCGACGACTGGGCCGATTTCCGTCATTGCATCCGCACCACCCGCGAAATCTTTGGCCAGGCGGCCTTTGACCCGTACCGCGGCAAGGAAATCCTGCCCGGCAGCGATGTGCAGAGCGACGCGGCGCTGGATGCCCATATCCGTGAACACGCCGAAAGCGCCTATCACCCCTGCGGCACCTGCAAGATGGGGCGAGCAGATGATCCCACGGCGGTCGTGGACCCTGAATGCCGGGTGATCGGTGTCGAGGGGCTGCGGGTTGCCGACAGCTCGATCTTTCCGCGCATCACGAACGGCAACCTGAACGGGCCGTCGATCATGGTGGGGGAAAAGGCGTCGGATCACATCCTTGGCCGCGCGATGCTGGCACCGGAAAACGTCGAGCCGTGGATCAATCCGCGCTGGCGCGGCAGCGACCGCTAGGGCACCCGCCCCACGTGCTGCCGCTGCGCCCGGTGTCGTGCGGTGCGGCAGCACGGATCCCTCGGGTCCGCCAGTTGCGCAGGAAATGGGCGAACCCCCAGTAACCTATGGTGTTTTCGCCCCAGAGAGCAAAAACTTCCGCCGCCTGCATACAAGTCCTTTGATCTCTTAAAAGACTGTTCATAAATCGTCTGAAACATGACCGGGCGTCGGACCTTGGCGCCGACGCTGAAAGCAAGACGGCAGACAGGCACGTGACAGCACAACCACAAGCAGGGTTCCGGACAGCGCATGAGGGTCGCCACCACGTGCAGACCCAATATGCCGCACTGTGCTATCGCCTTATCAAGGGAAAACCCCGCATCCTGCTGATCACGTCGCGCGGGACGAAACGCTGGATCATCCCCAAGGGCTGGCCGATGCAGGGCAAACCCCCCGGCGCCGCCGCCTTGCAGGAAGCATATGAGGAAGCCGGCGTCGTCGGGCAGGTCAACGAAACTCCGCTGGGCATGTATTCCTACATCAAGTCGCTGTCGGACGGACGCGCCCTGCCCTGCGTCGGGGTTGTCTATGCCGTGAATGTGGACGCCATGAAAGGGCATTTCCCCGAAGAAGGCGAACGCCGCTTGAAATGGTTTTCGCGCAAGAAGGCCGCCCGCAAGGTCGAAGAGCCGGAGCTGGCACGCATCATCCGTGATTTCGATCCCGTGCAGGGATTGGCCTAGCACCCGGTCGGGACAGGATGAGCAGGGCTGCGGCCCCTGCTGCCCCCGGCCCTGCAACTGTGCGCACGCGTCGGGAAGATCAGGCAATCTTGCATCTGCCGCGCGCGTGATTATGTTTTGAACCACAAATTTGCCAACGGGTTTCCGATGATTCAGTTCACGCTGAAATGCGACTCCGACCACCGGTTCGACAGCTGGTTCCAGTCTTCCACCGCCTTTGACAAGCTGGCCGCCGCCGGCATGGTCAGTTGCTCCGTCTGCGGATCGGCCAAGGTCGACAAGGCGCTGATGGCGCCCCGCGTGAACACCCGCCAGAGCGCAGAAGCCGAGGGCGCGCCGACGCCAGCACCCACGCCCCCGGCACGCCCGCTGTCCGAACCTGCCAGCGACGCGGAACGCGCGATGGCGGATCTGCGGCGCAAGGTCGAAGCCAATGCGACCTATGTCGGCGGAAACTTTGCCCGCGAGGCACGCGCCATCCACGAGGGCGCCAGTCCGGGCCGCCCGATCTATGGCGAAGCACGGCCGGACGAAGCGCGCGCCCTGATCGAGGATGGCGTTCCGGTGATGCCCCTGCCCTTTACGCCCGGCCGCAAGACGAACTAGGCGCGGCGCGACGCGGCCCACCAGAGCCGGTCAGTATCAAGGAGAGACTGCTATGCATGTCGTGATCACAGGCGCAAGCCGGGGCATCGGGGCGGCCCTGGCCGCGCGCTATCGCGACCGGGGCGACCGTGTCACCGGCACGTCCACCGCCGGCGACGGTGCGAACCTGCTGGCGCTGGACGTAACGCAGCCTGACAGCATCTCCGCCTTTGCCAAGGCGGTCGACGCGCCGGTCGATCTGCTGATCTGCAACGCGGGCGTTTATCTGGACAAGGGACAAAGACTGGACGACGGCTTTGATGCGGCAACATGGGCCGACACGATGGCTGTAAACGTGGCGGGGCCCTTTCTGACCGTGCAGGCGTTGCTGCCGCAGCTGCGCGCCTCGGCGTTGGCGGGCAAGATCGCCATCCTGTCTTCGGCCATGGGCAGCCAGTCACGTGCGCCGGGTGGCAGCTATATCTACCGCGCATCCAAGGCGGCGGTGGCCAATGTCGGGCGCAACCTTGCCGCAGACCTGGCGGGCGAGGGTATCGCCGTCGGCATCTACCATCCCGGCTGGGTGCAGACCGACATGGGCGGCGCGGGGGCCGATATCGACACCGCCACCTCGACGGCGGGGCTGATCCGGCGCTTCGACGCGCTGTCCCTCTCGACCACGGGCTGTTTCGAGGCATGGGACGGCGCGCCGATCCCGTTCTGAAGCCGCCCCACCCCGCAAAAGCGCGCTTGCGCCGCGCCCCGTCCCCGCGTAAACCGCCGACGATCTGAAAGATAGGACTACGGGCGAAGGACCAGACATGCCTGTTCTCGTGATGAAATTCGGCGGGACCTCCGTCGCCAACCTTGATCGTATCCGGCGTGCTGCCAAGCGCGTGGGGGTCGAGGTCGCCAAGGGCTATGACGTGATCGTCATCGTCTCGGCCATGTCCGGCAAGACCAACGAACTGGTCGGCTGGGTGAACGAGACGTCGCCGATGTATGACGCGCGCGAATATGACGCCGTCGTCAGTTCGGGCGAAAACGTCACCGCCGGGTTGATGGCCCTGACGTTGCAGGAAATGGATATTCCGGCGCGCAGCTGGCAGGGCTGGCAGGTGCCGCTGAAGACCAACAGCGCGCATTCCTCGGCCCGGATCGAAGAGATCCCGAACGACAATATCAATGCCAAGTTCGCCGAAGGCATGAAGGTGGCCGTGGTCGCAGGCTTTCAGGGCGTCAGCCCCGAAGGGCGCATCACCACGCTGGGCCGGGGCGGATCGGACACCACCGCCGTCGCCTTTGCCGCGGCCTTTGATGCCGAGCGTTGCGATATCTACACGGATGTCGACGGCATCTACACCACCGATCCCCGCGTCGCGCCCAAGGCACGCAAGCTGGACAAGATCGCCTTCGAGGAAATGCTGGAGCTTGCCAGCCTCGGGGCCAAGGTTCTGCAGACCCGCTCGGTCGAGCTGGCGATGCGCTATAACGTGAAACTGCGCGTTCTTTCGAGTTTCGAGGAACCATCCGACACAGCCGGCACCCTTGTCTGTGCCGAGGAGGACATCATGGAATCCAACGTCGTCAACGGGATCGCCTATTCCCGCGAAGAAGCGAAGATGACCCTGATTTCGGTCGCCGACCGTCCGGGCATCGCCGCCAAGATCTTTGGCCCGCTGTCAGAGGCCGGCATCAACGTGGATATGATCATCCAGAACATCGCCGAGGAAGGTCGCACCGACATGACCTTTTCCTGCCCCACCGAACAGGTGAAGCGTGCCGAAAAGGCGCTGAACGAGGCGAAGGAACGCGGCGACATCAACTTTCACGACCTGGTCGCGGATACCAACGTGTGCAAGATTTCCGCCGTCGGCATCGGCATGCGGTCACAATCGGGTGTCGCGGCCAAGATGTTCAAGACCCTCTCGGACGAGGGCATCAACATCAAGGTGATCGCCACGTCCGAGATCAAGATTTCGGTTCTGATCGACCGCAAGTACATGGAGCTGGCCGTGCAGGCCCTGCATGACGCGTTCGAACTGGACAAGGCTGCCTGAGGCAAGGCCGCCTGAGGCACACGGGACGGGCCCGCTTGGCCCGCCCCGGTCGCTTTCGCGTTGAAAAAACAATTGATCCGGGGGTGCTGAGGCCCTGCGGATCAATGCCAGCCGGCCCCGCAGGGCATGGCCGCGCGCATCACCCGCGCCTCGGCCAAAATCCCCCCTGCGCGGTTCTGCCCGCCCCTGATCGCACAGATAGTCATTTCGCTTCGCGCTGGCCTGTGGTCTATTCACAGCCGTTGCGCAGGGTGGTCATATGATGCCGCCACCGGTGGCCAACAGATGGGGACAGGGGAACCCGACGGGATGAGCGACGCTTTTCAGACCGACAGCCGAAAGATGCTGGGCCGCCTGCGCGAAGTCATGGCAGAGCACGCGCAGGGCCAGGCGCGGCTGGATCGGATCACCCACCTGATCGCCGACTCGATGCAGACCGAGGTCTGTTCGGTCTACCTGTTCCGCGATGCCGAAACGCTTGAACTGTGCGCGACCGAAGGGTTGAAGCCGGAAGCCGTACACCAGACGCGGATGCGCCTGGGCGAAGGCCTGGTCGGTCGCGTCGCGCGCACCGGCCAGCAGATCAACACGGCCGACGCCCCGAAAGAGGCCGGTTTCCGTTACATGCCCGAGACGGGCGAGGAGATCTATTCGTCCTTTGGCGGTGTGCCGATCCAGCGGCTGGGCGAAACACTGGGCGTTCTGGTGGTTCAGTCGAAAACCGCCCGCAAATATTCCGACGACGAGATTTACGCGCTGGAAGTCGTCGCGATGGTGCTGGCGGAAATGACCGAATTGGGCGCCTTTATCGGGGACAGCGCCGCCCTGACCGCGCGCCACACCAAGCCCGTGATGTTTCGCGGGGCTTCGGGCCAGGAAGGATCGGCCGAGGGGCACGTCTGGCTGCACGAGCCGCGCGTCGTCATCACCAACCCCATCGCAGACGATCCTGTGCGCGAAAACGAACGCCTGCACGAGGCCGTCGACCAGCTGCGCGTGGGTGTCGATGCCATGTTGCAAGGGGCCTCGGATGGCGACGCCGAACAGCTCGAGGTGCTGGAAGCCTATCGGATGTTCGCCAACTCCAAGGGCTGGATGCGGCGCATGGAGGAAGATATCGCGCGCGGTCTGAGTGCCGAATCCGCCGTCGAAAAGGAACAGAACACCGCCCGGGCCCGCATGGCGACGGTGGCCGATCAATACCTGCGCGAACGCCTGCACGACCTGGACGACCTGTCGAACCGATTGCTGCGCATCCTGACCGGCCAAGGCAGCCAGACGGGCGCCGAACTGCCCGCCGATCCGATCCTGGTCGCGCGCAACATCGGCCCCGCCGAGTTGCTGGATTATGGGCGGTCGCTGCGCGGCATCGTGCTGGAACAGGGTTCGGTCGGCAGCCATGCCGCGATTGTCGCGCGGGCGCTGGCAATCCCGCTGGTGATCCACGCCACCAACATCACGACCGAGGCGCTGAACGGCGATCACATCATGGTCGACGGCGATCAGGGCATCGCCCACCTGCGCCCCGAGGATTCGATCGTCAGCGCGTTTCGTGACAAGATCGCGATGCAGGCCCAGGCGCAGGAGCGCTATGCCTCGATCCGCGAGGCCCCCTCGATCACTGCCTGCGGAACGCAGATGTCCCTGCAAATGAACGCCGGGCTGATGGCCGACCTGCCGTCGCTGGAAAGCTCCGGCGCGGATGGCGTGGGTCTGTTCCGAACCGAATTGCAGTTCCTGATCCGCAACCAGATGCCCAAACGCTCCGAATTGTCGGCGCTCTATAGCCACGTGCTCGACAATGCCATGGGCAAGCGCGTGGTGTTCCGCACCCTCGACATCGGGTCGGACAAGGTGCTGAGCTACATGAAGCCCAACGACGAGCCGAACCCCGCGCTCGGCTGGCGCGCGATCCGCGTCGGATTGGACAAGCCAGGCGTGATGCGGATGCAGTTGCAGGCCCTGCTGCGCGCCGCCAAGGGGCGCCCGTTGACGGTCATGTTCCCCTTTGTCGCGCAATACGAAGAATACCGCGCCGCCCGCGCCGAGATGGAAAAGGCGCTGGAACGCGAGCATATCCTGGGTCATCCGATCCCCGAGACACTGGAAATCGGCGCGATGCTGGAAACGCCGAGCCTGGCCTTTGCACCGAAATCGTTTTTCGAAGAAGTGCAGTTCCTGTCGATCGGTGGCAATGACCTGAAACAGTTCTTCTTTGCCGCGGATCGTGAAAACGAACGGGTGCGGCGGCGCTACGACACCCTGAACATCTCGTTCCTGACCTTCCTGCGCCAGATCGTCGAGCGGTGCGAAGAGACGGGAACGCCGCTGTCCTTCTGCGGAGAGGATGCCGGACGCCCGGTCGAGGCCGTTTGTCTGGCGGCCATGGGGCTGCGCACATTGTCCATGCGCCCCGCCTCGATCGGACCGGTGAAAAGCCTGTTGATGCGTGTCGATCTGGGACAGGTACGGCAGGTGATCGATGCCGCCGCCGCCCGTGGCGACCAGTCAGCCCGCCATGCCGTGATGGAATATTTACGCACGGCCCCCGCCGCAGACAGCCGCAGCTGACATCCCCCCGACCTGACGACAAGAGAGCCGAATGCCCCACCTGAATGACGTCGACGACAGTTTCGTCGCCACCCTGCATGACCTTCTGCCGGAGGCGGCCTTTCGCGACCCTGCCGCCTATGTCGAGGAACCGCGCGGCAGCTGGCGGGGCAAGGCGGGCGTTGTCGTCGCCCCCGGATCGACCGCCGAAGTCGCCGCCGTGATGCAGGCCGCCAATGCCGCGCGCATTGCCGTCGTGCCCTATGGCGGCGGCACCGGGCTGGTCGGCGGCCAGATCTTGCAGGACGGCCCCCTGCCCCTGATCCTGTCGATGGAACGGATGACGAAGATCCGCCATATCGACGCCTTCGAGAATGTGCTGATTGCCGAGGCCGGAGCCATCGTCGAGACCCTGCACCAGGCCGCCGAGGAGATTGATCGCCTGTTCCCCCTCAGCTTTGCGGCCCAGGGCTCGGCCCGGATCGGCGGCAGCCTCGGCACCAACGCGGGCGGGCTGAACGTGCTGCGCTACGGCAATACCCGCGATCTGTGTCTGGGGCTTGAGGTGGTGATGGCCGATGGCCGGGTGATGAACACCCTGACCCGGCTGCGCAAGGACAACACCGGCTACGATCTGCGCAACCTTATGATCGGCTCCGAGGGAACGCTGGGCGTGATCACCGCCGCCGCGCTGAAACTGTTTCCGCGTCCCGCCGCACGCGCCACCGCGCTGATGGTCGTCCCCTCGCCACAGGCCGCGCTGGAGCTGCTGGCCATGACGCGCGACCGTGCGGGCGAAAACATCTCGGCGTTCGAGCTGATCTCGGGCATGGGTCTGGAATTTCTGGCGCGCGAGCTGCCCGACCTCCGCCGGCCCTTCGACCCCGCCCCCGACTGGATGGTGCTGACCGAACTGGGCCTGGCGCGCGGCGGCCAACCCGAGGCGATGCTGGAGGCGATCTTTGAACAGGCGTTCGAGGCCGGACTGGTCAGCGACGGGATCGTCGCCCAGAACGCCGCCCAGGCCGCCGAATTGTGGAATGTGCGCGAAACCATCCCCGAGGCGAACCGGCTGACCGGCGCAATCGCCAGCCACGATATCTCGATCCCGATCACCAGCCTGCCGGCCTTCATCGAAGAGGGGCGCGCGAAGCTGGCAGAGATGGGACCGTACAGGCTGAACTGCTTTGGCCATCTGGGCGACGGCAACATGCACTATAATGTCTTCCCGCCCGAGGGCGAAAGCAAGGCCGACTACGCCGCACAAAAGGCCCCGGTGATGAAGATGATCCACGATCTGGTTGCCGCCTATGACGGCTCGATCAGTGCGGAACATGGCATCGGGCGACTGAAGGCGGCCGACCTGGCCCGCTATGGTGATCCGGTCAAGCTGGAGCTGATGCGCGGCATAAAGGACCTGTTCGATCCCAATGGCATCCTGAACCCCGGTGCCGTTCTGCTCTGACGGTGCAGGCGGTCGACCGGCAGGGGCGCGCTGCAATGACGCGCCCTGCCAAAGGGGGGGAAGGCAGGACGCGTCGGCAGATCGGGGTCGAACCGTTGCAAGCAGAAGCGGTACCCGACTGGCCCTCTTTCGATAGCGCGATCATCCTTAAGACAGGGTTTACAGCCCCTCGAATTCGCACAGCGCATGGACGTCCATGCCCATGCCCTCAAGCCGTGTGCGCCCGCCCAGTTCGGGCAGGTCGATGATGAAGGCGCATCCCATGATGGTGCCGCCCAGACGCTCGATCAGCTTGATACCCGCCTCGGCGGTCCCGCCGGTTGCCAGCAGGTCGTCGACCAGCAGAATGCGCTCGCCCCCCGCGATTGCATCTTCGTGGATCTCTACCGCCGCCTCTCCATACTCAAGCGTATAGCTCTCGCCCAGGGTCGGCCCCGGCAGCTTGCCCTTCTTGCGCACCGGCACGAAGCCGACGGAAAGCTGATGCGCAATGGCCCCGCCCAGGATAAAGCCGCGCGCCTCAAGGCCGACGACCTTGTCGATGCGCAGCCCGGCGTAGGGATGCAGCATCTGGTCCACCGCCAGGCGCAGGCCGCGCGGGTCGGCAAACAGCGTTGTCACATCGCGGAACAGGATCCCCTCGTGCGGGAAATCGGGGATGGTGCGGATGTAGTCCTTGACGGTTTTCACTCTCGTCTCCCTTGGGGGCAGTGTTGCGCCCCACTGTTGGCGCAACCACGCGTGCGGGGCAAGCACCTCAGCCCAGAACACGCCCCGCGACGGCGTCGAGTTTCCCCAGCACCACGGGGTCACGCCGCCCGGGCGCCGTCATGATGGCGAAATCCAGCGCCGTTGCGCACCCCGTGGCGCAGCCCGCACCTGCGATCATGCGCACCAGGTTGACCACGGTCGCGCGGGCATGGGCCGAATTTCCCTGCAACACCGCGATCACCGCCTGCACGTCGACATCATCGTGATCGGGATGCCAGCTGTCGTAATCGGTGACCATCGCGATGGTGGCATAGTGCATCTCGGCCTCGCGGGCCAGTTTCGCCTCGGGCATGTTGGTCATGCCGATCACGTCGCATCCCCATGCCTCGCGGTACATGCGGCTTTCGGCCAGGGTCGAGAACTGCGGCCCCTCCATCACCAGGTAGGTGCCGCCATCGTGCACCGTCACCCCAGCCTGCCGCGCAGCATCGCCCGCGGCGCGGGACAGACCATCGCAGATCGGATGCGCCATCGACACATGCGCCACGCAGCCCGACGAGAAAAAGCTCTTGTCCCGGTTCACGGTCCTGTCGATATACTGATCGACCATGACGAAATGCCCCGGTGCCATCTCGTCTCGGAACGACCCGCAGGCGGACAACGACAGGACATGCGTCACGCCCAGCCGCTTGAGCGCATCGATATTGGCGCGGTAGGGCACATCTGTCGGACTATGCACATGCCCGCGCCCGTGCCGCGGCAGAAAGGCCAGCGCGACGCCGTGCAGGCGCCCCGTGAGGATCTGGTCGGAGGGAGCGCCCCAGGGCGTCTGCACATCGCGCCACTGTGCATCTTCCAGCCCGTCTATGTCGTAGATCCCCGATCCGCCGATTACGCCCAGCATGATCTCGGTCATGATGCCCCCTTGTTCGCCGTGTTCGCGCCCGCCGGCCCGGGCCTAGTGTGTCCGAGTCTAGTGTGTCCGGGCCTAGTGTGTCCGTTCCCAGTCCGTCCGGGCCTGATGTGTCCTGCCCTGTGTGACGCGCCCGGCACCTCGCTGCAATCCTGTGCTGACGCTCTGAACGCCTGGCGGGCCAAAATCCCACGCCCCCTGGTGATTTGCCCGGCATATGGCCCATTGGCTTGCCGCACAGGGGTAAACAGGCTAGGCCCGGCACAAATCTCTGAACATTCGCACTCGGAAGGGTCCAATGCCCAAAGCCATCTTCGCGGCCTTTGCCAATCGTATTGCCATGCCGGACCTGCGCCTGGCCCCAACAGAAACCGGTCTGTCCGCCGCGCGGATCCGGATCGAGGTGCTGTCCGGCCTGACAGTCGCACTGGCCCTGGTGCCCGAAGCCGTCGCCTTTGCCTTCGTGGCCGGGGTCAATCCGCTGGTCGGGCTGTACGCCGCCTTCATCATCGGGCTGATCACCGCCATCCTGGGCGGCCGTCCGGGCATGATCTCGGGTGCGACGGGTGCCATCGCGGTGGTCATCGTGGCGCTTGTCACGCAGTACGGGGCGGAATACCTGTTCGCCGCCGTGGTGTTGATGGGACTGATCCAGATCTTCGTCGGCTTCATGCGGTGGGGCAAGTTCATCCGCCTGGTGCCGCATCCGGTGATGCTGGGCTTTGTCAACGGGCTGGCCATCGTGATCTTTCTGGCGCAACTCAGCCAGTTCAAGGTGCCCGGCACGACCGAAGCCGCCGGCCACGGCGCCGGTGGTGGCGAATGGCTGTCGGGCGGCCCGATGGCATTGATGCTGGGTCTTGTTGCGCTGACCATGTTCATCGTCTGGGGCATGCCCAAGCTGACCAAGGTGATCCCCGCCCCGCTGGCCGGGATCGGCATCACCGCCATTCTGGTCATCGTGCTGGGCCTTGATGTGCCGCGCGTCGGTGACATGGCATCGATCAACGGTGGCCTGCCTGCGTTCCACATTCCCATGGTCCCCTTCACCTGGGAAACGTTTCAGATCATCCTGCCGTATTCCATCATCATGGCGATGGTCGGACTGATCGAATCCCTGCTGACGCTGAACCTGGTGGGTGAAATGACCGGCCAGCGCGGCGGCGCCAGCCAGGAATGCGTGGCCCAGGGCACGGCCAACGTCGTGACCGGCGTCTTTGGCGGCATGGGTGGCTGTGCCATGATCGGGCAGTCGATGATCAACGTGAAATCGGGCGGGCGCACACGCATCGCCGGGATCGCAGCGGCATTGTTCCTGCTCAGCTTCATCCTGTTCGCCGCGCCGTTGATCGAACAGATCCCGCTGGCGGCGCTGGTCGGGGTGATGTTCATGGTGGTGATCGGCACCTTCGCGTGGAATTCGTTCAAGATCCTGGCAAAGGTACCGATGACGGATGCCGTCGTGATCGTGCTGGTGACCGTCGTCACCGTCATGACCGATCTTGCCACTGCGGTTGTCATCGGTGTCATCGTCTCGGCGCTGGCCTATGCCTGGAACAACGCGCGCCGCATCTACGCCAACACCTATGTCTCGGATCAGGGCGCCAAGGTCTACCAGATCAACGGCCCGCTGTTCTTCGGCTCCTCCGACGGCTTTGCCGAGCTTTTCAAGGTCGAGACCGACCCAGAACTGGTGATCGTCGATTTCCAGATGAGCCGTGTCGTCGACCAGTCAGCCCTGCAAGCCATCGAGGCGGTCGCGGGCAAGTACGAAGCGGCGGGCAAGAAGATCCAGCTGCGTCACCTCAGCCGGGACTGCCACCGCCTGCTGAAAAAGGCCGGGCACCTCGTCGTCGACAGCAACGACGACCCCGATTACGAGCTGGCCGTGGATTACCATGTGCGCACCGGTATCCTGGGCAGTCACTGACGCGGGTCACTGACGCGGGTCACTGAGGCCAGCTGCTGAGGCCAGTCAATGACGCAGACGCCTATCGCAACGCAAAAGGGCCGGCCCGCAGCACGCGGACCGGCCCTTTTCACATCAGGCGCCCCTGTCAGCTCTGTCCGGGTCGGTTCAGCGAAAAGAGCTCGGTCACCGCGGTATAATCGCGATATCCCAGACGCGACAAAGGGTTGTAGGTCGTGATATCGAAAATCCCGTCGACCAGGCAATTGTCGCGCAGGTAGATGCCGGTGACCTCGCCCAGAACCAGGATGTTCTGATCGCCCTTGAGGGGAATGATCTGCGTCATGCGGCATTCCAGCGCCGCCGGGGCCGCGGCCACGCGTGCGCAGTCGATGGTCTGGCATTCGGCCTTTTCCAGCCCGGCCACGGCGAATTCGTCCTCGCCCGCCGGCAGGCTGGCTGAGCTGGCATTCATCGCGTCGCGCAGGGCATATTCCACGATATTGACGCAGAAGACACCGCTATCGCGGATGTTCGAGACGCTGTCCTTGCCCTCTGCACGGTCAGGCTTGCTGGCCAGCGACGAAAACATCACCTGCGGCGGCGTATCGGCAATGGCATTGAAAAAGGAATAGGGCGCAAGGTTGTCCCGTCCGTCGCTGTCGCGCGTCGAGATCCAGCCAATCGGTCGTGGCGTGACAATCGCCTTGAATGGATTATGTGGCAGTCCGTGACCATCTTCCGGCTTGTAGAACATCTGTGCCTCCTTCGGTTTGATGCTGGTCTAAACGCGTGGTAGTGGCGTTTCCACCTGAAATGCGGAATGGCGGCTTATGTTTACCCTGACCCCCGAAAGCAGCGACGACTGGTGGGAGGTCGAGGCGCTGTACGATTTGTGTTTCGCGCCAGGGCGCACCGCGCTGAGTTCCTATCGGTTGCGTGATGATGTGCCCCCCGTAGCGGGCCTCAGCCATGTCGCGCGGGATCGGCAGGGAATTCTGGCGGGCGCGATCCGCTATTGGCCGGTTCGCGTGGGCGGAGACGAGGCGCTGCTTCTCGGGCCCGTTGCGGTGCACCCGACCCACCAGGGTGAGGGGTTGGGCGGGCTGCTGATCAACGCCTCGCTGCGCAGCGCCACCGAAAGCGGCTGGCAGCGGGTGATGCTGGTTGGCGATGCGCCCTATTACAGCCGTTTCGGGTTTTCGCGCCTCAGCGGCGTGGACATGCCGCCGCCCACCAACCCCGATCGCATCCTGGCGCTGGAGCTGGTCGAGGGTGCCTGGACCGGCGTCAAAGGGCCAGTTACCCGCGCCATCTGACCCCGCCCCTTGTGAGCACGCGGGCTTTTGCGGAAACTGTCGCCACCAGGGGCATCGGCAGTCGTGAATGATCCCCTTTTCCCGCCCCCCTGCCACCCCATCTATGACGGGAGGCCGCACCGGAGAGACCCATGCCCAAGGATACCCCCCTTCCCCCCGACGTCACCGCCGAGATCGAGGTTCTGGCGCGCCGGTACCGGCGCGCAGGTGGACCGGGCCTGCAGGTGCTGACCCTGCTGGGCGGCAAGGCCGAAGGGCTGCTGAACCGCCTGCCCGAAGCCGTGCGCAACCGCCTGGACGGGGCGACCGAGCTGGCGCTCGACACCGCGATCCGCGCCGCGGAAAGCTCGCGCGGGTTGGTGAAGGATCAACCCGGCTGGCTGAACCTGGCGGTGACGACCGGGCTGGGGGCGGCCGGAGGCGTGGGCGGCTTGCCAACGGCGCTGGCGGAGCTGCCGGTAACCACGACATTGCTGCTGCGCACGATCCAGGGGGTGGCGGCCGAACACGGCTTTGACCCCGCCGAGCGGAATGTGCAGTTCGATTCCATCCAGGTCTTTGCCTCGGCCGGGCCGCTGGGGCACGACGACGGCGCCGACATGGGGTTTCTCGCCAGCCGCATGACGCTGACCGGGGCCACGGTGCACGGGTTGATTGCACGCGTGGCGCCCCGCCTGGCCACCGTGATGGGACAGAAGCTTGCGGCGCAGACCGTGCCGCTGCTGGGGGCCGCGGCGGGGGCGGCGACGAACTATGCCTACACCAGCTATTACCAACAGATGGCGCAGGTGCATTTCGGGATGCGTCGGCTGGCGATAGAGGCAGACGTGGCCCAGGAGGACCTGCTGGAGGCGCTGCGCGCCGAGGTGACGAAGAAGCCGATCCGAAAGGTGTGAGTGCCGGCGGGGCGCTGCCCCCTTGAGGCCTGACGGCCTCAATTCCCCCGGGGTATTTCCGGCCAGATGACAGGGAGGCGCGTGGCCGGCGATCAGCCCGGGTCGCGCAGGGTCCGGGGTTGCAGGACGATGATCGTCGGCCTGGAAGGCAGGCTGCGCAGGGAGATCATGAGTTCGTTGGTGTCGCGGCGTTCGATCGCGAAACTGTCCGAGGTTTCCTCAAGAAACCAGTTCAGGCTGGATCCGTTGAACCAGTGCATCGGCAGGACGATACTGCTTTTCAGCCGCTCGACCACGCGCACCATCGTCGGGGTGTCGAGGGTCATGCCCCCGTCGACCGGCACCATCAGCACATCGAGCCGCCCGATGGCGGCATATTGGGCGTCGTTGGGTTCGTGGTGGAGGTGGCCAAGGTGACCGATGCACAGGCCCTCGACTTCGAAGATGAAGATCGAGTTGCCGTTGTCTTCGCGGCCGCCGAGCGCGGAGCGGATATCGGTGGGGACGTTGCGCACCAGAAGGTCGCCCAGTTCGAGGTGGTGGTCCGCCGGCTGTCCGAAGGTATCGGACCAACCGCGCAGGACATGCGGGATTGCGGGATCCGGCGCCCGTGTCCAATGGCTGGAATGGGCGTGGTTCATCGTGACGACGTCCGGGAGGAAATCCGCCGTGCCGATGAAGCCGGGGAAATCCGTCACCGCCGAGACACCTGCCGGGGTTTGCAGCAGGAACGCCGAATGGGTCAGGTAGCTGATGCGGACCGTGTAATCGGGCAACGGATCGCGAAAGCTGGCCTGGTGGACGTAGGACAGGCCCGGTGCCGTCTGCGCGATGGCGATGCAATGGCTGGGACGGCCCTGCGCGAGGGCGAGAGCCGGGACGTGCAGGACAGCAAGGGCAAGCAGGATGCGGATCATCGGCGGGTCCTCCTGGCGGCCATGGTAGCAGGGCCGGACCGGATCCGGGGATCACGGCCGCGTGAGGTCGCGCTCCGAGGCGGCAATTGCCGCGAAAATGGTCAGCCCGGCCAATATCAGCCCGCGTCGGTGCGCCCGCGCCGATCCATGCGCAGCGCGGCATAGAGAACATGGGTCCGCCAGCGTCCGTTGATTTGCAGATAGCTTTGCGCCACGCCTTCGTACTTGAAGCCGCAGCTTTCCAGCAGGCGCCGCGAGGGGGTGTTTTCCGGCAGGCAGGCGGCCTCGATCCGGCTCAGATCCATGCGATGGAAGGCGTGGTGCACCACCGCCGAGATCGCTTCGCGCATGTAGCCTTGTCTCGCATGGCGTTCGGCCACCCAGTAGCCCAGCGTGCCGGACAGGCTGGGGCCACGGCGGATATTGTCCAGCGTGATCGCCCCCAGCAGCGCCTCGTCTCCGCGACGTTCCAGAAACAGCGGCAACGCCGTGCCGCCGGTGATGGCGCGCTGTGCCCAGTAGACCCGGTTGGTGAAGCTGCGGCGTGACAGGTGGTCGGCGGCCCAGGTCGGTTCCCATGGTGTCAGGAAGTCGATGCTGGACTGGCGCAATTCGACCCAGTGCCGGTAGTCCGGGTGTGCGGGCGGGCGGAGCGTCATGCGCTCCGTCTCGACCCGGATCCTGCGCCGGCCTCGCAACATCACGCTGCCGTCATGCGGCGCGGCGGGCCGACAGCCCCGCGAAATCGGGCGCCTCGGCGACCGGGCCATACAGCGCCAGCGCCATCGGCGCACGGGCGGCCATCTGTTCGGCGTGGCGGCGCAGATCCTCGGCGGTGACGGAATCGATGCGCTCGACGACCTCCTCGAGGGGCGGCACGCGGCCCCAGATCTCGATCATGCGGGCCAGGCGCTCGGCGCGGCTGGACGCGCCTTCCAGCCCCATCAGCATACCGGCCTTCATCTGGGCGCGGGCCCGGGCGATTTCCGCCGCGCTGAACCCGTCGGCGGCGCGGTGCATCTCTTCCAGGATCAGCGTCGTCAGCTCGTGCACCTTGTCGCCGCTGGTGCCGGCGTAGATCGTCGTCATGCCACTGTCGGCAAAGGCTCCTGCCTGGGCAAAGACCGTGTAGCAGAGGCCGCGTTTTTCGCGGATCTCCTGGAACAGGCGAGACGACATGCCCCCCCCGAGGGCCGCGGAATAGATCTGGCCCGTGTAGGCGTCGGGGTGGCGATAATCCGGGCTCTCAAAGCCGAAGACGACATGCGCCTGTTCCAGCGTCTTGATATTGCGGATCTCTCCGCCGACGAAATTCGCACGGATCAGCTCTGGCTGGCCGTGGGCCGTCATGTCGCCGAACAACCGCTCGGCCATTTCCACGATCTGGCCGTGATCGACCGCGCCCGCCGCCGACAGGATCATCTGGCCGGGGCCATAGTGTTCGCGCACGAAGCCGGCAAGATCATCACGAGAGAAGGTCTTCACCCGCTCCTCCGGGCCCAGGATGGTGCGTCCCAGCGGTTGCTCGGGGTAGGCGCGTTCCTGCAACCAGTCGAAGACCACGTCATCCGGGGTGTCCAGGGCCTGCCCGATCTCGGACAGGATGACGCCGCGCTCGACCTCGATCTCTCTGGGATCAAAGATCGAGTCGCGCAGGATATCCGCGATCACTTCCAGCGCCAGCGGCACGTCGCTCTGCAAGACGCGGGCGTAATAGGCGGTGACTTCGCGGCTGGTATAGGCGTTGATATAGCCGCCCACATCTTCGATCACCTCGGCGATATCGAGGGCCGAGCGGCTGCGCGTGCCCTTGAACGCCATATGTTCCAGAAAGTGTGCAATGCCGTTCTGTTCGGGGCGCTCGTGACGGCCCCCGGCACTGACCCAGATCCCGATGGAGGCAGATTGCAGCCCCGGCATATGCTCGGACACAATGCGGAAACCATTGCTCAGCGTGGTCAGTTCGACACTCATGCAGATCTCCTTTCGCGGATCAACGCTTCGATCTGGTCAAGGTCGTTGGCCACGCGGGTGACGCGCTCCTCGCGCTCGAACAGATCGGCCATACGCGGTGGCAGGGCGGGGCGCTGGCCACTCGCCGCCTCGACCGCGTCGGGAAATTTCGCCGGATGCGCCGTTGCCAGCGTCACCATCGGCACGTCGGGCGCGCGCAACTCGCGTGCCACCTTGACCGCGACGGCGCTGTGCGGGCACAGCAGTTCGCCGGTCAGCCCCAGCATGTCGCGGATCGTCTCGCGGGTTTCGTCCTCGGAACAGCGGCCCGAGGCGAACAGCTCCTGCAGATGCTGCAAGGCCCCCTGCGGCACGGTGAACCCGCCCGCCTTCATCTCCGCCATCAGCTGCGACACGGCGGCGCCATCGCGCCCGAGGGCATCGAACAGCGCCCGTTCGAAATTCGAGCTGACCTGGATATCCATCGACGGGCTGATCGAGGGCGTCACGCCATCGGGGCGGTATTCGCCCGTGCTCAGGCAACGGTGCAGGATGTCGTTCTGGTTGGTCGCCACGATCAGCTTGTCGATCGGCAGGCCCATGCGGCGCGCGATATACCCGGCAAAGATGTCACCGAAATTGCCGGTCGGCACGGTAAAGCTGATCTTGCGATCCGGCGCGCCAAGGCTGACGGCGGACGTGAAATAATACACCACCTGCGCCAGGACCCGCGCCCAGTTGATGCTGTTCACCCCGGCAAGGCCAACGTCGTCGCGGAAATCGAAGTGGTTGAACATGTCCTTCACGCGGGCCTGGCAATCGTCGAAATCGCCATCCATCGCCAGCGCATGCACGTTTTCGTCGGCGGGCGTCGTCATCTGACGGCGCTGAACCTCGGACACCCGGCCATGCGGGAACAGGATGAACACGTCGACATTATCAAGGCCGCGAAAGGCGTCGATCGCGGCTGACCCGGTATCGCCCGAGGTCGCACCGACGATGGTCACGCGGCGACCGTTCTTTTGCAGGGCGGTCTGGAACAGCTGACCGATCAGCTGCATCGCGAAATCCTTGAAGGCCAGTGTCGGCCCGTGGAACAGTTCCAGCAGAAAGTGGTTCGGTTCCAGCTGTACCAACGGCGCACGGGCAGCGTGCCCGAAGCCCGTGTAGGCGCGCGCGATGCAGGCGCGGAACTCATCCTGCGAAAACGTCTCGCCCAGGTAGGGCCACATGATGCGAAAGGCGCATTCCTCGTAGGACAAACCGCCAAGGGCGCGGATGTCCTGCGCGCTCATCACCGGAATTTCAGCCGGAACATACAGACCGCCGTCGCGGGCCAGCCCGGTCAGCATTGCATCCTCGAACGTCAGTTCGGGGGCCTGCCCCCTTGTCGAGATATACTTCACGCCAATTCGCCCTTTCCCTGTTTGCCCATGCGATAAATCAAACCACCCGACATGACCAGCCATATGGCGGCCAGCGCGAACCATGTGATCGCATATCCCTTGTGATCATTGGGGATTCCGTCCGTTCCGACCGGGGCCAACATCAGCGCCCCCGCCTGCCCTGCCGCGTCGCGGCGCACCACCAGCACCGGCTCGGTGTTCAGGACAGCCGCCATTTCCGGCACGTCACGGGCATAGAACAGACCGGTTGCCAGGTCAGGATCGGGGGTAAAGCTGTCTTTTTCGTCGGGCCACAGCAGGTTGCCGGAAATCTCTGTCTCAGCTGCCGGCGCGGCGGGGATCGGTGCGCCCTGCGGGATGAACCCGCGATCGACCATCACCCGACGCGTACCCGACGCAAAGCCCTGAACTAGGTGATAGCCCGCGCCGTACCCCTCCTGCGCCGACTGGATGCGCAGGACGGGCCCGGCGAACTGTCCCTTCAGCGCGACGGCCAGGTACTTGTCCGCCTCGGGGTCTGGCGCGTCTGGCAGCGCCACGGGCGCGGCCGCGATGCGGCCCTCGATCTGCGCAAGCACCCCCTCTTTCCAGTGAAGGCGCCGCACCTGCCATGTGCCCAGGGCCACCAGCACCGCGAATCCAGCCACCGCAAAGACGATCACCCCGATCAACCTGCCGCGCATCTATCCCCCATTTCATTGGAAAGAGGCGCGGTTGATGCCCGCGCCTCTGTCTTGTTGCATATATATAGCACCGCCCGCGCCCGCCACCAGAGGGAGGGGCGACGCGGGGTGTCAGGCGCCCCAGATATAGATCGAGGCGAACAGGAACAGCCAGACCACGTCGACGAAGTGCCAGTACCAGGCCGCCGCCTCGAACCCGACGTGGTTCTCCGGGGTAAAGTGGCCGGCATGGACCCGCAGCAGGCAAACCAGCAGGAAGATCGTGCCGATAAAGACGTGCACGCCGTGAAACCCGGTCGCCATGAAGAAGGTCGCGCCATAGATGTTGCCCCCAAAGCCGAAGGCCGCGTGGCTGTATTCGTACAGTTGGAACACCGTGAACAGCGCGCCCAGCAGGATCGCGATCAGCAGCCCGGCCTTGATGTCCTTGCGGTTGTCCTCATGCACCAGGGCATGGTGCGCCCAGGTCGCAGCGGCCCCCGAACACAGCAGGATCAGCGTGTTGATCAGCGGCAGGTGCCAGGGGTCGAACACCTCGATCCCCACGGGCGGCCAGACACCATCCACCGCCGGGCTTTCCGGGCCCATCGGATAGATCGCATGCTTGAAGAAGGTCCAGAACCATGCCGAAAAGAACATGACCTCGGACATGATGAACAGGATGAAGCCATAGCGCAGGCCGATCCGCACCACCGGCGTGTGATCGCCCGCCTTGTTCTCCAGCACCGTTTCGCGCCACCAGCCAAACATGGTGTAGAGCACCGCGATCAGCCCCAGCAGGAACATCCACGGGCCGGAGTCGTGCATCCACAGCACCGCGCCGTAAAGCATGATGAACGCCCCGACCGACCCGATGAACGGGTAAATCGACGGTGTCAGGATATGGTAGTCGTGGTTCTTTTCGTGTGCCATCTCGTTTTCCCTCGCCTGAGGCCGTTAGTTCAGATCGGTTGAGCCTTGCTCTGCCTTCAGTGCGGCCTGTTCTTCGGCCGCATAGCCTTCGGGCAAATCGGTTTCGTAGAATGTATATCCCAGCGTGATCGTGTGGACGTATTTCGCATCGCGATCGTCGACGATGGCGGGGTCCACGTAGAACGTGACGGGCATTTCCACCGTCTCGCCAGGTTGCAGGACCTGCTCATTAAAGCAGAAACACTGGATCTTGGTGAAAAACCCACCCGCCTCGTAGGGCGTGACATTGTAGGAGGCGGTGCCCGCGATAACGCGGTCTGTCGGATTGTGCGCCTCGAAAAAGGCCAGGCCGGTTTCCCCGATGCGCAACTCCATCTCGCGCTGCACGGGCTTGAACGACCAGGGCATCTTGCTGTCGGTCGAGGCGTCAAAGCGCACCTTGATCGTCTGATCCAGAACCGTGTCGGACCCCGCGTCTGCCTCTTGCGTGACGCCGCCGAACCCAGTGACCTTGCAGAAATAATTGTACGCAGGCACCGCCGCCCAGGCCAGCGAGGCCATGACGACAACCACGCCCACTGTCTGCACCACGGTCTTGGTCTTGGCGTCCATCGCTCAGTTCCCGCTTGTCGCGGCCACGGGCGCTGCCTTTTGCACCCCCGGCACGGTTTCGGGGAATTGCACGTTTTGCGCCGTGACCTTGACGAAGGTCATGCCGAAAATCAGAAAGACCAGCGCCAGAAGCACCCCGCCCAGCCCCAGGTTGCGCGACAGGCGGCGACGGTGCAGATCATGTTCATGTGCCAGCGGCATCTTACCAGCCTCCCAGCTCGTAGGGTTTCAGCAACGCCTCTGCCAGAATCGCGGCAAAGTGCAGCGCGGTGTAATAGAGCGACAGCTTGAAGAAACTCCGCTCGACCTTGTAGGCGTCGGCCTCTGCCGCCGCCTCGTCCCGGCGCCAGATCTGGAACGCACCTTTCAGGAACAGCCCGTTCAGCACCACGGCCACCGCCATGTAGATCGGCCCGCCGATCGAGGTGACGCCAGTGAACAGCGCGATCGGCGCCAGCAGCACGGTATAGGCCAGGATATGCTTGCGGGTGGATTTGCGTCCATGCGTCACGGTCAGCATCGGCACGCCCGCGTCGCGGTAATCTTCCTTCATGAACAGTGCCAGCGCCCAGAAATGGGGCGGCGTCCACATGAAGACCAGCAGGAACATCAGAACCGATTCGATGCTTACTCCGCCCGTCGCCACGGCCCAGCCGATCATCGGGGGGAATGCCCCGGCGGCGCCACCGATGACGATGTTCTGCGGCGTCCAGCGTTTCAGCCACATCGTAT
The DNA here is from genome assembly GCF_003575965.1 of Pseudooceanicola sediminis. Classification (GTDB taxonomy): domain Bacteria; phylum Pseudomonadota; class Alphaproteobacteria; order Rhodobacterales; family Rhodobacteraceae; genus Pseudooceanicola; species Pseudooceanicola sediminis. The sequence goes on along the minus strand of NZ_QWJJ01000003.1, from coordinate 272,606 downwards.
AGACGACGGCATAGAAAAAGATCGTGAAGGCCAGGAAAAGCCCGGCAAAGATGTTGGCCGCCAGCGCCAGCATGACGCAGGAAAAGCCCGACAGCGTCAATCCGAGGGCCAGCGCCTCGTCGCGCCCGACCCGCCCCGATGGGATGGGGCGACCGACCGTGCGCTTCATCACCGCGTCGATGTCCGAATCGTACCACATGTTCAGCGCCCCGGAGGCACCACCGCCAACCGCGATGAACAGGACGGCGCAGAACGCGATGAACGGATGCACCGGCACCGGTGCCGCCACCAGCCCGACAAAGGCCGTGAACACCACCAGCGACATCACGCGCGGCTTCAGCAGCGCGATGTAATCCCCGAACTGGGATTCGTATGCGGCATCGCCTGCGTCGGCTTGCGGGTTGAGGCTTACGTCGGTCATGTCTCAGGTCTCTTTCGAACGTCACGGCCCCGGATGATACCGGGACCGGATCGGCTCACGCCAGGGCGCCCCAGGTCCGGGGCGCTGCGCGCGGTATCTCAGGTCGCGGGGGCAACCTGGGCCAGGGGCACGAACTGCCCGGCGTCGGTGCTGGCCGCAAGCCAGGCATCATAGGTCTGCTGGCTGACGACCTTGACCGTGATCGGCATATAGGCGTGGTCCTTGCCGCACAGCTCGGAGCACTGGCCGAAATACAGACCCTCGCGATCCGCGTTGAACCACAGCTGAGCGAGGCGGCCCGGCACGGCGTCCTGCTTCACCCCGAAGGCCGGGATGGTCCAGGAGTGGATGACGTCGGCGCCCGTGATGGTCATGACCACGGTCTTGCCGACCGGCACGATCACGGCAGTATCGGTCGCCAGCAGGTATTCGTCCGGCTCATAGCCGTACTCCGCCAGTTGCTCTTTCTCCAGCTTGAAGCCCTCGTAGGCCAGGCCTTCGGCGTCCGCGTCGGTGTACTCATAACCCCAGTACCACTGGTAGCCGGTCACCTTGATATGAATATCGCCGTCGGGAATCGTCTGCTGCTTGAACAGCGTCGGCAGCGAAAACGCCCCGATGAACATCAGGATCACGATCGGCACGATCGTCCAGGCGATCTCCAGCGGCGAATTGTGCGTAAAGGTCGACGGAACCGGGTTCCGCTTGCGGTTGTAGCGCCACGCGGCGAACAACAGCAGCCCCGTCACCAGGATGACGATGGCCGTGATGATCACCAGGATCATGCCGTCGAGCCATTGCAGATCCGCTGCCTCGGACGACGATGCCGGCTGAAAGCCGATGCCGCCGAGGTGCGGCTTGCCCACGCGTTCAAGCTCCTGCGCCATGGCGGGAAGGGCTGGGAATGCGGCCAGAAGGGCCAGAGAAGGTTTCAAAAATCGCATTGGTCACCCTGATCGGTTGGTGCAGTTCTTGGTGCGTGTCGTTCGTGTCTTTCGGGAAATCGCCGGAACTCCGGCCCGCTCCCGTTGTTTGTCGATGCTTAAAACCATATTCTAACGCCTACGACAACAATCGCCTGCGCGGCAAAGGGACGCTTTTTTGATTTAGATCAAGAATTCCCGTCCCGTCCCTGTCATTCAGGCCCCCGTTGCCACTCTACGTCACAAAAGGCCGTCCCCCAATGACAGATACCCTGTTCCGCCCCTTCGAGACAATGCTGGATGAGGGCGCAGCCCTGTCGCTGCTGCGCGACGCCGTCGCCGGTGCCGACGATGGCGAGCTTTTCATGGAACGTCGCCGATCCGAGATGTTGCATTTTGATGACGGTCGGATCCGTACGGCCTCCTACGACGCGGCCGAGGGATTCGGCCTGCGCGCCGTGCGCGGCGAGGTTGCAGGCTATGCGCACGCAACGGAAATCTCGGAAAGCGCCCTGCGTCGCGCCGTCGCCACCGCGCGTCTTGCCGTGGCCGATGGCGGCGGCACCATGGCCCCCGCCCCGCGCGCCACCAATGCCAGGCTCTATGCCGAACTTGACCCCATCGCGGGCCACGCCTTTCCGGTCAAGGTCGATACCCTGCGCGAGATCGACGCCTTCTGCCGCGACCTCGACCCCCGTGTCGTGCAGGTCAGCGCCACGGTCGCCGCCTCCTGCCAGGAGATCGAGATCCTGCGCCCCGAGGGGCATATCGTGCGCGACATGCGCCCGATGACCCGCGTCAACGTCTCGGTTATCGTCGAGGACAAGGGCCAGCGCCAGACCGGCACCGCCGGGGGGGGCGGGCGCATCGGTCTCGACGGGCTGCTCGACCCCGCTGACTGGCAGGCCAAGGCACGCGAAGCCCTGCGCGTTGCCCTCGTGAACCTTGAGGCAATCCCCGCCCCCGCCGGCATCATGGATGTGCTGCTCGGGCCAGGCTGGCCCGGCGTCATGCTGCACGAAGCCGTCGGTCACGGGCTTGAGGGCGACTTCAACCGCAAGGGCTCCTCGGCCTTCTCCGGGCTGATCGGACAGCAGGTCGCGGCGCGCGGCGTCACCGTTCTGGATGACGGCACCATTCCCGACCGTCGCGGCTCCATCACCATCGACGACGAAGGGACGCCCTCCGGCAAGAACGTGTTGATCGAGGACGGCATCCTCGTCGGCTATATGCAGGACCGCCAGAATGCCCGCCTGATGGGGGTCGAACCCACCGGCAACGGTCGCCGCGAAAGCTATGCCCACGCGCCGATGCCGCGCATGACCAACACCTACATGCTCGGCGGTGACAGCGCCCCCGACGACATCGTTGCGGACATGAAGGACGGCATCCACGCCGTCGGCTTTGGCGGCGGTCAGGTCGACATCACCAATGGCAAGTTCGTCTTTTCCTGCACCGAGGCCTACCTGGTGAAAGACGGCAAGCGCGTCGCGCCGGTCAAGGGCGCGACGCTGATCGGGGATGGTCCTGCCGCGATGAAACGTATCCGCGCCCTCGGCAACGACCTCGCCCTCGACCCCGGCATGGGCAATTGCGGCAAGGCGGGCCAGTGGGTGCCGGTGGGCGTCGGTCAACCCACTGTCCTGATCGGCGGGCTGACCGTCGGCGGCTCCGGCACCTGACCCGCCGATCTTGTTGCTAACGATATCGCCGCGCCCCGCTTGGGGCGCGGCCTTTTCATGTCTGCCGTGGCCTGCGCAGGGCGATTCGATCAAAAGACGGGCACGCCAGATCGCACCGCTCGGATACCGCCAAGATACCGACGTAGGCACCGACGTTGCTTTCAGCGCCAAACCGCTGATCGCAGACGCCCGGCACCGAGACCTCTTTACCGTTAATTAACCACCCGAGCGGTAAAACGATTCTGCAAGCAGGCGGAGTCACGATGGTCGTGGATACACATCCTTCCACTCACCCCCCACTCCCACCCACCACGGAAGATGAACGGCTGTCGTGGCTTCGTCTCTTGCGATCGAACCGCGTCGGCATCGCGACCTTCTATCGCCTGCTGGCCGAGCATGGCACCGCCGCTGCGGCGCTGGATGCGCTGCCCGACATGGCCCGTGCGGCAGGGCTGACTAAATACACTCCCTTCCCAAAACCTGATGCAGAACAAGAGCTTGCCAAGGGTGACGCCTGTGGTGCCCGGCTGATCTGCCTTGGCGACCCGGCTTATCCGCGACAATTGCTGGATCTCTCCGATCCGCCACCCTGCCTCTGGATCATGGGCAATGATGCCGCTCTTGCGCGCCCGATGATCGCCATTGTCGGATCTCGCATGGCCTCCTCCCTCGGGCTGCGCATGGCACGTTCGATGGCCGCAGACCTGGCGTCCGAAGGCTTTGTAATCGTGTCAGGCCTGGCCCGCGGCGTCGACACCGCGGCCCATTCCTCCAGCCAGGACAGTGGCACGGTCGCCGTGATGGCCGGGGGTGTCGATACCATATACCCTATTGAAAACAGTGACTTGGCAAACACGATCTTGCAAAATGGCCTGCGTTTGTCGGAACAGCCCATCGGTCTGTCGCCCACGGCCCGCCACTTTCCTCTGCGCAATCGGCTGATCAGCGGCCTGGCCCGCGCCGTCATCGTGGTCGAGGCCGCGGCCAAGTCCGGCTCTCTCATCACCGCCCGCAACGCACTCGATCAGGGACGAGAGGTGCTGGCGGTGCCCGGCCATCCATTCGACGCCCGCGCCTCCGGGTGCAACATGCTGCTCCGGGACGGTGCCACCCTGGTGCGCGGTGCCCACGACGTGATCGAAGCCATTGGTACAACTGGTGAAAATCGTGCCAATGCGCCACGCCCCCCTGCCCCGACACGATCTGCCCACCCCGGCAATGCCCCCACCCCGCCCCGATCCCCACGCGACATCCGGGATCTGCACGCCGTCATTCTCGACCGCCTCGGCCCCTCGCCGCTGCCCGAGGATCAGCTGCTGCGCGACATCGCCAGCCCGGCGCGACGCGTCATGCCCGCCCTCACCGACCTTGAACTTCAGGGCCGTATCGAACGGCAACCAGGCGGCTTCATCGCCCGGCTTTCCTGATCCTGGCCAGTCGCAGCCCCCGCCAGCCACCGTGGCGGGGGCTTGCGCCCGGTCTGGATTGTCTCCATTGACAAGCCACCCACAGGCCCCACATGTTCCGCCGCCAAGGCGCGATCTTCGAGTCGAGCCGCCATGCGAAAGGAACTCTGATGCCCGTTGTTGTTGTGGAATCCCCGGCTAAGGCCAAGACAATCAACAAATATCTGGGCTCCGATTACACCGTTCTCGCCTCTTACGGCCACGTCCGGGACCTGCCCCCCAAGGATGGATCGGTCGATACGGACAACGACTTCGAGATGCTGTGGGAGGTCGGAACGGACAGTCGCAAACACGTGAAGGCGATTGCGGATGCCCTGAAAGACGACAATGCCCTGATCCTCGCGACCGACCCCGACCGCGAGGGAGAGGCGATTTCCTGGCACCTGGAGGAGACGCTGCGCAAGCGCAAGGCGATCAAGGCCGATACCCCGGTCAGCCGGGTCGTGTTCAACGCCATCACCAAGACCGCCGTGACCGAGGCGATGAAGAACCCGCGTCAGGTCGATGCCCCGCTGGTCGAGGCCTATCTGGCCCGCCGCGCCCTCGACTACCTCGTCGGCTTCAACCTGTCTCCGGTGCTGTGGCGCAAGCTGCCCGGTGCCAAGTCGGCCGGTCGCGTGCAATCGGTCTGCCTGCGCCTGATCGTCGAGCGCGAGATGGAGATCGAGGTCTTTCGCGCCCGTGAATACTGGACGGTCAAGGCCATCCTGACGACCCCGCGTGGGCAGGAATACGAAGCCCGCCTGACAGTGTTGGGTGGCGACAAGCTCGACCGCTACTCCATTGAAAACGAAACGAAAGCCGAGCTTGCCGTACAGGCCATCACCTCGCGCGATCTGACCGTCGCCTCGGTCGAGGCCAAGCCCGCATCCCGCAATCCCTCGCCGCCCTTCATGACCTCGACCCTGCAACAGGAGGCAAGCCGCAAGTTCGGCATGGGTGCACGCCAGACGATGAGCGCGGCACAGCGCCTGTATGAGGCCGGCCTGATCACCTACATGCGGACCGACGGCATCGACATGGCCCCCGAGGCCGTCACGGCCGCGCGCGATGCGATCAAGGAACGCTATGGCGCGGAATACGTGCCCTCCAGCCCGCGGGTCTACAAGAACAAGGCCAAGAACGCGCAGGAAGCGCACGAGTGTATCCGTCCGACCGAGATGACCAAGGACGCCGCCGCGTTGAAGATCACCGATGCGGATCAGCGAAAGCTTTACGATCTGATCTGGAAGCGCACGCTGGCCTGTCAGATGGAGGGCGCCCGCATGGAGCGCACCACCGTCGACATCACCAGCGCCGACCAGCAGGTCGAGCTGCGCGCCACTGGGCAAGTGGTGATTTTCGACGGATTTCTAAGGGTTTACGAGGAAGGAAAGGACGACGCAGTCGTTGACGACGACGACAATCGCCTGCCTCAGATCAGCCAGGGCGAGCCGGCAAAGAAAAAGACCATCACGCCCGATCAACACTTCACCCAACCGCCCCCCCGCTACACCGAGGCGACGCTGGTCAAGCGTATGGAAGAGCTGGGAATCGGCCGCCCGTCGACCTATGCCAGCATCGTCACCACGATTCAGGATCGCGGTTACGTGCGCACGGACAAGTCGCGGATGATCCCCGAGGACAAGGGGCGTCTGGTGATCGCCTTCCTGTCGAACTACTTTCACAAGTACGTCGAATACGATTTTACCGCAGATCTTGAAGGCGAGCTTGATGACGTTTCAGCGGGCGAGCGTGACTACAAGGATGTCCTGAAACGCTTTTGGCGCGATTTCCATGCTGCCATCGAAGAGACATCCGAGCTGCGCATCACGGACGTGCTGGAGAAAATCAACGAGGTTCTTGAACCGCATCTGTTCCCGCCGACCGGCGATGGCAGCGATCCCCGCCTTTGCCCCAATTGTGGCCAGGGGCGGCTTTCAATGCGCACGGCGCGGTCTGGTGGCGCCTTCATCGGTTGCTCCAACTATCCTGAATGTCGCTTTACCCGCCCGTTCGGTCCGCCGGGCGCCGAAGGTCATTCGATCGGCCCGGACGGCAAGATCCTCGGCTACGACAACGAAGAGGCGATCACGCTTCGCGATGGTCGTTTCGGCCCCTACGTGCAGCGTGGCGATGCCACCGAGGAGGTGCCCAAACCCCCGCGCGCCTCTCTGCCAAAGGGATGGGAAGTTGATTCCATTGATCTGGAAAAGGCACTGACGTTGCTTAACCTGCCACGCCAGATCGGCCCGCACCCCGAAGACGGAGAAGTCATCGAGGCCGGGATCGGGCGATATGGCCCCTTCGTCAAGCACAACAAGACCTATGCGAACTTGGCCAACGTGGACGAGGTTTTTGAGGTCGGCATGAACCGCGCGGTTGAACTGCTGGCGCAGAAAGCGGCGCGCGGCGGTCGCGGTCAGGCCGCCAAGCCATTGAAAGAGCTGGGCGAGCACCCAGAACACGGCGGACCGGTCAATGTCATGTCGGGTCGATACGGCCCCTACGTGAAGTGGGAAAAGATCAACGCGACCCTGCCCAACGATGTGGAGCCCGAGAGCCTGACGATGGAGGCAGCAGTCGAACTGATTGCCGAAAAAGCCGCCAAGACCGGCAAGAAACCTGCCCGCAAGGCCGCCGCAAAGAAACCCGCAGCGAAAAAGGCGGCGGCTAAGACCCCTGCCAAGAAGCCAGCCGCAAAAAAGGCCACGACGGGCAAGACATCAGCGGCCAAGACCACCAAGGCCGCGCCGAAGAAAACAGCGGCCAAGAAGACGGCGACCAAGCCTTCCGGAGAGGCCGCCGAAGATAGCGAATAGGGCAACGCTCGATCTGAACTGCGCTTTCGATGACCAGAAACGGCTCCGGACTCCGGGGCCGTTTCTGCGTTGCGGCACTCCTTGCCATGCTGCGGCAATAAATTGACATGAGCTGCGCGCGACGTCAGAAAGTAGAAAATAAATTGGAGGAATTTATGAAAAAGGTGTTCGATTCCGCTGCCGAAGCACTGGATGGCGTGCTGTTCGATGGCATGTTCATAGCGGCAGGTGGCTTTGGCCTCTGTGGTATCCCGGAGCTGCTATTGAGCGCCATCAAGTACGCAGGCACCAAGGATCTGACCTTTGCCTCCAATAACGCCGGAGTGGATGATTTCGGGATCGGCATCCTTTTGCAGACGCGCCAGGTGAAAAAGATGATCTCCTCCTACGTGGGGGAAAATGCCGAATTCATGCGCCAGTATCTGTCTGGCGAACTTGAGCTGGAATTCAACCCGCAAGGCACACTGGCCGAACGGATGCGTGCCGGTGGCGCGGGCATTCCGGGTTTCTATACCAAGACCGGTGTGGGCACCGTGATCGCAGAAGGCAAGGAAACCAAGGACTTCGACGGTCAGGAGTATGTGCTTGAACGGGGGATCGTCGCAGATCTTTCCATCGTCAAGGCTTGGAAAGCCGATCCGACTGGAAACCTGATCTTTCGCAAGACCGCCCGCAATTTCAACCCGCCCGCTGCCATGTGCGGCAAGATGTGCGTCGTCGAGGTCGAAGAGATCGTGCCGACCGGAAGCCTTGACCCCGATGCGATTCACCTGCCCGGCGTCTACGTTCACCGTATCATTCAGGGTGAGCATGAAAAACGCATCGAGAAACGCACCACCCGCCCTGCGGCCTGACGCCCTGTCAGACAGACCCATTGAGATTTGAGGAGGACCGCCATGCCTTGGGACAGAGACCAGATGGCCGCCCGCGCGGCGCAAGAGCTTGAAGACGGGATGTACGTGAACCTGGGGATCGGTATTCCGACGCTCGTGTCGAATTACATCCCCGAGGGCGTCGAAGTGACCCTGCAATCGGAAAACGGCATGTTGGGCATGGGCCCCTTTCCTGTCGAAGGCACCGAGGATGCCGACCTGATCAATGCGGGCAAGCAGACGATCACCGAATTGCCCCAGACTGCCTATTTTGACAGTGCCACCAGTTTCGGCATGATCCGGGGCGGCAAGATTGCGATGGCAATCCTTGGCGCGATGGAAGTGGCCGAGAACGGTGACCTGGCGAACTGGATGATTCCGGGCAAGCTGGTCAAGGGAATGGGCGGCGCAATGGATCTGGTCGCAGGGGTGCGCAAGGTCGTCGTGGTAATGGACCACACCAACAAGCACGGCGACTCCAAGGTGCTGAAGGAATGCACTCTGCCATTGACAGGGCGCGCCGTGGTCGATCGCATCATCACCAACCTCGGGGTGCTAGACGTCGTCGAGGGCGGCCTGACGATCGTCGAACTGGCCGACGGGGTCAGCGAAGAAGAGATGCGAGCGTCAACTCAGGCCACACTCGTCTGAGCAAGATCAATCGCCTAGGCGAAAAGGCCCTGCTGGCGATACCGGCAGGGCCTTTTCCGTTGCCGTGCGAGCGAGGTCTACCGAGTGGAGAGAGCGGCGGCGTTCATTCCGCCGGCGCGCTGCCGCGTTGCGAGCTGCCCGCCCCCAGAGGCAGCTCAACCAGGCGCAGAGAGATGAGGCATGCAAGGGCTGCGACGACAGCGCCGATCAGGAACATCGGTGAAATCGCGTTCGAAAACCCTTGGACGACTTCGGCGCGGGCGATCGGTTCAAGCTGCGCAATGATGCTGGTGGTCAGGTCCTGAATCCGCTCCAGCTGCGGCATCAAGGGCTGCACGTGCAGGGCCATGCCATGATTGAACACCGCTCCGAAAATCGACGTGCCAACGGCACCGCCCGTCAATCGGAACATATTGGCGCTTGCCGTACCGACGCCCAGATGTTCGCGCGGAATAGCCGTCTGGATCGACACGACACCCACGCTCAGATTCGGCCCGATCCCCATGCCGACAAAGGCAAGGTTAGCCGCGATCTGCCACAATGGTGTTTCCGGTCCGATCCGGGACAGGGCGATCAGAGCAATACAAAGCAATCCCGTCGCCAAGGGCGGCAAAAACTTGTACCGTCCGGTGCGCGTCATGAAACGGCCCGCTGAAAATGACCCGCCGATCAGCCCGGCCATCATCGCGATCAGGTAGAGGCCGCTGCGCGCCGGTTCGACGCCCTTCACCACTTGCAGGAACATCGGAACGAAGGAAATCGTACCGAACATCGCCATGCCGACGAGAAAGTTGACGCTGTTGGCGACCTGATAATTGCGGACCCTGAACAACAAGAGCGGCATCACGGGTTCGCTGGCCCGCGCTTCGTTGAGCAGGAATGCGGCAAGGGAAAGAACGGTCAGCCCCATCAGAGCGAGCGTCGCAACGGAGCCCCAGGGCAGGATGGTGCCAGCCAGGTTCGCCAGCAGAACGAGCGCGCTGAGAAAACACATCAAAAGAACCGCGCCAAGGTAATCCATCTTGTGACGCACTGTTTGCGCCTGGGCTGCCAGCGTCCGTGTCAGCACGACAAAGGCGGCGACACCGAAGGGCAGGTTGACGAAAAAGATCCAGTGCCAGCCAACGCTTTGCACCAGAAAGCCCCCGACCAGCGGCCCCAGAACAGTCGAGACGCCAAAGACCGCCGAAAGTGTGCCTTGCGCGCGGGCGCGTTCACGCGGTGGCAGAACATCTGCAACCACCGCCATCGATACCACGATCAGGCTGCCCCCACCCAAACCCTGGATAATCCGCCCGAGAATCAGCACCGGCATGTTCCAGGCCATGCCGGCAATCGCGCCGCCCAGCAAAAAGATCACGATCGCGCATTGCAACACGATCTTGCGTCCGTACATATCGCCCAGTTTACCGGCGATAGGCGCCCCTATGGTCGAAGACAACAGGTAGGCCGTGACAACCCATGTGATATAAGACAAGCCACCCAAATCACTCACGATTTCCGGCAGTGCCGTCGATACGATGGACTGTCCTGTCGAAGCGAGGAAAAGCGTCAGCGCGACGGTCAGCAGTACAACGCGCAGCCTGCGACTGTCAGGCGAAGGAATGTCCTGCGCTGCGGTCGTGGTTTCCGCGCGGTCTTTTGGAGATATCATTTTGCGTCAGTACTTTCGAAAACCTCAGGCAGCCCAGCAGCAAAGCTGTGTGAACACAGGTTGAGACTTGATAAAATTGTTTGAAATGAATATGTGCGCGCGGCATAAGCATGTCAATAGCATGCAAGTTCCAGCCTCAACCGGAGGGTAGTCCGATCAGTACGCGAGACGAAGATATGGCCGACTTTCTGTCCCACGCCGGGATACCTGCGGCCGTCACCGACAAGGCGCTGGTCATCGATGCGATCCTTCAGCAGTGGCGGCGTCGCGTCGGCACCCGCGAACTGGGGCGCATGGCGCTAAGCGAACTGGGTCTCGACATCGACTTGCCAAAGCTCGACGTGCTGATTGCCACCTGGGCCCCGTCAAACGAATTCGGCGCCGACAAGGGCGAAACGATGGTTTCCACCATCGCGACGCGGCTATGCATCGATCCCTCACGCGCGTCGCGATTGGTGTCTGAATTGATCAACCAGGGGCTGCTGGCCCGTGGTGTCAGTCAACAAGATGCACGACGCACCATTGTCGAGCTTACCCCAAAGGGCCGCGCGACGGTTGACGCCGTTCGTACGATCAAGTTCCTGATTCTGGGCGATTATCTGGAAGGCTGGACAGCCGAGGAAATCGAAACATTCCTGCCCCTCCTCGAGCGGTTTTCATCCTGGTCGGAAGAAGCGGCCGACAAGGGGCAGACACGCCTGGCCCCGACAATCGCAGAACTGCGCGACAAGCTGCAAAAACTCTCGGGCTAGGCTCGTCAAATTGGGGGCCGAGGCCTATCTCTGTTCCCATGAGGTCGCTCCCCGAAACATTTTCCAATTGGTTTGCCAGCCATGGCTGGCAGGTGCACCCACATCAACAGGAGATGCTGGAGCGCGCCGACGACCCCGCCCTGTTACTGATTGCCCCAACCGGAGGGGGCAAGACGCTGGCGGGGTTCCTGCCGACGCTGATCGATCTGGCGAACCACCCGCATGACGGCTTGCACACGCTCTATATCTCGCCGCTGAAGGCACTGGCGGCAGATATCCGGCGCAACCTGGAAACGCCCGTCGCCGAGATGGCGCTGCCGATCCGCATCGAGGACCGCACAGGCGACACCCCGTCCAGCCGCAAGAGACGGCAGCGCGCGGATCCGCCCCACATCCTGCTGACCACACCAGAAAGCCTGGCACTGCTGATGTCCTACGACGATGCCCCGCGCATGTTCGCCGGGCTAAAGCGGGTGGTGGTTGACGAAATCCATGCCCTGGCTGAGAGCAAGCGAGGCGATCAACTGATGCTGGCGCTGGCCCGGCTGGAACGGCTATGCCCCGGTCTGCGACGTGTCGGACTGTCGGCGACCGTGGAAGATCCGCCCGCACTCGCCGGGTTCCTGGCGCGCCATCCTGATCCCTGTCACATCCTGATGGCCGATCCGGGCCCCGCACCAGATATCCGGATGCTGCACACCGAAACGCCGCCGCCATGGTCGGGCGGTGGTGGCGTCTACGCGATCCCCGATGTGCTGGAACAGATCAGGCAACACCGCATCACCCTGATCTTTCACAACACGCGCGCCCAGGCCGAAATCTTTTTTCACAACCTCTGGCTGGCAAACGACGATGGCCTGCCGATCGGCATCCACCACGGCTCTCTCGACAAGGTACAGCGGGACCGGGTGGAACGCGCGATGGTGCAAGGGCGCCTGCGCGCGGTCGTCTGCACAGGGTCTTTGGACCTGGGGATCGACTGGGGCGATGTCGATCTGGTGATCCAGGTCGGTGCCCCAAAGAACGTCAAGCGGCTGGTCCAGCGTATCGGCCGCGCAAATCACCGCTATAACGCCCCCTCCAAGGCGCTGCTGGTGCCTGCCAACCGGTTCGAGGTGGTGGAATGCGAAGCCGCGCTGGAGGCGGTTGTCGCCGCCGACCTGGATGGCGATCCGCGCGGCCCAGGGCCGCGTGACGTCCTGTGTCAGCATATCCTGATTGCCGCCTGCGCCGGTCCCTTTGCAGCAGAGGACCTCTTCGATGAGGTGCGCACTGCCGGCCCCTATGCCGATCTGGCGCGCAACGAATTCGACGCCTGCCTCGATTACTGTGCCACGGGCGGCTACGCGTTGCGGGCGTATGATCAGTGGCAGCGCCTGAAACAGGCCCCCGATGGTCGCTGGCATCTGCGCGACCCCCGCGCCAGCCAGCTGATCCGGATGAATATCGGCACGATCCAGGATACAGACACGCTCAAGGTCCGGTTGAAACGCGGCGGCGGCAAGCCTCTGGGCGAGGTCGAGGAAAGCTTTGCCACCTCATTGACGCCCGGTGACACGTTTCTGATCGGCGGCAGGATCGTGCGCTATGAATCTCTGCGCGAAATGACCGTCGAGGTCAGCCGTGATGGCGGGCGCAAACCAAAGGTCGCCGTGTTCAGCGGGACGAAATTTGCCACATCCACGCAATTGTCGCAGCGGATCCTGCGCATGTTCCAGCAGGACAGCTGGCCAGAATTGCCCCGCCACACATCGCAATGGCTGTCCCTTCAGCGCGAGGTGTCGCGCCTGCCCGAACCTGGGCGACTGCTGGTCGAAAGCTTTCCGCACGATGGTCGGATGCATGTCTGCATCTATGGGTTTGCCGGACGCAATGCCATGCAGACCCTCGGCTTGCTTCTGACAAAACGGATGGAGGAACTGGGCCTCGCCCCGCTTGGCTTTGTTTCGACCGACTACGCGACGCTGATCTGGGGACTGGAGGAGGTGCTGGACCCCACCGCTCTTTTCGACCCTGTCGCCCTGCGGAACGGGCTGGATGGCTGGCTTGCCGGAAACGCGGTCATGAAGCGCACCTTTCGTGGCGCCGCAACCATTGCCGGGCTGATTCAGCGCAATACCCCATCGACCCGGAAAAGCGGGCGACAGGCGACGTTTTCCTCGGATATCCTCTACGACACCTTGCTGAAATATGACCCCAATCATCTGCTGATGGAGATCACGCGGCAGGAGGCGATGCGTGGCCTGGTCGATTTCGGCCGGATCGTGGAAATGACCCAACGGGTCGCGGGCCGGATCGATCACTTGCGGTTGGAGAGGGTTTCCCCGCTGGCCGCACCGTTGTTCATGGAAATCGGCAAGGTTCCTATCGAGGGCGAAGGCCGCGCCCGGCTGGAGGCACAGGAGGCCGAGCGCCTGATGCAGGAGGCTGGCCTTGTCTGAGGCCGCACCGTTGCAGGGCTACGCCTTCACGCTGTCCGGTGAGGCGTTGATCGCACGCGGCTCAGGCGCGCTCTACTGGCCCGCGCAGCGCACGCTCTGCGTTTCGGACCTGCATCTTGGGAAATCCGAACGTATCGCACGACGAGGCGGCAGCGCCCTTCCCCCTTATGAGACTCAGGATACCCTCCAGCGGCTGGAGGAGGAGATCGACGCACTGGCACCCGACCAGGTGATCTGCCTTGGTGACAGTTTCGATGATGCCGCCGCTGCCGGAGCCCTGGATGGCCCGACCCTCATCTGGTTGCAGCGCTTGCAGGCAGGAAGGGAATGGATCTGGATCGAGGGCAACCATGATCCGGGCCCTGTCGGTCTGGGCGGCACCCATCTGGCAGACATGAGCAAGCCCCCATTGTCGTTTCGACATATCGCGCAGACCACAGCGACTGGCGAAATCTCGGGCCACTATCACCCCAAGGCCGCAATCAAACGCACGGGCGGCCGCGCACGGCCCAGTTTCCTGATTGATTCAGCACGTGTCATCATGCCTGCCTTTGGCACCTACACTGGCGGGCTGCACAGCCATGGCAGCGTGCTCGGCAGCCTGATGGGACGCAGCGCCATTGCCGTACTGACAGGCCCTGTGGCGCGCGCCATCCCCATGCCGCGCTAGAACAACCCCGTGACCTGGTTATCGCCATTCAGGCAGATCCCCTCGGCTGCGGGGCTGCGTGGCAACCCGGGCATGGTCATGATGTCACCGCAGATCACCACGACAAACCCCGCGCCCGCGCTCAGCCGCACCTCGCGTACGGGTATCCGGTGGCCGGTGATCGCACCGCGGGCAGCTGGATCGGCGGAAAAACTGTATTGGGTCTTGGCCATGCAGACGGGCAGATTGCCAAACCCCTGCGCTTCCCAATCGGCCAGTTGCCCACGGATCCTGGCATCGGCATCGACGCCTTCCGCCCGATAGATGCGCTTTGCGACCGTTTCGATCTTTTCAAAAAGCGGCATGTCATCGGGATAGAGCAGTGTAAACGCTGTGTCGCGATGATCGGCGAGGCTCGCAACGCGATGGGAAAGCGCCTCAATACCGGAAGAGCCTTCTGCCCAGTGATTGCACATGAAGACTTCGGTGTCTTCAGCCTCGACCGCCTGACGCAGCACGTCCAGCTCCGCATCGGTATCATCGGTAAAGCGGTTGATCGCCACGACCACAGGCACGCCGAACCCCCGCAGGTTTTCAAGGTGACGGGTCAGGTTAGCGCAGCCCTGCTGCACAGCCCCGGGGTTTTCGCGGCTCAAATCGTCCTTTGTCACCCCACCGTTCATTTTCAGCGACCGCACCGTGGCCACAAGCACAACGGCATCAGGTTCCAACCCTGCCTTGCGGCACTTGATGTCCATGAACTTTTCGGCGCCGAGGTCGGCGCCAAAGCCAGCCTCGGTCACGACGTAATCGGCAAGCTTCAGCGCCAGCCGGGTCGAGATCACCGAGTTGCAGCCATGCGCGATATTGGCGAAGGGACCACCGTGCACAAATGCAGGGTTATTTTCCAGCGTCTGAACCAGGTTCGGCTGCATCGCGTCGCGCAGCAGAACCGTCATCGCTCCATCGGCCTTGAGATCCCGCGCGCGGATCGGCTCTTTCTCGCGGGTGTAGGCTACGATGATATCGCCCAGACGGCGCTGAAGGTCTGCCAGGTCATCGGCAAGACACAGGAT
This sequence comes from Pseudooceanicola sediminis, assembly GCF_003575965.1. Lineage (GTDB taxonomy): Bacteria > Pseudomonadota > Alphaproteobacteria > Rhodobacterales > Rhodobacteraceae > Pseudooceanicola > Pseudooceanicola sediminis. Next base: position 257,218 of record NZ_QWJJ01000003.1, on the reverse strand, counting down.
CGCCATGACTTCGGAGGCCACGGTGATGTCAAAACCTGTCTGGCGCGGAAACCCATTTGCCGCCCCACCCAGAGATGTCACCATATCGCGCAACGCCCGGTCGTTCATATCCATCACCCGCCGCCAAACCACGCGGCGCTGATCTATCTGCAACTCATTTCCCCAGTGGATATGGTTGTCGATCATCGCGGACAGCAGGTTGTGCGCTGACGTGATGGCATGAAAGTCGCCCGTGAAATGCAGGTTCATGTCCTCCATGGGGATCACCTGCGCATGACCTCCCCCGGCGGCCCCCCCTTTCAACCCGAAGCAGGGGCCGAGCGATGCCTCGCGGATGCAGATCGCGGCGCGTTTGCCGATGCGGTTCAATCCATCGCCGAGGCCCACGGTGGTGGTCGTCTTGCCCTCGCCCGCTGGCGTCGGGGTGATGGCAGTTACAAGGATCAGCTTGCCATTGGGACGGTCTGTCAGCCCATCGATAAAGCCTTGAGCCACCTTTGCCTTGTCATGTCCATATGGCAGCAGGGCCTCCTCCGGGATATCCAGCCGCGCACCGATCGCCTGTATCTTGTGTTTCGTCGCGGCACGGGCAATTTCGATATCCGTCGGCTGAGTCATGGTCGATACGGTCCTGTAAAATTTATCGGAATAGCGCGGGCAAGTGGATCATGCGGGGTCGCCGGTAATGGCGCCTGCAAACCGGATCTGCCGAAAGCGGCGCCAATCAAGGCGCCCTCTGCGTCTGTTCCAGTTCAAAGGTAAGGAAAACCTCTATGGAACCAATTCTGTTTACCGGTTGTTAGTATTGCAAGAGAGACGCTGTTCTTGCTGCTAAGGAGAATGTCATGAGTGCTGCCGCTGTTGTGTTCCATACAAGTTTCGCCGCCACGCTGTTGCTGGCCGCTGTTGTCTTGGCCGTCGTTTAAGGCCTAAGTCGTTTCGGCAAGGTCTGTCTTCCCTCGTCGGGCCTTGCCGAGACAAGACCATACCGGCTGATCCGGTATGTGCAGGCGCATTTCGTCGCCCACTGAAATAGTCCCTTCACGTTCGACCCATGCCGTTACCCCGCGCCGCCCAAGCGACGCGGGTTTGAAGCGTTTGCCATATCCCGGCATGGCGTCTTCGATGACGCGCGCAGGCAAGGTGCAGGGACGGTTTTCCATGTCGACGGTCAGGGTCACTCCGTCTGGTCCTTGAAGACGCGAGGACGGTGGCACCCTGGTAAAATCGGGGATCCCCTTCACCACCAAGGTCGCCCCCAGCAGCGAGGGATCAAGCTCTGCAAGCTCCATCCGGTGCGCGATCTCGGCAAGCTCTTCTGCCGAGATGATCGAAAACTGACGGACGTTTCGGATTTCGGTGTTGCGCGGATGTTGCTTGAGCACGCGACTGCAAGACGGCCGGGTCAAACCACCATGGCTTTCTCCGACGGGACCGTCAAAGAGCGCCTGGACGCTCTTGAGCGCGGAAGAGGCCAGCGCCGCATCGCGGTTGCCAACAACGCCAATCCAGGTCACGCGCGCGGTGTATTCAGTCGGCATCAGGGCGGGCATCAGGACCTCCTTGTGTCATCTCGCCGGCAAGATGGACCGGGACGCCCCGCAAGCGCAAGACGAGGCGCAAAAGAAAACCGGGGCCACTTGGGCCCCGGTCTGACATTGTCGTTTTTCGATGCGCCCGGTGTTTCCCGGTGTTTCAGGCAGAGGGTTCAGGTTCCAGGCTGCCACTGTCCGGCTTGTTGCGCGGCTTGGTCTTGGGGATCGCCGCGACGGAGGGCGCGTTGCCCGAATTGGAGCTATCGTCCTCACCCGAGGTCGAACTGGGCGGCTCGCCCTTCATGACCCGTTCGATTTCTGCGCCGGTCAGGGTCTCGTATTCCAGCAGGCCCTGCGCAAGGCGTTCCCATTCATCGTGACGCTCGGACAGCAGACCATAGGCACGCTGATATCCTTCGTCGATGATACGTTTGACCTCTTGCTCGATCAGCTCCTTGGTGTTGGCAGAGATCGAGAAGCCGCCGGCACCGCCGCCCCCACGGAATGCCTCAGCCGCTTCCTGATAGTCGATGTTGCCAACCAGATCGGACATGCCCCACCGCATCACCATGGCGCGCGCCAGGTTTGACGCCTGCATGATATCGCCCGAAGGGCCGTTGGAGACGGTACCTTCGCCATACTTGATGATCTCGGCAGCCTTGCCGGCCATGGTCATCGCGATCTTCTGCTCCAGCTCATCCTTGAAGTAATTCAGCTGGTCCATTTCCGGCAAGGACATCACCATGCCAAGGGCCTGACCACGCGGAATGATCGTGGCCTTGTAGACCGGATCGCACTTGGGCAGGGCCATGCCGACAACCGCGTGACCTGCTTCGTGATAGGCGGTCATTTCCTTTTGGGCAGGCGTCATCACCATGGAGCGGCGCTCCGCCCCCATCATGATCTTGTCCTTGGCGCTTTCGAAATCGATCATTGTCACGAACCGACGACCGACACGGGCGGCCATCAATGCCGCTTCGTTCACGAGGTTCGCAAGGTCCGCACCGGAAAAACCGGGCGTGCCGCGCGCGATGATGCGCAAATCGACGTCGGGACCGAGCGGTGTCTTGCGGGCATGGACGCCGAGGATCTTTTCGCGGCCCTTGATGTCGGGGTTCGGGACGGTGACCTGGCGGTCAAAGCGGCCAGGCCGCAGCAGTGCAGGGTCGAGCACGTCGCGACGGTTCGTCGCAGCCACTATGATCACGCCCTCGTTTGCCTCAAAGCCGTCCATTTCAACCAGGAGCTGGTTGAGGGTCTGCTCACGCTCGTCATTGCCCCCGCCATAGCCTGCGCCACGGTGGCGACCGACCGCGTCAATCTCGTCGATGAACACGATGCAGGGGGCGTTTTTCTTGGCTTGCTCGAACATGTCGCGCACACGCGATGCACCGACACCGACAAACATCTCGACGAAATCCGAACCAGAAATGGTGAAGAAGGGCACACCCGCCTCGCCCGCAATGGCGCGGGCCAGCAGGGTTTTACCGGTACCCGGAGGGCCGACAAGCAGCGCACCCTTGGGGATCTTGCCGCCAAGGCGGCTGAATTTCTGCGGGTTACGCAGGAATTCGACGATCTCTTCCAGTTCTTCCTTGGCTTCGTCGATACCGGCGACGTCGTCAAAGGTGACGCGTCCCTGCTTTTCCGTCAGCAGCTTGGCGCGGCTCTTGCCAAAGCCCATGGCACCGCCTTTGCCGCCGCCCTGCATCCGGTTCATGAAATAGATCCAGACACCGATCAGCAGCAGAATCGGCAGGAGCGAGATGATGAAAGCCTGAAAGCCGCTCTCTTCCTGGCTTTTCGCGCTGACGGGAATATTGTTGTCGAGCAGAAGGTTGGTGACTTCGGCGTCTTCCGGCTTGATCGTCACATAGTCCTTACCGTCGGATCCGCGGTACAGGACTTTTTCGCCATCCAGCGTTGCGGATTTGACAAACCCATCGCCAACTTCGGTCACGAATTGCGAATATGGCCGGTTCTGGCTTTGCAGCGTGTTCCCTGACCCGCTGAAAAGGTTGAACAGTGCCACGATCAGCAGAAGCAGCACGGCCCAGAAAGCGAGGTTTTTTGCGGTGCCCACGTGAGCTCTCCAATCAAAACAAGTGATCTTGCGCCTAACATAAGGCCGTTCGGGGTTAAATATGTTTCATCACGCAGCATTCAATGGACAAGGAGCGCGGAGAAGAAGACATCGCCGTCTCTCAGTAGTGTTGCCGTCCATCCTTCCCCGAAGTCAGCGTGCGGTGCGCAGACCAGTGTATCACCGCGCCAGACCGAAGGGTAGCCCGCCAGCGAACTGAACGGCAGCCCCGTTTCCCGCCACCGATTGCACTGCGCCAGCCCCTCTTCGCCCAGTGCGCGAATACGAAGGTCATTGGCGTGCGGCCCGGTCATCTGCCAACGACCATCCCAAGGCTGATCGGACGATGTCACGACGGATCTGACCGCAGAATATTCGCGGAAAACCCTGATTTTCTTGCTAGTCAGCGCAATCTTGCAACCATTCAGGGTCATGCCGGTGCCGTCGCGGATCGCCGCAAGGGCCAGCGCAATGGCGCGGCGACGGGGGGGGTATTCGGTGCCCGCGACCCAAACCAGCGCCTGTTGCAGCAGACGGCGGGCGATTTCGGGCTGGAGCTGACCGAAGGACGCGCGCGCAAAGACCACGTCTCCTTCGTCGATGTGCACCAGATGGCGTGCCTCGTTGCAGGCGTACCAGCCGAGGGCAGCACGGGCTGCTGCGAGGTTTTTCGCAGTTTCGCAGATCACCTGAGGCGTGAGGCCAAGAGGACGCAGGTGTTCGAGTGCCTGCCTGACCTTGACGCGATCGAACCGCGTGTCGTCATTCGAGGGGTCATCGATCCAGGCGACCCCCTTGTGCGTCAGGTAATTGCGCAGAGAGGCGCGCGTCTGATCCAGCAAGGGCCGCACGAAGGTGACGCCCCCATGCTGGCGCCGCACGGGCATCCCCGACAGGCCATCGACGCCAGAGGCGCGGGCCAGTCGCATGAAAAAGGTTTCCGCCTGATCGTCCGCCGTATGCCCGATGGCAACCTGTTCGATATCGTGTTGCCGGGCCCAGCTGCTCAGCAGGTCATAGCGTGCGCGGCGTGCCTGGTCCTGAAGATTGCCCGCGCCCCCCCAGCCTGTCCAGGTGACGGTCTCATGCGTGATTCCAAGCCCCGCCGCGATACTGGCCACCATTGCGGCCTCCTCTGCCGCGTCAGCGCGCAGCCCGTGATCGACGGTGACCGCACGCAGGGTCAGCGGCGTGTCGGCAGCGATCTCTGCAAGGATATGCAAAAGGGCGAGCGAGTCACCGCCGCCCGAGACCGCGATACCGATCTGGCGGGCGTGGCCGGGCGGAAAATGCGCGGCCACGCCCTCGCGTAGCGCCGTTTCAGCTCTGCTCACGTACAGCCTTGGGCGCGCATTTCCCCGTTGGCCTGCTCCGCAGTCGAGGACCCCGGAAAGCGCTTGGAAACTTCGCCCAAGGTGACACAGGCCTCGTTCGTCTGGCCCAGTTCGGCCAGCAGGCGGCCAAGTCGGAACAAGGCGACGGGTGCCGTCTGCCCCTGCGGGTCAAGCGAGAAACTGTCGAGGTAGGCACGGGCCGCAGTCTTCGTGTCGCCCTGCCCTTCCAGTGCGCGCCCCATCCCCAGTTGGACGGCCGGCGAAAGTGGGCTGCCAGGATAGGTCGTCTTGAACGTCTCGAAGCCATTGATAGCCCCGGCATAATCGCCGCTGGCGAGCTTTTCCTGCGCCGCCTGAAAGTCCGCCTCCTCGCCGATTGCAAGTTCAGGCGACGTCGCACCGGTCGAAGGTGTCGCATCCGACGCGGGCGGCGGAGAGACGGCGGCCTGGCTGCCGCCCCCCGTCGAGGACGCCGTGCCCGAGGTGGCCGTACCGCTGCCCAGGGTGGTCGTCGTGCCCAGCTTGGAGACGTCACCGCCTTCGAGTTCGACCAACCGGAATTCCAGGTCACCGATCTTGTTGGTGCCGTCGGTCACGACGCTTTCGATGCGATGCTCCAGCTCCTCGGTCTTGCCGGTGAGACGGCGCAGTTCGCTCTCGATCGCGTTCAGGCGTTCAAGGGGGTCCGTGCTGACCGCCATGCCGCCCGTCGCTCCGGTGGTCGACAGCTCTCGCTTGAGGTTCTGGATCTGCACGTGCAGGGTCGTCAGCTGCTGCCGGATATCGGCCAGCGTCTCATCGCGGTCCTGTGCGATGGCGGTGCCGACTGGCAGTGTCAGCAGGCAAAGGACGGTGAACAATATCCGGCGCATCTTGCAAACTCCCCCTTCGATCACATACCGGTGCCGGCGGCCAGAACGGTGACGGCCCGGCGGTTCTTGGCATAGCAGGATTCTTCGGAGCAGATCGCGATCGGACGCTCCTTGCCATAGCTGATGGTTTTCAGCCGGATCGGGCTAACCCCTTTTGCAATAAGGTATTCCATCACGGCATTGGCGCGGCGTGCACCAAGGGCAAGGTTGTATTCACGGGTGCCCTGTTCATCGGCATGACCTTCGATCACCGCGTTGTAATCGGGGTTGCCGGTCAGCCAACGGACCTGGCCGTCAAGCGTCATGCGGGCTTCGTCGGTCAGCGTTGACTGGTCGACGAGGAAGAGAACGCGGTCACCGACGCTCTGCTGGAAGTACAGCGGCGAGGCCGGGTCGGAGGCGCTGCCGGGCACCATGCCGCCGTTCGCGCCGTATCCGGCACCGCCGTTTGCGCCGCCGTTGGCCCCGCCGAAACGGTCGCCGTTGGTGCAGGCCGCAAGGCTGAGGCCGGCACAGAGAAGGATGGCTTTTGCCAGGTAGGTCATATGATACGCCTCGTTTGAAATGTTTCGATCATCTTAGCATTTGTTCGGCGAGGGCGGAATCCCCCGCCGAAATCAGTGTCGGTGCCAGCGTCGGTATCTTGACGGTATCCGGGCGGTGCAATTTCGGCACCCCCGTCACCGGCATGATCCCCTGCCGGATCATCGTTGCAGCGGCGACCAGGCCGGATCGGACGCCCCGGCTTCGGTCGGCACGCGTTTCAGGTTCCGCCCCGTGACATCGACGGAATAGAGAGACGAGGCCCCGGAGGCGCCCTGGGTTTCGCGTGCGAACATGATCACGCGGCCGTTCGGCGACCAGGTGGGACCTTCGTCCAGGAAGGACGCCGTCAGCAGGCGTTCACCGCTGCCATCGGTGCGCATGACACCGATGTGAAAGCGCCCCTTGCTCTGCTTGGTGAAGGCAACCATGTCACCGCGCGGCGACCAGACGGGCGTGCCATAGCGCCCTTCACCGAACGAGATGCGCTCCGGCTCTCCTCCATTGGCGGACATGATATAGAGTTGCTGGCCGCCGGAGCGGTCGCTTTCGAACACGATGCGCGATCCATCGGGCGAGAAGCTGGGTGCGGTCTCGATCGAGGGGGCGCTGGTCAGGCGGGTGCTCTGGCCGCTGCCGATGTCCATGCGGTAGATGTCGGTATTGCCGCCCTGGGTCACGGAGTAGACGACGGTCTGCCCGTCCGGCGAGAAGCGCGGAGAAAAGCTCATGTCGCCCGCGCCGGTGTTCAGGACGCGACGGCCCACGCTGGCCACGTCAAGCAGGTAGATGCGCGGCACGCCGCTTTCGTAGCTGGTATAGAGCACGCGGTCGCCGGTGGGCGAAAAACGCGGCGCCAGCACGATCGAGGAACTGTCGGTCAGGTACTGAACGTTGGCCCCATCGTAATCCATGATCGCCAGCCGCTTGCGACGATCATCCTTGGGTCCGGTTTCCCCGACGTAGACGACGCGGCTGTCGAAATAGGGATCTTCGCTGGTGATACGGCTGTAGACGGCATCGGCCACCTTATGCGCCATGCGCCGCCAACCGCTCTGCGTGCCGTTGAATTGCAGACCGGAGCCGAGCTCCTGCCCGGAGAAGACGTCATAGAGGCGGAATTTCACCGTCACCTGATCGCCATTTACCGCCACGGCACCGGTGATCAGTGCCTCGGCGTTGATGGCTTTCCAGTCGGCATATTGCACGGGGCTGGAGAAGGAGGTGATCGAGCCGATATGCGCACTGGTGGGGATTTCACGGAACAGTCCGGTGCCGGTCAGGTCGTCGGCGACAACCCGGCTGAGCTGGCCGGCGAGCTGTCCCGCCGCCGGGTTTTCCGGCACGAAAGCGGGAACGGCGTAGGGCAAGGGTTCGATCACGCCTTCGGTGATCTCGATCCGCAGCGGCCCGGATTGTGCGGTCAGCACACCGGGCAGGCAGGCGGTCATCAGCGCGATCAGCGCGGCGAACATGGTGCTGGGCCTGGTCAAGCGTGTCATCATAGGTTCCGCATTTTCTCCGGGTTGAATGTCATTTCGATGTCACTCCATTGGTCGAATTTGTCGACCGGAAGGGCGTAGCCTTCTCTTTGGCAGCGCAATACGGCGCGGCGGGCGGCGTCAAATGCCGACTGTGCGGCCCCTGCATCGCCGCCGTCCGAACCGACGAGTTTCAGTGTATTACCTAGCACCTTGCCGCTGCGATCCAGCGAAAAAGCGATCGTGACCGTGACATGCGCCGCGGGCGAGCCGGGATCGACCACCCAGCAGCTTTGCACGGCAAGGCGCAGGGATTCCTTTTCGCCCGCCGTCAGCGGTGGCCCGGCGGGGGCCTGACGCGGCGTCGAACTGCCGGTGCCGGAGGCCCCCGAGAGCGCCTCTTGCAGGGCCTTGTCGATTGCGGCCTGGTCCTGTGCCGGTTTTTCGGCCGGTGCGGGCGTCGGTTTCGGGTCAGGTTCCGGCTTGGGCTCCGGCGCAGGGTCCGGCTCAGGCTGGGCCACGGCAAGCTGTTGCGGCCGCAGCTGCGGGCGCTTCGACGTGGTGGGCGCGCGGTTCGGCTTGTCGGCCTCGGTCACGATTTCGGTCGTGCTTTCCTGCGGCGCGGTTTCCTTCTGCTCTTCCAGCGGCACCTCTGCGGGGGCTTCGGACGGCGCAACCTCGGGGCGCTGATCGACGTCGACCGGCAGGTCACGCTCAGACGGCGCGACCGGTTCGGGTGCAATGCGCGGTGCCTGGCGCGGCGTCGGGGGGGCCTCGGGGCGCAGGGGCACGTCCTCGGGGACCAGGGTTGCCACGTCTTCGGGGGGCGTCGGGGCTGTCTCTGGCTGATCGGGGGGCGTGTCGGTCACGTCCGCCACGGGGGGCGTGGGGGTCGGCACCTGTGGTTCGGCCTCGGGCGCGGGGGCCTCAGGCGCGGGTTCTGCCGTGGCAGGGGGCGCGGCCTCGGTCTCGGCCGGGGGGTTGGGCGCGGGGTCCGCGGCATCGGGGGTTTCGGGCACGGCAACGTCGGTTTCGGCGCCCGGCGCCTGGACGGCCGCGTTAAGCTGCGCAAACTCCGCCTCGGAGATGATGGACACAGGTTGCACGTCCACCTCCGCGGGAGGCGGAGAAAGCAGGTTGCCGAACAGCAACCATCCGATCAGGGCGATGTGACCTGCGCCGGATATGACATGACCCGCCTGCACGCCGCTGCCCTAGTTTTCCCCGGCCCCGAAGGACGGGCCGCCGGTATCTGTGACAAGGCCGATGTTCGTGAAGCCACCGTTGTTCAGCGCCCCCATGACCTGAACGACCTGTTCGTATGGGACTGCACCATCGGCGCGCAGATAGACCCGGTCGGACGACCGTTCCGACGCAATGGCGCGAAGTTTGTTCAGCAATTCGTCCGGCGCGGTTTCCGCCGTCTGGATCAGGATGCGCCCATCTGCCGTCACGGTGACGGTCAGGGGTTCTTCCTGCTCAGAGGGCAGCGCGGCGGCGGCGGTCTTCGGCAGCTCGACCGGCACGCCGACGACCATCAGCGGCGCCGCGACCATGAAGATGATCAGCAGCACCAGCATGACATCGACAAACGGCGTGATGTTGATTTCCGCCATGGGGCGCGCGCGCCCACCATGGCGACGCCCACGACGCCCGCCCCCGCCGCCGGATTTGACCATGACCCCACCCGCCATATCAGGAATCCAGCTGACGGCTGAGGATGGTCGAGAATTCGTCGGCAAAGGCTTCGTAGCTGCCCACGATGCGGTCGGAATCCGTGCTGAACTTGTTGTAGAAGACGACCGCAGGGATGGCCGCCAGCAGGCCCAGAGCCGTCGCCAGAAGCGCCTCGGCAATACCGGGGGCGACGACGGCGAGGGAGGTGTTCTGCGACTGCGCAATACCGATGAAGGCGTGCATGATCCCCCAAACGGTGCCGAACAGCCCCACGAAGGGCGCGGTGGAGCCGACGGTGGCCAGCACCGGCAGGCCCGCCTGCAGGGTTTCGGCCTCTTTCGCGATGGCAACGTCCATCGAACGATCGATCCGGGCCTGTGCGCCTGCGATCATCTGTCCGTCGGAGCGGTGCGAGCGGCGCCACTCCGTCATGCCGGCGGCAAAGATCCGTTCGGAACGCCCCGAGGGATCGGCCCCGATTTCGTCGTAGAGTTCATCAAGGGGTTCACCGGACCAGAAGGCGCGGTCGAACTCGGTCGCCTCGGCGCGGGCCCGCCGGTAGCCGATGACTTTCTGGATGATGATGGACCAGCTCCAGAAGGACGCGACAGTGAGCATGAGCATCACGATCTTCACGGTCAACGTTGCACGGGCAAATAGACTGAGCATGGAGAAATCAATCTCCTGCGCCATTGCGAGGGTTTGTGGTTCCATTAAGCCTGCTCTTTTCCGCCTCGGCCGTCTGATGCGACCTGATTGGGCGGGAAATTACAGTAGTTCGAGTTGAATGGCCAATGGAATAAGGCGGAAACCCGCCCCGGACACCAACTAGTGAAGCATCAGGCGGATATTCGCCGGAAGCCGCACCGGGTGACCCGTCTCCGACAGCGCAACAAGGGTCACCTGCGCCGAGAACAGGACATTGCCGGCCCGGCGTACCTCCTGAAGCAGGGTAATCCGCGCGCCGGTCACGGCGGCGGGGGTGGTTTCGACAACCAGTTCGTCATCGAATTTCGCCGGGGCCAGGTAATCGGCCTCAAGCCGACGGACGGCGAACACGACCCCTTCCTCTGCCTTGAGCGCGACCTGGTCGATGCCGAGGCTGCGCACCCATTCGGTGCGGCCACGCTCGATGAAGCGCAGGTAGTTGGCGTAGTAGACGATACCGGCCAGATCCGTATCTTCGTAATACACGCGCAGATCAAAGCGGTGGGTCATAATGGCATCCTTTGGTGTGGCGCGGCCGGGTCCGGGTGTGGTTCGACAGCACTGAAACCGATGGGCGCGCGAACGGCAAGCGCCGGCGGACCCCGGGGGGAGCGATGGTTCTGCGGGAGTGCTGTCAGGCCATCAATTGCCCGGCCCGCGCGGCCAGGCGCAGGGACAGCACCGCGTCGCCGCTGGCGGCGGGCAGGATCGGGTCGTAGGCGGCCATCAGCAGTGCGGCGATATCGGCACGCAGCACCGTCGCCCCGGTGGTATCGATCCGGGCCAGAGGCGAGCGTTCGGCAAAGGCCTGTGGCGACCAGAGCAGCATCGACTTGACCGCCTGCTCCATCCCGAGGTCGGCAGCGGGCATCTCGGCCAGGGGGCCGGTCATGCGCAGAAAGACGAACCCCGCCTTGATCGCGCCGGTCTGATCAAAGCGGAAGAAGCGGTATTGATCGGCGCCGGACGACGCCAGTCGCGGCAGCAGGCCGGCAAGGTCAGGCACCAGCTGATCCATGTTCTGAACGCCGGAGAGTTCATCCCAGTCGCGCAGGAAAAAGATCATCAGGTTGGCCCCGATATCGGGATCGGCCTCGGCCATATGGTGACCGGCGGCCAGAACGACGGCCTCGATCGCGCCTTTCAGGGCGGGCAGGCTATCCTCAGCCGCGCCGAAAATCACCGGCACGATGGGGCGGCCCCAGCGGGCAAACCGGAAGCCTGCGTCCGCGTCGGTGAACAGTCCCTCGATCTGCGCAGCGTCCGGCTGGGGTGTGCCGGTTTTCAGTGCGTCTTTTGGTGAGTCTTTTGGTGCGTCTGGGGCCTGTGCCATGGTCTGATCCTTTTCCCGGCTCGCTCGCGCGCGCTGTTTTCCAAGGGCGCGGGCCGGTTGCAAGTGGAAAGCGCAAATGCGCTAGCCGTCGAACAAATCGGGCAGGTCGGTTGCGGTCGCCGGGCGCGGTGGGGTCAGACCAAGGTGCTGCCATCCGCGCTGGCCCAGCATCCGCCCCCGAGGCGTGCGCTGGATCAGACTTTGTTGCAGCAGGTAGGGTTCAATCACCTCTTCCAGGCCATCGCGGCTTTCCGACAGGGCCGCGCAGAGGGTTTCGATACCGACAGGACCGCCCCCATAGCCTTCGCCGATCATGCGCAGATAACGGCGGTCGGCCCCGTCGAGACCGAGCTTGTCGACCCCGAGGCGGGTCAGCGACGAATCGGCTATTTCCTGGGTGATGCGGCCATCCCCCTCGACCACGGCGAAATCGACGACGCGGCGCAGCAGACGGCCTGCGATACGCGGCGTCCCCCTGCCCCGGCGGGCAATTTCACGTGCACCTTCGGGATCAGCGGGACAGCCCATCAGGCGGGCGTTGCGACTGACGATCTCGTACAACTCATCCACCGTGTAGAATTCCAGCCGGGTCGGAATGCCGAAGCGGTCGCGCAGTGGGGTTGTCAGCAGGCCGAGGCGGGTCGTCGCCCCGACCAGGGTGAAGGGCTGCAATTCGATGCGGACCGTGCGCGCGGCAGGGCCTTCCCCGATCACGAGGTCGAGCTCGAAATCCTCAAGCGCGGGATAGAGGATTTCCTCGACCACCGGGTTCAGGCGGTGGATCTCGTCGATGAACAGCACATCGCGGGCTTCGAGGTTGGTCAGGATCGCGGCAAGGTCGCCCGCCTTGGCCAGCACCGGGCCGGAGGTCATGCGAAAGTTCACCCCCAGTTCGCGCGCCATGATCTGCGCCAGCGTCGTCTTGCCGAGGCCGGGCGGGCCGTGGAACAGCGCGTGATCCATTGCCTCGCCCCGCTGGCGAGCCGACTGGATGAAGATCTTGAGGTTGGCGCGCGCCTCGGCCTGCCCGATGAAATCATCGAGGGTCTGCGGGCGCAGGGCACGGGTATCGGCCGCGATATCCTCGGGCAATTGCTCGGGGCGCAGGGTGGGATCTGGTTCGCTCATGCGCACTTCCTATCCGCGCGGGGCGCGGGCGGGCAAGGGGCGGGGGGCACGCCGCTCATTCTTTCGGGGCCAGCAGGCGAAGGGCCGCGCGGATCAGCGCCGAGGTGTCCAGGTCGGGGGTTTCGTTGGCGGCCTGTGCGACAGCGGCCATCGCATCGCCCGGCAGGTATCCGAGGTTGGTCAGGGCCGAGAGTGCATCCGCCTGGGCGTTGGCGTTCGGGTCGACCTTGGTTGCGGCTTTGGCCCTCGGCTTTGGCGCGGGCATGGCGGCGACGGTGGCGGCCTCCTCGATCACGTCCTCCGAGGGGCTGGCGGCGGGTGTCGCGGTCATGGCCATCAGCGTCGGGGCCTTGTCCTTCAGCTCGATCACCACGCGCTGCGCGGTCTTGGGCCCGATCCCCTTGGCCACCTTGACCGCGTTCCAGTCGCCAAGGGCGATGGCGCGGCCCGTCCCCTCGGCGCCGAGCGCCCCGAGAATGGCCAGCGATGCCTTGGCGCCGACACCCTGAACGCTCATCAGCAGGCGATGCCACTCCTTTTCGATCAGGGTGGGAAAGCCGAACAGCTGCATCAGGTCTTCGCGCACCAGCATATCAGTATAGAGTGCGACCGCCTGCCCCGGCCCCGGCAGCGCGGCGAGCGTGCGATCCGAGCAGTAGACGATATAGCCGACGCCGCGCACGTCGATCAGCACGTGGTCCAGTGTCTTGTAGTCGATGACCCCCGAAAGCTTGCCGATCATGCCGACCTCCGCAGCGCCTGCGCCAGACCCGAGCCCATGTGATGCGCATGGCAGATCGCCACGGCAAGCGCGTCTGCCGCGTCCGGCCCGGCCAGTTCGACACCGGGAAGCTGCAATCGCACCATGTGGGCCACCTGTTTCTTGTCCGCGTGGCCGACGCCGACCACGGTCTTCTTGATCTTGTTGGGCGCATATTCACCAACCGGCAGCCCGGCCTGCGCGGGAACCAGAAGGGCGATGCCGCGCGCCTGCCCCAGTTTCAGCGTTCCGGCCCCGTCGCGGTTGACGAACACCAGCTCTACCGCCGCGGCATCGGGTTGAAACCGTTCCACCACATCCGTCAGACCGACATGCAATGCCAGCAGACGCTGGGCCAGATCGTCGCCCGTGCCATGGCAAATGCCGTTGGCGATGTGGGATATCCGACTGCCCTCGACCCGAATCATGCCCCATCCAAGGTTCTGCAACCCAGGGTCGATGCCCAAAACCCGCATATTTCGCCCCGCCTTTTGCCAATTTTACCGCCCTTGTCGCAGGACTTGAGAACGAATTAGCACGAAACAGGAACATCCGCAAAGAGGTTACGACGACCAAAAGGGGGGCCAATTTCCTTCTGTTTGGTCAAATCCTGCCAAAAAACGCCTTTCAGGGGTCGGATTGCGACGTCTCTCCAAGGAAAAAATCACGCAGGTCAAGAAAATTTTTCCAAAACACCCCACCTATGCAGAAATTGCATGCGAACCTTGCGTTTAATGCTGCTTGTTTGGGCACAAAAAGAACTCTACCTGCCGCCCTGTAAGAATGAAGCGCGACGGAAAAGCTGTCGCAACCTGACTCCCCGAAAGGAACACGACATGACTGCAACGAATTTCAATGCACCGACCGCTCCCCGCGCAAAAACAGCTTCGCCGTTCAGCCTGCTGATCTCGGCCGTTTCGAACTGGAACGACACCCGCGTGACCCGCAACGCCCTGTCCCGCCTGACCGACCGTGAACTGAGCGATATCGGTCTGGTCCGCGGCGACATCGAAGACGTCGCACGCAGCTAAGGCGCATCCGCGGCGCGCAAACGCCGCCGGATCGCCTTGGGGAAGATGAGAAAGCCGTAACCCGGGATCACCTGGTTACGGCTTTTTTACGTCTTGCGTACGGTGCGGGCCGGTCCAGAGGACCAGGCCGCAAGTCACCTCAGGCAGGTTTGCTCAGGGTCAGCGTGGTCCATTCGCGGATCTGTTCCGAGAAGTGCAGCTCCATCCCCTGCGCCTTGTAGGCGGCGAACACGTCGTCGGCCTGTTCGTTCAGCAGACCCGAGAGCACGGCAAAGCCGCCCGGTTGCAGATGCGCGGCGATGTCGGGCGCCAGCAGGATCAGCGGGCCCATCAGGATATTGGCGAAGATCAGGCCATAGGGGGCACCGGCCGCCAGAGTCGGGTGGTCAAACCCGGTCGCCTCGAGACAGGTGACGCGGCCATCCATGCCGTTTGCGGCAAGGTTCGCAACGGCCACATCCACCGCGACGGGGTCGATATCGCTGGCGATCGGCGTGCCGGGCCAGATACGGGCGGCGGCCATCGCCAGAACGGCGGTACCGCAGCCGATGTCGGCGACGCGATCCGACGTGAAGCCTTCGGTATCGATGCGATCCAGCGCGCGCAGGCAGCCCAGCGTGGTGCCGTGGTGGCCGGTGCCAAAGGCCATCGCGGCCTCGATCAGCAGGGGTTCGACCCCGTCTGGCATCTTGTCGGCGTCGTGTGATCCGTAAACCCAGAAGCGACCGGCGACGACGGGCGAAAGCTCGCGCCGGACCTTGGCGACCCAATCGGTTTCGGGCAGTTCGGACACGGCAAAGGGACGGGCGCTGTGGATCGTGGCCAGCAGGGCAAGGCCCGCCTGATCGGGGGCCTCGTTAAAGTAACCGCCGACCTCCCACAGACCGGAGCCGTCCTCCATCTCGAAGACGCCGACCCCGTAGGGTTCTGGCGCCAGGGTCTCCATCCCTTCGCCGAGCGCCTCGGCATCGGCCTTGCCGGTCAGCGTGGTAAAGGCGGTAAAGGTGGGCATGGCGATCCTCGCGAAGGGTGTCTGAGTCAATGATTGCAGGTTGCGGCGGGGGTAGTCGCAAGCGCGTGCGGCGTCAAGCTGGGCGTCCTGCCAGACGGCAGAGTGGACGGGCGAGCGCGCCGAAGTGCCGGGCGGCGGGGTAAGCAAGGCGGCGGGGTATGCAAGGGGTGGGGTGTGCCGGCCTCTGGGGCCGTCAGTAAAAGCTCTGCGGGTCGATATCTATGGCGAGGCGCAGGTTTTTCGGCAGGCGCACGCCATTGACCCAATCCGATACGGCGCGTTGCAGCGGCGCGCCCTTTGGCGCCTTGACCAGCAGGCGCACGCGGTGCCAGCCCCGGATGCGCGCGATCGGCGCGGCGGCGGGACCATAGACGACGGCCCCCGCGCGGCGCAAAGGGCCATCGTTGCGCGCGAGGTCAGCCCCGGCGGCAAAGGCGATTTCAGGCTTTTCCGCCGACAGGATGATGCCTGCCATGCGGCCAAAAGGCGGCATCCCGGCCTGCGCGCGGCTTTCGGCCTCGGCGTTCCAGAATTCTTCCTCTTCGCCCGACAGGATCGCTCGGATGACGGGGTGTTCGGGCTGGTAGGTTTGCAAAAGCGCCTCGCCCGGACGATCTGCGCGCCCGGCCCGCCCTGCGACCTGGCGCATCAGCTGAAAGGTCTTTTCCGCCGCGCGCATGTCGCTGCCGTGCAGGCCCAGGTCGGCGTCGATCACCCCGACCAGCGTCAGCAGGGGAAAGTTGTGCCCCTTGGCCACCAGTTGCGTGCCGACGACGATGTCCGCGCCGCCATTGGCAATCGTCTCGACCGCCTGTTTCAGCGCGCGGGATGATGCGAAGAGGTCGGAGGACAAGGTGGCGATGCGGGCGTCGGGGAACAGCGTCGTTGCTTCCTCGGTCAGGCGTTCGACGCCGGGGCCGACGGCCGAGAGCTTGCCCACCACCTCGCATTTCGGGCAGGCCTCGGGGAGGGGAATGCTTTCTCCGCACTGATGGCACATCAGACGTTTGAGAAAGCGGTGTTCGACCATGCGAGCGTCACAATGGGGGCATTCGATCTGGTCGCCGCAGGCCCGGCAGATGGTCACGGGCGCATAGCCACGGCGGTTGAGGAACAGAAGCGCCTGTTCGCCCGCCGCGATCCGGGCGTCGACGGCGGCTTTCAGGCTGGGCGAGATCCACTGGCCCGAGGCCATTTCCTCTTGCCGCATGTCCAGGGCCTGCATGTCGGGCAGCACGGCCGCCCCGAAACGGTCGGTCATGTCGATCCGCTGATACTTGCCGGCCTGCGCGTTGACCCAACTCTCCAAACTGGGCGTGGCCGAGGCCAGAACGACCTGCGCGCCCACGATCGAGGCGCGCAGCACCGCCATGTCACGCGCGTTGTAGTGCACGCCGTCTTCCTGCTTGTAGGAACTGTCGTGTTCCTCGTCCACGACGATCAGGCCGAGGTCACGGAACGGCAGGAACAGCGCCGAACGCGCACCCACGACCAGTTGCGCACCGCCCTCGCCCACCATCTTCCAGGCGCGGCGGCGTTCGGTCATGGTCACGCCGGAGTGCCATTCGGCCGCGCGGGCGCCGAACCGCTTTTCGACCCGCGTCAGGAATTCCGCCGACAGAGCGATTTCGGGCAGCAGCACCAGCGCCTGACGGCCCTTGGCGAGGCAGGCCGCCACCGCCTCAAGATAGACTTCGGTCTTGCCCGATCCGGTGACGCCGCGCAGCAGGGTCGTGGCGTAATCACCGGACCGGATGCCCTTGCGCAGGATCGCAGCGGCGCTGGATTGCGACGCGGTCAGGGGTTTGCCGGGCAGGTCGGGATCAAGGCGCGGATAGGGCAGATCGCGGGGCGTGTTTTCCTCCAGCACGACCTGCTGCGCGACGAGGCCCTTGATGACAGAGGCGCTGACACCGGCGTTGTCGGCCAGTTCCTTGAGGGTGAACGACAGCCCGCCGAATTCCTCCAGCACCGCGATGACGCGGGTGCGGGCGTCGGTCATGCGGTCCGGCGTCTCTTCTCCCAGACGATAGACCTTTTGCATCGAGGGCTGGTCGGTCAGGCCCGGCGCGCGGGTGGCAAGGCGCAGCATCGCGGCCATCGGGGTCAGGGTGTAGTCGCCGGCGCGCAGCAGGAAGTCGCGCATTTCCTGGCGCATCGGAGCGACGGGCAGCACCTTGTTGATTGCGCGGGCCTTGGACAAATCGAAACCGCCCTGCCCCACGCCCCAGACCACACCAATCACCTGCCGCGGGCCAAGCGGGACCATGACATAGGCCCCGTCGTCCACACCGCCTTCGGGGGCGCGGTAATCAAGCGTCCTGTCCAGTGGCTGCGTGGTCAGCACCGATACGAGCGTGCCTTCGGGAAAAAATGTCGGGCGATCAGCCAATCCGGTCTCCGGTTGCGGCGAATGGGGTTTCGGTGAGCCCCTCTATCGGGTAAAGCCGGAGCAACAGATAACCAATCCCCCGATGAGGTTCCAGATGAAGTTCTTCGTAGACACCGCCGACATCCCCGCGATTGCCGAACTCCATGCCCTCGGCATGGTCGATGGCGTCACCACCAACCCGTCGCTGATCAAGAAGTCGGGCCGCGACATCCTGGAAGTCACCAAGGAGATCTGTGATCTGGTCGACGGTCCGGTTTCGGCCGAAGTCACCGCGACGGACGCCGACACGATGATCGCGGAAGGCCGAAAGCTGCTGGAAATCGCCGAGAACATCGCCGTCAAGGTGCCGCTGACCTGGGACGGTCTGAAGGCCTGCAAGGTGCTGAGCGACGATGGCGCGATGGTCAACGTGACCCTTTGCTTTTCGGCCAACCAGGCGCTGCTGGCGGCCAAGGCGGGCGCGACCTTCATCAGCCCGTTCATCGGCCGTCTGGATGACATCCACATGGACGGGATGGAGCTGATCGAGGACATTCGCGTCATCTACGACAACTATGGCTTCGAGACGCAGATCCTGGCCGCGTCGATCCGCTCGGCCAACCACGTGCTGGATTGCGCGCGCATCGGGGCAGATGTGATCACCGCTCCGCCCGCCGTGATCAAGGGGCTTGTCACCCACCCGCTGACCGACAAGGGCCTCGACGCCTTTCTGGCGGACATCAAGGCGGCGGGCATCAAGATCCTGTAAAGCGGCCCCCCGCACAGACAGGCAAGAGACCAGATCCCGGCAACAAAAAAGCAACAAAGGCATGACGCGGCCAAAAAGACCGCGAACTTGCCGGGATCTTCTGATAGTTTTCAGAAAACAAGATGAGGCTGGTCATGAGCAGCAAGCCTGAGATCGACCCCGAACTGGGGGCCGTACTGCGCGACAGCATCCTGGCGTACCCGGATGTGATCCTGGACGACAAGGACGTGATGCAGGCGCTGATCACGGCCAACGACAAGGCCAAGGGCGGCAATATCGTCGATCTGCGGGGCATCGCCATGGTGCGCCTGGAAGACCGCCTGGACCGGCTGGAGGATACGCACCGCACCGTCATCGCCGCCGCCTACGAGAACCTTGCCGGCACCAACCAGATCCACCGCGCGATCCTGCGCCTGATGGACCCGGTCGATTTCGAGACGTTCCTGAAAGATCTCGGCGGCGAAGTGGCAGATACGATGGGCGTGGATGCCATGCACCTGGTGCTGGAAACCGCGCAGGAAGAAGACGACCCGACCGTCCAACGTCTGGGCGATGTTCTGCGCGTGGTCGAGCCGGGCTTTGTCGCCGCGTACTTTGACGGCCATCGCACCTCGCCCGCGCGTCAGGTGATCCTGCGCCAGGTCGAGGAGGCCCCCGAGTTCCTCTATGGCGGCAAGGCCGACTGGATTCAGTCGGAAGCCTGTCTGCGGCTGGATTTCGGGGCTGGTCGTTTGCCCGGCATGTTGTTGCTGGGCTCCGAAGATCCGCAACAGTTCATTCCGCAGCACGGCACCGACCTGCTGGCCTTTTTCGCCGGCGTGTTCGAACGGACGATGCGGCGCTGGCTGTCATGATCACCGGCGCATGGGAGGTCCGGCATGAGCCTGATGATCTCTGCCGCCGCGCGTGACGCGTTGCAAAGCTGGCTGGAGGGCCAGAAGGCGCTACTTGGCCATGCCAATGCCACTGTCGAGGCCTATCGCGGCGATCTGACGGAGTTTCTGAGCTTTGTCGCCCTGCACAAGGGCGAGGCGCAGGGACTGGGGCCGCTGGCGCAGATTGGCGTCAGCGATATGCGCAGCTGGATGGCGCAGATGCGGGCCAGCGGTATCGGACCACGATCCCTGGCGCGCAAGCTGTCTGCGGTCAAGAGTTTCTATCGCTGGCTGGCCGAGCGTGAGGGGTTCGACCCGACCGCCGTACTGTCTGCGCGCACGCCGAAATATCAACGCAAGCTGCCCCGCCCCCTGCCCGAGGCAGATGCCGCACAGATGATGGTGCAGGTCGGGGAACAGGACGCGCGTCAGTGGGTGTCGGCGCGCGATACGGCTGTCGTGATGCTGCTGTACGGCTGCGGGCTGCGGATTTCCGAGGCGCTGTCGTTGCGGGGCGACGACATGCCGATCGGACCCAGCCTGCGCATCCTGGGCAAGGGCGGCAAGGAACGGATCGTGCCGGTGATCGCCCCGGCCCGCGACGCCGTGACGCACTATGTCGCGCTGTGCCCCTATCCGCTCGAATCCGGGGCGCCGCTGTTTCGCGCCATAAAGGGTGGCGCACTGTCGCCGCGCAGCATCCAGACGGCCATGGCCCAGGCACGTGCACAGATGGGGCTGCCCGCATCGGCCACGCCACATGCCCTGCGCCATTCCTTTGCGACACACCTGCTGAATGCGGGTGGCGACCTGCGTGCGATACAGGAATTGCTGGGCCATGCCAGCCTGTCGACGACGCAAGCGTACACAGCAGTGGACTCCGCTCGGCTGATGGATGTCTACCGAAAGGCGCATCCCCGTGGTTGAGAACTTGCACGCCCCCGGTGGCTGTGTGTAGATCAGCACATGACTCCAAACACAGCCCGCGCCTTTTCCGTCCACATCCTGACTGCAACGGGTGCCATTTTCTCCATGCTGGCGATCATCGCCGCCGCCAATTCCGCATGGGAGAACATGTACCTGTGGCTGGTCGTGGCCTTTGCCGTCGACGGGATCGATGGCCCGCTGGCCCGTCGCTACGAGGTCAAGCGATATGCCGCGCAGATCGACGGCGTGCTGCTGGACCTGATCATCGACTACCTGACCTATGTCTTTATCCCCGCCTTTGCGCTGTACCAGTCGGGCCTGCTGCCGGGCTGGACGGGCTGGTTCGGGGTGCTGCTGATCGCCTTTGCCTCGTCGCTGTATTTCGCAGATACTCGGATGAAGACCGCCGACAATTCATTTTCGGGGTTTCCCGGCTGCTGGAACATGGTGGTGCTGGTGTTTTTCGCGGTCGAACCACGCCCTGGCACCATGGTCGCCGTCATCGCCCTGCTGACCATCGCGATGTTCGTGCCACTGAAATTCATCCACCCGGTGCGCACGATGCGCTGGCGCAAGCTGTCGTTGCCGATGGCCGCACTGTGGGTTGTCATCGCGCTGTACGCCACCTTGCGCAATTTCGTGATGCCGGACTGGATCGAAGGCGTTCTGATCCTTGTCAGCCTGTATCTGCTGTTCGTCGGTATCGCCCAGCAGATCGTGCCGAAAAAGCGCTGACGGCCCCGTCAGATCGCGGCCAGAACCTCTTGTATCGCGACGCCGATCAGGGCCAGGCATTCGGGTGTCGAAAAGCGGTGGTCGGCATTCTTGACCAGTTTCAACTGGATATCGTCGCCGGTTGCGCGTTCCATCAGGCGCAGCGCGACCGATAGGTCGACATCGGCGTCCGCTGTGCCATGCAAAAAGCGCGTGGGAAAGGGCAGCGGGACGGGATCACGCAGAACCAGGTGATCGCGCCCGTCCTCGATCAGCCGCCGCGTGATGATGTAGGGCTCGCCATAGTCCGACGGCAGCGCAACCTGTTGCACCATCTCGAGGGCCTGCCGCTGTGCCTGATCGAAGCCCGCCCACATGCTGTCTTCGGTAAAATCCGGGGCGGCAGCGATGGTGACAAGCCCCGCGACACGATCGCAAAGACGGCGGGTCATCAGCAGGGAAATCCATCCCCCCATCGACGAACCGACAAGGATCTGCGGGCCTTGGGTCAAGTGCGATATGGCGAATTCGGCGTCCTCGGCCCAATTCCCGATACAGCCGTCGACAAACGCCCCCGAGCTTTCGCCGTGTCCTGAATAATCAAAGCGCAAGAATGCCAGGCCCTGCGCCGCGCACCACTCCTCGAGAAAGACCGCCTTGGTGCCGCCCATGTCGGATTTGAAACCGCCCAGAAAGACGACGCCGGGCCGCTCGGAGGTGCCGGCCTGGGTTTGCGGGGCGGCCGGGGTCAGATGGTAGGCCAGGGTACGGCCCCTGGGTGTGTCGATCCGTTGCGCATCTGCCATCTGAACTGCCCTTTCCGCCTGGTTCGCGCCCTTGTTCGCACGGGCGGGAAAACGGCGCAACACATGCCCCCGCACGTCATGGCCCCCGCACGTCATGGCCCCACACGGCATGGTCCCCACACGTCATGGCCCCACACGGCATGGTCCCCCCGCGGCATGGTTGCAAAACGGGGCGCGGCGGGCCTAGCGTTTTTCGACCTCTTTCAGGGTCATGGCCAGGCCAGCACCAAAGAGCGACATCACCGCGAAGCCGACCAGCGCGGCCTCGGGACCGACGAACGACAGCGCGCCGCCGAACACGCCGGCGACCAGAAGGATTGTCCCGATCAGCGTGTTGGCCACGGCCGCATAGGCCCCGCGAAAATCCCTTGGCGCCAGGTCGACCAGGTATGTCGAGCGCGCCTGCCGCACCCCGTGATAGGCGATCATCAGCACGAACAACAACGCCGGTGCGATCCAGACGACCCGTTCAACCAGACCCAGCCGCGCCGCGACGATCATCGCCGCGATCGACATGGCCCCGACCGCCCCCGACAGGAACAGCACACGGCGCGACGACCAGTCCGACAGCCGCCCCCAGATATAGGACGACACGAAAGAGGCCAGTGCCGAGGCCAGCACAAGCGCGCCGAGCTGGCCCAGAACCGCCCCGCCCTGCGGCGCCGCCAAGACCACGAGGTAGGGCGGTGCAAGCGCCGTCGACACCAGCAGACCGCGCACGAGGATGAACCGACGCAGGTACCAGTCTTCGTGCAGCAAGCGGCGAAACTCCGAGGCATTTCCGCCATAGCGGCGGCTGTCCCCCTCCTTCAGCGTGGCAAAGAAGATGGCGGCGGCCCCCCAGAGCGCACCGGCCAATGCAATTGCCGCGACGACCGCGGTCTGGCTGGTCAGCACGCCAAAGATCAGCAACAGGGCAAAGACAACGACCGCCGCCGAGGCGGTGGATCCGGCAAAGCCCGTCACCGCGCCGCGCCGGTGCTTGGACACGCTCTTGCCCAGCACCTCCTTGAACGAGACCGAACAGGCCGACCGCGCAATCGCCAGCACCGCCAGGGCGGCACAGACCGCAAGCCCCGCCAGCCACCCGTCCAGCACCAGACCGGACAGGGCAATGACCAGTGCCGCGATGCCCTGAACCGCAGACCCTGCCACCCACATCCATTTACGTTGCTTCATCCGGCCCAGACGCCCGGCCAGCACCAATTGCGGCAGCAGCGCACCGGCCTCGCGGATCGGAACCAGCGCGCCGATGAAATATGCGGGCGCTCCGAGCGCGGTCAGCAACCAGCTGAGCACCAGCTTGGGGTCGATCAGGCCATCGCCGATCTTGGACATCGTCAGTGCCGCGATGATACGCAGCCCGTTGCGGCTTTCCTTTGGCGACAGATCTTCAGCCCCGGCAATGCGCGCAAAGGCCGACCCATCGGTGGCGGATTTCGGGGCTGGGGACATGGGCACATCGCCTTGACTTGTTAAACACCGTGTTCCAATTAGCGACAGTCACAATAACCCGCAACCGGGCGTTCCGTGGGCGCCAAACCGACGAGGAGGACAGACATGTCCCAGATCACCCTCACCTTTCCTGATGGCAATGCACGCAGCTACGACAGTGGTGTCACGGCGGCTGACGTGGCGGCAGACATTTCGACGTCGCTTGCCAAGAAGGCGATCAGCGCGACGATCAATGATCAGCACTGGGATCTGCAATGGCCGATCACCGCTGATTCGCAGATTGCGATCAACACGATGAAGGACGAGGCGCCGGCGAACGAGCTGGTGCGCCACGACCTTGCACACATCATGGCGCGCGCTGTTCAGGAGCTGTGGCCGGACGTGAAGGTCACCATCGGCCCGGTGATCAAGGACGGCTGGTATTACGATTTCGACCGTGCCGAGCCGTTCACACCCGAGGATCTGGGCGAGATCGAGAAGAAGATGAAAGAGATCATCAATCTTCGCGACCCGGTCCGCACCGAGGTCTGGGAGCGCGACGTCGCCATCAAGTACTACGAGGATCGCGGCGAACCCTACAAGGTCGAGCTGATCAATTCGATCCCCGGGGATGAGCCGCTGCGCATGTACTGGCACGGCGATTGGCAGGATCTGTGCCGTGGTCCGCACCTTCAGCACACGGGCCAGGTGCCCGCCGATGCGTTCAAGCTGATGTCCGTGGCCGGGGCCTATTGGCGCGGCGACAGCGACCGTGCGATGCTGCAACGCATCTACGGCGTCGCCTTCACAGGCAAGGAAAAGCTGAAGGCGTACCTGACCATGCTGGAAGAGGCCGCCAAGCGCGACCACCGCCGCCTGGGCCGCGAGATGGACCTGTTTCACATGCAGGAAGAGGCCCCCGGTCAGGTCTTCTGGCATCCGAACGGCTGGACGATCTACACGACGTTGCAGGATTACATGCGCCGCCAGCAGCGCCGCGATGGCTATGTCGAGGTGAACACACCGCAGGTCGTGAACCGCAAGTTGTGGGAGGCTTCGGGCCACTGGGGCAACTATCAGGAAAACATGTTCATCGTCGAGGTGGACGAGGATCACGCGCGCGAAAAGACCATCAACGCGCTGAAGCCGATGAACTGCCCCTGCCACGTTCAGATCTTCAACCACGGCATGAAATCCTATCGCGACCTGCCCCTGCGCATGGCCGAGTTCGGATCCTGCGCGCGGTACGAGCCGTCGGGCGCGCTGCATGGCATCATGCGCGTGCGCGGGTTCACGCAGGACGATGCGCATATCTTCTGCACCTTCGATCAGATCGAGGCGGAATCGAAGAAGTTCATCGAATTCCTGGCGAAAATCTATTCCGACCTCGGATTTGCCAGCTGGAGCGTGAAGTTGTCGACGCGGCCGGAAAAGCGCGTCGGGACCGAAGAAAGCTGGGATCAGGTCGAAGCCGCCCTTGGCAATGCCTGCAAGGCGGCGGGTTATGACTATACCCTGAACCCCGGCGAAGGTGCGTTCTATGGGCCCAAGCTGGAGTTCGTACTGACCGATGCCATCGGGCGCGACTGGCAGTGCGGCACCTTGCAGGTGGACCCCAACCTGCCGGAACGTCTGGATGCGGATTATATCGGCCCGGATGGTGAAAAGCACCGCCCGATCATGCTGCACCGTGCCGTCGTCGGATCGTTCGAGCGGTTCATCGGCATCCTGATCGAGGAACATGCCGGCAAACTGCCGGTCTGGCTGGCCCCGCGTCAGGTGGTCGTGGCGTCGATCGTGTCGGATGCGGACGACTATTGCCGCGAGGTCGTCGCCGCACTTCAGGCCGCCGGTGTGCGGGCCGAGGCCGATCTGCGCAACGAAAAGATCAACTACAAGGTCCGCGAACATTCCGTCGGAAAGGTGCCCTATATTCTGGCCTGTGGTCAGCGAGAGGTCGAGGAACGCACCGTCAGCACCCGCCGCCTTGGTGAAAAGCAGACCAGGACGCAGACGCTGGACGAGATTGTCGCACAGCTGAAGATCGAGGCGACGGCGCCGGATCTTTTGTGACGCGACCACGATTTTGCATTGAAAGGGCGCCTGGAATGGCGCCCTTTTTTTCATGCTCAGCTCAGCGCAATGACAAATGCACCTACCTGCGCAGCGCCGCACCCCGTGACGGACAGCTGTTTGCCCAGGATCAGCGCGCCGAAGATTGGCGACATGAAGAACGTCCAGCTTGCCCGACAGGCGCGACTTGGGTGGCATCGCCCGCCCCGAAGATAGCAGAGCCGGGATGACCTGGCGCATCAGGATGACAGCCTAGCCTGCCGCCCAGCGGCAGAGCAGGAAAACCTGCCAGCTCTGCCTACCATCGCAGCCAGCGAGCACCCGCCAATGCGCCTGCACCCGCCGTCAGGCAAATGCCGAGCGAATACCAGACGCCGTAGAACAAGGGCGAATCCTCGGTACAGAACAGGGAGTAGAGGGTCGTGGCAAGGCCAGCAGCGGCAAGGCCGGCCAGCGCGCCGCAGCGGGCCGGATGTACGGGTGCCCCCCGTTGCAGGGCACGGATCATTGCGACCAACAAGGGCAGCGACAAGACGAAGATCGCGGGAAGACAGACCGGTATCGAATGCCCAAGAAACAGCGCCAGCCGCTGTGCCGGCGCCGCAGTCACGAACGCCGTTCCCAACAGGGCGAGCGTCACGCCCGGCACCGCCCAGATCAGCCATCGCGACCATCGCAGCGGAGCACCGGGACGCGCCATGCGCAACGCCAGAACAATCGCGAAGCAACCCAACACCAGCGGCAACAGGGTTTTCGCCAGCACGACCGGTTGAGCCAGGGCCGCAGCAAGATCGGACCGCGGTCCGAGAACAAGCATGAACAGCAGCACAGTCACCGCGCCACCGAACAGCAACGCAGGGCCAAGACGGGCCTCGGGGCCCATGTTCGGCGCGATCGCGGGTTGCGTCGCGAGAAGCGAGATCAGGTCTTCGGTCTTCATTTTCGCCTTTCGTCCGTTCATTGCGCCTCGTTCGCCCCGACCAGTTTCCGCAGCCGCGTCAGCGCCCTGTGATATGCGACCCTTACCGCCCCCTCGGTCATGCCCATCTGTGCCCCGACATCGCCCGCACTTTCCCCCGTCACTCCCAGGGCGCGCACGATATCTGCCGACCGGTCGTCTATGCCGCCCAGCAACTGCGAAAGATCGCGCGATGCCATGATATCGCCCGCGCTGTCATCGGCCAGGACCTCGGCCAGGTCCGCGATATCGTGATGCGCCATGCCCCGCCTGCGCCGGGCGTCGATCGCCTTGTAGCGGACGATGGCATAGATCCAGGGTGTCACAGGCACATCCTCGCGCCATGTGTGGCGTTTGTCATGCAACGCCAGCAGCGCCTCCTGCACGATGTCTTCTACATCTTCCGGCGCATCGGCGCTGCGTGCGCGGGCAATGTTGCGAACGACCGGCGTCACCTCGATCAGGAAATGCCCATAGGCCCGGCGGTCACCCCGGTTCGCTCGGCGCAAAAGATCGCCCCAATGGTCGTCGCGTTCGCTCATTCCCCTCTCCATTCGGGGCAGGTCAGGTAAACGTTACAGTCGGGAGGGATTTTTTCCTAAAAGTTTCACCTGTTCGTGATCGCTGTAATGAACCGCGCCAGGCCGGCGAATGGACCACTACGGACGCCATGACGGCGCCGACCCATTCGGAGATCAGACACATGACCACCCCCACCAACAAAGCCATCCTTGCCGCCGCCTTTGCAACCGCCCTTGCCGGGTTCGCCGGTGTGGCGCAGGCCGACGACATGGCCAAGGAGAAGTGTTTCGGCGTGTCCCTGGCAGGCGAGAACGACTGCGCTGCCGGCCCTGGCACCACATGCGCAGGTACGGCCAAGGTCGACTATCAGGGCAACTCCTGGACGCTTGTCGACGCGGGCACCTGCATGACCATCGACTTGCCCCCCATGGCCGATGGCAGCGCGCGCATGGGCTCTCTCGAAGCGCTGGACCGCGACTTGCCGATGAACGGCTGATCCTGGCCTGTGCCGGTATCGCGCCCATGGGTCGGTACCGGCACAGCCCCCCACCCCATCTTTCATTGTCGGAGGATCTACATGCGCGACCTGGCTCTGCCGCCCCACCTGCCCAACGGCGCCGGGGTCGGTTACAAACCACAGCATTTTGCCGCCCTGATGCAGGATCCCGGCCCGGTCACCTGGCTGGAGATCCATGCCGAAAACTACATGGGTGACGGGGGGCGCCCCCTTGCCCAACTGCGCCAGCTGGCGGAGCGGTTTCCGATTTCCGTGCATGGCGTCGGCCTGTCGATCGGCGGTGAGACCCCGCCAGACCCCGACCACCTGTCGCGCCTGCGCCACCTGTGCAACTGGTTGAACCCTGCCAGCTTTTCCGAGCATCTGGCCTGGTCCACGCACGACGGCACCTTTTTCAATGACCTGCTGCCCCTGCCCTATACCGCAGCGACGCTGGCGCGCGTCTGCGACCATGTCGATCAGGTGCAGACCGCCCTTGGCCGCCAGATGCTGCTGGAAAACCCCTCGTCATATCTCAGCTTTGCCGAAAGCGAGATGAGCGAAACCGACTTTCTGCGCGAAGTCGGCCAGCGCACCGGATGCGGCTTGCTGCTGGATATCAACAATGTCTTCGTCTCGGCCCGAAACCTGGGCCACGATCCCGCCGCCTATATCGATGCCTTCGCGCTGGACAAGGTCGGCGAGCTGCACCTGGGCGGCCATGACGAAGATGCAGATGACGCGGGGCGAGCGTTGTTGATCGACAGCCACGGACGCCCGGTGGCCGATCCTGTCTGGGCGCTGCTGGCGCATACGCTGGCGCAGACAGGCCCCCTCCCCACGCTGATCGAATGGGACACTGACGTGCCCGAATGGCCAGCCCTTGCTGCCGAGGCCACGCGGGCCGCGCAAGCGCTGCATGGGGTCACCGCATGACACACCGCATGGCGGAAGGGTTTCGCGCTGCGCTGCTGGATGCCTCGCGGCCCGTGCCCGTGGGCTTGACGGATGGCCGGGGGGGCGTCGCAGGGCGGCGGTTTGCCATCTATCGCAACAATGTGGCCGTGGGGCTGCGCGATGCGCTGGTCGAAGGCTTTCCCACCATTGAACGGCTGATCGGCACGGAAAACCTGCAAGGCGTGGCAGGCGTGTTCCTGCGTCAATCGCCCCCGGACAGCCCCGTGATGTTCCGCTACGGCGCTGAGTTTCCCGCCTTTCTTGAACGGTTTTCGCCACTTGCCCACCTTGGGTACCTGCCCGACGCCGCCCGCCTGGATCTGGCGATGCGCAGCGCCTATCACGCGGCTGACAGCGTCGCGATCGCGCCGGGCGCCCTGTCGGACCTGCCAGCCGACACGCTGGCCAGTGCCCGCCTGCGGCTGGCCCCGTCGGTACGGCTGTTGCGATCGGCCTGGCCGTTGCATGACATCTGGCGCCGCGCCCATCAGGCCGATGCGCCCGAGCCGAGGATCGTTGCCCAGGATGTGCTGATCGTGCGGCCGGTCTACGACCCGCAACCGCTGGCGCTGCCCGCTGGTGGCGCCGCCTTTGTTGCGGCCATCCTGGCGCGCGCAACCGCCGCCGATGCGCTGGCCGCCGCCCTGGTCGACACGCCGCGTTTCGACCTGACCGCCCTGCTGTCGCTGCTGATCTCGGCGCAGGCCATCACCGATGTGGAGACACCGCAATGACCGACCCGACGGCCCCCCTTGATCGCCTGTCACCCATGCTGTCGCCCCTGGCCAGAGGGCTGTTCGCTGCCATCCTTCTGCCGTACTTCTGGGCGTCGGCCGTGACCAAGCTCGGGGAGGGTACATTGGGCTTTTTACACCCGTCGACAGGGGCTTACGCCCAGATATTTCCCCGGGTATTCGAGGCCGCTGGGTACGACGAAGCGCAGCTGGGCATGTTTCACTGGGCGATCACTGTGGCAGGAACCTGGGCTGAATTTCTGCTGCCCGTGTTGGTGGTTCTGGGTGTGGCGACACGGTTGTCGGCGCTTGGCATGATCTGCTTCATCGTCGTGCAAAGCCTGACCGATCTGGTCGGCCATGGCGGGCTGGACCAACTGGAAACGCGCGGGGCCTGGTTTGACCGGTGGCCCGACGGGGTGATCCTGGATCAACGCGCGCTTTGGGTATTCCTTCTGGCCGTGCTGGTCATCAAGGGCGGAGGCCCGCTTGCCCTCGACCGCGTGATCTTCAGAAGTGCCGATGTGCCTCGTCCGGGCGACCAGCGGCCAGCGCCAGCAGGGCCGCGACCCCGCTGAAACACATGGGAAACAAGGTGAAGCCATTGAGGCCAAAGCCGAAATACATCGCCCCGACCGAGGCCAGCATCAACAGCCCACCCCAGAGCGCCCGGGACACCACCATGCCCGCCCCGGCAAGGCCGACGATCGGCGCGATGACGGCAGCGATGCGCAGAGCCTGCACGTCTGCGACCTGAACAAACAGGCCATCGACCTGCCCCAAGGCATTGACAGCGCTGGTATATCCATAGCCGACGATCCCAATCAGCAAGGCCATGAGGCCGCCAATCACCCCAAGGATCAAAGCTGCATTGCGCAAGATTCACTGCCCTTTCCAGAGACGACGGTGCCCGGGCCCGCGTTAACGCAATACTGCGCGGCGTACCTCGGGTGTCCATCCCAGATAGAGGTTGTCAGCGTCTTCGATAAGGGGGCGTTTCATCAGCAGCGGGTAGTCGCGCAACAAATCGAGCATGGGCCGCGCGCGGGTCGCCTCATCCAGGCCGCGCCAGGTTGTCGAGCGGCGATTCAGCAAATCATTGCCGAAGGTTTCGGCGGCTCGTTGCAGCAACGCCTCGGGGAGACCGTCAGCGCGAATATCGACCAGTGGCGGATTGCCAAGCTCTTTCAACGCCTTGCGGCAGGTGTCACATGCCTTCAATCCATAAACCTTCATATCTGCATCCTTGCCTGTCATTCGCGCATTTCCATGGCCGAGCCGCAGCACCGCCCTTGTTTTGCTTGCTTTTTACAAAACCAATGCAATCCTGACCATGTCGCAAGGTGAATAAGTGCAGCATTTCCTGCGCTTTGACCATCGTGTCACAAATGACCCGCCACGGCGGGGCGGAAAGGCAAAAGGAGAGACGGAATGCCTGTAGGCACCGTAAAATGGTTTAATACGACAAAGGGCTACGGCTTCATCGAACCCGAAGAAGGCGGCAAGGACGTTTTCGTTCACATTTCCGCCGTCGAGCGGTCGGGGCTGACCGGGCTGGCAGACAATCAGAAGGTCGGCTACGAGCTGTCCGAGGGCCGGGACGGCCGGCAAATGGCCGGAGATCTGAAGCTCCTGTAAGCGAAAGCCGGTTCGCGGGGGGCGCCGCGGCAACGAACGTCGGGTCGGCATCAGGCGGGGATCGTCACATGGCAGGACGACAGGCCCGCCTGATCAGGCACCCGATTTTACATGCGAAATCAACAGGTCAGGCCGGGTCCTTTTTCTGGGGCCCGTCCTGAAGAGTGTTTTGCCACTCCTCGCCCATCGCAACGATGCAGGAGGTGCCCGAGGCATAGGTCACCACCATGGTCCAGTCGCCCTGCGGGGTTGTCCAAAGTTCCATCACCTGCTCGGGGCCGTGCAGGCCCATGGCCTGACGATGGCTGCCGAGGCGCGAGGCGAGGCGGTGCCGCATCGCGGGGCTGCGATCGCATATCACTTCGGCTATTGGCGAGGCCGCCATGACAGGCGCAGCCCCCGGCGCCAGAAAACACAACGGAATCAGGAATATGGCGAAAATAGCCCGTGGCGCGGCAAGGTGTACTGTCACAGTCGGCCCCTGTTGCTTGCCAACCCAGTGTAACAGATTGATGACAAGCATTCGACAGCTGGTTTGCCGGCCGCACCGTGACGGCCCCTGACGTCAGGAGGCCGATGGAAACAGGCGCGTCACGACAAGCACGCCCAGAAACGCCGAAATACCGGTCAGAAACGCCCCCCAGATCAGGTCGGTCGCGACCATCTGCGGCGCCCAGCCGCGCAGCGTGGCAAAATTGGTAAACTCGTACGTGCCATAGGCAAGTGCACCAAGAATAGCCCCGTTTACAAAGGCTTGCGACGGCGCGCCGGCGCCGAGCGCGGGCACTGACACGAACCAGAGCAGCCCCCCGACATAAAACAGATAGAAGATCGCGGCAGGGCCGAGGCGCGGGTCGCTCAGCACCATGTCGCCCAGGTTCTTTTCGAACAAAGGGCGCATGACGAATTTCAGCATCGCGGCGTCGAGGCCGAGAAAGATCACGGCGGTGACGAGATAGAGAGCAAGAGTTTGCATGGGGCCTCCCGGCAGGTGTTTCGAGAGGTTTACGTGACGCGGGGCGGTTCGGATCAGAGACGAACCGACATTGTCGGGCGGGCCCGGGCCAAGCCATTGAAATCACACATTTCGCACGTCGGTATTTGAGCGGTATCTGGGCGGCATCCGAACGGTGCGGGAGGCGCGGTTCCAAGGGAAGGAGTTTGTTGGTGGGAGGGTGGAAGGAGGGCAGGTGTGGGAGGGGGCGGGTGTGGGAGGGGGCGCTGCCCCCGCCTGCGGCCCCCCGGGATATTTGAAACAGGGAAACGATTGGGAGTGGGAGGTATGGCGATGTCGGGAGGTATGGGGGGAGATGTGGGGGGAGAGGCGTGTGGTGCGGACGAGGCCCGGCGGGTCGAGGGGGTGGCGAGACGCCCCGGCACCGGGGGGATGCGCGGGGCGGTGTCGTTCAGGACAGGACGCCCTGGAACTCGCGCCATTCGCGCTTGCTCATGCCGCAGTTTTCCTCGGTCACCGTTTCGCCGGCGAGCATGCGTCGCAGGCAGTCCATCATCTGGCTGGACATGGTGACCGCGCCGAGGCGGTAATCCTCGAACGCCTTGTAGGCGAAGGGGACCCAGTCGGCGACGATCTTGCACATGGCATCGGCGTAGACGCGGATTTCGTATTGCGCATGAGCATCGGCGCGCAGGCGCAGGAAATGCAGCAGGTTGTGCAGGTCCACCTTCCAGTACCACTGGGTGTAGATATTGGCGGGCAGGTTCATGCGGGCGAGTTCGCGCGCGAGGCCCTGCTGGCCGTTTTCCTGGCTGATCATGTCCTGGTAGTGGTCGTAGGCGCGCGTGCTGTCGGCCTTGAGGAGTTCGAGCACGCGGGCGGCTTCGTCACCCTCGAGCAGTTCGCCGCGGCCCTGGTTGTTGACCTGGGACTGGGCGTTCAGCGCATCGGGTGCGGGGATGTAGAATTCGCGGTCGAGAATCGAATAGCGCGCCGAGTATTCATTGACGTTGGCGGTGCGGTGGCGAATCCACTGGCGCGCGACGAAGACCGGCAGCTTGACGTGCAGCTTGATCTCGCACATCTCGAACGGGGTCGAATGCCAGTGGCGCATCAGGTAGCGGATCAACCCTTCGTCGTTCTGCACCGATTTGGTGCCACGACCGTAGGAGACGCGGGCGGCCTGGCAGATCGCGGAATCGTCGCCCATGTAGTCGATCACCCGCACGAAGCCATGATCGAGCACGGGATGCGCCGTGTAGAGATGCGCCTCCATCCCCGGAACGGTGGCGCGCAGGGTCTGCGCGGGGGCGCTGCGTTGCGCGTCGATTTCGGCCTGCTGGTCGGGGGAGAGCGGCATGGGCGAATCCTTTTGTCATCTTCAGTGCAGATCCACTCTATCTTGTAAGGGGGGCGTGCAAAACCTCTACATGAGCGGCGACGGGGCGAATTCGCGTCCGGTGCCGCAGGAGACGCACACGAGGGGATTTTGCGTCGACAAGCGGCGTGGGGCTGCTACGTTCAGGGCGGAGCGGTGCCCCCGGGAGGGTGGCCCCGGAACATGCAGGACGGGCCCCCGCCGCAGCCTTCTCAGGGCGCGGCGCGGGGACATGACAAGGAGTTTCACGATGAAAGTGCGCTATTTGCACACGATGGTGCGGGTCAAGGACCTGGAAAAGACCATGGCATTCTTCGAGCTGCTGGGGCTGAAGGAAACCCGGCGGATCGATAACGAAGGTGGGCGGTTCAGCCTGATCTTCATGGCGCCGGAGGGGCAGGAAGACTGCCCTGTGGAGCTGACCTACAACTGGGACGGGGACGACGATCTGCCCAGCGACAGCCGTCATTTCGGGCACCTGGCCTATAGCGTCGGCAATATCTACGAGATGTGCCAGACGCTGATGGATGCGGGTGTGACGATCAACCGGCCGCCGCGCGACGGTCACATGGCCTTTGTGCGCTCGCCCGACAATATCTCGGTCGAGCTGTTGCAGGAGGGAGGATCGCTGGAACCTGCGGAGCCTTGGCTGAGCATGGCGAACACGGGACATTGGTAGGGAATTTCCCCGGAACGTGGCCCCTGCCCGCAGGGTGGGGGTCATGGGCGCGACGTGCGGCGGGTGCGGTCTGGTGTGTTGCCCTGGCCGGTTCGGGTGCCGCGGCTGAGGAGGGTTTTGCAAAGTCCCGCCCGGACTTTGCAAAGCCGTTCGTGCAACGGGTTCAGGCCGAGGGGCACTGTCGTCTGGCGCTGGTGCTGGCGCTGGACGTGTCGGCATCGGTGGATGCGGCGGAATATGCGTTGCAGCGCGACGGGTTGGTGGCGGCGCTGCGCGCGCCGGACATCCAGCGCGCGATCCTGCAGGGGCAAGGTGCGGTGGCGCTGTCGGTCTTTGAATGGAGCGGGCGGCAGCAGCAGGTGGTGGTTCTGCCCTGGGTGATGCTGCGGGACCGCGCGGCGCTGGAACAGGCCATCGGGGTGATTGCGCGGGCGCGGCGCAGCTATAGCGGCTTTCCCACTGCGGCGGGCTATGGCCTGGGGTTCGGGGCGGGTATGCTGCGCGAGGCACCGGCCTGCGACCGCCAGGTGATCGACGTATCCGGCGACGGCATCAACAACGAGGGGTTTGCCCCGGCGCTGGCCTACAAGCATTTCCCGTTCGACGGGGTGGTGGTGAACGGCCTGGCGATCCTGGGGCCGGACGAGGGCGTGCAGCGGTTTTACCGCGAGGAGATCCTGCACGGACCGGGTGCCTTTATGGTGACCGCAGAGGGGTTCGAGGATTTCCGCCGCGCGATGACGCTGAAACTGTTTCGCGAGCTCAATGATTTGCAGGTGGGTGAGCGCGCGGACGGGACGACGACATGTTGCGGGTGATAGCGGTCGCGCTGATGCTGGCGGCGCTGACGGCCGGGGGCGCCCGCGCCGAAACCTGCCGTCAGGCGCTGGCCCTTGGGCTGGATGTGTCGGGGTCGGTCGATGATACGGAATACCGCCTGCAACTGGACGGTCTGGCGGCGGCGCTGGCCAACCCGCAGGTACGCGAGGCACTGCTGCAGATGCCCGAAACGCCGGTGCGCCTGATGGTCTATGAATGGAGCGGACCGCAGGACCAGCGGGTGCTGTCGCCCTGGACGGTGATCGGCGACGCGGCGGCACTGGAGACGGTACGGCAACGGTTGCGCGCAGTCGGGCGGGTGCACATGGAGCCATCCACCGCCATCGGCGCGGCAATGCGATTTGGCGCAGGTGCGCTGGCCCGGCAGGACGGATGCTGGCGGCGGGTGCTGGATGTCTCGGGCGACGGGATGCACAACGCCGGGCCGCATCCGAGAGAGATCGACATGGGGGCCCTGACGGTAAACGGGCTGGTCATCGGCGAGGCGAATGACGCATCGGGCGGCATCGCGCAACTGATGGCCTATTACCGGGCCTACGTGTTGCGGGGGCCGGATGCCTTTGCCGAAGCGGCGCTCGGATTTCGGGACTTTGAAGCGGCGATGGTGCGCAAGCTGTTGAAGGAGCTGGAGGTGCCGTCGCTTGCCCAGAGCGGCCCGGGACCGGATGCGTGGCGCGATGCACGGACGGGGCCTGCGGGGCAGCCACGACAGGGTTGGGCCGGACCGGTGCGGGGCCAGGAACAGAGACCGTCGCGTCTGGTCGTCGCAAGATAGCGATCGGCGAGAAACAGGTTTGCAGTAAAGGTGGGGGCAATCCCCGTGACGGTGGCGCGGCCCCGGTGTGCCCGGGTGGATGTGCAGCAGGGCGTGCGCAGGTCACGCGAGCAGGGGCGGACCGACGGCGCCACGGGGCGCCGCCGGGACGCCCTGTGATCCGTGGCGGCAGGCGTCAGTAGATATAGCGGATCTGGTCGGTCCAGAACCGTTCGATACGGCGGAAGGAGGTGTTGATCCCTTCCAGCCCGTCGAGGTCGATGACTTTCCGATGTTCCAGCCCGTCTGCGTGGCGCACGAAAAGCTCGTCTACCACGTCGCGGATGTCGCGGCCCTTTTTGGTCAGGCGGACGCGCACCGAACGGCGGTCGATCTCGCACCGCTCATGGTGCATGTAGCCCATTTCGACCAGTTTCTTGAGGTTGTAGCTGACATTGCTGCCTTGATAGTAACCGCGCGATTTGAGTTCGCCCGCCGTCACCTCGTTCTCGCCGATGTTGAACAGCAGCAGAGCCTGCACCGCGTTGATTTCCAGAACGCCGACGCGTTCGAATTCATCCTTGATCACGTCCAGCAAAAGGCGATGCAGACGCTCTACCAGCGCGAGGGTGTCCAGGTAGCCCGTCATGAACCCCTGTGGAGCGGTGCGCGGCCCGATCGCGTTCTGAATGCTCATCCAAGTTCTCCGTCAATTCATGTCGGACGGAAACTGGATGAAATTCCCGAAAATTATGTTAATTCCAAATGGATAGACCGTTCTGTGGTTAACAAAACCTAGCCATGCAGCCCGACGCCAGCGCGTCCCCGGCAGCCGAGGCACAACACGTACCATTAGAGACGCGGCACGGGATCTGAAGATCGCGCCCGGATGATCGGGGCGAAAGAGGCCAGCGGGAACGGCGATGGCAACGCCCGGCGGGGGCCCGGCGGGGGCCTGTCGGCGTTTCGCGGCAAACGCCCCGCATCATTTTCCGCCCCGCGAGGTCAGTTGTACCCGGCGATCCGGCTGATCATCGGGGCGAGCGACGCGGGCGGCTGTTCCTGACCCGAGACCCATTGGTAGAGATCCTGGTCGTTCTGGGCCAGCACCTGGTCATAGGCATCGAGATCGCTGTCGCTGAGCTGTGGCAGGCTTTGGGAAAACCGCGACAGGATGATGTCCATTTCCTTGATGCCACGCCGCATGGAGCGCATGTGCAGACGTTTCAGCCGGGTTTCGCGGGCTTCGCCAACGGGGACGGGTTCGGTCATGCGGCAGGTTCCTTGAGCGATTTTCTGATGCGCTTTTCCAATAGCGCCAGACGATCTGCCATGCCAGTCATCTGGGTCCGCAGCGCGCGCATTTCCTGCAACGCCTCAAGCACACCGGGATCGGGGGTCGGTGCCTCTGCTTCGTCCGGGGGGGCGACGCCATCGCCTTCGCCGGTCAGCAGCCACGTGAAGGACACGTTCAGCAGCCCGGCCAGCATCTGCAACTTGTTGGCGCGGGGTTCGGACAGGTCTTCTTCCCAGCTGCGCAGCGTCCCCAGCTTGATGCCGAGGCGTTTGGCGAGCTGGCCCTGCGTCATGCCCGCGACCGAGCGCGCGGCCTCGATCCGATCACCGAAGGTAGCGTTTTCGGCACTGTACCAATCATCCGTCATGCGTCTTCCTCTCCTGCAGGCCGATCTGCCTTGAACGGCTGTGATGCCCAGCCTAAGACGGGTCGACCCCAATTACAAACCGGAGTGCGGCCCATGGCCTTTCTGTCCGACACGCTGTCCCGCGTGAAACCCTCGCCCACCATCGCCATGACCAACAAGGCCGCCGATCTGAAGGCCGCCGGTCAGGATGTCATCGGGCTGAGCGCGGGAGAGCCGGATTTCGACACGCCCGAGAATATCCGCGCCGCCGGGATCGCCGCGATCAACGCGGGCAAGACGCGGTATACCGGCGTCGATGGCATTGCCGAGCTGAAGGCGGCGATCTGCGCCAAGTTCAAGCGCGACAACAAGCTGGACTATACACCGGCGCAGGTCAGCGTCGGGACGGGCGGCAAGCAGGTGCTCTACAATGCGCTGATGGCGACGCTGAACCCCGGTGACGAGGTGGTGATTCCGGCGCCCTACTGGGTCAGCTATCCCGACATGGTGCTGCTGGCGGGGGGCGTGCCGGTGACGGTAGAGGCGACGCTGGAGGATGATTTCAAGATCACCCCGCAGGCGCTGGAGGCCGCGATCACGCCGAAGACGAAATGGCTGATCTTCAACTCTCCGTCGAACCCGACGGGCGCGGGCTATGCCTGGGACGAGCTGAAGGCCCTGACCGACGTGCTGCTGCGCCATCCCCATGTCTGGGTGATGAGCGACGACATGTACGAGCACCTTTCGTACGGCGATTTCAGGTTCTGCACCCCGGCCGAGGTGGAGCCCGCGCTGTATGACCGCACGCTGACGGTAAATGGCGTGTCCAAGGCCTATGCAATGACCGGCTGGCGGATCGGTTATGCCGCAGGCCCGGAGGCGCTGATCGGGGCCATGCGCAAGATCCAGAGCCAGAGCACGTCGAACCCCTGTTCGATCAGCCAGTGGGCGGCGGTCGAGGCGCTGAACGGGCCGCAGGATTTCATCGCGCCCAACAACGAGATGTTCGTGCGTCGTCGCGATCTGGTCTGCGGGATGCTGAACGAGATCGAGGGCGTCACCTGCCCGGTGCCGGAGGGCGCATTCTATGTCTACCCCTCGATCAAGGGGCTGATCGGCAAGACCAGCAAGGCGGGCACCGTGATCGCGGATGACGAAGCCTTTGCCACGGCGCTGCTGGAGGAAACCGGCGTTGCGGTGGTGTTCGGGGCGGCCTTTGGCCTCAGCCCGAACTTTCGCATCTCCTATGCGACGTCGGACGCCGCGCTGAAGGAAGCCTGCGGGCGGATTCAGGATTTCTGCGCACATCTGGCGTAAAAGCGCCCCGGACAGTTCGTTCGGGGAGCCAGCAATGTCAGCCGATCTGCCGCAGTATTTCTTTCGCGTGCGCGAGAATGGGGCCTTTGTCTTTCGACTCGATCCGCAGGACCGTGCCCGGCGGATCGAGATGGACCAGATTGCGGCGGTGAATATCCGCAACGGCGAGATCAGGGCCCACGGCGACCGTGTGCTTGACCCGCAGGACATGGCCGCGATCCGCGACTGGACAGCGCAGCGGCAGGCGACCCTTGCCGCGCGCGAGGTCGATGACATCTTTCGCACCGTCGATCATCTGAGCCTGACGGCGCAATGGGCGCAATCAAAGGCGACGCAGGCGCAGCTGGAGGCGGTGACCGATCAGCTGTTGCTGGCGATGCACGACCTGCGCGGCGTGCTGGTGCGCAAGCAGGCCGACCGGCTGCCCCCCGCCGGCAGATAGCGGTGGCGGCCATCGCGGTGGCGGCCATCGCGGTGGCGGCGCTGCGGCCTGGGCGTTTGTGCCGGGCCGGGTTCTAGGGCGCCCAAGCAGGTTCCGGGCGCCGAAGCGGGCGCTAGGCGCGGGGCGCGGGGCGCGCCGTGCCGGCCTTGATCCCGAGTCGGGCCGAAACCTCGGCCTGGACAGCGGGGATCATGGTGTTCCATAGCCGCGCCATCATCAGCACCGCCGCCAGGGCCAGGCCGGTCGCCAGCCCCAGCCAGACCCCGACGCCCCCCATCCCCAGCGTAAAGCCGAGGGCATAGGACGTCGGCACGCCGACCACCCAGTAACTGACGGCCGCAAAGATCATCGGACGCTGCGTATCCTGCAATCCGCGCAGCAGGCCGAGCGCCATGACCTGAAAGGCATCGGCCAGTTGAAACACCGCCGAGGCCAGCAACAACAGCGTGCCGACGCGAATGATCTCGTCCCGCGCAGTCGCGTCGGGATCGAGAAACAGCCCCATCAGCCAGCCCGGAATGGTGACGAAGGCAATGATCGTCGC
Organism: Pseudooceanicola sediminis; assembly: GCF_003575965.1. Lineage (GTDB taxonomy): Bacteria > Pseudomonadota > Alphaproteobacteria > Rhodobacterales > Rhodobacteraceae > Pseudooceanicola > Pseudooceanicola sediminis. Next base: position 217,895 of record NZ_QWJJ01000003.1, on the reverse strand, counting down.
GACCACGGCAATACCCGACAGCAAGAGCGCCATGCGCGCCCCGCGCTTGAGGTCCGAAATCGTGCCACGCCCATGGGCGCGACCGGCCCGCACGGTTGCAGCCTGGCTGAGGCCGAGGTGGATCATGAAGGTCACGGAGGTGATCTGGAGCGCGATGCCATGCGCCACCAATGCCGTTTCAGACACCCACCCCATCATGATCGAAGAGGCCCCGAACAGGCCAACTTCGGCCACCAGCGTCAGGCCGATGGGCCAGCCAAGGCGGAAGACATCGCCCATCACGTCCCAGTCGGGCCGCCAGAGGCGCACGAAGAGCGCGTGTTCGGGGATCGACCGCTGCACGTAGGCCACCAGGAAGACCACCGTGGCGAAGTGCATGACGAGCGAGGCGATGGCCGCCCCGAGGATGCCGAGCTCGGGTGCGCCCCACTGACCGAAGATCAGCGCGTAATTGCCCGCCGCGTTGACCACGACGGCGACCAGCATCGCGATAAGCACGACGCGCGTACGCTCCATCGCGGCAAGGTGGCTTTTCAGGACCATGGCCGCATGCGCCGGAAAGATGCCGTAGGCCAGCGTGTCGAGGTAGATGCCGGCCTGTTCGGCCACTTCGGGTTTCTGCCCAAGGGCCAGGAACAGGCTTTCGGCGCTCAGCAGGATCGGCAGGCAGACCAGCCCCGCCAGCATCGAAAGCCACAGCGCCATGCGCGTCACACGCCGTGCGCGGGTCATGTCGCCACGCCCTTCGGCGGCGGCGACGAGAGGTGCCACCGCCGAGGCAAAGCCGGTACCGGCAAGGAAGAGGATCAGGAACAGTGACCCACCCAGCACCTCGCCTGCCAGCGCGGTGGTGTCGTACCAGCCCAGCATCATGGCGTCGACAAGCGACAGCGACACCTGTGCCAGCTGGCTGCCGGCCAGCGGCAGGCCCAGCACCAGGATGGCGCGGATATGTTGGCGGTATGTCATGGCAGGGATCATGCGCAGGCCTTACGATGGGTCGGCTCACTGGGCAAGAGGGTGCGCCGCGCACAGGCGGAAGATGAAATTGTGCAAAAGTGCTCTCCTCTGATCGGAACCGGCGTGGGGGGTGCGCGTTTTTTCGTAAAGCGTGCGGGTGCCATGTCGAGTGTTGGGGGGCGGCACCGTTGGATAGACCGGCCGGAGCAGACGGCACTGGGCATTCCCGCGTTTTGCCGTAAAGGGAGGAAGACGAGGCGATTTGCCCACCGCAGCTTCGACCCACCACAGCTTCGAAAGGAACGCATGATGAGTGAGGCATTCGACACATTGGTGCCGGACGCGCAGGATTTCTGCCGCCGTCTGGATGACAACAACGCGACCGAATGGTTCGAGGCCAACGAGGCCGAGTTCACAGCTCGCCTGAAGACGCCTGCGACGCAGCTGCTGGAGGCCTTGCGCCCCAGGATCGCGGACCTGACCGGCGGCACATGCTCAACCACCCTGTTCGGCCTTGAGCGGGACGAGAAGTTCGCCAGGGGAGAACCGCCCTACAAGCCGCATCTGCACATGATGTGGAGCGCGCCGGACGAGGATGCGCAGCCGCTGGGCTGGTTCCTGCGTATCGAGCTGGACCGCATCCGGGTCGGTGCGGGCTACATGAAGTTCGAGGGCGCGGCGCTGGAGCGTTGGCGCGCGGCGCTGGCGGGCAAGCGTGGGGACCGCATCGATGACGCGGTCGGGGCGCTGATGGCCCAGGGGTGCAACCTGCGCGCACCGAGCCTGAAACGCGTGCCTGCCCCCTATTCCGAGACGCATCCGCGCGGTCCGCTGCTGCGCCACAAGGGGCTGACGATCTGGGCCGACCTGCCCCACCCCGAGCGGGATTTCGACGATGCCGTGATGGGCGCCTTCGCGTTGTTCTGGCCAGCGATGAAACTGGTGCGCGGGGCCTTGCGCGACCACGACTGAGCCTGTTCGGCAACATGACAGGCCCGTGATGACAGGCCCGTGATGACAGGCCGTGGCCGGTCGCGTGCCCGTTCACATGCCCATGTCACATGGCCGTGTCATATGGCCGTGTCGTCTGGCCGTGGACGGGGGGCCTTGCAGGGGGTGTCGAGGCCCGGGCCTGTCAGGCACTGGACGCGCGCGGCACCGACCGACGGCACCCCTGCCCGTCCGTTCCGGCGCAGCATTGCCCGCGCCCCGTGCCGCGCGTGTCGCGAATGACAGCGGCTTGCGCCACAGCCCTTTCCCCCGGCGGGGCGCGCTGCCATAATGGCCGCCAACAATAAGCACCGAGAGCAGCACATGGCAGACGATCTTTTGAACGGCGCGGCCCCGGAAACCTACGACGCCTCCTCGATCGAGGTTCTGGAAGGGCTGGAGCCTGTTCGCAAACGCCCCGGCATGTACATCGGGGGCACGGATGAACGCGCCCTGCACCACCTTGTCGCCGAGGTTCTGGACAACTCGATGGACGAGGCCGTTGCGGGCCATGCCAATCGCATCGAGGTCGAGCTGCACGCCGACGGCGCAATCACCATCCGCGACAACGGGCGGGGGATGCCGTTCGACCCGCACCCGAAGTTTCCCGGCAAATCGGCGCTGGAGGTGATCCTGTGTACCCTGCACGCGGGCGGCAAGTTCGGCGGCAAGGCCTATGAGACCTCGGGCGGTCTGCACGGCGTCGGCGCCTCGGTGGTCAATGCGCTGTCCGATCATATGGTCGTGCAGGTGGCCCGGGATCGCAAACTGGTGCAACAGCGATTCGCGCGCGGCATTCCACAGGGGCCGCTGGAGGACATGGGCGCGGCACCGAACCGGCGCGGCACCACGACGACCTTTCATCCCGACGCGGAGATCTTTGGCAGCCACAAGTTCAAGCCGGCGCGCCTGTTCAAGTCCATCCGGTCCAAGGCCTACCTGTTTTCGGGTGTCGAGATCCGCTGGAAGACCGCGATTGACGATGGCGAGACGCCGCTTGAGGCCGTGTTTCACTTTCCCGGCGGTCTGGCGGACTATCTGAGCGAAACAATGTCGGGCATCACGACCTACGCCGAGCGGCCCTTTGCGGGGCGTGTCGATTTCAAGGAACGCTTTGGCGTGCCGGGGCGTGTGGAGTGGGCGATCAACTGGACGCCGGCCCGCGACGGTTTCATCCAGTCCTATTGCAACACGGTTCCAACGCCCGAGGGCGGCACGCACGAGCAGGGTTTCTGGACGGCCGTGCTGAAGGGCATTCGTGCCTACGGCGAGCTGGTGAACAACAAGAAGGCCAGCCAGATCACCCGCGAGGATCTGGTTGTCGGCGGTTCGGCCCTTGTGTCGTGCTTTATCCGCGAGCCGGAATTCGTCGGCCAGACCAAGGACCGGCTGGCCACGGTCGAGGCCGGGCGTCTGGTGGAAAACGCGGTGCGCGACCACTTTGACAACTGGCTGGCGGCGGATACAAAATCGGCGGGCGCGATCCTCGATTTCCTGATCCTGCGGGCGGACGAGCGTCTGCGGCGCAAGATGGAAAAGGAAACCTCGCGCAAGACGGCGACGAAACGGCTGCGTCTGCCCGGCAAGCTGGCGGATTGTTCCAACACCAACCGAGAGGGCACGGAGCTGTTCCTGGTCGAGGGTGATTCGGCAGGTGGGTCGGCCAAGATGGCGCGCAACCGCAAGACACAGGCGCTGCTGCCGCTGCGTGGCAAGATCCTGAACGTCCTTGGCGCAGCCAGCGGCAAGATCGGTGCCAACCAGGAAATTGCGGACATGTGCCAGGCGCTCGGCGTCAACCTGGGCAGCAAGTTCCGGGTCGACGATCTGCGCTATGACAAGATCATCATCATGACCGACGCGGATGTCGACGGCGCGCATATCGCCTCGCTGCTGATGACGTTCTTTTTCACCCAGATGCGGCCGATGATCGACAATGGCCATCTGTACCTGGCCTGTCCGCCGCTGTTCCGTCTGACGCAGGGCGCCAACCGCGTCTATGTTCAGGACGAGGCCGAGCGCGACATGTGGCTGGAAAAGGGGCTGGGCGGGCGTGGCAAGATCGACGTGTCACGCTTCAAGGGTCTTGGTGAAATGGACGCCAAGGACCTGAAGGAAACCACGATGGACCCGAATTCGCGCAAGCTGATCCGCGTCACCATCGACGAGGACGAACCGGGCGAGACCGGTGATCTGGTTGAGCGGCTGATGGGCAAGAAACCCGAGCTGCGGTTCCAGTACATCCAGGAAAACGCCAAGTTCGCCGTCGAGCTGGACGTCTGAACAGAGCAAGAGGGGGCCGCGCGGCCCCCTTTTTCGATCTCAGCCTTCGCTGAGGGTGCCGGTGTCCAGACGCAGGGTCCGGTCCATCCGCGCGGCGAGGGCAAGGTTATGCGTCGCGATCAGGGCCGACAGGCCCGTGTCGCGCACCAGCCCCATCAGCGCATCGAACACCGTGTCCGAGGTCGTCGGGTCGAGGTTGCCGGTCGGTTCATCCGCCAGCAGCAGGGCGGGCCCATTGGCCAGCGCGCGGCAGAAGGCGACGCGCTGCTGTTCCCCCCCCGACATCGCGGCGGGGCGATGACCGGCGCGGGCCGACAACCCCACACGGGCCAACAGGTCCTCGGCACGGTCCTGCGCCTGTTTGCGCGGGGCACCCGCAGCCAGTTGCGGCAGAATGATGTTTTCGGCCGCGGTGAATTCGGGCAGCAGGTGGTGGAACTGGTAGATGAAGCCGACCTTGTCGCGCCGCACGGCGGTGCGGCGGCGGTCGGACAGGTCCGACATGTCCTCGCCTGCGATGCGTACCGTGCCGGTGTCGGGCTGGTCCAGCAGGCCCGCGATATGCAGCAGTGTCGACTTGCCCGCACCCGAAGGCGCGACAAGGGCGACGACCTCGCCCCGCTGCACCGTCAGGGTGGCATCATGCAGCACCGTTATCTCGTTCGGTTGACCGGGGTTGTAGCCCTTGCACAGGCCGCGCAGTTCCAGCACCGGGGCGGGCGTCATTTCAACATCATTCATAGCGCAGCGCCTCGACCGGGTTCATCCGGGCCGCGCGGCGGGCCGGAAAGATGGTGACCCCAAAGGACAGGATCAGCGAAAGCGACACCGCCGAGAGGACATCATGCCATTGCAGCTTGGCCGGCAACGCGTAGAGGCCGCGCACGGACGGATCCCAGACACCGCCGCCGGCGACATAGTTCACCATGGCGAAGATCGGGTCGATATAGAGGGTGAAAACCACGCCCAGCACCAGCCCGACCACTGTGCCGATGATGCCGGTGAAGGCGCCGCAGATGAAGAAGACGCGCAGGATAGACCCTTCGGTCAGGCCCATGGTGCGCAGGATGCCGATGTCGCGCCCCTTGTTCTTGACCAGCATGATCAGCCCCGAGACGATGTTCATCGCCGCGATCAGCACGAGGATCGACATGATGATGAACATCACGTTGTCCTCGACCGTCAGGGCACGCAGGAAGCTGCCCGAGGCATCGCGCCAGGTCCAGGCCATCGCGTTGTCCCCGGCGGCACGCAGGATGTCGGGGACGTGTTCATCGACTGTTTCGGGATCGTCGAGCATCACCTCGATCTCGTCCGCAGCGCCTTCGCGGTTGAAGTAGGACTGCGCCTCGGCGAAGGGCATGTAAACCCGCGTGCGGTCGATGTCATAGCGCCCAGCGGTAAAGATATAGGTGACATCGTAGGTGCCGACGCGGGGAGAGGTGCCAAAGGCGGTCTTCACGCCATCCGGCGAAATCAGCTTGATCCGGTCGCCCGGCACGAGGCCCAGTTCACGCGCCACGCCCGAACCGATGGCGACACCTGAGCCGAAGTCCGCGATGTTGCCCATCGACTCCTCGGGGCGGGCGATGCGCGGGATGCTGTCGAGGTCGGCGGCCGCGATGCCGAAAATCTCGACCCCCGCGTTGCGGCCGTTCATTGTTGCCATCACCTGCCCCTTGATCAGGGGAGCGGCCCGGCTGACACCGGGGACGGCGGCGATGCGCGTGGCCATCTCGGTGTAATCGGGGATGGTGCGATCCAGCTGGCCGGTTTCGGTGGCTTGCCCGGCGGAATAGACCGTGACGTGGGCATTGGCCCCAAGGATTGTGTCAACGAATTCGGCGCGAAAACCGGCGCGCACCGACAGCGTCGCGATCAGGGCAAAGACCGCGAGGGCGATGCCGATCAGTGAGATCCAGGTCATCACCGAAACCCCGCCTTCGGCACGGCGGGCGCGCAGGTAGCGCCAGGCGATCATCCATTCGAACGGGGCGAAGGGGGGGGCGGATCTGCTCAAGCTGACATCCTGCTTTTATTGTTTTGTGTCGGGCGGAAGGTGGCTTCGGAGGATCGGCGCGTCAAGGGCGGACGCCCCAGCCCCGCCGAGGGGTGCGTTGCCTTAGCGCAGGATCGGCGGTTTGTTCGGGTCCGAGCCCGGCGCGACATGGGTTATCTCCTGCGCGGTCTCGGCCTCGGGCAGGTCAAAGCGCAGACCGACCCGTGCGAGGGATGCCGCGTGGCTGTCGGTCGCGGCAAAGAACCCGACGTCCATCTGCCCGGCCTCTACCCCGGAAAATGTCAGCGCTTCGGAGGCTGCCCTGGCCAGCGACGGTTCGGCGCCGGGCACGGCATCGATGAAGGCGAGCATGTGGCTGCGGCGGCCCTGTTCGTCTTCGGTGCCTGCGAGAAAGGCACAATCGGCAAGGCCCCTGGCGGTCGCGAGTTTCGCGTCGATCGCGGCAATCAGGTATTCCGGCAGCCCATGCGGGGGGTGAAAGGCCGCGATCTGTGCCTCGACCTCGTCCGGGGCGTGGGCGACGGTGTCTCGCAGCCAGTCCACGGCCTCGGGGGGGATCAGGATGGCAGAGGGGGTTTCGAGGTTGACGGCAAGGCCGACCCCCTGCCCGGCAAGCTGTTCGACGATGGTGCGCCCGGACAGCGCCGCATAGGGCGACGGGCGGCCGGTAAAGGATGACAGCCTTTCCTCGCGGTCGAACAGCAGAACGAACTGCACGTCCTCGACCGGGAAAATCTCGGGGCTGGCATTGCCGCCATCGGCCTCGGCGCTGAGCAGCAGGAAAAGCTCGCTGTCCGCAAGGCGTTCGTAGAACCGCAGGCGGACGTTGTCGTCATCGGGCGCGGCCTCCATCGCGGCATGGGCCGCGTCGAGCGCGGTGACTTCGGGTGCGTCTTGGGTCAGGTCGGACATGTCATTGCCTTTCGGACTTCGGCGCGCAGCACCGGAAGGAGATCGGTTTCGAACCACGGATTGCGGCGCAGCCATGCCGTATTGCGCCAGGACGGATGAGGCAAGGGGATCGTGCCGGGAAGATGTTCGCGCCATTCTGCCACGGTCCGTGTCAGGGGCGCGCGAGTCCCGAGGTGGATGGCCTGCGCATAGACGCCGATCAGCAGCCGCAGGCGCAGGTTGGGCAGCTTTTCCATGACATCGCCATGCCACGTCTGGGCGCAGATCCGGGGCGGCGGCAGGTCCGATCCCTTTGCGTCGTACCCCGGAAAGCAGAAAGCCGAGGGCAGGAATGCCATCTGGCGCAGATCGTAGAACTCATCCCGGGTCACGCCCATCCAGTCGCGCAGACGGTCGCCGGAGCGATCATCGAAGGGGCGCTGGCGTTCGTGTGCCCTGATCCCCGGCGCCTGCCCCGCGATCAGGATGCGCGCGGCCGGATCCAGCCAGACCACCGGCGCAGGCGCATGACGTGTGCGGGTGGCGGCAAAGCGCGCGGCACAGAGGCGGCAGGTGCGGATATCGCTGAACGGGTCGGTCATGCGTTGCAATGTGGGGGCGCGCAGGGTGGCGTCAAATGGAAAGCGCACCTGGCGCGCCAACATTTCGACAATTATCGAAATATCTTGCCAGGTCGCCTTCATTTCTATATTTCTAGAATCATGAAAGCATTGTCATCGCCTGACCTCACCCTCGTCCTTGCCGCATCGAGCTTTGCCGCGCTCGGATCGGAACAACGGCTTCAAGTGCTGCGCACGCTGGTGCGTGCCGGGCCGCAGGGGCTGAGCATCGGTGAGTTGGGCGCCCGGGTCGGCATCACCGGATCGACCCTGACGCATCACGTGAAGATCCTGGCGCAGGCCGGACTGGTGCGGCAGGCCAAGGTCGGGCGCAGCGTGATCTGTGCCGCGGTCGCCTATGAGGATCTGAAGGCGCTGGCGGATTTCCTGCTGGCCAATTGTTGCGCCGATGTCGGCTGTGCTCATGACGAGGAAACCCCGAATGACTGAAATGATGCTGATCGAATATCGCCGCCTGCGCGCCAAACTCGACGGCGCGTGGGTATCCGTGCTTTTGGTGCTGGGCCTGATCGCGGCGCTGGACCCGGCGCAGTTGGGCGATAGCGTGGTGTTCGCGGGCCGAGCCTATCTGGGTACCTTGCCGTTCATCGTGTTCGCGGTCTGCGCAATCGGATACCTCAAGGCCAGCGGAGCCGAGGTTGTTCTGGCACGCGCCTTCGAGGGGCGCGAAGCGCGGATGATCGTCATGGCGGCCCTGCTGGGCGGGCTGTCACCGTTCTGTTCGTGCGAGGTGATCCCCTTCATCGCCGCATTGCTGGCTGTCGGCGCGCCGCTGAGCGCGGTCATGGCCTTCTGGCTGGCCTCGCCGTTGATGGACCCGGCGATGTTCACGATTACCGCCGGCACACTGGGGATGGAATTCGCCGTCGGCAAGGCCATCGCGGCCATCGGGCTGGGCCTGTTCGGGGGCGCTGTGGTGATGGCGCTGAAAGGTAGCGTCGTCTTTGCCGACCCCTTGCGCCAGCGGCCCGCTATCGGAGGCTGCTGCGGCGTGAAACAGCCCTTTCAGGGGAAACCGGTCTGGCGCGTCTGGACCGACGCCGACCGTCGCGCCACCTTTCGCGAGACCGCCTTTGAAAACCTGCTGTTCCTGACCAAGTGGCTCGTACTGGCCTATGTGTTGGAAACGGTGATGCTGGAATACGTTCCGGCCGAATGGATTGCGGGCGTTCTGGGGGGTACGGGGCCGGGTCCCATCGTGCTGGGCGCGCTGGTCGGCGCCCCGGCCTATCTGAATGGCTACGCCGCCGTGCCGCTGGTCGGCGCCTTGCTGGATCAGGGAATGGCGCCCGGTGCGGCCATGTCATTCATAATCGCGGGGGGTGTCAGCTGCATCCCCGCCGCCGTTGCCGTCTGGGCGCTGGTCAAGCCTCGCGTCTTTATGGCCTACCTCGGCCTGGCCATCCTGGGCGCAATGATCGCAGGGGGCCTGTGGGGGCTGTGGGCTCCGACCGTGGCGCAAGGCACCGTGCTGCCGCTTTGAGCGGCATCCAGGCGCGCCGCCCGCCTGCCGCAAACCACCGTTCATCGTAAAGCAGGCGCGGCGCCATGAGACCCCGTTGCCCAGCCGCCGCAATTCCCTTACCTCGCGATTAACCAAAAATGAAACGGGGGAAGGCCACATGTATCGGGTCTGGAATTTCGTTACCAATTATTCTCTGTTGTTGATCATCGGGGCATTGGTTGCCCTGATCTGGGCCAATTTGGACGCGGAGGGCTATCATCATTTCGTGCACCTGGTGATCTGGGAGGATGCCCCGGTGGGCGCCCTGCACGACGGTCATCGCGTGCTGACCCTCCACTACCTGATCAACGACATGTTGATGGCGTTCTTCTTTGCCATTGCCGCCAAGGAGGTCTGGGAGGCCGTGATCCTGAAAGAGGGGTCGCTGCGCGGCAAGAAGGCCGCGACGCCGCTGATCGCCACGCTTGGCGGCATGTTGGGCCCGGTCACGGTGTACCTGGGGTTGGCGATGGTGTTCGGCTCGACCACGTATGATGCCGTGTCCAACGGATGGGCCATTCCGACGGCCACCGACATCGCGTTTTCCTACCTCGTGGGGCGGATGGTCTTCGGGGCGGGGCATCCTGCCGTGCGCTTTTTGCTGCTGCTGGCGATTGCCGATGACGCCGCCGGGCTGATCATCCTGGCCATCTTTTATCCGTCAGGCGATCTGGCGCCGGAGTGGCTTTTACTGTCGCTGGCGGCTGCGGGCGCGGTTTTCGTGCTGTTCAACGCCCTGCCCCGCCGGATGGATCGCAACAATCAGGATCGGCCCAATTCATCCTGGGTCCGAGAGAGGCTGGGCCTCTGGCCCTATGCAATCGCGGCCTGCATCAGCTGGTATGGCTTCATGCGCGCCGGGATTCATCCCGCACTTGGGCTGCTGCCGATTGTGCCGACGATCCCGCACGCCGATCGGGCCTTTGGCTTTTTCAGCGAAGCAGAGCAATATCTGACCGATCTCCTGAACCATATCGAGCATGTGCTGAAGCATCCTGTCGAAATCGTCCTGTTCTTTTTCGGCCTGATGAATGCGGGGGTAGAGTTCAACGCGATTTCCGAACCGACATGGCTGGTGATGTTCGGGCTGCTGCTGGGCAAACCGATCGGCGTGCTGCTGTTCGGCGCCTTTGGCGCGCATGCGTTGCGCCTGGGTCTGCCCCGGGGAATGCGCACAGCGGATCTGTTGGTGGTCGGGTGTGTCGCCGCCATCGGGTTTACCGTTTCGCTGTTCATCGCCTCGGTCGCCTTTGATGCCGGCCCGGTGCAGGACGCGGCAAAGATGGGTGCCCTGTTCAGTTTCGCCGCCGCCGGGATTGCCCTGGTTGCGGGCCTGGTATGCCGCGTTCAAAAGGTTGTCGCCTGAACATGTCGACGGCGGCATCGCGTCGCAGGCCAATTCCCTGCGGCGCGAAAATCGCGACAATTCAATTAAAAGCCGGCAGACGTTTTGCCGGCTTTTTCATGCGGTCTTACATTTTCGACAGGCAAGATTGCCATGAACACAAGAAATCCGGCATAGTCGGTCCAATTCGGCGGACGGATCGAAACGCAACTCCGCCTGGGAGACTGGTCATACGAGTTTAACGCCCCCATGCTCGAATTCGAGAATGTCAGTAAATCGTTCTGGACGGGCAGCCATCGCAAGGTGATCCTGGACCGTGTCTCCTTTCGCGTCGAGTTGGGCCGCTCTCTGGGAATCCTCGCCCCCAACGGCACGGGCAAAACCACCCTTATCAACATGATGGCGGGGCTGGAGAAGCCAGATGAGGGGACCGTGCGCAAAACCTGCCGGATCTCGTTTCCGCTGGGTTTCATGGGCGGGGTGATCAGCAAGCATACCGCGATGGAAAATTCGCGATATATTGCGCGGCTTTATGGGCTGGACCCGGATTATGTCGAAGCGTTCTGTCGCTGGCTGTGCGGCCTGGGCGAATATTTCGAGCAGCCCCTCGGGACGTATTCGTCGGGGATGCGGGCGCGTTTCAGCTTTGCGCTGATGCTGGCTCTGGATTTCGACATGTACCTGATCGACGAAGGGATGCCGAATTCCACAGATATGGAGTTCAATCGCAAGGCAGGGGAAATCCTTCGGGAACGGCTGGAGACGACGACGATCGTGATCGTATCGCATCAGGCCAGGACGCTGGCGAAATTCGCGCGCGAGGCAGCGGTGCTGCGCGATGGCAACCTGTTCATGTTTGATACCTTGGAAGAAGCGAAGCAGATGTATGACTACGGACCCCAAGGCGCATAACCCTCCGCCCCGACGCGACGACGGACGCGTGAAGGCACATCGGGCCGCCCCGGACGCGGGCCGGCAAAGCGTGGACGATGCCGCAGACCCATCCGCGACGGCCGACCCCGATCAGGCGAGCCGCCATCTGCTGGAACACGACACGGAGATGGGCGGCGCGCATGAGGGTGATATCAGCGAAGATGACGCGGCCACCCGCGAGGCACGGAACGCGGCACTGGAAGCGGAACTGAAATCCATCCGCCGCGAGGGCCTGACACGTCAGCAATTGCGCAGCGCCCGCCGGTTGGCGCAAAATCACATGCTGACGACCCGGTCGGATTTCGACGCGGTACGCCAGTTGCGCGGTCTGGGGATCGACCCGTTCGAAACCGGCAGGATGCTGGAGGTGATCCGGGCCGAGGACAGCAACGCCCTGGTACGACGAACGCAGGATGATGCCCTGCCGGACAGGGTACCAAACCAGCACCCCGCGTCGCGCGAAAGCACCTTGTCGCGCCGCCACCACGACATATTCACCATTCAACGTGACATTGCGCATCGCCGCCGCCGAAAGCTGCTGCAACTGCTGACGCGATTGTCCTTTTTTGTCTTTCTGCCGACGATCCTGGCCGGGTACTATTATTTCCGCGTGGCCACGCCGATGTATTCGGTGAAATCCGAATTCCTGATTCTGCAAGCCGATGCGACAAGCGGCGGCGGTCTGGGCGGGCTGTTTTCCGGCACGCAGTTCGCCACGAACCAGGATTCCATCGCGGTGCAATCCTACCTGCAATCCAAGGACGCGATGCTGCGCCTGAACGACGATGTCGGGTTCAATGACCATTTCAGCGACCCCGCCATCGATCCCATTCAGCGCATGCCGCCGAATGCCTCGAACGAAGTCGCCTATCGCACATACAAGAAGTACGTCAAAATCGGCTATGATCCGACCGAAGGCGTCATCAAGATGGAGGCACAGGCCGCCGATCCCAATCTGGCAACGGAATTCTCTACCCATCTGATCGCCTACGCCGAGGAGCGGGTCGACGATCTGTCGCGACGCAAGCGGGAGGATGCGGTGCGTTCCGCGCGTGAGGGCCTGGAAAAGGCCAAGTCGGACAGGCGGGAGGCGCAGGAAACGCTGGTGCGGCTGCAAGAAGGCACGATCGTGGATCCGGAGGCAGTCATCGCCACCTTGCGCAGCCAGATAGCAGGCTACGAAGTGCAATTGCAGGAAAAGCAACTGCAACTGTCTGCCTTGCGCGACAACAATCGCCCCAACCTGGCACGCGTCAACGGCGCCGAGGCCGATATCGACCGGTTACAGGCGCTGCTGGCCGATCTGAACGACAAGATGACCCAAACCCAGGCCGACGACAGCTCGCTTGCCGCAAAGACGGCGCAGGTGCAGTTGGCCCAGGCGGATCTGAGTACGGCCGACATGTTTCTGCAATCGGCCCTGCAGAATGAAAAGCAGACCGAGCTGGAGGCCAATCGGCAGGTTCGGTACCTGACAACCTCGGTACGACCGATCGCCCCCCAGGATCCGAGCCACCCGCACTCGTTCGAAAACACCATCCTGGTATTTCTGGTGCTTTCGGGGATCTACCTCATGATCTCACTGACCGGCGCGATCCTGAGGGAGCAGGTTGCAAACTGACCGTGTCAGACGCGTAAAAAAGGGCGCCACCCGGGCGCCCCTTTGCAGTCACGTGCCTGAACGGCTCAGCCCGCAGCGAGGCCCCTGCCCTTGAGAAGTGCATCTACGCCCGGCATCCGCCCGCGAAACCGCATGTAAAGCTCGTCCGCTTCGACAGAACCGCCTTTGGACAGGATGTTTTCCTCAAGTGCGCGCGCGATTTCGGGATCGAAAGCATCGCCTTTTTCCTCGAACGCGGCGAAGGCGTCGGCGTCCATGACCTCCGACCACATGTAGCTGTAGTAGCCAGAACTGTAGCCATCGCCGGAAAACACATGAGCGAAATGCGGCGTCGCATGGCGCATGGTGATCGCGTCTGGCATCCCGAGCGCGTCAAGGATCTGCGCCTGCCTGGCCATCGGATCGGCCGGGGCCGCGCCGTCGTGGAATTCAAGATCGACCAGCGCCGAGGCGACATATTCGACGGTTTGAAACCCCATGTCGAAGGTGGCGGCGCCCAGAACCTTGTTCAGCATTTCCTTGGGCATAGGCGCGCCTGTGTCGACATGTGTGGCGAAGGTTTCCAGCACCTCGGGAACTTCCAGCCAGTGTTCGTAGAGTTGGCTTGGAAGCTCCACGAAATCACGGCTGACGGAGGTGCCGGACACCCGCTCGAACGTCACGTCGGACAGCATCTGGTGCAGGGCATGGCCAAACTCGTGAAACAGCGTGCGCGCATCGTCGTAGGACAGCAGCGCAGCCTCGCCGTCGGTCGGCTTGGAAAAGTTGCAGACGTTGATCACGATAGGTGCCTGCACCTTTGGCAGCCGAGACTGGCTGCGCATCGCCGAGCACCAGGCGCCCGACCGCTTGGAACCCCGGGCGAAATAATCGCCGATGAACAGGGCGACGTGTTCGCCATCGCGCGTCACGTCCCACGCGCGGCAATCGGGGTGATAATTCGACACCTCGACAGGCGAGAAGGACAGCCCGAAGAGACGATGCGCGCAATCGAACGCTGCCTCGATCATCCTGTCCAGTTGAAGGTAAGGCTTCAATGCCGCTTCGTCGATGTCATGCAGGGCCTTGCGGCGTTTCTCAGCGTAGTAGCGCCAGTCCCAAGGCATGAAGGGGCCGTTGTGCCCGTCGTTGGCCAACATGGTCTGCATCGCTGCCTGATCTTCAAGCGCGGCGGCCCGGGCCGGTGCCCAGACCTGCATCAGCAGATCACGTACCTTGTCCGGGGTTCCGGCCATTTCCGTTTCCAGCTTGAAAGCGGCAAAGTTTTCATAGCCTAGCAGCTTGGCACGCTCTTCGCGCAGGGCCAGGATTTCAGTCACGGCGGCGCGATTGTCGGTCTCGCCGCCCATTTCGCCACGCGCAACCCAGGCGCCATAAGCCCGCTCCCGCAGGGCGCGGTCGGTCGAGAATTGCAGGAAGGGCACGATCAGCGAACGGGACAAGGTGATCACCGGCCCCTTGCCGCGCTCCTGCCCCGCTGCCCGCGCCGCGTTGACCAGGAAGGCGGGCAAGCCACCCAGCTGGTCTTCCTCCAGTTCCATGAACCACGTGCGTTCGTCCGCCAGAAGGTTCTGCGTGAACTGGGTGCCGAGCTGGGCCAGGCGCCCCATGATCGTCTTCATCCGTGCTGCATCTGCCCCATCCAGCGCAGCCCCTGACCGTACGAAACCGCGATGCACGAGGTAGAGAATGCGGGCTTGGTCCGCATCCAAGCCCAAAGTGTCGCGGCGCGACCACAGATCGGCAATGCGCCCAAAGAGCGCCTTGTTGGCGTGGATATCCGAAAAATGCGCCGACAGTTTTGGGGAAAAGTCACGCTGTAGCGCCTCACGCGCCGGGGTGCTGTCTGCCCCGGCAAGGGCGTAGAAGGGTGACAGCACCTTGTCCAGAGCCTGACCGGATGCCTCATATGCAAGGATGGTATTGGCAAAGTCGGGGTCCGCTGCGTTGTCCGCGATCGCGACGATTTCCGCGCTGTGTTCTTTCAGCGCAATCTCCAGCGCAGGGGCAAAGTCATCATCTGAAATCTGGTCGAAAGGGGCCATCTGGAACGGCGTTGTCCAGTCGCGCAGCAGGGGGTTGGTCATTCGCTCACCTCGTGGATGGCGCCGCAAACAGGGCAGTCCGGGCGCGGTTTCAGGGCGATCTTGCGGGTTTCCCCCCAGAGCGCATCATATATCAGCATCTCGCCCAGAAGCGGCGCACCAGCACCCGAGATCAGCTTGACCGCCTCGACTGCCATCATGCTGCCCAGAACGCCGGGCAACGGCGACAAGACCCCGGCTTCGGCACAGGATGGCGCAAGCCCCGGCGCGGGCGCCACGGGAAAGATACATTCATAACATGGGGTGCCATGGCGCGGGGAAAAGACCGAAAGCTGGCCTTCCCACTGCGACAAGGCGCCAGAGATCAGCGGCTTGCCGGTGGCAACGGCGATACGGTTGGCAAGATACCGGGTGTCGAAATTGTCGGTGCCATCCAGGATCACGTCGAAATCACCCAGCAGGTCAGCGGCAATGTCCGGGCTGAGACGGCGCTGGTAGGGAAGAACGGTGACAAAGGGGTTCTGCGCCCGCATCGCCCGCGCGGCCGAATGCACCTTTGGCGTATCTATATCGGCATCACGGTGGATCACCTGCCGTTGCAGATTGGAATTGTCGACCAGGTCATCGTCGATCACCCCGATGGTGCCGACCCCTGCCGCCGCCAGGTACAGCAGCGCGGGCGAGCCAAGCCCCCCGGCCCCGATCACCAGAACCCGTGCCTGTTTCAGCGCCTTTTGCCCCGGCCCGCCCAATTCGCGCAACACGATGTGACGGGCATACCGGTTCAGCTCAGTCTCCGAGAATAGGGCTGCGGGGACAGTCGTTGCGGCACTCTGCGTCGCTTGCGCAGGATCGGCGCGGGCACGCAGAGCCGCAATGCCCTTGCCATAGATCAGGATCAGCGCGACCACGCCCCCAAGCATCAGCCAAGGCGCCGGCCCGCCGCCGAGCGCGACCCGCATCGCGTTGTCCCGCGGCAGCACGAATTGCCCCAAAAGCACCCCGATATAGAGCACAGCCAGCACAAACGCGCACGTTCGCGCGGAGATGCCAAGACGACGCCCGGCGAACCATAACCCGCCGACCAACAAAAGGGCCCAGATCATCACGCCCGCCCGGTGGAGCCAAAGCCGCCGGTACCGCGCGGCGTATCATCCAACGTTTCGACCACGTGGAAACGCGCCTGCAACACCGGAGCAACGAGCATCTGCGCAATGCGATCGCCATGATTGACGGTGAACGCCTGGGGGCCGGCATTCATCAGGATTACCCCCAAGGGACCGCGATAGTCGCTGTCGATGGTACCCGGCGCATTGGGTAATGTGATGCCGAATTTCAGCGCAAGGCCGGAACGCGGCCTCAACTGCACCTCGTACCCGGCGGGGATAGCCATGCGCAGGCCAGTCGGGATCAACGCCCACGCACCGCTGGCAAGCGTCATCTGAGTCCGGTCAGGCAAATTGGCACGCAGATCCGCACCGGCAGCCCCGGCACTTTCGTAAGCAGGCAGGCCAAGGCTGCGGTCCGCCCCCTCCTCCCACATGATTTCGATCGCGATGCGTTGCATCTGTTCCATGTGTCCGGCCCTTTGGTTTTATACAGTCAGCGCCGTGGCAATCTTGTCGGCAAGACGCATTGCGACGTCGGCCTTGCTCATGCGCGGCCATTCTTCGACGCCGGCGTCCGAAATCAGAACCACCGCGTTTTCGCTGCCGCCCATTATGCCGGTGGCGGGGCTGACGTCGTTGGCCACGATCCAATCGCAGCCCTTGCGCTGCCGTTTTGCCGTGGCATGGGCAACGACATCATCGGTCTCTGCGGCAAAGCCAACGACCAGGCGGGGACGCCCCGACGGCATTTGCGCGACGCGCGCAAGGATGTCGGGGTTTTCGGCAAACTCTAGCGTCGGGAGGGTGCCCTTGCGTTTCTTTATCTTCGATCCGCTGGCAGATGCCACGCGCCAGTCCGCGACCGCTGCGGCAAAGATCGCTGCGTCGGCGGGCAAGGCGGTTTCCACCGCCTGAAGCATCTGCTGTGCCGTCTCTACCTGAACCAGGGTTACACCGTCGGGTGGCGCGACATCGGCAGGACCGGTGACAAACGTCACATGCGCGCCGAGCGCCACGAGAGCGCGTGCAATGGACGTGCCCTGCGCCCCTGAGGACCGGTTTGCGATATAACGCACGGGGTCGATCGGCTCATGCGTCGGTCCTGACGTGACAAGGATGTGCTTGCCCGCCAAGGGACCATCGATGAAGAAACCCGCGATGGCATCAAGGATCTGTTCAGGTTCGACCATGCGACCCGGGCCGTATTCGCCGCAAGCCATGTCGCCATCGACCGGCCCCACGAAACGCACCCCATCCTTGCGCAACTGTGCTGCATTGCGTTGCGTCGCAGGGTTTAGCCACATCCGAACATTCATCGCCGGCGCGACAAGCACCTGGGTGTCCGTCGCCAACAGCAGGGTCGAGGCAAGATCATCGCAGAGCCCCTGCGCCATCTTTCCGATCAGGTTGGCGGTCGCGGGTGCCACGACCACCAGATCCGCGACACGGGACAGTTGGATATGTCCCATCTCGGTTTCATCGGTCAGGTCGAAAAGATTTGTATATACCTTTTCACCGGCAAGCGACGAGACTGTCAGCGGGGTGATAAATTCATGCGCCGACGACGTCATCACGGGGCAGACCGTCGCCCCTTGTGCCCTGAGAAGACGGATCAGCTGCGGCATCTTGAACGCCGCTATTCCGCCACTGATGATCAGCAAGATCCGTTTGCCTGCAAGCATTGCCGCCACCCTTCTTGTCGCGCCGTTGTTGCGGCGAGACTAGAGGGGCTGGCGCGGCGGCACAAGCAGCGGCGGGTGGTCAGTGAAGAAGCGCTTCGGCCTCGGCACCGGTGGCCTGCAAGGTCTTGCGCATCTTGGTAAACGCGGCCGCCTCAAGTTGGCGCACGCGTTCCTTAGAGAGGCCAAGTTCGGTTCCGAGGCTCTCCAATGTGCGGGGGTCATCGCGCAGTTTGCGTTCGCGCACGATCAGGCGTTCACGCTCGTTCAATGCCGACATGGCACCCACCAGCCAGTGGCGCAGGGCCAGGCGATCATGGTCATCCGCCACGGTCTCGGCGGCGCCGGCGCTGTCGTCTTCGAGGGTTTCGATCCATTCGCGCCCCTCGTCATCGCTGGACTGGGTTGCGTTCAGGGAATAATCCGATCCCGACAGGCGCCCTTCCATCATCTCCACATCGCGAAGGGGCACGCCGACCTCCGTCGCGATCATCTGCCGCAGCTGGTGGCCATCGAGTTCCTCACCACGACCAAGCGCCTCGCGCTCCAGACGGGCCTGAACGCGGCGCATGTTGAAAAACAGCGACTTCTGGGAGGAGGTGGAGCCGGTGCGGACCATCGACCAGTTGCGCATCACATAGTCCTGGATCGATGCCTTGATCCACCACACAGCATATGTGGAAAACCGCACGCCGCGGTCCGGATCGAACTTGTCTGCGGCCTTCATCAGGCCCAGCCCGGCCTCCTGAATAAGGTCGTTCATCGGAGCGCCGTAACGGCGGTACTTGCCCGCCATGGAAATTGCCAGACGCATGTAGGCCGTCACAAGGCGATGAAGCGCGTCCGTATTCCGCTCGTCGCGCCAGGCATAGGCAAGGGCCAGCTCTGTTTCGGCGTCAAGCAATTCCGCTTTCATTGCGGTGCGGGTAAATGTGCTGGTGGAAGGTTCCGCGAAAGCCATTATTATCCCCTGTCTCTCATTTTTCTTGTGCTCTTGGCTGACCCGGACGGCGCCATTTGATTTGGAACACTCATGAGCTATACGCGCGACATAGGTGTTCGGTTTCATCCGGGAGCAAAAAAATGTCAGGCACAAAGGTGCTGATCCTGGGCGGCGCGGCCTCAGGCAAGTCGGAATTTGCCGAGGAAACCGTATGTTTCCTTGGGTCGGAATGGCGCTATATCGCTACAGCCCATGCGTTGGATGACGAAATGCGCACCAAGGTCGCGCGCCATGCTGCCCGGCGTGGTGCGGGCTGGCAGGTGATCGAGGCCCCGTTGGATCTGGCGCCGGAACTGACATCGCCAGATCGCCGCCCGATCCTGTTCGACTGTGCCACGATGTGGCTCAGCAATCACATGTTTGCCGGGTCCGACCTGTCACGCGCCCAGGGCGCCTTGCTGGACGCCATCGCAGCCTGCCCCGCCCCCGTGGTCACCGTCACGAACGAAGTTGGACAGGGCATCGTACCGGAGAACGCGTTGTCGCGACAATTTCGCGAAGCGCAGGGGCGATTGAACATCGCCCTGGCACAGCAGGCTGATTGCGTCGTTCAGGTGATCGCGGGCCTGCCGAATGTATTGAAAGGGTCGCTGCCATGACCACGCAATCGCCGACACGCATCTTTCTGGTGCGCCATGGGCCGACACATGCAAAGGCATTGGTCGGCTGGTCAGATCTGCCTGCGGACTTGTCCGATAGCGCGCGGATCAGCGCCTTGTCCGCGTTTTTACCGGAGCGCGCGCGGTTGGTGTCGTCAGACCTGACGCGGACGCGTGCAACAGCGGATGCCCTGCAATCGCCACTGCGCCAGCGTCTGCCTGATGCGCCCGGCCTGAGAGAGATCCATTTCGGTGAATGGGAACTGAAGCCCTTCGTCGAGATAGACAAGAGCCACCCTGACCTTTCGCGTGCCTTCTGGACCGACCCAGGAGAGTGCGCTGCCCCGGGCGGGGAAAGCTGGAACGACATGGAGGCGCGGGTCAGTGCCGCCTTATCGGCCCTGGCCGCCGAGGGCGGGGACTTGATCGTGGTGGCTCATTTCGCGGTGATCCTGTCCCAGGTCGCGCGCGTGTCCGACAAACGCCCGGCCGAGGTGCTGGCCCATGAGATCGAGACGCTTTCGGTGACGCAGATCGACGTGACGCCGGAGGGGGAAACGGTGCGCCTGATCAATCACGTTCCGTGACGGGGCTTCGCAGGAAATATCATTTTCAGTGATGCCCCTACGGTAATACCCTTTGCGAACCCCCGGTGCGAGGATTTGCAAATGACCTATGACCTGTTTATCGGAGACCGTAGTTTTTCCAGCTGGTCGCTGCGCGGCTGGCTCATGTTCGAACAATTCGGTTTGCCGGTAAAAACACATCTGCTGGATTTGTATGGCGACAATTTCGCCCGCGATCTGGCGGCGCTCTCTCCGGCGCGTCTGGTACCTGCGATGCGCACACCCGACGGCGATATCATTGGCGAGACCCTTGCCATGGCCGAAATGCTGGCCGAGCGTCACCCGGATGCAAACATGTGGCCAAACACCCCATCAGCAAGAACCATGGCGCGGTGGATGGCGGCGGAAATGCACGCCGGTTTCGTCGACTTGCGCAGTGCTTGCCCCATGCAATTGCTGCATCAATATCAAGAGTTTGCTGTTACGCCCGCCGTCCAACGCGATCTGGACCGGATCGCCCTGCTGTTCAAAGAAGCCCAGGCCCGGCGCGTCGAAGAGGGCCCATGGCTGTTTGGCCGTTACTCCATCGCAGATGCCTTCTATGCCCCTGTTGCCGCGCGGATCGCAGGGTATGGGTTAACCGTGGATGGCCCGGTGAAGGCCTATGTCGACACGACATTGAACGATCCGGCCTTTCGTCGCTGGCGCGCACTAGGCCTGACGCGATCTTACGACCCAGTGCCCTATGCCCTGGATCTGCCGACAGCGCGCTGGCCCGGACCTAGCCCCTTGCCGGCCAAAGCTGTCGAGGTAGGCACGCCCATCAACCAGTTCTGCCCCTTTTCGGGCAAGCCCGTGGCGCACCTGGCCGAGGTCGCCGGCCAGACCCTTGGCTTCTGCAACCCGACGTGCCGCGACAAAACCGTGAACGACGCTGAGGCTTGGCCCGCTGTCATGGCGCTGCTCCAGCCCTGAGGTGTTGTTAACCAACGCGTAAGACCTGTGCCGTTAACCATATGGTGCAGGGTGTCGCCCTGGCCGGATGTGGGGTGGGACATGTTGCGAACCTATACGATTGCCTTTCACGGTGCCGAGGCGGCCCCGGTCGAGGTGCAGTGCGCCATGGCGCCGGGCATTCCGGGCTTCTCGATCGTGGGCTTGCCGGACAAGACGGTGACAGAGGCCCGTGAACGGGTGCGCGCCGCCCTGTCTGCCATGCGCATTGCCCTGCCATCGCAACGCATCACCATCAACCTGTCGCCAGCAGACATGCCGAAGGCCGGTAGCCATTACGACCTACCGATCGCCCTTGCGATCCTTGCGGCACTCAAGGTGATCCCGGCCGATGTTGCCGAGGAAAATACGTCGATGGGCGAGCTTTCGCTGGACGGCAAACTCGTACCCGTGGCCGGCGCCCTGCCGGCCGCGTTCTGCGCCGCAGAGGAAAGGCGCGGATTGCTCTGCGCCGAAGAAACGGCCCCCGAAGCCGCTTGGGTCGACGCCGCGCGCGTCATCGGCGCGCGCAGTCTTGCAGAACTGGTCCGCCACCTGACAGGGGCCGTCCCGATCCTGCCCGCCACGGCAGGTATGCTGTCACCGCGCGTCGACTCGCGCGATTTGCGCGATGTCAAAGGCCAGGAACGCGCGAAGCGGGTGTTGGAGATCGCGGCAGCCGGACGCCACCACCTGTTGATGATCGGCACCCCAGGGGCAGGTAAATCCATGCTGTCGTCGCGGATGCCGGGATTATTGCCGGACCTGACACCGATGGAGGCGCTGGAAACCTCGATGATCCATTCGGTGTCCGGGCTGCTCAAGGGCGGTGGTATCTGCCGCGACCGCCCGTTTCGTGAACCGCACCACACAGCCTCAAAGGCTGCAATCGCCGGCGGCGGCCGTGCCGCCCTGCCAGGCGAGATCAGCCTGGCCCACAATGGCGTGCTGTTCATGGACGAGCTGCCGGAATTCGCCCCCGCCGTGCTGGAGACCCTGCGGCAGCCAATGGAAAGCGGCGAGGTAACGGTATCGCGGGCGAACGCGCATGTGCATTACCCTTGCAAATTCCTGATGATCGCAGCAGCCAATCCCTGTCGCTGCGGCTACCTGAGCGATGCCAATCGAGCGTGCTCGCAAGCTCCCAAATGCAGCGAGAAATACCTTGCCCGAATTTCCGGGCCAATGCTGGATCGTTTCGATTTGCGGATCGAGATTCCCGCCGTCGCGCACTGCGATCTGACGATGCCACCTTCGGGCGACACCTCGGTAGACGTACGCCAGCGGGTGACCGCTGCGCGCAACAGACAGGCCGAACGCTATGCCGAAATCGAGGGCGTCTCGCTGAATGCCGATATCCAAGGCGACCTGCTTGACGAGGTGGCCGAGCCCGACGCCGAGGGGCGCGACCTGCTGCTACTTGCGGCGGACCGCTTCAAGCTGTCGGCGCGCGGCTACCACCGTATCCTGCGCGTCGCCCGGACCATTGCCGATCTTGAGGCATCCGATGCCATCCATCGCGACCACATTGCCGAGGCGTTGAGTTATCGCATTTCCGCGCTTCGGGGTTAGGCGCGTTTTGCCTCGATCGCCTGCCAGATCTTTTCGGCGATGTTGACGCCGTCGAACCGCTCAAGCTCCTGGATACCCGTGGGAGAGGTGACGTTGATTTCGGTAAGGTAGTCCCCGATCACGTCGATACCGACAAAAATCTGGCCCTTTTCCCTGAGGACCGGGCCAATGGCAGCGCAGATTTCCAGATCGCGTTCAGTCAGTGCGACCTTTTCCGGGCGTCCCCCGACGTGCATGTTGGACCGCGTCTCGCCAGCGGCCGGCACGCGGTTGATCGCGCCCACGGCTTCTCCATCGACCAGAATGACCCGCTTGTCGCCCTTGGCCACCGCTGGCAGGTATTTCTGGACGATGAGCGGCTCTCTCGAAAAGCCGGTGAAAAGTTCATGCAGGGACGACAAGTTGCGATCATCCTCGACCAGACGGAACACCCCTGCCCCGCCATTTCCGTATAGCGGTTTGAGGATGACATCGCCGTGTTTGTCCTTAAACGCACGGATCGCTGCCAGATCTCGCGCGATGGTCGTCGGCGGTGTCAGCTGGGGAAAGTTCAGCACCAGAAGCTTTTCGGGAAAGTTACGCACCCAGAACGGGTCGTTGACGACCAGCGTCTTGGGGTGAATACGATCCAGCAGGTGCGTCGTCGTGATGTAGAACATGTCGAAGGGAGGGTCCTGCCGCAACCAGACGACGTCGAAATCGCTCAGGTCCACCTCTTGCTCAGGACCGAGAATGGCATGATTCCCCTCGACCCTCTGCACCGTCAGGGACTGGCCGCGTGCCATGACCCGGCCTTCCTGATAGCTGAGCTTGTCCGGGGTGTAGTAGAACAGCTCGTGGCCGCGGGCTTGCGCCTCTTCGGCGATGCGGAATGTGCTGTCGGCTTTGATGTTGATGGGGCCGATCGGATCCATCTGAAAGGCGATCTTCATGACCGGGACCTCCTGAAAAGTCGTCTGGGGTCAGTTGATGGCCGATACCGGCGCCGGGTGCAATGGCTGCTCAGCCTGCCATGCTCACATTCTCGATGATCTGCACCATGCCTTGCCCATCGACCAGCGCCGCGTCAATTCGCATTTCCCCCTCACAGCCCGCGACCGGCTGCGCATGGTGCGCCGCATAGACTTCGCCCGCCGTCATGATCCGCCGGATTTGCGGCCAGCCGATCCGTTGGGCGGCCTCATCGAACGTTGCAGCGGCCTTAACCTCGACGAACAACAGCCGGTTCTGCGCATCCCGAAAGACCAGGTCGATCTCCGCACCGGCACCACGCCAGCGCCGTGTCTCTATCTTGCATCCCAGGGCCAGGTAATGGCGCTCAACGATTTCCTCGGCAGCAAGACCGGACAGATAGGCGCGCTTGCCGCGAAGTGCGCGCGCGCTGCTGCCTTGGCCCGCTGACGCGGGCATCAGTCGCTTTTCCCCATCTTCAATGCCATCTGGTAGACCTTTCGCCTGGGCAGACCGAATTGTGCTGCAACCTCGTCCGCGGCATCACGCACAGTTGCCCGCTCCAACGTGATCCGCAGCTGCGATTCTAGATCCTGATCACTAACGTTTGACGAATTTGCCCGCCCGATCAGCAGAACGATTTCGCCTCTCGGCGGAACGTCGCGACAGGTCTGCGCGATTTCGGACAGCGTACCGCGGCGAATTTCCTCAAATTTCTTGGTCAATTCGCGGCAAAGGGTGGCGGGGCGATCCGGCCCGAGAATTTCCGCCGCAGCGTCCAGCGCAGCGGCCACCCGATTGGGCGATTCATAAAGCACGAGCGTCGCCTGGATATCCTTCAGCTCAAGCAGAAAGGATTTGCGCGCCCCCGCGGCATTGGGGAGGAAACCCGCAAAGTGAAAGCGGTCAGTCGGCAGCCCGCCCAATGTCAGCGCCGTGATCACCGCAGAGGGTCCGGGCGCCGCGACGACACCATGCCCGGCGTTGCGCACGTCCAGCGCCAGGTCATAGCCGGGGTCCGCGATCAGGGGTGTGCCCGCTTCGGAGGCATAGGCGACCGATTTGCCGTCCGCGATGTCCTGCATCAGCCGCGGCCGCATCCGCCCACCGTTGTGATCGTGGTAGGCCAGCAGAGGGCGATCCCCGACGGCGATGCCGTGAATATCCATCAGCCTGCGCAGAGAGCGGGTGTCCTCTGCCGCCAGCACATCGGCACTCGCCAATATGTCCAGCGCCCGCAACGTGATGTCGCGGGCGGTACCAATCGGCACCGCAACAAGGTATAGACCCGGAGAGAGTTTCGTGCTTTCGGCA
Organism: Pseudooceanicola sediminis; assembly: GCF_003575965.1. Lineage (GTDB taxonomy): Bacteria > Pseudomonadota > Alphaproteobacteria > Rhodobacterales > Rhodobacteraceae > Pseudooceanicola > Pseudooceanicola sediminis. Next base: position 192,876 of record NZ_QWJJ01000003.1, on the reverse strand, counting down.
TTCATCTCTGGACCCTTTGTACGATGCGTTTATATTTTCTGGATATCGAAGTCCCGCCGAACGGTGCCCAAACAGGCAGACGTCGGCACCCCGAAGCGAGGAGAACCCTATGTTCGCTCTTTTGAGCGCCGCCCGCAAGGCGATGACCGGCCGCAAAGCGACGCAGACACCGTCGAAAACCAATACTCTGACCGGGGCCCTCGCACGTCGTCGCCTCGTGTTGGCCATTCCGGCCCTCGGGCTGCTGGCTGCATGTGAGCCGATGGCAATGGGCGGGGGCGGCATGGGACCGTCCGTCGATACCTCGAAACCGGTGCCTGTTGCCCTGTTGGTGCCGCGCGGATCTGCGAACTCCGGCGACGCGATTCTGGCCGCAAGCCTGGAAAACGCTGCCCGTCTCGCGGCGTCCGAACTGAACGGCGTGCAAATCGATCTGCGGGTCTACGACACGGCGGGCGATCCTGCGGTGACGGCGAACGTCACCACGCAGGCGATCGACGAAGGCGCAAAGATCATTCTGGGGCCGGTTTATGCTGCCAATGCGAATGCCGCCGGTCGTGTTGCCGCGCAGCGTGGCGTGAACGTGCTGGCGTTTTCCAACAACCCCAACATTGCCGGCGGAAACGTCTTCATCCTCGGGCCGACCTTTCAGAACACCGCGGACCGCCTGACCGACTTTGCCGTATCGCAAGGTAAATCGCGGATCGTTGTCGTCAGTGGGCAGACCGCTGAAGGCGAAGCCAGTGCAGCGGCCATCCAGACTGCGGCCGGACGCAACGGTGCGACGATTACGGCCAACGTCCCGTACGAGTTTTCGCAACAGGGCGTCGTGGCGGCCATCCCTTCGGTCAAGGCCGCCGTCAGTGGCGGGCAGGCAGACGCAATCTTTCTGACGGCCAACACCGCCGGGGCCCTGCCCTTGTTCACCCAGATGCTGCCCGAACAGGGGATCTCGTCGGAGACGACGCAATTCATCGGCCTGACACGTTGGGACATTCCGCGCCAGACGCTGGAACTGCCTGGCGTCCAGGGCGGCTGGTTTGCCTTGCCTGACCCCAATCTGTCCGCACAGTTCATTGGACGCTACCGTGCAGCCTATGGCGCAGATCCGCATCCGATCGGCAGCCTGGCATTCGATGGTGTCGCGGCTATCGGCGCGCTGATCAGGCAGGGCAAGAGCAACGCTCTGACCGCATCGGCCCTGACGCAGAGATCCGGGTTCCAAGGCGTCGGCGGGGTGTTTCGCCTGCTGTCCGATGGCACCAACGAACGGGGTCTGGCCATCGCGACCATCCGCGACAAGCAGGTCGTCGTGATCGATCCTGCACCGCGCAGCTTCTCGGGGTTCGGGTTCTGAAACCTGGCCTGATCCTCCAATCGGATGAGACATGACACAAATACTGGACCTGCCGGACGACTTGATTCGTCCGGCAGTGGAAATACTCGATCCGGCGCGACTTGCGGCTGACATTGCGGCCGCCCGTGCAGAGGGGCCGGAGGAGGACATGCGCCAAAGGGTCGTCGCGGTGCTGTCCAAGGCACGGGACGAAGGCGCTGCCGTCATCGCTGCCGCGTTTCAGGCACAGCCCTTTGAGGCCCGCCGCACCACGCGCGCCTATACATATCTTACAGACTGCATCATCCATGCGGTTCTCGACCACGCAACCACGACCTTGCCCGAAAAAGACAGCAAGACTGTCGGAAAATTCGCGGTTTGTGCCGTTGGCGGATACGGGCGGGGCGAAATGGCCCCTTATTCCGATGTCGACCTGCTGTTCCTGGCCAAGACAAAGATTTCGTCAGGCCTCGAAGCCCTTATCGAAAACATGCTCTACCTGCTTTGGGATCTGCATCTGAAAGTCGGCCATTCCAGCCGGACGATCAGGGAATGCCTCAAGCTGGGCGCCGAAGATTACACCATCCGCACCGCAATGATGGAAAACCGCTATCTTGCCGGTGACGAGGCATTGGACAAGGAGCTGAACAAGCGCCTTTGGTCGGAACTGTTCAAGGGCACCGAAAAAGAGTTCATCGAGGCCAAGCTGAAGGAACGTCTGCAACGCCATCTAAAGCAAGGCGGCCAGCGCTATGTCGTTGAACCCAATGTGAAAGAGGGCAAGGGCGGGCTGCGCGACCTGCAATCGCTCTACTGGATAGGCAAATACGTTCACGGCGTGCAATCCACTGCCGAACTGGTGCGGCTGGGCGTCTTCCGCCAGGAAGAATACGAGATGTTCCTGAAGGCCGAGGATTTTCTCTGGGCCGTGCGGTGCCATTTGCATCTGCTGGCGGATCGCCCGCTGGACCAGTTGACCTTCGACATGCAGGTCCAGGTGGCCGACGCGATGGGATACAAGGACAAGGGCGGCCTGCGCGGGGTTGAGCATTTCATGCAGGCCTATTTCCGCTACGCCACCTCGGTCGGAGAGCTGACGCGGATCTTTCTGACGCAGATGGAAGCGGCCCACATCAAGAGCGGCCCGATGATAGACCGGGTGTTCCGCCGCCGCCCAAAGATCGGTGCAGGTTATCGGGTGGTCAACAACCGCCTTGACGTCACCGACCAGGGCAGCTTTTTCGCCGACAAGATCAACATGCTGCGGATCTTCGACGAGGCGCTGCGCACTGGAATGCTGGTCCACCCGAACGTGTTGCGTTCGATCCACAGCAATCTGAAACTGATTGACGACGGGATGCGCGAGGATCCGGAAGCCGCGAAGATTTTCCTCGGGACGCTGCTGAAACACGGCAACCCAGAACGCGCCCTGCGCCGGATGAACGAATTGGGCCTTCTTGCCGCCTTCATCCCGGAATTCGAACCCATCGTCGCGATGATGCAGTTCAACATGTACCACCACTACACCGTCGACGAGCATACGATCCAATGTATCCGCCACCTCGCCCTGATCGAACACGGCGACCTTGAGGAAGAGTTGCCGGTGGCATCGACCATCCTGAAGGAAGGGGTGAACCGGCGTGTGCTCTATGTGGCCCTGCTGTTGCACGATATCGGCAAGGGGCGTGAGGAGGACCATTCGGTGCTGGGTGCAAAGATCGCCCGCAAGGTCGCGCCGCGCCTCGGACTGACACCGGATGAATGCGACACGGTCGAATGGCTGGTGCGCTATCACCTGCTGATGTCGGACATGGCGCAGAAGCGCGACATTGCCGATCCGCGCACGGTGCGCGATTTCGCCAAGGCCGTGCGCACCCGCGAACGGCTGGACCTGCTGACCGTGCTGACCGTCTGCGATATCCGCGGGGTCGGCCCCGGCACCTGGAACAACTGGAAGGCCGCGCTGCTGCGCGCCCTGTATCGTCAGACCCGCCGCGCCATGGAAACCGGACTGGAAGAGCTGAACCGCACGCACCGGGGCCGCGAGGCGAAAAGCAACCTGCGCAAGGAACTGGTGGGCTGGTCCAAGGCCGACATCGACCGCGAGATGCGCCGCCATTATCCGCCCTACTGGCAGGGGCTGCACGTCACGACCCATGTGACCTTTGCCGAAATGCTGCGCGATCTGCCCGTCGACGAGATCCGCATCGACCTGCATATGGATGAGGATCGCGACGCCACGCGCGCATTGTTCGCCATGGCGGATCACCCCGGTATCTTTGCGCGCCTGTCGGGTGCCCTGGCACTGGTCGGTGCAAACGTGGTCGATGCGCGGACCTATACGGCCAAGGACGGCTATGCGACCGCTGCCTTCTGGATACAGGATTCCGAGGGGCATCCATACGAGCGCAGCCGACTGCCTCGTCTGACCCAGATGATCAACAAGACGCTGAAGGGGGAAGTGGTTGCCCGCGATGCCATGCAGGACCGCGACAAGATCAAGAAGCGCGAACGCGCATTCCGCGTCACGACCTCGATCGCCTTCGACAACGAAGGGTCGGAAATCTACACGATCATCGAGGTCGATACCCGAGATCGCCCCGGCCTGCTGCACGATCTTACGCGGACTCTTGCCGCCGCGCACGTGCAGCTTGCCAGCGCCGTGATTGCCACATACGGAGAGCAGGTCGTCGATACATTTTATGTGAAAGACATGTTCGGGCTGAAGCTCTACTCCGAAAGCAAGCAGAAATCGCTGGAATCCAAGCTGCGCGCCGCCATCGACGCCGGCCAGGAAAGGGCACGATCTTGACGCCCATCCGGCTGGTTTCGGGCATCTTCACCGTTGGCCTCTGGACCCTGCTCAGCCGGGTTCTGGGATTGGCGCGTGACATCATCCTGCTCGGGACACTTGGCACGGGCCCGGTGTACGAGGCATTCATTGTCGCTTTTCGTCTGCCCAACATGTTCCGCCGTTTCTTTGCGGAGGGCGCGTTCAACATGGCCTTCGTGCCGATATTCTCGAAAAAGCTGGAAGCCGAGGAGGACGCGACCCATTTCATGAATCAGGCCTTCGCCGGGCTTGCGACGATCCTGATCGTGCTGACGCTGATTGCACAGGCCGCGATGCCATGGCTGATCCTCGCCCTTGCCTCAGGGTTCAAGGGGCAGGAGCAATTCTCGCTTGCCGTGGAATTCGGGCGCATCACCTTTCCATACATCCTGTTCATATCGCTGGCGGCGCTGCTGTCGGGTGTCCTGAATGCGGCGGGACGATTTGCAGAATCCGCCGCCGCCCCGGTGTTGCTGAACATCCTGCTGGTGGCGACCCTGCTGTTGGCGGGGTACTTAGGTTACGACGTGGGTACCGCGCTGGTCTGGTCGATCCCGCTGGCCGGAATCGCGCAATTCACTCTGCTGTATCTGGCCGCGCGAAAGGCGGGCATGCCCGTGCGGTTCGTGCGCCCGCGCATGAGCAAGGACATGCGGCGCCTGATCCGCGTCGCCGTTCCTGCGGCGATGGCAGGGGGTGTCGTGCAGCTGAACCTGCTGGTGGGCCAGCAGGTTGCCAGCTACTTCGACCGCGCTGTCGGATGGCTTTTCACTGCCGACCGGCTGTACCAACTGCCTTTGGGGGTGGTGGGCATTGCCATCAGCGTCGTTCTGCTGCCGGATCTGTCGCGCCGACTGAAAGCCGGGGATGTTGCCGGATCGCGCAACGCCCTGTCACGCGCGGGAGAGTTGGCGCTGGCCCTGACCGTACCTTGCGCAGTCGCGTTGGTGGTCATTCCATTGCCGATAGTATCGGTGCTGTTCGAACGTGGCGCGGCCCGACCCGAAGATAGTCGCGCGATTGCCTTGGCCGTCGCCGTCTATGGTGCTGGCCTGCCAGCCTTCGTACTGCAAAAAGTCCTGCAACCCATCTTTTTCGCACGCGAAAATACCCGCAGCCCCTTCAACTATGCAGTGGTTGCCATGATCGCCAACGCCGTGCTCGCCATCGGTCTTGCGCCATTCGTCGGGTGGATCGCCTCGGCGCTGGCAACAACCGGCGCGGCCTGGGTCATGGTGGTCCTGCTGGTGCGCGGCACGCGACCGATGGGCGACATCGCGCGGTTCGACAAGCGATTTCACAGCCGGAACTGGCGGATCATCTTTGCGTCCGTCCTGATGGGCGCCGTACTCTGGCCGGTGTCCCAGCTCATGTGGGGCTGGCTGCACAGCGACTTTGTACGCTACCCCGCGCTCTTCTTGCTGATCGCCATCGGCAGCCTGGCCTATTTCGTTGCGGGGACCGTGCTGGGCGCATTTACGCTGTCCGATTTCCGCAATGCGGTGTCGCGAGGAAACAAAGGCGCGACAGGCTGAAACAATTCTTCCGGGCTGGGCGTTGGTCAATCACGAAGCAAACCTTCAACCAGCGCACATGCCCGGAATTAAAAACATATCATGCCCAAGGACAGATCCACGACACCGCGTTTCCAGCCGCTCATCACGGCTTCGGAGATGTTCCCCGCGCTGGAGCGGCTCTGCCTGAACACCAAGGAAGAGCTGCTGATGTCGTTTCGGATCATCGATCCGATGACAAGGTTGCGTAGTACCGAGGCGCAGGATCTGGGCCTGAAAACGTGGGCTGATCTGATTACCCACATCGCGGAGCGCGGAATCAAGGTCCGGCTGCTGATCGCCGACTTCGACCCGTTGTTCACGCCGGACCTGCATCGAGGCGCATGGACGAATGCGCAGAGGTTCGGCCATCGGATGCCAAAGGATACCGAAATCCTGTGCGCCTTGCACGAATGCAAATCGGCGCCGGTCTGGAAACGCATCTTCTGGCCAAAGATCAAGAACTGCATTGCGGATCTGTCGAACTATGCGCCGTCCCAGCTGACGCCTCTGCAACATCAGGCGATGCACGGAGAGGTGAACCTGCACCCGGTGACTCTGCACCAGAAATTCGCGGTGTCCGACGGCGAAGCTGCGATCATCGGTGGCATCGACGTCAACGAACGACGCTGGGATGACGAGAAACATGACCGACGCGCCGAGGAAACATGGCATGACGTCAGCATCCTGATCGCCGGTCGTGTGGTCGGTGATCTGCGCCGCCATTTCGCGGACAGCTGGGAACGTGCCCGCAACTCGGGTGCTGCCAGTTTCGGGGTCGAGGTCACGCCCGTTTCCGATACCAAGCCTTTGCCGAGCAAACTGCATTCGGCCAGCGGTCCCCGTTTGCTGCGGACCATCTCTTGCGATCCCGAAAGCCCGATCCGACTGGGACCAAGATCAAAGGTAACCGAGCACGAAGAGGCCCATATTGCCGCCTTCGACAGCGCCAAACGGCTGATCTACATCGAAACCCAGTTCTTTCGCCACATGCCACTGGCCAAGGCGCTGGCCCGTGCGGCGGAACGCGCGCCTGAGCTTCAGGTCATCCTGGTCATGCCAAGCGAACCTGACCGCCTGATCTTTGACGGTGCCCGCGGTTTTGACGTGCGCCACGCACAAGCTTTGCAACTGCGCTGCCTGAGGGTTCTGCGGCGCGCATTTGGTGACCGGCTGGCGATCCTGGCCCCCGCCCAGCCACGCCGGGCCCCGGATCACACGCCCATGCCGTTGCACGGCGCCGGTATCATCTATCTGCACTCCAAGGTCACGCTGGTTGATGACCACCTCGGCATTGTCGGATCGGCGAATCTGAATGGGCGTTCGATGCGGTGGGACACCGAGGCGTCGCTGCAATTTCACGGCAAGCGCGACATCACGATGATCCGCGAAAGGCTTATGTCCACATGGCTGCGTGGGCGGAAAAAGACCATCGATGTGCGCAAGGCAAGCGATTGGGTCCGCGTCGCACAGGAGACCGCCGATCTGGCCCCTGATGCGCGCGAAGCCTACATCCTGCCGTGGCCTGAGGCCCGAAATCGCCGCTTTGCGCGGCCGATCCCGATCCTGCCAGCAGAGATGTTCTGAGGGTGCCTCAGCCGCGCTGCAACTTGTGGCGCAGCCGTGCCAAACCGCCCGGGAGCAACAACGGCGCCAGGGAAAACCCCGTCACGAAGGCCGCAAGCTCGGCCACCCAGGATGTTCCGGTGTCGAGAAACAAGCCGAACAACAGCTGGATGGCCATCAACAGGCCGATCAAGCGAAACGCTGCAATCTGGCGTTCGCCGACGCGGCGCAAATAGATCCAGAGCATATAGCTGTAGGCACCGATGAAGCCGTAGGTCGGCGGGAATGCTCCATAAAGCGGCTCCTGCGCAGGGGCGACAAGACCAAAGATCAACGCGCCGACAGCCGAGGTCACGACGAACAGCACGAGCAGTGGAATGGCGCGCATCGCCTCGCCCACGAACTTGCCCAGGGCCAGCATCATGACACCCGCGATCACAGCCTGCTGGAAGGATCCGTGCACGAAAGGATAGCTGACGAACCGCAGCAGCCCGCCAGGCGGCGCGGTGCGGGTCTGGACCATAAAGTCCAGAAACGCCGGGAAAAAACCATAGTCCTGCAAAGCGCCGAGACGCCATCCCACCGATGCCGGCCCCCCGATCAAGCCCGCCTTGGCCAGTGAAAAGACCCCCTCGACCCCGATCACGGCAATGAACAGCAGCACCACGACCGGCGGCACCGGGTTCACCAGGCTTTCGGGCGGGGTATAGTCGGGGTCACTCATCGTTGCGTCCTTTCACGGGCCGGTGTTCGACCCTGCATCTGTTTGACTGGCGCCGTCACTCCTGCTGGTCATTCCGCTGCAATGCGCGTCGGGGCCGGCGGTTGACGGACCGTCAGGGCATGGGTAAGCCAGCACAGACCAAATTGCCAGATGCCCATCCAGGAGACGGGACACATGTCCGACGCGATCCAGACCGAAACTGCCCCCCACGCAAGCAACACCGCGTTCACGCCGCGCGTCTTTTCCGGCATCCAGCCGTCGGGCGGGCTGACGCTGGGCAATTACCTTGGCGCGATCCGCCGTTTCGTCGACATGCAGGAAAGCGGTATCCAGACGCTGTACTGCATGGTCGACCTGCACGCGATCACGGTCTGGCAGGATCCCGATGCCCTGCGCCGGCAGACCAGAGAGCTGGCTGCCGGCTATATCGCGGCCGGGATCGACCCCGCGAAATCCATCCTGTTCAACCAGAGCCAAGTGCCCGAACACGCACAATTGGCCTGGATTTTCAACACCGTTGCGCGGATGGGCTGGATGCAGCGCATGACGCAGTGGAAGGACAAGGCGGGCAAGAATGCGCAAAATGCCTCCCTCGGCCTGTTTGCCTATCCCGCCCTGATGGCCGCAGACATCCTGCTCTATCATGCGACCCATGTTCCCGTAGGCGAAGATCAGAAACAGCACGTCGAACTGACGCGTGATATCGCGGCCAAGTTCAACCACGATTACGGCGTCGACTTCTTTCCGATGACCGAACCGGTGATCGAAGGTGCGGCGACGCGGGTGATGTCGCTGCGTGACGGCAGCAAGAAGATGTCGAAATCGGACCCGTCGGACATGAGCCGGATCAACATGACCGACGATGCCGACGCAATCGCCAACAAGATCCGCAAGGCGCGCACGGATGCCGATGCCCTGCCCGGCGAACCCGACGGACTGGCCGAGCGGCCCGAGGCGCGCAACCTGGTCAACATCTACGCCGCGCTGTCCGACAGCGACGTGGCCAGCGTCCTGCGCGACGTTGGCGGCAGGCAATTTTCGGAGTTCAAGCCGATGCTTGCGGATCTGGCCGTTGCAAAGCTGTCACCGATATCGACCGAGATGGCGCGCCTGATGCAGGCTCCTGACGAAATCGATGCCATCATCGGCGCAGGCGCTCAGGAGGCCCGCAAGATCGCGACGCCGATCCTGGAAAAAACCTATGATATCGTTGGCATGATCCGCAGCTGAAATCATGGTCTGGTGGCTGATGGGGCACCGGACCACAGTATCTGCGCGGTGCTTGCAGCGGTGCACAATGCCCGTGCGCCAGACGGTCTTTTCCGCCCGTCGATGTCTGCCTAACTTGACGGCAAGCCATTGAAGGAGCGGCAAGATGAATACGCCAGTGCACCCGGACGTCAAAGTCGGACATATCCACCTGAAAGTGGCGGATATCGACCGTGCCATCGACTTTTACAGCGGGATTCTGGGATTTGAGGTGCAAACGCGCTTTGGCAAGCAGGCCGCGTTCCTGTCGGCGGGCGGTTATCATCACCACATCGGCCTGAACACTTGGGAATCACGCAACGGGACCCCTGCCCCCAGGGGCCACACAGGCCTCTTTCATACCGCCTTCCTCTACCCGGACCGCGCCGCACTCGGCGATGCACTGCGCCGCCTTGTCGAGGCCGGGGTCGAGATCGACGGAGCCGCAGACCATGGCGTCAGCGAAGCGATCTACCTGAGGGACCCTGACGACAATGGCGTCGAGCTGTACCGCGATCGACCTGAAAAGGACTGGCCGCGCCTGCCCGACGGCTCTTTGGCCATGTACAACGCTCCGCTGGACCTGCAAGCCCTGCTGTCGGAGGCCCCGGCGCGCTGAGCGTCACGGGTGTCTGATGCCGGGCCGTGCTGGCTACACGCTGGGGCGACCCAGCCAGGACGGGGATGAGGACGGTCACATTCTTGTTTCAGAATCGATCTAGACAGGTGGCGTGACGACGCAGCCGGTCGCCAAACCCCACGTCCGGCAAATACGGCAATTTTAGATCTGACCAAGTATTTTTAAGTATCAAGCCACCCCCGGCCACCGCGTCGGGGGTATTTGCGTGGCCCCCTCCCCTTCCCCTTTTCAAGCCGATGCCTTATTCCGCTAACGGCATCACGAAGGAGAGCAGCATGGCCAGTGGCGAGATTCATACCTATTTCAAAGGCAGCTGGCACCAGGGCGATATCGCCGTGATGAAGGCGGGGGATCACGGCGCCTGGCTCGGCTCAACCGTGTTCGATGGCGCACGCATGGTGCATGGCTTGCTGCCCGATCTGCGTGCGCATTGCGAGCGGGTGAACAGGTCTGCCGAGGCTCTGATGATCGAACCCTCGTGCCCGGTGGATGACATGATTGCCATTATCCGCGAAGGGCTTGCACGGTTTTCTGCGGATGCGCCGGTCTATATCCGTCCGATGTACTGGGCAACCGAGGGGAACGAAACGGTCGTACAGCCCAGGTATGGCGCCACCGGGTTTTGCATCGCGCTGGAGGAGATCCCCCTTGCCGCGCCGGATGCCGCGACGACGCTGACGCGCACCCGGTTTCGTCGGCCCGTGATGGAGTCCGCCGTGGTCAATGCCAAGGCCGGTGCGCTGTATCCCAACAATGGCCGTATGCTGGCAGAGGCGCGCAGCAAGGGGTTCGGCAACGCGCTGGTGGCGGATGCCATGGGCAACGTCGCCGAGAGCGCGACGGCCAACGTCTTCATGGTCAGGGATGGCGAGGTCTATACCCCGATCGCCAATGGCACCTTCCTGTCGGGGATCACCCGAGCCCGCCACATCGCCAACCTGCGGGCCGATGGCGTGACTGTTCACGAAGCGGTTCTGACGTTCGAAGATTTTGAAAAGGCTGACGAAATCTTTTTGTCCGGAAACCTGAACAAGGTCACGCCGGTCACTGCATTCGACGCCGTGACCTATCCCATCGGACCAATGACCGAACGCGCGCGCCAATTGTACTGGGACTGGGCCGCGACCGACCTGACCCTTTAGAGGGTCGGGTCAGAGGCCACGCGCACCAGCCCCGTCAGATCGCCGAGGCGTTCCGATTGCTGCCCGTTCGCATCGAAATTGGCGGGGTCCAGCCAGACCGAAAATGCCTCTTTCAGCGCGGGCCATTCGCCGTCGCAGGCGGCAAACCACGCCGTATCGCGGTTGCGTTCCTTGACGACCATGTGCTGACGAAAGACACCTTCGTAGCTGAAGCCAAGGCGTTGCGCCGCCCGGCGAGACGGGCGATTCAGCGCGTTGCATTTCCATTCGTAACGCCGATACCCGGCCTCGAACGCCCATTGCATCATCAGGAACATCGCCTCTGTTGCGGCAATTGTGCCTTGTAATTCAGGGGCAAAGGCGATGTTGCCAACCTCGACCGAGCCATTTTGCGGCACGATGTTGAGATAGCTTGCCACACCGCAGACCGACTGGCTGTTCAGATCGGTAATGGCGAAGAAGACAGGCTCTGCCCCGCCTTCCACGGACCGCACCCAACGGTGATACTGGGCGGAGCTGGCGAAGGGCCCGTTGGGCATGTAATCCCACAGCCAGTCCTGGGCATCGAAGGCCTCGTACAGGACGCCTGCATGGGCTTCGGCGCTGAGAGGGTCGAGGCGCACATGGCGTCCCTTCAGCACCAGATCGACGGGCGGGCGCGGCGGGGCTGTCCAGCCCTCGACACGCGGCCCGATGGGGCGGGGCAAGGTCATCACGGGAACTCCTTTTCGTGCGGCGGCGCAGCGCCGGGACAGATGTTGCCGGCACGATATTGCAAAGCATCCGACAAGGAAAGGCGCCCGCAGGGGCGGGAAGGGAGCCGATATGCCTCTGAAATAGCGCGCGTTTTCACGGCGTTCCAGTGACCTGCCCCGGCCAGGGATCCGGCGCGGCGCGCAGGGAACCACGCGGCCTGATGGCGTGTTGATACTGCACAGCACTGCCGCGACAGGTGCCCCGCATTTTCAGGAGAGACAGCTCATGACTTCGATCTATGACGCCATCAAGAAAGACCACGACCGCCACCGCGAATTGCTCGACAGCATCGCGGAGACGTCTGGCGACAGCGCCGAGCGCAAGAGCGCGTGGGATGAATTCTACCACGACGTGAAATCCCACGCGGCGGCAGAGGAAGAGACGTTTTATTCCACCCTGATGAGCGAGACCTGGGGCCAGGATTCGGCACGCCATTCCGTGCATGAGCATGAGCAAATGGATGAAATCATGGAAGAATTGCGCGAGACAGATATGTCGTCTTCGGCCTGGCTGACGCGGTTCAAGGTCCTCAAGCACGACTATGAACACCATATGGACGAGGAAGAGGACGAAGTGTTCACCCGCGCCAAAAAGGTGATCGGAGAGCAAGACAACGACGCCTTTGGTGACAAGTTCCTCAAGCGCAAGGCCAAGGAAGGCAAGCTGATCGAGGAAAAGCGCAAGGACGCGCTGGAGGACTGATCCCCCGGCACGGGACCAAGGTTAACATTTCTTCTGACGGCGGTGCGCCCCTGCACCGCCGTTTTCCGTGCAAGAGACGTGAAACCTATATGAACAAGGCCAATGAGGCGTTTTGCAACGTCGGTATCCTGACGGTATCAATACGGTATCCGGGCGGTGCGGCGCGCGGCAAACGCGCAGGGTTAACGCATCGCGCGCACCATCGGAGGTCCGCCCGCCCCATGGCCGTGCCAGCGCGCAGTGGCCCGGCAGCGCCTGCGGCGGCCAGCCAGAGGATCCAGTCCCGGAAAGTTTGAAGCACTTTTCGCATCGGCTTTACCCGCAGGTAAGACCCGCACGTCATACAGCCTTGGACCGACACCCCCAGGGAAGGAATGCGACGTGCCATTTTGGGCTTCAGCCAAGCCGAACGACAGCGAGAAGATTTCGGGCGACCAGGCCATTCTTCAGATGGTCGAGCGGACGCAGGCCGTCATTCATTTCCGGCCGGACGGAACCATCATTCAGGCGAACATGAATTTCCTGAATGCAATGGGGTATACGCCCGAGGAGGTGGCTGGCAAGAACCACTCGCTGTTTGTCGAAGATGCCTATCGCCACAGTCGCGAATACCATGATTTCTGGGAAAAGCTGCGCGACGGCCAATCCTTTACCAGTCAGTTTCCGCGCAAGCGCAAGGATGGTCGGATCATCTGGATACAGGCGACCTATGCGCCGATCACGGACAATGAAAACAAGGTCGTACGCGTGACCAAGATCGCCACCGACGTGACCGCCCGGCGCACGGCGCTGGAGCGTATTTCCAAGGGCATGGAGGCGCTGAGCGACGGCGATCTGAACTATCGTATCGCCCCGTGCAACATTCCCGACCTGGCGGTTCTGGGCGATGCCTACAACCGGTCGGTCGAACAGCTGGCGTCGATGATTTCGCACCTGCAATCGGTGGCCGAGACGATCGACGCGGTCAGCGGCCAGATCGGCTCGACCTCGGACGAACTGTCGCGCCGCACAGAGACCCAGGCCGCCACGCTGGAACAGACGGCCGCCGCCATCGAGGAGCTGAACACCAACTCGCGCTCGGCCGTGTCCCATGCGGAACAGGTGGGCGACGAGGCCAGCGCGACGCGCACCTCGGCCGAGGGCAGCCGGCACCTGGTGCAGGACGTGACAGACGCCATGAAACGGATCGAGGGATCGTCAGATGCAATCGCGCGGATCATCTCGGTCATTGACGACATCGCGTTCCAGACCAATCTTCTGGCGCTGAATGCCGGGGTCGAGGCCGCGCGCGCGGGCGAAGCCGGGTTGGGCTTTGCCGTCGTCGCCTCCGAAGTGCGGTCGCTTGCCGGACGCACGGCGGATTCGGCGCGAGAGATCAAGGACCTGATCGAGCAGAGTGCGGGCCATGTCAAAACAGGCGTCGACCTGGTGGACCGCACGGGAACCGAGCTGACGGCAATTTTCGAAGGCGTCGGACGGATTTCCGAACGGGTCAAGGAAGTGGCCTATGGCCTGGGCGAACAGAGCACGACGCTGAGCGAGATCAACTCGGCCATTTCGCAGCTGGACCAGGTGACACAGCGCAACGCGGCCATGGTCGTGGATACGGCAGACGCCACCAAGGGCCTGTCGGAAAAGAGCGCAGCCTTGCGGCAGAGCATCGCGGTGTTCCGCACGTCGCAATCCGGTGGGTCCGCTGGTTGGTCACAGTCGGGAAAGGGTTCGGAGAACTATTCGCGCTCGGCCTGATGCACCGCGGCGTGCCTGGCGCGGCAGTTTCGTTGCCCGGCCCCGGCTGAGGTGCCAAGTGGCCTCTGAGGGAGCGATGAACGCGTATAGGGCGGGACCATCCGCCCACCGGTCCGGAGAGCGATCAAGTGTCGCCGGTCGAGAGCCACTGGCCGAGGGGCGCAGGTCGCTGGCCGAGGGGCTCTGGTCGCTGGCCGAGGGCCGAGGGCCGAGGGCCGAGGGCCGAGGGCCGAGGGCCGAGGAGCGCTGGTCTCTGGCCGAGGGGAGCAGGTCAAGCTGGCCGGAACAGGAAAGGCCCGGGTGATACCGGGCCTTTCTGTCGTTTCATGCGACGGTCCGTGGACCGCCCTGGCGATCATTCCTGCGGAATGACGCGCAGATGCAGCTCCATCAGCTGATCCGAGGTCGGCTCGGACGGGGCGTTCATCATCAGGTCTTCGGCGCGCTGGTTCATCGGGAACAGGATGACTTCGCGGATGTTCTGTTCTTCGGCCAGCAGCATAACGATGCGGTCGATCCCGGCCGCGCAGCCACCGTGCGGCGGTGCGCCGTACTGGAAGGCGTTGACCATGCCGCCAAAGCGTTTCTCGACCTCTTCCTTGCCGTAACCGGCAATCTCGAAGGCCTTGAACATGATCTCGGGCTTGTGGTTGCGGATCGCGCCACTGACCAGTTCATAGCCGTTGCAGGCCAGGTCATACTGGTAACCGCGCACGTCCAGCGGATCGCCCATCAGCGCGTCCATCCCGCCCTGCGGCATGGAGAAGGGGTTGTGTTCAAAGTCGAGCTTGCCGGTTTCCTCGTCCCGTTCGTAGATCGGGAAATCGACGATCCAGGCAAAGGCAAAGCGGTCCTTGTCGGTCAGGCCGAGCTCTTCGCCAATGACGTTTCGGGCGCGGCCCGCGACAGCTTCGAACGACTTCGGCTTGCCGCCAAGGAAGAAGGCCGCATCGCCGACCCCAAGTCCGAGCTGTTGGCGGATCGCCTCGGTCCGCTCGGGGCCGATGTTTTTCGCAAGGGGGCCAGCGGCCTCCATACCCTCGCCCTGATCGCGCCAGAAGATGTAGCCCATGCCGGGCAGCCCCTCTTTCTGGGCGAAGGCGTTCATGCGGTCGCAGAACTTGCGCGAACCGCCCGTCGGGGCGGGGATGGCGCGGATTTCGGTGCCGTCCTGTTCCAGCAGCTTGGCGAAGATGGCGAACCCGGAACCGGCGAAATGCTCGGACACGACCTGCATCTCGATCGGGTTGCGCAGGTCGGGCTTGTCCGAGCCGTATTTCAGCGCCGCGTCCTTGTAGGAGATCTGCGGCCACTCGGACGGGGTGTCGACTTTCTTGCCCTTGCCGAATTCCTCGAAGATGCCGCCGATGACGGGGCTGATCGTGTCAAAGATATCCTGCTGCGTGACGAAGGACATTTCCATGTCGAGCTGGTAGAAATCGGTCGGGCTGCGGTCGGCGCGCGGATCTTCGTCGCGGAAACAGGGCGCGATCTGGAAATACTTGTCAAAGCCCGAAACCATCAACAGCTGCTTGAACTGCTGGGGGGCCTGCGGCAGGGCGTAGAACTTGCCCGGGTGCAGGCGCGACGGCACGAGGAAATCGCGCGCGCCTTCGGGCGAGGAGGCGGTGATGATCGGCGTCTGGAATTCGCGGAACGCCTTGTCCCACATGCGGCGACGGATCGACGACACGACATCCGAACGCAGGATCATGTTCTTCTGCATCTCGTCGCGGCGCAGGTCGAGGTACCGGTAGCGCAGGCGCGTTTCCTCGGGGTATTCCTGATCACCGAAGACCATCAGCGGCAGTTCCCTGGACGCGCCGAGGATTTCGATGTCACGCACGAACACCTCGATTTCGCCGGTGGGCAGCTTTGGGTTGACCAGCTCGGGGCTGCGGGCCTTCACCTCGCCGTCGATACGGATGCACCATTCCGAGCGGACCTTTTCGACGGCGGCAAAGGCCGGGCTGTCTGGGTCGCAGAGCACCTGGGTGATGCCGTAGTGATCGCGCAGGTCGATGAACAGGATGCCGCCGTGATCTCGGACCCGATGCACCCAGCCGGAAAGGCGAACGGGTTCGCCGACATGGTCTTTTGTCAGACCGGCGCAGGTGTGGCTGCGATACTGATGCATGATCTTGTACGTCCTTCGGGTTTTCGGGCTTTGCTGCCGTGGCCTGCGGATCAGGCGTCGGGCGGATAGGGCCTGCGCCGGATCACATGGAAGGGCGGCAAAAGTCAAGGGAGGCGGCGGTTGCGGGCCTGTTTTACGCCGTCTGACGCCTCGTCGCGGGCGGGTGACACCAAGCGCCCGAATGCCCGCCTCAGGTCCCGTGCGGCCGCCGTTGCGCGCGGCCGCGGCGAGATGGCGGCAGTTTACGGTAATAGTGCCGTAATTTCGGCCTTATTCGTACAGATTCTGGCCTCAGGTGCGCTCAGGCACAGTGAACTACGCATACATGTGATTTACATCTAATCGGAAGATTTGCATTCTGGTGACAGAGCGAAGGTCTTGGGGTGAGCGGTCCCCGACTGAGAAAGTCGCCACCGCTCGCCTCGACCTTGGCAAAGCTTGCCCCAAGGTTGGGAGAGACGGCATGTGGCAAAATTTATTGAACACCTTCCTGGAAAGGGCGATCCGTCAGGGTCGCCTGACGGTGAACTATGCGGATGGCACTGTTCACACCTTTGGCGGGGCACCGGGTGGGCCGAAGGTCGAAATCATGATTTCCGACCCCGACCTGCCCCGCAAGATCATCATGGATCTGGAGCTGGCGGTATGCGAAGCCTACATGGACGAGCGGCTGACCATCGTTGACGACGACCTGTACGGGCTGCTGACGCTGGGCCTGATCAACCTGCCGAAAGCCGGCCCGGCGTGGTGGCAACGCCCGGTGACGATGGCGCGGCAGGCGATGCGCCGGGTGGCGCAGTTCAACCCGGTGGGCAAGGCGCAGGCCAACGTGGCACATCACTATGACCTGTCGGCCCGCCTGTACGATTTGTTCCTGGATGCCGACCGGCAGTATTCCTGCGCGTATTTCGCAGACCCCGCGATGACACTGGAAGAAGCGCAGGCGGCCAAGAAGGCGCATATCGCCGACAAGCTGCTGATCGAGCCGGGCATGAAGGTGCTGGACATCGGATGCGGCTGGGGAGGCATGGCGCTGACGCTGGCGCGTGATTACGGGGCGCAGGTGGTCGGGGTGACGTTGTCGCGCGAACAACATGCGATCGCGGTGCAGCGTGCCAAGGACGCCGGGCTTGAGGCTCAGATCGACTTCCGGCTTCAGGATTACCGGCACGTCAACGAACAGTTCGACCGCATCGTCTCGGTTGGGATGTTCGAACATGTCGGCGCACCGCATTACCGCGAATATTTCCGCCACGTGCGGGAGTTCCTGAAGGAGGACGGGATCGCGCTGATCCACACCATCGGTCGTACGACACCGCCGGGAACGACAAACGGCTTTATCACCAAGTACATCTTTCCCGGAGGCTACGTGCCGGCGATGTCCGAGGCGATGGCCGCGGTCGAAAAGGAAGACCTGGTCGCCACGGATGTCGAGGTCTGGCGGCTGCATTATGCCGAGACGCTCAAGCATTGGTACGACCGGTTCATGGCAAACGCCGACGCCGCCCGCGAGATCTATGACGACCGTTTCGTGCGCATGTGGCGGCTGTACCTGGTGGCAAGCGAGCTGACGTTCCGCCTGAACGGCCAGGTGGTGTTCCAGTTCCAGCTGAGCCGCGACCAGGAGGCCGTGCCGCTGACGCGCGATTACCTGTACCGCCCCGACGCGATGTCGCAGGATCGCGCACACGCAACGGCGGCGCAGTAAGCGCCGGTCACCGCCGCTGGTGACGCGGCGCGGTGCGGGATGGCACGCGCGGCACGCGACGTTCCCCGCCCCTGCGGTTTACCGTGGGGTTGCGCCCCGCCGGGGCAGCCGCCGCGACGGGGAACCGCCCGATGACCCGATTTGACGCAGCCCGCATCGGCGGGGCCGTTCGGCTGTGGCATATGGCCCCCGGAGGGTGCATAGATGGCGCGGCCAGACACGGTAGAACGGCGGCACCTCAGCGGGATCGCCTAGGGGGTTGAACCCCCGCCTGTCATGGCTATAACGCACGACAATTTGCTTGGGGTGACATCATCCCGAGCGCGTCGCTTCGCCGAGGGGTCCTGCCATGCCGAAAAGAACCGATATCAAATCCATCATGATCATCGGGGCCGGGCCCATCATCATCGGACAGGCCTGCGAATTCGACTATTCCGGCGCACAGGCCTGCAAGGCGCTGCGCGAAGAGGGCTACCGGGTGATCCTGGTCAACTCCAACCCCGCGACGATCATGACCGACCCCGGCCTGGCGGACGCCACCTATATCGAGCCGATCACCCCCGAGGTCGTCGCCAAGATCATCGAGAAGGAACGCCCCGACGCGCTGTTGCCGACGATGGGCGGTCAGACCGGGCTGAACACCTCGCTCGCGCTGGATGACATGGGCGTGCTGGAGAAATTCGGCGTCGAGCTGATCGGGGCGAACCGGCAGGCCATCGAGATGGCCGAGGATCGCAAGCTGTTCCGCGAGGCGATGGACCGGATCGGGCTGGAAAACCCCAAGGCGACCATCGTGACGGCGCCGAAGAAGGACAACGGCAAGTATGACATCGCCGCGGGTCTGAAGGTGGCGATGGACGCGCTGGAAGACATCGGTCTGCCCGCGATCATCCGCCCCGCCTTTACCCTTGGCGGCACCGGCGGCGGTGTGGCCTACAACCGCGACGACTACGAATATTACTGCCGCTCGGGCATGGAAGCCTCGCCCATGGCGCAGATCCTGGTCGACGAGAGCCTGCTGGGTTGGAAAGAATTCGAGATGGAGGTCGTGCGCGACAAGGCCGACAACGCCATCATCGTCTGCGCCATCGAGAACGTGGACCCGATGGGTGTGCACACCGGCGATTCGATCACGGTGGCCCCCGCCCTGACGCTGACCGACAAGGAATACCAGGCGATGCGCGCCGCGAGCATTGCCGTGCTGCGCGAGATCGGCGTCGAGACCGGCGGGTCGAACGTGCAATGGGCGGTGAACCCCGCCGATGGCCGCATGGTCGTGATCGAAATGAACCCGCGCGTGTCGCGGTCGTCCGCGCTGGCGTCAAAGGCGACGGGTTTCCCGATTGCCAAGATCGCGGCCAAGCTGGCGGTCGGCTATACGCTGGACGAGCTGGACAACGACATCACCAAGGTGACCCCGGCCAGTTTCGAGCCGACCATCGACTATGTCGTCACCAAGATCCCGCGCTTTGCCTTTGAAAAGTTCGCCGGTTCGAAACCACATCTGACGACGGCGATGAAATCCGTCGGCGAGGTCATGGCGATTGGCCGGACCTTCCATGAATCGCTGCAAAAGGCGCTGACCAGCATGGAGACGGGCCTGACCGGCCTGGACGAGATCGAGATCGAGGGCGCGCCCGATGCGGCCGCCGTGACCAAGGCGCTGACCGAACAGACCCCGGATCGTATCCGCGTGATCGCGCAGGCGATGCGCCACGGCATGTCCGATGTCGATATCCACGCCGCGACCGCGTTCGATCCCTGGTTCCTGGCCCGCATCCGCGAGATCGTCCAGACCGAAGCCGAGATCCGCGTCAACGGCCTGCCGGTGACCGAGGACGGGTTGCGCCATGTCAAGATGATGGGCTTTTCCGACGCGCGCCTTGCCACCCTGTCGGCGCGCGACGAGGCGCAGGTGCGCCGGGCGCGCCAGAACCTCGGCGTGTCGGCCGTGTTCAAGCGGATCGATACCTGCGCCGCCGAATTCGAGGCGCAGACGCCCTACATGTATTCCACCTACGAAGCCCCGATGATGGGCGAAGTCGAGTGCGAGGCCCGCCCCAGCGACAAGAAAAAGGTCGTGATCCTCGGCGGGGGACCGAACCGGATCGGCCAGGGGATCGAGTTCGATTACTGCTGCTGTCACGCGTGCTATGCGCTGACCGACGCGGGCTACGAGACCATCATGATCAACTGCAACCCCGAGACCGTGTCGACCGACTACGACACCTCGGACAGGCTCTACTTTGAACCGCTGACGTTCGAGCACGTGATGGAGATCCTGCGCGTCGAGCAGGACAGGGGCACGCTGCACGGCGTCATCGTGCAGTTCGGCGGCCAGACGCCGCTGAAACTGGCCAATGACCTGCAGGAGGCCGGTATCCCGATCCTGGGCACCACGCCCGATGCCATCGACCTGGCCGAGGACCGCGAGCGGTTCCAGGACCTGGTGAACCGCCTTGGCCTGAAGCAGCCGAACAACGGCATCGCCCATTCGGACGAGGAAGCCTTTGAAATTGCCAAAGAGATCGGGTTTCCGCTGGTCATCCGCCCGTCTTACGTCTTGGGCGGTCGCGCGATGGAAATCGTGCGCGAGATGGAGGGGCTGAAACGCTATATCCGCGACGCGGTCGTGGTTTCAGGCGACAGCCCGGTGCTGCTGGACAGCTATCTGTCCGGCGCGGTCGAGGTCGATGTCGATGCGCTGTGCGACGGCACCGATGTGCATGTCGCGGGCATCATGGAACATATCGAGGAAGCCGGCGTCCACTCGGGTGACAGCGCCTGTTCGCTGCCGCCGCATTCGCTGAGCCAGGCCATCATCGACCAGCTGAAGGAACAGAGCCGCGCGCTGGCGCTGGAACTGGGCGTAGTGGGTCTGATGAACGTGCAATTCGCGGTCAAGGCGAACGAAGCGGGCGAACAGGAGATCTTTCTGATCGAGGTCAACCCGCGCGCCAGCCGCACGGTGCCCTTTGTCGCCAAGGCGGTGAAATCGCCGATCGCCAGCATCGCCGCGCGCATCATGGCGGGCGAAAAGCTGAACACCTTCGACCTGGTCGACCCGCAGATCGAGGGTTTCGCCGTGAAAGAGGCGGTGCTGCCCTTTGCCCGCTTCCCCGGTGTCGACACCCTGCTGGGGCCGGAAATGCGTTCAACCGGCGAGGTGATGGGGTTCGATCAGACCTCCTTTGCCCGTGCCTTTCTGAAGGCTCAGCTGGGGGCGGGGACCGATCTGCCGACGGCGGGCAAGGTGTTCCTGTCGATCCGCGATGCCGACAAGACGCCGACGATGCAGGAGGCCGCGCGTATCCTGCTGGATCTCGGCTTTGCCATCGTCGCCACCCGCGGCACGGCGACCTGGCTGAACGAGGCTGGCCTGGACTGCACGTTGGTCAACAAGGTCTACGAGGGTCGCCCGAATATCGTCGACCAGTTGAAGGATGGCGAAATCGCACTGGTGCTGAACACCACGGAAGGCGCACAATCGGTCAACGACAGCCGTGAAATCCGTTCGGTCGCGCTGTACGACAAGATCCCGTATTTTACCACGGCGGCTGGTGCACGGGCGGCGGCCCAGGCGATGAAATCGCGGATCGAGGGTGACATCACGGTGACGGCGCTTCAGGACTGACACGCAACCAACGGGAGAGATACCGATGCCGAAATTCGATTGCCTGCGCCTTGCGGCGCTTGCCGCGCTGATGGTTCTGGCGGGCTGCGATGTCCCGCTGGTGCCGCTGATCTGACGCCTGCGAAAGACGTCCGGGCACCCCGCGCATGGCCAAGCTCTATTTTCACTACTCGACGATGAACGCGGGCAAATCGACCGTTCTGCTTCAGGCCGCGCACAACTATCGCGAACGCGGCATGCAGACCTATCTGCTGACAGCGCAATTCGACAACCGGGCCGGAGAGGGTCGCATCGCCAGCCGCATCGGGATCGGCGAGGCGGCGGATACCTTTTGCGACGATGACGACCTGTTCGCGAAGCTGACCGACCGCCTGGCACGGGGGCCCTTTGCCTGTGCCTTTATCGACGAGGCGCAGTTTTTGACCAAGGCCCAGGTCTGGCAACTGGCCCGCGCCGTCGATGACCTGAACATTCCGGTGATGTGCTATGGCTTGCGCGTCGATTTCCGGGGCGAGCTTTTCGATGGCTCTGCCGCCCTGCTGGCGCTGGCCGACGAAATGCGCGAAGTGCGCACGATCTGCCACTGCGGGCGCAAGGCCACGATGGTCGTGCGCCGCGGGCCGGACGGCCTGGCCCTGCACGAGGGTGCCCAGGTGATGATCGGTGGCAATGAAACCTATGTGTCGCTTTGCCGGCGTCACTGGCGCGCGGAAATGGGCGACCTCCCGGTCAGGTGAACCACTGGGGAGGCCTCCGGCGGGGGTATTTCCGGCCAGATGACAGGGAGCGGGGCGGAACATGGTCGCGGCGGCCCTTGGTCCGGGGCGCCGAGGCGTCTGCTCAGCCCCCCGGCCCGCCAGCCCCCCCGGCCCGCGCCGCTCAGTTGACCTGGTTGGGCACCTCTTCCCCGGCGAAGAAGGCGCGCAGGTTCTCGACCGCCATTGCGCCCATGTTCTCGCGGATGTTCATTGCGGCCGTGCCCAGGTGCGGCAGCAGCACCGCGTTTTCCAGTTTCAGCAGGGCGGCGGGGACCTTTGGTTCGTCTTCGTAGACATCCAGGCCCGCCGCGCCGATCTGGCGTGACTGGAGGGCGGCGATCAGGGCGGCTTCGTCGACGATGTCGCCGCGGGCGATATTGACGAAGACGGCGTGGGGCTTCATGGCGCCGAAGACCTGCTCGTTCACCAGGTGGCGCGTTTCGGGGCTGGCCGGCGTCGCGACGACCAGCACATCCGCCCACCCTGCCAGGTCTTCGAGGGTGTCCTTGCGCGCTGCCGGGAAGGCGAGGTCCTTTTGCGACCGGGAGAAATAGCCGACCTCCATTCCGAAGCCGAAATGGCAGCGCCGGGCCACCGCCTGGCCGATCCGGCCCATGCCGATCACGCCAAGCTTCAGCCCCGTCACGTGCAACCCGAGCAGTTGCGTCGGATGCCAGCCGTCCCATTTGCCCGAGCGCACGAGGCGTTCGGCCTCGCCCGCGCGGCGGCAGGCCATCAGGATCAGGGTCATCGCGATGTCCGCCGTCGCATCGGTGACCGCGCCGGGCGTGTTGGAAACCGTGACGCCGTGGGAGCGGCAGGCCTCGACATCGATATGGTTGTACCCGACGCCGAAATTGGACAGCATCTTGCAGCGCGGGCGCCCGAAATCCTGGAGGATGTCGGCGCTGACCCTGTCGCCGAGCGTCACCATCATCGCGTCGAACACGGCAAAGCCGGAGCGCAGTTCCGCCGGGGTCATCGGGCGGGTGCTGTGGCGCACCTCGACCTCGAACAGCGCTTCGGCGGCGGCGATGGTTCCGGGCGGCATCGGGCGGGAGAGCAGGATCCGTTTCACTGCATCCGCTCCCCCGGGGCGACCGGGTGGTCGGGGGACAACAGGACAATGCCGCCGTCGGCATCCGCGACACCCAGGGTCAACACTTCGGACATGAAGGGGCCGATCTGGCGGGGCGGAAAGTTGACCACGGCCATGACCAGGCGCCCCACCATCGAGTCAGGCGTGTAATGCGCCGTGATCTGGGCCGAGGTCTTCTTTTCGCCGATCTCGGGACCGAAATCGATCCAGAGCTTGATGGCGGGCTTGCGTGCCTCGGGGAAGGGTTCGGCGCGGATCACGCGACCGGCGCGGATATCGACCTTGAGAAAATCGTCAAAGGTGATTTCGTCAGCCATTGGCAAGCTCCCTGGATCGTTTCGTGGCCGCCGCGACCGCGCGGGGCAGCAGCGCGGGAAAGCCGCGCTCTTCGTCCATCAGCACGTCGAGGGCGGCCTGCGTGGTGCCATTGGGGCTGGTGACGTTGATGCGCAGTTGGGTCGGAGTTTCCTCGGTGCCCTCGGCCAGGGCGCCCGCGCCGGCCACCGTTGCCTTGGCCAGCTGCATGGCGAGGTCGTCGGGCAGGCCCTGGGCCACGCCGGCGGCGGCAAGGGTTTCGATCAGGTGAAAGACATAGGCGGGACCGGAGCCGGAGACGCCGGTGACGGCATCCATCTGGTCTTCGGTGCGGATCCGCACCACCTGACCGACGGCGGCGAGGAGCGCCTCGGCCATGGCCATGCCCGCCTCGCCCACATGGGTGTTGCCGACGATGGCGGTGATGCCGCGCCCCACGGCGGCGGGGGTATTGGGCATGCCGCGAATGATCGGGCTGTCGCTGCCGAACGCCGTCTCGAACGCCGAGATCGGGGTACCCGCAGCAATGGAGAGAAAGACCGTTTTGCCGTTGCCGAGGGCGCGCAGGCCGGGCAGTGCCTCGCCCATCATCTGCGGCTTGACCGCGACGATGGCGATGGCGGGTTCGTCCGGCAGGCCCGCGTTCAGGTGCACACCCGTCCCCTTGAGCCAGTCGGACGGCTTGGGATCCAGGACCCAGACCGAGCTGGGCGGCAGCCCGCCGTTGAGCCATCCGGCGAGCATCGCGCCGCCCATCTTGCCGCATCCCAGCAGGACGAGTCCCTTTGCGGCCACAGTTTCCAAAGACATGTTGCCCCCTAAGCTATTCGCGTCGGGGGCCAGTGTTACGCCCGCCCATAGGCCTCTGCAATGGCCACTTCCAACGCGGCCTTGGGCGGTGTGGCGCCCCAGACATTCAGCTGGAAGGCCGGGTAATAGCGTTCGGCCGACAGCACGGCCGCCGTGACCATGGTGCTGATCTGTTCCGGTGTCGCGATCTGTTCGCCCGACAGCACCAGGCCATAGCGATAGACCATCAGTTTCTGGTCCGCCCAGTAGGTGAAGGACCCTGCCCAGCACTGATCGTTGACGAGGTTCAGCAGTTCGTAGAGACCGGGCAGGCTGTCCTGGGGCGGGTCCATGTCGAAGGTGCAGACCATGCGCAGGGTTTCGTCGAAGGCGGACCAGGCGAGGGTGATCGAATAGGTACGCCACTGGCCTTCGACGGCCATGGCGATCTGGTCTTCGGCGATGCGGTCGAAATCCCATTCGTGATGCTCGGCCAGGGTTTCGACGATATCGATCGGATGCAGTTCTTCGGAGATGAAGGATTCAGACAAGGCCATGGCGCCACCTCTTGTGTTGCATAGCGCAGGGGGCCTTGCAGCACCCATACGCTAGATGCCTGCTCTAGAAACGGGAAGAATTCCTACGTTCCTTACCAGATATGGTGGTCCCGTGGCGACGACCTGTAAAGCTACTTTTTGTGGATAAACGCGATTTGTTGTGGATGAAGCGGGCGGACCTACGAAATCTCGCCTAAATCCGGGGCAGCGGTTTTTGGGGCCACGCGGGCCGATGGTGCCGATTTGGCTGTGATTTGGCGGCTATTTCGCGGTGATTTCGGCGCGATGCGCAGCGGCCGCCGCGGTGCCCTGCCGGGTGTCCGGCGAGGTGTCCGGCGGTCCGGGTGATGTGCCGGAGGGGTGCGCGGGCTGGTTCGGGTGGGCAGTTCGGGGCAGCGGTTCGGGCCGCCGGAGAGGGGCGGGAATGACGTCGGTATCTTGTCGGTATCCGGGCGGACAAACATGCGGTTCGCGGCCCGGTTCGGCAGGCGGGCGTCAGCGGGGGCAATCTGTGCGGCGTCGGGGCCTGCGCGATTGTTGACTGGCGCATGCCCCGCCAATAGTGCGACCATCCCCGCGAAGTGACCAAGTGACGTGACCAAGTGACGTGACCCCGCCCCCCCGTACTGGCCCGGCTGCAAGGACGACCACGATATGACCGACCTCACGCTCTGGCCTGCGACGCTGCTTGTTGCGCACGTGATCTTGCAGGCGATCTTTATTGTGCGCGCGCTGCTGCGGCCCCACCGTGAACCCTCGGCGCGCATGGCCTGGGTGCTGGTAATCATGGGGGTGCCGGCATTGGGGATGCTGGGGTATTTCCTGTTCGGGGAAACCAATATCGGGCGGCGGCGCGCAGCGCTGTACCGCGAGACGGCGCAAATGCTGGAGGGCGTGCAGCGCCACGACCCCGATCGGGATGTGGCCGCAGAGGCCGGGCCCGGCGCGGCCGGCGGTGGCATGGTCAGCGACGCGGACGCCGGGGGGAAGTCGGGCGGCGGGGCTGAGCGCGGCGGGGCGGAAGGCGACCCCCATGCGCATCTGTTCCACGTCGGCACCTCGATCAGCGGGCTGCATCCCGTGGACGGCAATACGGCGCACCTGATGGAGAGTTCGGACGCCGCGATCGACGCCATCGTCGCCGACATGGATGCCGCGCGCGCGCATGTGCATCTGCTGTTCTACATCTGGCTGAACGACGGCAACGGCACGCGTGTGGCCGAGGCCGCGATCCGCGCCGCGCGCCGGGGCGTGACAGTGCGTGCGATGGCCGATGACATCGGATCCCGCGGCATGATCCGGTCGCGCGATTGGGCCCGTATGAAGGAGGCCGGGGTGAAACTGGCGCGGGCGCTGCCGGTCAGCAACCCGTTCCTGCACCCGATCCGGGGCCGTATCGACCTGCGAAATCACCGCAAGATCGTCGTCATCGACGGTGCCGTGACCTATTGCGGCAGCCAGAATTGCGCCGATCCGGCGTTCCTGCCCAAGGCAAGGTATGGTCCCTGGGTCGATCTGGTGGTGCGCTTTGAAGGGCCGGTGGCCCGGCAGAACCAACTGCTGTTCATTGCCGACTGGATGGCACATGTCGACGAAGATCTGCGCGAACTGGCCGAGGCGGATGCGCCCCTGGCGGTTGCAGGGACTGCGGGCGCGGCTGCGGCACCGGAGGACGCAACGCGCGACCCGCAGGCAATGGCAAGGTGGGAGCCCGGGGGCGGCCTGACCGCGCAGGTGATCGGCACCGGCCCGACGGTGCGCCCGACGGCGATGCCGGAAATGTTCGAGGTGCTGATGCACGGGGCGCGGCGCGAATTGGTCGTGACGACGCCCTATTACGTGCCGACCGAGGCGATGCAATCGGCCCTGTGCATCACGGCCCGCCGGGGCGTGGCCACCAGCATCGTCTTCCCGACGCGCAACGATTCCCTGATCGTGGCCGCCGCCAGCCGCAGTTATTATTCCGAGCTGCTGGAGGCCGGGGTGCGCATCTACGAATATCCGCTGGGCCTGCTGCACAGCAAATCCCTGACGCTGGATGGTGAGGTGGCGCTGATCGGGTCGGCCAACCTGGACCGGCGCAGTTTTGAGCTGAATTACGAAAACAACATCCTGATCAGCGATACCGCCTTGACGGGCGCGCTGCGGGCACGCCAGCAAAGCTATATCGATGCCTCGGACGAGGTGCTGCCGCGCGACGTGGCCGAATGGTCGGTGGGGCGCAGGCTGTGGTACAATGCCATCGCCATGTTCGGCCCGGTCCTGTAGCGCGCGGCGCTAGCTGAAATCCATCGGCAGGTTGAAGGCGTAGCTGGGCCGCGACAGGCCCGCCGGGGCGGCAGGCATCCGGCCCGATCGCTGGATGGCGGCCATGGCTGCCTGATCAAAGGCCGCAATCCCCGACGACCGGACGACCTGCGCCCCGAGGACATTGCCGTCACGCCCGACGGTGATGCGCACGACAACGCGCCCCTGCTGGCCGCGCAACCCGCCGGGAAAGCGTTTCCTGCGTTCGATCCGGGTGCGGATCTGGCTGCCCCAGACCGCCTCAAGCCGGGCCTCGGCCTTGCCGTTGCCCGCCTTGACGCGGCCATTGCTGGTGCCCGCCTGCTGAGAGCCGCCATTGCCCGCGGCGCGCTGCGTGGCACCGCCTTCGCCGCCCTTGCGGGCCTTTTGCGTGCGATCCGCCTGGACGGCCTTAGGCGTGGGCTTTTCGCGCGGCTGCGGAATGGCGAGGTCTTCGGGACGCGGTTGCGGACGTTTCGAGAGCGCCGGGGTCAGTGGCGATTCGGCCACCTGCTCCGGTTCGGGTTCCGGTTCGGGCTGTGGTTCGGGTGCGGGCTGTGCGACCTCTTCGGGGATCGGGTCCGGTTCGGCCTGCGGTGGCGGGGGCACGTCCTGTTCGATTTTCGGCAGGGCGGTGGTATCGGGCTGCGCCTGCGGCAGTTCCATGCTGGGAAAGGCCGGGCGCGGGGTGGTCTGCGCGACAGGGCGCAGCGGCGCCGGGTCCGCGACGGCGTCCTGCGGCATGTCGGGGGTGTCGGGTTGCGCGACCTCGGGCGGGGTTTCCCAGGCCTTGACCATTTCGACCATGCCCGGCGCGGCCCCCTGAAGCGAGACCAGCGCCTGGCCACCCTGCCCGCCCGCGTCGGAGCCACCGTCGCTGGGCACCCGGATCGCGACCGCCACATGCAGCCCGACGGCAAGGGCCAGGAAGGCCGCGGTTTCCAGAAGCCGCCTCATTGCGGGGCCACCACCAGCGCGACATCGGCCAGGCCCGCCTCGGTCAGTTCGCGCAGGGCGCGGGCGACGGCGGCGGCTTCGGTCGTGGCATCGGCGCGCAATTGGGCAATACCGTCGCGACCCCGGTTTTCAGCGACGAATGCCTCGATCGCGGCAGCCCCGCGCAGGTCGCGCAGGCCCGCCTCGCCTTCGCTGGAGAGGTAGAGCGTGGTGGTATCGTCGGCCTCGGCCCCCTCGCTCGCCGTGGGGGGCGTTACGGGAAAGGGTTCGGGCGGCGTCAGACGCGAGGTCATCAGGAAGAAGATCAGCAGCAGGAACACCACGTTGATCATCGGCACGATGGATTCGCCCCGGGGGCGGCGCGGCGGGTCTGAAAAGGTCATCGCCATGGGGTTATTCCACAAGCACGAGATGGGTGAAGCCGGCGGCGCGCAGAATCGCCGCGGTATCGACGACGCGCTGGAGCCTGGCACCGTCGGCACCGCGCAGGATGATGGTATCCTCGGGGCGTTCGGTCAGGCCCTGTATCCGGGTGACAAGGGCGGTGGGGGCGGTATCAACGCCGTTGACCCTGAGGCCCTCGGGCAGGATGTCGACCAGGCGGGGCGGCCCGGCATAGCCCTGTCCTGCCGAGGCCAGCGGCAGCGGCAGCACCGCGTCCATGCCGAAACGTGACGCCAGCATGAAGAACACCAGCAGCAGGAACACCACGTCGATCATCGGCGTGAGGCTGGGTTTTCGGCGCGGGCGCGGCCTGTCGGGAAGGAAGGTCATCGTGGCGCGACCCTATTGAGCCGCGTGTTTCGACAGATGGCTGCCCCGGGAATAGCCCAGCCCGAGGTCGTGGCCCACGTCCTGGGCAATGCCCTGCCCCGGCAGATCCGCGATGAAGATACGGGCCGAGAGATCTTCGAGGTCGGTGCGCAGCGTATCCAGCACCGCTTCGAACCAGGTCAGCGCGGCGGAGGCGGGAATGGCCACGGCCATCCCGGCGGCGGTGGTCAGAAGCGCCTCCCAGATGCCGCCGGCGAGGAGGGCTGGGTCAGCCTGGCTGCCGGCCTCCTGCAACGCCTGGAACGCCGAGATCATGCCCATCACGGTGCCGAGCAGACCCAGCAGGGGCGCAATGGTTGCGATCAGTTCCAGCGCGCGCAGGGCGGTGCCCTGGCCGGTCAGAAGGCGGCGCGCAACGCGGGTCGTCTCTTCGCGCGCGGCGTCGTCGGACATGCCGAGACGGGCACGCATGGCGGCCCGCACCAGGCGCGAGCGGACACCGCCGCGCCCCTCGACAAGGGCGATGGCGGTCGCGGCCTCGCCCTGTTCCCAGGCCAGAACGGCCCGGCGCGAGGTGCGGCGTGACCAGGCCCCGGACAGCACGAGGCGCCAGATCTTCCACAGGATCAGGGCGACCGTGATGATCGACAGGGCAGCAATCGCCCAGATCGCCGGGCCGCCATCGACCAGGAACTTGACCGCGCTGTCGAGCGAGTCGTTCAGCATCGCAGTGACCGTGCGGGGTGGCTGCGGTGTTGCGGCAGGCACCGGCGCCAGTTCGGATGCAGGCGCATCCCCGGCGGCATCGGCAGAGGCTGTATCGGGGGCCGCTTCGGGCGCCGCGGTATCGGGGGTCGCCGCTTCGGGCGTCGCGGTATCGGCCGCCGCGTCGGGCGTCGCGCTGTCCGCCGTCTCGACCGGCGCAGAGGGCGCGGTCGGCGTGCTGGCTGTGGCCATGGTGCCGGGCAGAGAGGGGGCCGCGTCGGTCGTCGCCCCCGGCAGCGCCATGGGCTGCATCGTGTCGCCAACGCTGGGGGCCGTGTCAGTGGGGGCCATGTCACTGGTGGCCAAGTCACTGGGCGCAGCATCAAGGGACGCAGAGGGGTCGGTTTGGCCGAATGCGGCCCCGGCGACAATGAAGAGTGCCACCCCGGCAAGTGCCAGACGCTGCCTGACCATGTTGATCTCCTTTTCAAATGACGTGCCCGCAGGGCGGCATCATTTCGTGGGCGCGGCCCACCGTGCATAGCCTGCTTGACCAGGCCCCACCGGCCAAGAGAAACGGGCGGGCCGTATCGCGCGGGAAGGGTCTGGCCCCGTCGTGTCATGCACCGGTGGGGCCAGCAGAGCCCGGTGAAGTTCTGAATTGCTGGCAGAGATGCAGGGGATTCGAGGGAAAATCGACTGTCCCCAGTGACCGTCGCTGGCTTTAGCGTGGAGTTAAGATAACTGAGTAATACAGTCAACTATAATCCCGCGCGCCTTGCCGCCTGGGCGGAACGGGCCTAGACCATCACGAAGGGACGCCCGTCAATGCGCGAAATCTTGGCATCGGTGTCGAAAACGTCGCGCAAAAGCGTGTCGGAAATGACCTGATCCGGTGCGCCGGTGGCCGCGATTCGCCCATTTTTCAAGGCAACGATACGATCGGCAAAGGCTGCGGCATAGTTGATGTCGTGCAGCACGATCAGGATGGTCTTGTCGTCGCGGTCTGCCATGTCGCGCAGCAACCGCATCAACCCGCGCGCCCCGGCAATGTCGAGGTTGTTCAGGGGTTCATCAAGCAGCAGGTAGTCGGTGTCCTGCGCAAAGGCCATGGCGACAAAGGCGCGCTGGCGCTGACCGCCGGAGATTTCATCGAGGAAACGGTCAGCGATCGGCAGCAGGCCGAACCGTTCAAGCGCGGCTTCGATCAGGGCGTGATCGGCGGGGCCCGGCCGGCCCCGGTGCCAGGGATAGCGCCCGAACCCGACCAGTTCGCGGACGCGCAGGCGGGCAGAGACATGGGTGCTTTGCGCCATGATGGCGAGAACGCGGGCAAGGTCGCGGTCGGAACAGCCGCCGATTTTCAGCGTGTCGACCGTGATCTCGCCCTGTTTCAGCGGCGTCAGGCGGGCGATGAGCGACAGCAGCGTGCTTTTGCCTGCGCCGTTCGGCCCGATCAGCGCGGTGATGCCGCCCTTGGGCAGGTCGAGCGAGATGTCGTGCAGGATCTGTGCCCCGCCGATGAAATGACTGACGCCGGAGAGCCGGATCATGCGCGTTTCCTTTTCACCAGAAGGACGAGGAAGAGAATGCCGCCGATCAGTTCGATCACCACCGTCAGGGGGGTTGTCAGGTCAAGCAGGCGTTCCATCACGGTCTGTCCGCCGACAAGGATGATGCAGCCGGTCAGCGCGGCGGAGGGCAGCAGGATGCGGTGGCGTTCGCTGGGCGTGATGACATGGGCCAGGGCCGTGACGATGAGGCCGAAGAACGACCCGCCGCCGCCCGACATCGGCCCGACAAGGGCCGTCGAGGCAGCGACCAGGATGCAGATCAGCACCAGCGCCTGGGCCTGCCCGGACTTGGGGTTTTCGCCAAGGCCGGTGGCGGTGGCATCGCCCAGCCCCAGCACATCGAGGCGGTTGCGCATCCCCCAGGCCAAGGCCAGCGCAGGCAGCGTGACCAGGGCCGAGAGCGCCAGCAACGACGGTTCGACCTGCGTGAAGCGGGCGAAGGAGACGGATTGCACCATCTGGAATTCCGCCGGGTCGATCATGCGTTGCAGGAACTCGGTCACCGAGCGCAACAGGATGCCGAGGATCAGCCCCGTCAGCACCAGCCGCATGATGTCGCCGCGCGCGCCCTTTTGCAGCAGGCCGAACAGCAGCATCCCCAGCACCGTCATGCCCGCGACGTTCATCGCGAACAGCAGCGCGGCGGGCAGGCTGGCATAGCCGACGCCGCCAAGGACATGCACCAGCACCGTCAGCACCATGACATAGAGCGCATCGAACCCCATGACCGAGGGCGTCAGGATGCGATTGGCGGTGATGGTCTGGAACAGCACCGTGGCCACCGACAGGCCGATGCCGACCAGCAGCATAGACGCGAGCTTGGTCGCGCGGTAGGGCAGCAGAAAGCGCCACGCGCCTTCGGCGCCTAGGCCGATGTAGATGGCGCAGGCGACCAGCAGCAGGGCCGACAGGAGGATCAGACGCTTAGCCACGGCGCGGCTCGGAATACAGCAGTGCGAGGAAGACGACCGCGCCCGCGATCCCGACCAGCGAGGCGACGGGGATCTCGAACGGTGCGCGCAGGGTGCGGCCCAGCATGTCGCCCACCAGCACCAGACCCGCGCCCGACAGCGCCGCCACCGGCAGCGCGCGGCGCAGGTTGTCGCCCATGCGGCGGGCGATGATATTGGGAATGACGAGGCCGACGAAGGGGATCGCGCCGAGGGTCACGACCACCATTGCCGTGGTGACCGAGATCGCGGCCAGCCCCAGCCCCGACACCAGCGCGACATTGAGGCCGAGGCCGCGCGCGGCGTTTTCGCCCAGGCTGAGCACGGTGATGCGATCGGCGATCAGCCAGGTGACCCCTGCCGCCGCCGCAGCGCCCCAGAGCAGTTCGTAGCGGCCCTGAAGCACCCCGGAGAGTTCCCCCGTGAGCCAGCTGCCGAGGAACTGCATCATGTCGCCCTGATAGGCAAAGAAGGTGACGACTGCCCCGATCACGCCGCCGTAGACCAGCGCCACCAGCGGCACCAGCAGCGGCTGGGTCGGCGGCAGGGGCCGGATCAGCAGCAGCAGGCCCGCGCTGCCGATCAGGGTGGTCAGCGCCGAGACCCCCATCTTGGCCCAGATGGCAGAGGCCGGGAAGACCACCGATGCGATCAGGATGCCGAGCGCCGCGCTTTGCCCCGCCCCGGCCGTCATCGGTTCGACAAAGCGGTTGCGCGCGAGGATCTGCATGATCTGTCCGGTGACCGCCAGCGCCGCGCCCGCCAACAGGGCCGCCAGGGTGCGCGGAAGGCGGCTGACAATCAGCACCTGCTGGCTGTCGGGGTCGGTCAGGAAACCCGACAGCGACACCGGCACCGCGCCGATGAACAGAGAGGTGATGGCCAGCGCCGCAAGACACGCAAGGGCCAGGCTCCAGCGGAGCGGTGTCAGGGCTTTGCCTCCGGCTGCGGGGCGTTCAGCGCGTCGGTGATCTGGTCCAGCGTGCGCATGAGCGAGCGAATGCCACCGGCGGCCACATAGGATTCGGCCGTGGACAGGTAGATGACGCGCCCGGATTTCCACGCCTCGGTGCCCGCGACCAGCGGATTGTCCAGCGTGGCGGCGGCGTTCTGCGCGCCGTCGCTGACGGTCGTACCGCGGTCGATCACCAGCAGCGTATCGGGGTTGGCCTGCGCGATATATTCGAACGACACGGGTTCACCGTGGTTGGATGTCTGGATGCCCTCGACCGCCTCGGGCCAGTTCAGGCGGGTATGAAGCCAGCCAAAGCGGCTGGTCGCGCCATAGGCCGACACCTTGGGGCCGTTGGTCAGGATGATCATTGCGCGCCCCCCGTGCGCGGCAACGGCGGCCCTGGCCGCGTCGATCCGTGTATCGAGCTGATCCTCCAGCGCGTCGGCCTCGGGTTGTTTTCCGAACAGGGCGCCGTAGGTGTGGAGGCGCGCAATGCCGTCGCCAATGGCATCCGGTCCGATCGACATGTCGATCACGGGTGCAAGGCGCGACAGCATCTGCGTCTGCGCGGCGGATCGCCCACCGACGATGATGAGATCGGGGCGCAGGGCAGCGAGTTTTTCAAAGTTGGCCTCGAACATGGTGCCGACGACCGTCGCCCCCTGCGTTTCCCGGTCCAGGATATCGAGGTAGAGCGGCGTGACTATTCCACCCGGCACGACGCCCAGCGCGCCCAGCGTGTCGATCGCCGCGATGTCCAGCGCCGCGATGGTATCGGGGACGCCCGCCAGTTCGACGGGACCGGTCGACGTGTCGACGGTCACGGGATCGGCCAGGGCGACGCCCACGCTGCACAGGGCGACAAGAAGGGCGCCGGCGGCGGCTTTCAGAGGCGCGGAAATCAGGGGCATGGCTCTCTCCGATGGCGTGACGCGCGCGGGCGCAGGGGCCTGCCGCAGTCAGCGTTCGGGCTATCGCGTCGGAAATGACGGGTCAAGCGCATACCCTACAAAAACAATCGGAGATCAAGCGAGGGTGATTGCCATCGGCCTATTTGGCATCGCTGCGCGTGACGATGTGATCCTGGTAGACCCCGGCGAGGCAGTTCAGCAGGCCGCTGGTATTGTTTACACCGAATTTCTTGAGCAGCTTGGCACGATACACCTCGACCGTGCGATGCGAGATATCGAGTTTCAGCGCGATTTCCTTGCTGGTCAGACCGTCGGCCAGCAGCGAGATGATCTCTCGTTCGCGCCGGGTCAGGGGGATGTAGGGGCGGATCTGGCTGAGATCAGCAAAGCTCCAGACGGCGCGATCAAGGGGGGCGTCGGGGGTAAAGGAATGCCCCCGCACGCGGCACCAGAACAAGGTGCCATCGCGGCGCGCCATGATCCGTTCGTCCCAGTAGGTATTGGTTTCGCGCAATTGTTCGACACCGCGATCCCGGACGTTGGAAAATTCGGCCGGGCTTGGGTAGAGGCGCGCGAACAGCTGGTCGCGCAGGTCCGCCGGGCGATAGCCGAACATAGCGGCAAACGCGAGGTTGCAGTCGCGGATCACCCGGTTCTGCGTGACGACAAGGCCGATGGGCGCGTGGGCATAGGCAAGTGCGGCGAAATCGCCGTTCTCGAAACACCTGTCGATGTCTTCGCCGGTTTCCGGCGCGGTACGTATTTTCACGATCTTGCCCAGACTGCCCATGCGGTGGACTCTTGTCGCATACGGTAGAGCACGTGCCCGCGACCCGCAACGCGCGTCCTCTGCGTTATCTGGGAGGATATCATGAGACATTTGAGACAGGTGGTTTGCGCAGCCCTGGCCGTGACAAGCCTTGGCAGCGCGGTGATGGCACAGGAGGACCCGATCAGGATCGCCCTGATCCACGGGCTGTCGGGATCGAGCTTCGAGGCGTTTTCGAAGCAGGCGCAGACCGGGTTCGAGCTGGGGCTGGAATATGCCACCGGCGGCACGAACACCGTCAAGGGGCACCCGATCGAGATCATCACCAAGGACACGCAGTTCAAGCCCGATGTCGCGCGCGCCGTTCTGGCCGAAGCCTATGGCGACGACGAAGTGTTGCTGGCCGTCGGGGCAACGTCGTCGGGCGTGACGCAGGCGATGCTGCCGATTGCCGAGGAATACGAGAAGCTGCTGATCGTCGAACCCGCCGTGGCCGACAGCCTGACGGGACCGGACAGCAATCGCTATATCTTCAAGACCTCGCGCAATTCCTCGATGGACATGCAGGCACAGGCGCTTGCGCTGCAACCGGACGAGACGCTGTTCGTGGCGACCCTGGCCGAGGATTACGCCTTTGGCCGCGATGGCATCTCCGCGTTCAAGGCAGCGCTGGAGGGCAGCGGCGCGACCGTGGTGGGCGAGGAATACGTCCCCCAGGGCACCGCCGATTTCACCGCCGCAACCGAGCGCATGTTCAACGCGCTGAAAGACAAGGACGGTCGCAAGGTGATCCTGGTCTACATCGCGGGCGGCGGCGACGCGCCCGGCAAGATCAAGGCGATGGACCCGGACCGCTATGGCATCGAGATTTCCATGGGCGGGCATATCCTGCCGGTGCTGCCGACCTACAAGCGGTTTCCCGGGATGGAGGGCGCGGTTTATTATTACTACGAAGCCTATGACAACCCGATCAACAACTGGCTGGTCGAGGAGCACATGAAGCGTTTTGAGACCCCGCCGGATTTCTTTACCGCCGGGGGGATGTCTGCCGCGCTGGCGGTCGTGAAAGCGATCGAAACCGCCGACAGCCTTGAGACCGAAGACCTGATCACCGCGATGGAGGGCATGTCGTGGGATACGCCCAAGGGCGAGATGACCTTTCGCCCCGAGGATCATCAGGCGTTGCAGAGCATGGTGCACTTCAAGATCCGCGTCGATGATAGTGTCGACTGGGCGATCCCCGATCTGGTACGCATCATCGAACCCGATGAGATGGACATCCCCATCGGCCGTCACAACGACTGACGCGCCCTGCCCCGGTCGTGTGTTTCGACCGGGGCACCCTTTTCACAGAATTCGGGGCACCATGACCCAACCCAGCCTTATCACGCGCGATCTGACGATCCGCTTTGGCGGCCATGTGGCTGTCAACGCGGTTTCCTGCGCCTTTCACCCCGGAGAGCTGACGGTGATCGTTGGCCCGAACGGCGCGGGAAAGACGACCTATTTCAACCTGATCTCGGGTCAGCTGAGCGCCAGTTCCGGGCAGGTCATCAAGGACGGCGTCGACCTGACAAGGATGGCACCTTCGGCGCGGGCACACCACGGGATCGGCCGGGCGTTCCAGCTGACCAACCTGTTTCCCGCGCTTTCGGTGCTGGAAAACATCCGGCTGGCGGTGCAGGCCCGTGCGGGAATGGGCTGGCGCATGTTGCGCCCGGTCCGCCATTTTCGCGTGCTGAGCGAGAAGGCCGAACATTTCCTTGAGGCGACACGCCTGGGCGCCCGCGCCCATCAGCCCGCCGCGCTGTTGCCGCATGGCGATCAGCGCAAGCTGGAGGTGGCGCTGCTGATGGCGATGGAGCCCGATGTCTACATGTTCGACGAGCCAACCGCGGGCATGTCGCTGGACCATGCCCCCGAAGTGCTGGAGCTGATCGCCGGGATCAAGCGCGACACCACGAAAACCGTCCTGCTGGTCGAGCACAAGATGGAGGTGGTGCGTGCGCTGGCCGACCGGATCATCGTGCTGCACAACGGTGAACTGCTGGCGCAGGGCGATCCGGCCGAGGTTATGGCAAGCCAGCTGGTGCGCGATGTCTACCTGGGCAAGTCGGAGGGGGTCGCATGAGCCTGCTGAGTTTGCGCGGCCTGCGCACAAGCATCGGTCAGTATGCCGTGCTGCACGACGTCAGCATCGAGGTGCCGGAGGGCGGGGTTTTCGTGCTGCTGGGGCGCAATGGCGCGGGCAAGACGACGACGCTGCGGTCCGTCATGGGGTTGTGGAGCCCTTCGCCCGCTTCGGTGTTCTTTCGCGGGCGCGACCTTTCGGGGATGCACACGGCCGACATCGCCCGGCTGGGCATCGCCTTCGTGCCGGAAAACATGGGCATATTCGGCGGGCTGAGCGTGGCCGAGAACATGGTGCTGGCCACGCGTACCGGCCAGTTCGACAAATCCCGCCTGGCCTATGTGCAGGCGCTGTTTCCGGCGCTGGAGAAATTCTGGGACAGCCGCGCAGGCAGCCTGTCCGGCGGACAGAAACAGATGCTGGCCGTGGCCCGCGCAATCATCGAACCGCGTGAGCTGATCCTGGTGGACGAGCCGACAAAGGGCCTTGCCCCGGCCATCGTCGATGCCATGGCGGATGCCTTTGCCGAGATCGGGCAGAACACGACGATCCTGCTGGTCGAGCAGAATTTCCAGTTTGCCAGGCGCCTGGGGCGCGACATGGCGGTGATCGACGACGGGCGGATCGTCCATGCGGGCAGTATGGCGGAGTTCGCGGCAAATGCGGATCTGCAGGACCGGCTGCTTGGCCTCGCGGTATGAAGGAACTGGGGATGATCGGATTGATTGGAAAGCTGGGTGGGGTGAACCTGCTGCCCGTCGCGGTGATGCTGGTGGGGCTGGTCCTGATCGGTGCACCTTCGTCCTGGGTCACGCTGACGGTGGCCGGGCTGGCCATGGGGATGATGGTGTTCCTGATGGCATCGGGCCTGTCGCTGGTGTTTGGCCTGATGGATGTGCTGAACTTTGGCCATTCGGCGTTTGTCAGTTTCGGGGCCTTTGTCGCGGCCAGCGTTCTTGCGGGCCTGTCGGGTTGGCTCAGCGCGCCATCGGTGTTGCTGAACGTCGCCGCCCTGGCGCTGGCGCTGATCGCGGCGCTGGCCTTTGGTCTGGCGGCGGGGCTGTTCTTTGAACGGGTGATCATCAAGCCGGTGTACAAGGATCACCTGCGGCAGATCCTGATCACCATGGGCGCGCTGATCGTGTCGGAACAAATCATCCTGGCACTCTGGGGAGGAACGCCAATCACCGTGCACCGCCCCGCGTTCCTGGAAGGCGCCTGGATCATCGGGGATGTCAGCATCGAGATCTATCGCGGCTTTGCCTTTGCCCTCGGGCTGATCGTGTTCGCGGCGCTCTATGTCATGCTGAACCGCACCCGGCTGGGCCTGCTGATCCGCGCCGGAGTGGAGAACCGCGAGATGGTCGAGGCCCTCGGCTTTCGCATCGACCGTCTGTTCGTGGGCGTCTTCATGCTGGGATCGGCGCTGGCCGCGCTCGGCGGGGCGATGTGGGCGGGATACCAGACGCTGATCACCCCCGCATTGGGCGGAGAAATGATGATCGTCGTTTTCATCGTGGTGATCATCGGTGGTCTGGGCAGCATCGAGGGCACCCTGCTGGGCGCGCTGATGGTGGGGCTGATCAGCAATTACGTGGGCTTTCTGGCCCCAAAGCTGGCGCTGGCGTCGAACATGATCCTGATGATGGCGATCCTGATGTGGCGGCCTTCGGGCCTTCGCCCAGCAGTGAAGTGAGGGCGGCGTCATGACCACGACATCCACCTACGGAAGTATCGCCGTCAAGCTGATGGTCCTGCTGATTGCCGCCGCGCTGCTGTTCGCGCCGTTCCTGTTCCAGGACGTGCGCTCGGTCGAGGTGGCGGCGCGGATCTGCATCTTTATCGTGCTGGTGGCCAGCTACGATCTGCTGATCGGCTATACCGGCATCGTGAGCTTTGCCCATACGATGTTCTTTGGCTTCGGGGCCTATGGTGCGGCGATCCTGCTGAAACAGATGGGGCCGGGATGGGGGCCGGTGGTGCTTGGCGGGTTGGCCGGTATCGCGCTGTCGCTGGTCATCGCGGTGGCCATCGGGTTGCTGTCGCTGCGGGTCAAGGCGATCTTTTTCGCCATGATCACGCTGGCGGCGGCGTCTGTCGCGCTGGTCCTGGCGTCGCAACTGTCGCACCTGACGGGGGGCGAGGACGGCATCACCTACAGCGCGCCGGATCTGTTCAAACCCGCGACCAAGCTGTTGGTCGATGCCGACGGCAAGGTGATGAAAATCGCCGGGGTGCGGATGAACGGCAAGATCGCGGCGTATTATTTCGTCTTTGCCTCGTCCGCCGTGCTGTTCGCGCTGATGCTGCGGCTGGTCGGCTCGCCCCTTGGCACCGTGCTGAAGGCGATCCGGGAGAACGAGGCCCGGGCGGAGGCGATCGGATATCGGGTCGTCGCCTATCGCACCTTCGTCTTTTGCATCTCGGCGGTGGTGGCGTCGCTGGCGGGCACGATCTATGCCGTGTGGCTGAAATACACGGGGCCGGAAACGGCGCTGAGTTTCGACATCATGATCGACATCCTGTTGATGGTGGTGATCGGCGGCATGGGGACGATGTGGGGCCCGGTGATCGGCGCGACGCTGCTGGTGATCGCGCAATACTATCTGCGCGACCTGATGGGGGTGGCGGCCGAGGCGGTATCGTCGGTACCTGTGTTGCCAGAGTTGCTGAACCCGGATCGCTGGCTGTTCTGGCTGGGCATCCTGTTCATTTTGCTGGTCTATTTCTTTCCCAAGGGCATCGCGGGCACAGCGATGGAAAAAGGGGTGCGGCAATGAATGCGCCCCGCTTTGCGCTGGTCCCGGTGATGGACCACGAAATTCACGTCACGGAATGGGGCGATCCGGGCAAACCGGGGTTGGTGATGTGGCATGGTCTGGCCCGCACGGGCCGCGATTTCGACGAGCTGGCGCAGGCGCTGTCGGAGGATTTCTTTGTCCTGTGCCCCGACACCATCGGACGCGGCCTGTCGAGTTGGGCCAGCGACCCGGAGGTCGAATATTCAGTCGAATACTATGCCGGGATCGCGGGTGACCTGCTGGATCACTACGGGCAGGAGCGTGTGGCCTGGCTGGGCACCTCGATGGGGGGGATGATCGGGATGCGGCTGGCGTCGGGGCCGAATGCCGACCGGCTGCGCTGTCTGATCCTGAACGACATCGGCCCCGAGATACCGCAGTCAGCGATCGACCGCATCCTGTCCTATGTCGGGGATCTGCCGCGGTTCAGCCGCGTTTCGGGCGGCGAGGCATGGCTGCGCGAGGTGTATCAACCGTTCGGCCCGGCCAGCGATGCCTTTTGGCGGCGGATGGCACGCACGTCGCTGCACCGAATGGAGGGCGGCGACCTGACCCTGCATTACGACCCCAAGATCGTGATCCAGTTCACCGCATCGCCGGACGAGGTTCTGGTCTGGGACCGCTATGCCCGCATCACCGTGCCGACGCATGTGGTGCGCGGGGCACGCTCGGATCTGCTGACGCCGGAAATAGCGGAGCGCATGCAGCAACTCGGGCCGCAACCGGGGGTGACGGTGCTGCAAGATTGCGGCCACGCGCCAACCCTGACGCGTCCCGCAGATATCGCGCGCGTGCGGCAGGTTCTGGCGCAGCTGCTCTAGAACGCCTTGAAAGTCAGCGTTGTCAGGGTGCGTTCGATCCCGTCGATGCCGCCAAAGCTTTCGTTGACGAAGTGGCCGATGTCGCCACCTTCGGGCGGATATATCTTGACCAGCAGGTCGAACTCTCCGCTCGTCGAGTAGAGTTCGGAGTGGAATTCGCGCAGGGAAATGGCGTTGGCGACATCATAGGTCGTGCCCGGTTTGCAGCGCACCTGAACAAAGAGCGGGGTGGTCATCGGGGCGTCCCTTTCAGCCGTGTCTTTGGCCACAGGATGCGCCGGGACGAGGCCGGGTTTCAAGGCGTGTCAGACCTGGAGCCAGTTTTCCTTGACGCGCGCATCGCCCAGCAGGTCGGCGGACGTGCCGGACCAGACGACACGGCCCTTTTCGATCACGACATGGCGGTCGGCCAGCCGCGCCATCGCGTCGACGTTCTTGTCGATCACCAGGATCGCCGCGCCCTGATCGCGGATGCGGCCAAGGCAGGCCCATATCTCGGCCCGGATCAGCGGGGCCAGGCCCTCGGTCGCTTCGTCCAGCACCATCAGCGACGGGTTGGTCATCAGCGCGCGGCCAATCGCCAGCATCTGTTGCTCGCCCCCCGACAGTTGGTCGCCCATGTTGCGGCGGCGGTCGCGGAGCCGCGGGAACAGTGCCCATATCGCGGCCAGATCCCAGGGACCATTGCCGCGCGCCGTGGCGATCAGGTTTTCCTCGACCGAGAGGGTGGGAAAGATCTGGCGGCCCTCGGGCACCAGGCCGAGGCCGGCGCGGGCAATGCGATGCGGGCTGGCACCGGTCAGATCGACACCATTGATCGCGACGCGCCCGGCGCGCGGGCGGAGCAGGCCGAAGATGGAGTGTACCGTCGTCGTCTTGCCCATGCCGTTACGTCCCATCAGGGTCACGACCTCGCCCGCTGCGACATGCAGGTCGATGCCGAACAACACGCGGCTTTCGCCATAAGCGGCCTCAAGCCCCGTCACCTCAAGCATCTGGCGTGCCCTCCTCCTCTTCGCCCAGATAGGCCGCGCGCACCTTCGGGTCGGCGCGGATATCGCCGGGGGTGCCGCTGGCAGCGATCTGTCCATAGACAA
This sequence comes from Pseudooceanicola sediminis, assembly GCF_003575965.1. Lineage (GTDB taxonomy): Bacteria > Pseudomonadota > Alphaproteobacteria > Rhodobacterales > Rhodobacteraceae > Pseudooceanicola > Pseudooceanicola sediminis. The sequence goes on along the minus strand of NZ_QWJJ01000003.1, from coordinate 150,899 downwards.
GGACCGAGACGCGATCCGCCAGCGCAAAGACAGCCCCCATGTCATGTTCGATCAACACGATCGTCAGGCGGTCTTTCAGGCGCCGCATCAGGGAGATCAGCACCTCGGCCTCTTGCCCGCCGGTGCCGGCCAGGGGTTCATCCAGCAGCAAGAGGCGCGGTTTGGTGGCAAGGGCGACAGCCAGTTCCAACTGGCGCTGTTCGCCGTGCGACAGGGCGCGGGCGGGACGGTGTGCCCGGTCGGCAAGACCGACCTCATCCAGCGCCTGCATCGCCTCCTGGGACAATGCCGCGTCATCCGCGACGGGACGCCAGAAACGGTAGGACGACCCGCTGCGGGCCTGCACCGCAAGGGAGACGTTTTCCAGAACGCTCATCCCCGGCAGCAACGCCGTGATCTGGAAACTGCGCGCCAGGCCACGGCGCACGCGCGCGGCCATATCCAGCCGGGTGATCGGTGCACCGTCATAGAGAATCGTGCCGCTGTCCGGTGCCAACTGCCCCGAGAGCTGGGAAATCAGCGTGGTCTTTCCCGCGCCGTTCGGCCCGATGATTGCATGCAGTTCCCCCTCGGTCACCGACAGCGACACATCATCGGTGACGGCAAGCGCGCCGAAGGATTTGCGCAATGCCCGGACTTGCAACAGCGGTTCAGTCATGGCGAGGCCCAACCCCCAGCCGTTTCAAAAGGCCTGTGATGCCATCGGGCGAGAACAGCACGACAAGGACCAGCAGCAGCCCGAAGCCCAGGCGCCAGTGTTCGGACCACGCCGCGAACGTATGCTCCAGACCCACGGTGATCAGCGCGCCCGCCATCGCCCCGGTCAGCGTACCGATACCGCCCAGCACAAGCATGACGATCAGTTCGCCGGAACGGGACCATGCCATATAGGCCGGCGAGACGTATTCCGTCTGGTTGGCCAGCAGGACGCCCGCGACCGAGGCGATGCAGGCGGCAATCACATAGGCGGTCAGCTGATAGGGAAAGGGTCGGTAGCCGATGGCCTGCATACGCAGCGGATTTTCCCGTGTGCCGGTCAGGACCCGGCCAAAGCGCGCATTGGTCAGCCGGTAGAGGCCCCCGTAGCACAACACCAGCACGGCCAGGATCGTGTAGAAAAAGGCGATATCGCTTTCCAGGACATCGGTAGACAACAGGGTCGAGCGTGCGGTCAGCGCCACGCCATCGTCGCCGCCAAGGCTGCTTTGCGAGACAAAGAAGAAAAACGCCATCTGCGCGAAGGCGAGCGTGATCATGATGAAATAGACGCCGCGGGTGCGCAGGCTGATCGCGCCGGTCACCAGCGCGAAGGCAGCAGACATCAGTGCACCGAGCGCCATCTGCGCCAGCAGGTCCGTGACGCCGAAGCGCGCGCCGATCGCCACGGCATAGGCACCGACCCCGACATATGCGGCATGGCCGAAGCTGACCATCGCGCCGTAGCCGAGGATCAGGTCGAGCGACAGGGCGGCGATGGCAAAGACCAGCATCCGGCTGGCAATGACAGTCAGAAACGGGTCACCAAGGGCCGCGGCGACAGGCGGCACCAGTGCCATGCCCACGAAGATCGCGAGGGCGGCAATCAGGCGTGGACGCAGGTTCATCTGGCCGCCTTGCGCCCGAACAGGCCGGTCGGGGAATAAAACAGGACCGCCGCCATCAGCAGGTAGACCAGCATCGGGGCAAGGGTGCGCCCCAGTTGCGCCGCGGCCGCCGGCTCCATCACCATCCGCAGCAGGATGGGACCGAAAGTGCGCCCGACGGTATCGACGACACCCACCAGAAGGGCTGCAAGAAACGCGCCACGGATAGAACCGACGCCGCCGATGACGATCACCACGAAGGTCAGGATCAGGATGCTTTCGCCCATGCCCGGATCGACGGACAGGATCGGCGCGACGATGGCACCGGCAAAGCCCGCCAGCATCGCCCCAAAGGCGAAGACCAGCATGAACAGGCGCGAGATATCCACGCCCAGGGCCGAAACCATCGCGCGGTTCGAGGCCCCTGCGCGCAGCAGCATCCCCGCCCGCGTGTGGTTGATCAGTGCCCAGAGGCCGACCGCCGAGGCAAGCCCTGCCGCAATCACCGCAAGGCGATAGACCGGATAGCGCAGCGGCCCCAGCAAGGGGATCGATCCCGACAGCACGTCCGGCATCGACACGCTGAGCGGCGCGGCACCCCAGATGATCTTGACCCCTTCCGACAGGATCATGACCAGGCCGAAGGTGGCCAGCACCTGGTCGAGGTGGGAACGGTCATAGAGCCGCCTGAACACCAGGAACTCAAGCACCAGCCCGAACACCAGCGTCGCCGGCAAGGCCAGCAGCAGCCCGCCCCAGAAACTGCCGGTCAGGGCCGACAGCATCGCCATCAGGTAGGCACCGACCATGTAGAGAACCCCGTGGGCGAGGTTGATGAAATCCATGATCCCGAAGACGAGGGTCAGCCCCGCCGCCACCAGGAACAGGAGGATTCCGAACTGCGCCCCGTTGAGCAGTTGCAGCACGAAGAGGTTGAACACGGTCGGCGCCTTTCAGTCCGTCGGATACGTCCGCCAGATCACATCTTGCACTGGTCGACATAGGCGTCGGCGTAGTTGGAAAAGACCGTCTCGACGATCGAGGTGGCGTATTTACCATCCTCACGCTTGATGGCCTTGGCGAGGTAGAAATCCTGCACCGGGAAGTGGTTGGCAGAAAACGAGAACTTGCCACGAACAGAGGTGAAATCCGCCGCCATCAGGGCGCTGCGCAATGCGTCCTTGTCCGCCAGGTCGCCACCGGTCGCCTTGACCGCGCTGTCGATCAGCTTGATCGCGTCATATCCGCCCGCGGCATAGAGGGCAGGCACATAGCCATAGGCTGCCTCGAAGCTGGAAACGAAGGCGGTATTGGCGGCATTGTCGAGATCGGGGGCCCAGTTGGTGCCCGACAACATGCCGACCGCCGCGTCCTGTTCGGCGGGCAGCGTCGTTTCATCGACGGTAAAGGCGGTCAGCAGCGGGATCGTCTTCAGCCCGGCCTGTTCGTATTGCTTGACGAAGTTCACGCCCATGCCACCGGGCAGAAAGGCATAGACCGCCTCGGGCTGCATCGCGGCGATCTGCGCCAGTTCGGCGGAATAGTCGAGCTGGCCAAGCGGGACGTAGAGTTCGGAGGCGACATCGCCCTTGAAGACGGTCTTGAAGCCATTGAGGCTGTCCTTGCCCGCCTGGTAGTTCGGGGCGAGGATGAAGGCAGAGCCAACGCCATCCTTGTTCATCTGTTCCGCCAGAACCGTCGGCATCTGGTCGTTCTGGTAGGAAACGACGAAGAGGTTTGGATTGCAGCCCTCGCCGGCGAAGCTGGAAGGGCCAGCGTTTGGACTGACAAGAAACGCCTCTTCGGTGATCGGCCCGGCGATGGCGTTCAGCACGTTGGAAAAGATCGGGCCGACGACGAAATCGACATCGTCCCGCTCCACCAGCTCGCGGGCCTTTTGCGCGGCGACATCCGGTTTGCCTTCGGCGTCTACCACGAAAACCTCGGTCTTGAGGCCGCCGACCATGCCCAGTTCCTCGACCGCGAGCAACGCGCCATCACGGGCATGTTCGCCCAGCACGGCAGGGGGGCCGGAAAGCGTCACCAGCACGCCGATCTTGAGCGTGGTATCCTGGGCAAGCGCAGGGGCGGCGGCGGTCAGCATCAGGGCCGCGGCCAAGGTCAGGTTCCGTGTCATCTCATCACTCCCGGTTGGATCGGGCTTTGCGCCCTTTTGTCTATGGGCACACTTTGGCGACGAAGGATTCTGGCTGGCAAGGGTCTTGTCGGGAAATTTCGCAGATGCCGCGCTGGCGCATCGGTTTACGCCGATATGCCGCCGCTTTGCGCCGCGCCGCCACGATGTTGGGCTGGCCAGAGGGTCTCTCTCTTCTCTCTCTCGCGCGCGCACCGGCCCGGACGTCAGCCCACGAATGCCTCGGTCAGGGCATGGTCCGCACTGACCAGCCCGTCAATCACGTCGAAATGGTTGCGGTCGTTTTCGATCACCCGCTGGCAACTGTTGATGCCTTCCTGCCAGGCTTCGGTCAGCAACGCTGTCTGGCGCAGGAATTCGGGGCGTTCGTTGCCCCCGACCCAGGCCGTCAGCCGCATGTCGGGACGCGGGTCCCGCAGGGCCGGGCTTTCGGCGCGGGCCTCGGCCGCATCGAGGTTCAGCACGTCGTTCATCCGGTGCAGGCGCAGCGGCCGCAGGTCATGCACACCGGAAATCGACGTGATCTTGTCGATCCGCGCCGCCACCGAAGGCGTCAGCGGCGCGTTGATGCAGGCCATCCGGGTGACAAGGTGACCGCCCGCAGAATGCCCGGCAAGGCGGATTGGCCCCGACACCCGCGCCGCAGCCACTTGCAACGCCATGCCAACCTGGGCGGTAATCTGGGAAATCCGCGCCTGTGGTGCCAGCGTATAGCCCGGCACCGCAACCGCCCATCCGCGCGCCAGCGCACCCGCCGCAAGATGCGACCAGCAGCTTTTGTCGAACTTGTGCCAGAAGCCACCATGAACGAACACCGCAAGCCCCCGTGGCGTGCCCTGTGGTTGGAACAGGTCAAGGAGCGTTCGTTCGCCATCCCCATAGCGCACATCCAGGTCGGCGTTCACCCAGGTTTCCCGAAATGCCGCCGCCTGTGACTGCCAGCGCGGCGGATAGCGTTCTGCACCGGGAATATAGAGGGCGTTTTCAAAGGCATCCTGCCAGTCGATACCGCTCGTCTCGGTCGCCATGTCTTGCATTCCAACTCAGTCCCGTTTCATCGCGTAAGCGCAGAGTGTGTGATTGTCGCGAAGAAAACAATTGACCGACGAGACAAAAGGCTCCGGCCAAAGCGCAGGATGATTGCCGCACCCGAGTGCCCGGGCAGACAGAATAGGCGCCCCCCCAGCCGCCTGACAGCGCGCACGCCCCCACGGTCGCCTGTCGGGGCAGGCATGTCCGGCACATCTGCCCGGGCGCCCTAGAGGCGTTCGCGCAGGAAATCGCGGATATCCCAGAGCACCTTTTCGCTGGACGAAACATAGACCAGCGACATGTTGGTCCGTTCCCGCACCATCTGGCCGGGAAACGGCAGATAGCTGAGTTCGCGCGATCCGAAGGACGGCGAGGCCGTCCCGACCTGCCATTCGGTCTTGAGTTCGATATCCACCAGCTTGAGGGCCGTTTCACCGCCCTGCCCTGCCCGTTCCAGCGGCACCCCGGCGAGTTTCAGGTAACTCGCCTTGTCGGCGGCTGTGACGAAGCCGTCGATGAACTGTGCCGTCAGGACCTGAAGGTCTGCCGCGTCATCTTCGGGTTTTGCGTGGGAATGCAGATGGTGTGCATGGGCCCCATTATGGCCCTGAGCGGGCGGACGATGATCGTGTCCATGCGTGTGGTCGTGGTGGTGGTCGTCGTGGTGCCCGTGGTGGTGGTGGGGATGATCATGTGGCATTGGACCACCTCTTGCCGGTGAATTCGCCGTGCGGAATGGCAACGGGCTTGTCGATGTGGCGCTTGTGGTTGCCCAGGGTCCCTGCCGAGACCATGGAGCCAAGCACGTCGACGATGACGCGGGTGCCCATCAGCGCAGTGATGTCCGAGGTGTCGTAGGGTGGCGAAACCTCGACCAGCTCCATTCCGCAGATGCCTTCGGCCGCAACCTTGGAGGCCAGCGCCAACGCCTCGCGCGGCAGGAACCCACCCGGTTCGGGCCAGCCGGTGCCGGGCACGAAGCCACAGTCGATCGAGTCGATGTCGAAGGACATGTAGACCATGTCGACCCCGTCCCAAGCCATTTCCAGCGCCATTTCGGCGGTCCTGTCGATGCCCATCTTTTCCATGTCGCCCATGGTGATGATGTTGGTTTCGCGGTCGCGCGCGACCTTGACCGCGTCACGCGGCACCTGCCAGCCACCTATGCCGACCTGAACCAGGTTCTTGGCCGGGACATTGGGCATGTTGGTGGCGTGAAACCAGGGTGTCGTGTGCATCCGTTCGTCCAGGTCCTTTTCCTGGATATCCGCGTGCCGATCAAAGTGGACGATCCCGATCTTTTTCGACGTGCACTCGGCTATGCCGCGCACGCAGGGAAAGCCGATGGAGTGATCGCCACCGATCATGATGGGCAGCGAGCCGCTGGAGAAGACGTGGCTGACAGCGCGGGAGATCTGATCGAAGCTTTTTTCCAGGTTCGCCGGGATGGTAAAGACGTCTCCCGCGTCGCACAGGGTCATCTGTTCGCGAAGATCGACCCCGAGTTCGTAGTTGTACGGCGTATAGAGCGCCGAGATCTTGCGCAGCCCCTGTGGGCCGAAACGCGTTCCCGGGCGATATGTCGTGCCGCCGTCGAAAGGAATTCCCAGCACGGTGGCGTCGTAATTGGCGACCTCCAGAACGTCTTCGGCATAGGGCGCTTTGAGAAATGTGTTGATACCGGCGTAGTGGGGCAGCTCACCGCGGGCAAAGGTGGGGATCGACTTGTCATCGATGCTGTCGGCCCCGGTCAGGCCCATGCGCAACGCCCACTGGCGTTCCTGTTCCCAACGGGTGCCGGGAATCTCGGCTTCCTTCTGCATGGCGCGCCACCCGCCCAGCTTGGTCAGATCGGGATGGTGAAAGCGCCTGTCGTCGCGGTGCAGGTCTGCGGGATGATGCGAGCGGCGTCGCTCATGCGGAAAGAACATGGGGGTCCTCCAATAGGTCCGGGGTCGTAGGGGTCTGAAACGGGATGCCGTTGTTGCGGGCATCGAAATCGTAGGTGATCGTGGCACCGTAGCTGTCCGGATAGTCCGGGTCCCAGCGTGTCTTGTCGAAAACCAGGACCCGGTCGCCCAGCTTGAAACCTTCCTCGAGGTCATGGGTGACCATGAAGACGGTCATGCCGGTTTGGCGGCGCAGCTCCATCAGGAAATCGTGCATGTGCAGGCGGGTGCCGGGATCGAGCGCGCCGAAAGGTTCGTCGAGCAGGAGGATGCGCGGACGGGCCACCAGCGCCTGCCCTATCGCAAGGCGCTGCTGCATCCCCCCGGACAGGGTAGCGGGATAGGCGCCCGCCACATGCGAGAGGCCGATACGGTCCAGCGTTTCATCGGCCCGCGCCTGCGCGGCCTTTCGGGCCGCCCCGAAAAAGCGGCCCGGCGGGCGCGCAAAGCTTTCGCCTGCCACGATATTTTCGCGCACGGTCATATGGGGAAACACGGAATAGCGCTGAAAGACCACGCCCCTTTCGCGCCCCGGCTCTTCCGCCGGCTGGTTGCCGTCGATCCTGATGGCACCGCGCGACGGGGTCTCCTGCGCCAGAAGCAGCCGCAGAAAGGTCGACTTGCCGCACCCAGAGGCCCCGACGATCGAGACGAACTCGCCCTCGTCCACATCCAGGTTCACGCGTTCCAGGATCGGGCGGGCGCCGTAGGTTTGAAAGACGTTGCGCACCTGGACGAAGCTCATAGCGATGCCCCCGTCCACGGGAACAATCGCCGTGACAGCAGGCGCAAGGCATAGTCCATCACGAAGGCCAGCAGGGTGATCCAGATCACGTAGGTCAGGATCACGTCCATGGCGAGGTAGCGGCGCACGAGGAAGATGCGATACCCGAGGCCAAGTTCGGCGGCTATCGCCTCCGCTGCGATAAGGAACAGCCAGGCAGGACCGAGCGCCAGCCGGATCGAAGAGATCAGGCGCGGCAGGATTTGCGGCAGCACCACCCGCAGGGCGATGACCAGAGAGGACGCACCGAGGGTTTCGGCCTTGACGATCATCTCGTGCGGGATTTCCAGCGTCCGATTGGCCAGGTCGCGGATCATCACCGGTGTGATCCCGACGACGATCAGCGCCACCTTTGCGGTTTCGCCCAGCCCGAAAATGATGAAAAGGATCGGTAGAACGGCCAGCGGCGGCACCATCGAGACCACACCGATAAAGCTGTTGAAGGTGCGCCGGGCATAGGGCAGCAGCCCGATCGCCATCCCGAGGACAAGCGCCGAGAGCGAGGCGATGCCGACGCCGAATGCAAGCCGCCTAAGCGAGGCCAGGGTGTCGTGCCATAGCAGGATGCGCCCCGACCGCTTGTCCCCTTCGGTGAACAGCCGCTGAGCCGTTTCAAGGATATGCGACGGTGCCGGCAACAGCTTGTCCGCCGGATTGGCCGCCAGGCGGATGTCAGACGCGATGACATAGGTCAGGGCCACCGCCGCAAAGGGCAGCAGCACAAGCGCGGCAGAGGCGGCGCGGCCGGGTTTCCGGTTGATCAGACGCATGGCGACCCTCGGGCTGGCAAGACGGAAAGACCCCTGCGCCGGTGCGACCCTTGCCGCACGGCGCAGGGTGGGCCTGCGGGATCAAAGCGTGCCGTCGACCGCCATCGCGACATAGGTCGTGTCGTAGCGCAGGTTCACATTGCCTGCGTCGCCCGTCGTCGCGCCGTCGGGATAGGCAACGCCCACATAATCGGGCGAGGGTGCGCCTTCGCCCAGGATCCCCTTGTCGAACAGAAAGTTGGCGACTGACACCATTGTGGTTTGCAGGGAGGCCCCTTCGGTAAATTCCATGGCGGCCTTTGGGGTATAGAACATCGCGGTCGCGGCGAGTTGGCTCTTGTAACCCTCCAGATCCGTACCCGATGCCTCGGCCATTTCACTGAGCGCGGCGTCACCTTCGGGCGTACCGGAGGCCATCAGCGCCATGGTTTCATACCATGCGCCCGTGACCGCCTTGCCGAAGGCGGGGTTGTCGGCCAACGTGTCCGTGTTGACGAACAGGCAATCGATGATCTCGCCCGGGATATCGCTGGAATCGTAGACCTTCGTGGCGCCCGGATCTTCGAGAATGGTCGAGACAAGGGGGTTCCACGTCACGACAACCTCGACATCGTCGGTCTGAAAGGCCGCAATCATGTCGGCATCCGATGTGTTTATCACCGCGCCGAGGTCAGCTTCGGACAGATCGACCTGTTCCAACGCGCGGGCCAGCAGGTAATGCGACACCGAAAGTTCAACCAGGTTCACAGATTTGCCCGCCAGATCCGCCAATCCCACGTCGCCCTTGACGATGATCGCGTCGTTGCCGTTGGAATAATCACCGACGATCAACGCGGTCGAGTCGACACCGCCACCCGCGGGAATGGAGAGTGCATCCATGTTGGTCGCTGTCACGCCATCGAACGCGCCCGCGGTATATTGGTTGATGGATTCGACGTAGTCATTCAGTTGGACGATATCGACGGTAATACCGTATTTATCGGCCCATTTGTCCATGATGCCAGAGGTCTCGATATACCCCCAGGGCATCCAGCCTGCGTAAATCGTCCAGGCCAGTTTGAAATCGGTTTTCTGTTCGGCCATGGCCGCCGGCCCGCACAGCGAAAGCGTCAGCGCGCAGGCCACACCAAGCCCTACGCGGGCAGTCGGGCGGATCTTAGCAAAGCGGGTCGTGCAAAGGATCATCTTTTTCAGCATGTTAAAGCTCCCCGTCGCGTTCCGCCAATTTTTGAGTTTTCCCGCTGGCGGAACGAATGAGAGAGGGCGCGGGTCAACCTGCGCAGTACTCTCCCGGGATTTTGCCCCGCCGTGTACCCTGACCGGAATTTGCCGGGGGGCGGCACTTCTTGGACCAGACCGGGCCTGTCTTGCCCGCGGAACCCTAAGTGCCCTGCCCCCTCAGACCAGCACCGAAGCCGGACATCGGGCAAGGTTTAACGCCCCGCGAACAGAGTAAAACCGACTGAATGCTCGCTAAACGGGCAGCAATCGCGCCCGCAACATGCCCGAGGACACCAGCAACAGCTGATTTGTGACAGAAGCGAGGCGCCTTTTCAGCGCCCCGGTTGTCAGACGGGTACGCTGGGGATCGTCACCTTGGCCGTCGATCGTGCTGCGGTCAGGTCGCGCGCAAGTCCGCCCTGAACCGTGCGCGGGCGCGGGCGGCGTGCGATTTCTGCCCCCCATGCGACCAGAACCTGAAGGAGGAGGCCAGCGAGCGGCAGTACCACGGAGAGCACCCTGCTGTCGGGCTCGGCCGCAAGAAACACCTGAAACAGCAGGCTGACCACGGTTCCGACCGAAAAGACCACCAATCCGTGCCGTCCCATCAGGCGCAGCGGCGCAGCCAGGGGCGAGGCGCAGAGCGATTTCACGACAGGCAGCGAAGACAAGACGTAGACCAGTGCAAGCACGTGCAGCAGACGCGGCAGGGACAGGAATGTCTTGTCATGGGCGACGATGAAGAACGGCACCCCAGCCGCGCCCAAGCGGGCCAGCTGCGTGTTAAGGGCATTGGCCAGGGCCGGGATGAACATCCACGCGACGACAAGGATCAGATATCCTGCGGCCAGACCAAAGAGCAGGCGTGATCGGGGCACGAAACGCTGGCCCTTGCGCAGATGCATCCCGGTCAAGAGGCCGATGACAAAAATCAGCTGCCACGCGACCGGGTTGAAGAACCATCCCCCCGGGTTGGGGAAGTTCGGCAGGTTGAGGCGAAACAGCCCCGCGCCGAACCACAGCACAAGCGACACGGCAAGCGTCGTCCTTGGTGCGCGCAAACCGCAGAACAGCACCAATGGCGCGCCAAGCAGCAAAACCGAATACGCTGGCAGGATGTTGACGTAGCCAAGCTGGTGCGTCAGCGCCGGGATACCGATCAACGCCTCCGGCGTATTTTCGAACACCTGCCGCAGATTGATTTCGCTCAGCAACTTGGGCAGGCCAAAGGTGTTCGCCCCCCAAGCGTAGATCGCGATGGCCCACATGGTCAGAAAGACCTGAACCAGGTACAGCGTCCACGCCCGTTTCCACACCGGAGAGATCGCCGCCCAAGCGCCATCACGCCTGAGGATTTCGGGCGCGAAACGGCCCGAGTATGCGATCCCGGCGGCGATGCCCGACATGACGAAGAACCCCTCGGCAGCGTCGGAAAAGCCATAGTTGCGCGATGTCAGTGCCTCGAACGGATTGCCCGGGACGTGATCGACAAAGATCATCACCAACGCCAGACCGCGGAAGGTATCGATGCGCAGATCGCGCGGTCGCTTGCCACCAGCCGCCGGCGGCAAGGCCGCACCGCCATCTGAACCACCGTTGCCTGACCCACCTGTCCTGGCGGCGGATCGTTCAGGGCGCGCCCCGGCAAGATGGCGGTCAGGCACTCTGGGTGCGCCTGAATGAGACGGAAAATCGAAGGCCTGCCCCACAACCGGGGGTCCGTTGTCACGCGGCGACATTTGCAGGTTCCCCCGCATCGGCATCGCCCGCCGCGCTGGTCGTCGTGGCGGTTGCGCTCGTCCAACGGGCGTGGATGGCGCGATAGGTGGCGACGACTGTGCCTCGCTCGTCCTCTTCCGGGGTGCGGAACAGGCCCCCGAAAATATCGCGCGAGCTATAGGTGATCAACAGGGGTGCGGCCAGCATCGGCAGGCTGACGGGCATCAGCCACAGCACCAACGCAGGTGCGATCTGCCAAACCCCCAGCAAGGCCACAGCGCCAAAGACCGAGATCCAGAGGCCCGCGCGCAGCCCTTGGCCCAACGTCAGGCTGCCTTCGCCGCGCTGGTTGGCCGGCCAGCCACCATCGCGCCCGGACAACACCTGAAGGACGGCCTTGGATTGGTACATCAGCATCACGGGTGCCATCAGCGACGACAGCAACAGCTCGACCAGGACCGACGCGGCAGCAAGGGCCCCGCCGCCAAATCCGTCCGCGCGCCGGGTCACGATGGCCTGGATCAGGATGCCGAGCTTCGGTACGACAAGAAGCCCGACGATACCCATCCCCAGGGCAATGATCTGCTGGGTCCGGTCCGAGGGAAATACAGGGAAAAGCTGGTATGGTTCGGGAAAGTAATCAGGTGCCGGCGCCATGACGGTCGCCGCGATCGAGGCGAGCAGGAACAAGCCCCAGAGAAGCGAAACGATATAGGCAAAGATGCCCTGCACAAAGACGAACCGGCTCCAGGCGCGCAGGCCGGGGGCCGTCAGCAGGCGGATATGTTGCAGGTTACCCTGACACCAGCGACGGTCACGTTTGGCAAAGGACAGGACGTTTTCCGGGCCTTCCTCGAACGAACCGGGGATCGTCTCATCGACCTGGACGCTCCAGCCACCGCGGGCCAGCAATGCGGCCTCGACATAGTCATGGCTGAGGATATGACCGCCGAACGGCGGCAGGCCCGACAGCGGCGGCAAGGCACAGCTTTGTGCAAAGGCCTCGGTTCGAATGATCGCGTTGTGCCCCCAGAAAGGGCCTGTATCGCCCTGCATCCGGGCCAGGCCACGGGCGAACACCGGCGAAAAGAAACTGGCGGCAAACTGCATCGCGCGGCCGAACAGGGACCCCGCGCCGACGATCTTGGGCAACGTCTGCAATAGCCCGAGGGAGGGATCTGCCTGCATCTGGGCAATCATGCGCCGGATCGTCGCCCCTTCCATCAGGCTATCCGCATCAAGGATGACGGCAAATTCGTAGGCAGCGCCGGAATTGCGGATGAAATCCTCGATATTGCCAGCCTTGCGGCCACGGTTGTCCTGACGGCGACGGTAAAAGATTCGCCCGTGCCCCGAGGTTTCTTCGAGCAGGCGCACGAAGGTATTTCGCTCATGTGCGGCGGCATCTTCGTCACGGGTATCGGACAGGACGGCGATATCCGTCGCCACACCCGATGCCAGAAGTGAGGCATCCATCGCCGCGATGCGGGCAAAGGTGGCCACCGGGTCTTCGTTGCAGATCGGGACCAGCACGACGGTGCGCGGCTGCGGCATCACGATATCGGCAACAGCGGGCTGACGCGTACGTCCGGGCAACCCCAGAAGCGCCTGTGCCGCCCCCCAGGACAGCCAGGCGGTTGTCAGAAAGATCAGCGAGGCGCGGGCATAGTCCCAGACGTCATTGCCATCCGCAACGGCGGCTTCGAGCAGCAGCACTGTCGCGGTTGTGGCAGCAACGGCACTGAAGCCGAGGGCGATCACGCGGTACAAGCGTGCGCGCCTGACGTCATCCTGTCTGGCCTGCGATCCGACTGGACCTGTGGACATGCGCACCCCGTCCTCCCCCATCAGGCGAGATGCAGGAACGAAGCGAAACGGGACATCCAGCCGAGGGAGGCTGACGCACCTTGGCGCGCGCTGCCGTCGCGCTCAAGAATCTGGCGCGGCATGTCCATCGGCGCCATCGGGGGCTCCCAATGCGTTGCCTCGACGGCTGTTGCGTTCAAGGCGGCGGCTTCCATATTCATTTCGGCTTTCATTCCTTCACCCACTGGTAGAGCCAGGTTTCGGAAAGCTTGCGCCCATAGCCCGAAAGACCGGCCTTGATCTCAACAATACTGTCGTCGGGGGCGGATATTTCCGTCACCAAACGCCAGGTCTTGGTGCCGTCTATGCAACTGAGAACCGTCTCGACGATCTCTCCGTTGTTGACCTGCACGGTAGGAGAAACCTCCGCGTTGTCGGGAAGTTCCGAAAGAAGTCCGCCAGAGAAGTCGATGACGAACTTTCGGCGGTCCTTTGCCGGTTTAACACCCGCAACACCGCCATGACCGGCCCGTGTGCGCAAAACCTGTGCAAGTTCTGTCTCGTCGCTGCCGGGCGTCATCCCCCAGGTCATACGATAGGAAACCTCGAAATTCGCGCCCTGGGTAAAGCTCGCGTCCGGCACCCAGAAGGCGACGATATTGTCGTTTCCTTCGAGATCGGATGGAATTTCGACCAGGCGGACAAAGCCTTTGCCCCAGTCGCCCAGCGGTTCGATCATCAGCGACGGGCGCAGATCATAGCGTGCCCCTGCATCCAGGTAGTCGTCGAAATCGCGGCTGCGCTGCACCAGACCGAAGGCCTTGGGTGTCATTGCCCCGAGATAGGACGAGGCCAGACGCGGCGGGTTCTTCAGCGGCCGGAAAAACCGGTCGCCGCCCTGGGTGTCCAGCACCAGCGCCTGGCTGTCGTGGACTGCGGGACGGTAATCGTCGAAGTTGCCTTTGTCGGCCGATCCGAAAAGATACATTGAAGTCAGCGGCGCAATCCCGATCTGCTCAACGTCGTTGCGCAGGAAAAGACGCGCTGTCACGTCGATTTCGGTGTTTTCGCCGGGACGGATCGCAAACCGATAGGCACCCGTCAGCGACGCGGATTCCAACGACGCATACAGCACGGCCTGATCGGCGCCGGGAACGGGCCGTTCCAGATAGAAGCCGGAAAAGCGGGGGAATTCCTCGCCCGAGGACAGCCCCGTATTGACGGCCAAACCGCGCGAGGACAGACCATAGCGATTGCCGCGCCCCAATGCCCGAAAGTACGACGCACCAAGGAACGCGACCAGTTCGTCAAATATATCCGCCCGGTTCAACGGAGCATTCAGGCGAAACCCGGCGACGCCAGGCATCACGATATCCTTCGGAACATCCTTGCTCAGCGGTTCGTGATAGAGAAAGTCCGCCGTCGAAAATGTCATCGGCAGCTTCATCCCGTCGACGACCTCGAACAGTTCGACAGGTTCCTTGAACAGCCAGCCGAGCGAGAAGGCGTTGACCTGAAACAAAGATTCCCCGTCGCGCCAGCGGGCCCGTTCCGGATTGAACTGAATACGCTGGTATCCGTCGTAATCCAGTTGCGACAGGAAACCCGACAAGGCCTGCACCTGGCGCGGGTCCTGCGTAGCAAGCTGGCGCATCTCTTCGGTAAGGGTGTCGAAGGTAAAGGGCTGCGGCGAGGGCTGTTCGGCAGCAGCGGCGTCGGCGGGTTGCGCGGCATCCTGCGCCAGGGCGGGCAGACCACAGGCGGCGAAGGCTGTCGAGCCGGCAAGCTGGCGCAGAAGACGGCGGCGCGCAGGCGAGGCCGGCAGGGCGCGCTTGGGGATATTGGGGTCAGCGGTCGCTGCCCTACGCGGCGTTTGGCGGGCGGCGGAGGGGCAGTTCACGTTGGCATTCGGCAGCATATGGTATCCTCAAAAAGCGCTTTCCCCGAAACGGGATATCGTCCGAGATTTTCCCGTCGGACGAGCAGAGGCAATCCGGGCGGGTCGCCACGGCAAGCATTCGCCGTACCTTCCCTGCCGCAACGCAGAAAACTTGCCGATGGTTCAATGCGCAAAAGGCAGAATTTTGCGTCTGAGGCTCATGAGCAGGATAAATCCTGTGATTCCGGGCGGTTGCCAGCAGGCAAAATATCGCTATCCACCCTGCCCCTGCCAGCGGATTCTGCGGGCGCAAAGCGAAAATCAGGCGGCTTTCCGCCGATACGAATGCCAGGATCACGCGCAATTCACGGCAACAGCGAAAATCGGCTGACCACATTACGGAAGTGAAATCTGTAGTGAGACGCTCAGGCGGGAATCATGCAGGTGCAGAACGACCGTATTGTGATTTCGGAATGTCCGCCCCGACACAGCCGCCCTGCCCCGTGACCCGGGCACTGACGGCGCCGCTCAGGCGCGGCAAAAAGGGCTGGTTCGCAACGTCGGTATCTGGGCGGTATCTATGCGGTATCCGGGCGGGAAAGGCACGGAAAATGCCGCGCCCGGCATGGCATCGCGAAACAGGACAGCCCCGGCACGCCGTGCGCACAAATGGGCACAGCCGGGAGGCCCCCACATGAAAAAGGCGCGGACTGCTCCGCGCCTTTCATGCTCAGCAGCAGACGGCCTCAGACCAGCCCTTCGGCCTTGGCCCACTCGTAGGTCCTGTCGAGACCGCGCCCCATGCGCAGGATGATTTCAGCGACATCGTCTTCGGTCACGATCAGCGGCGGGCACAATGCCAGCGTTTCGTAGACAGAGCGCGAGATCAGCCCCTCTTCGGTGCAGAAGGCCGAGGCCTTGGCCGCCATCATGCCTGCCGGTTCAAAGCTTTTCCTGGTCGCCTTGTCGGCCACCAGTTCGAGGCCGGCGATCAGGCCGACGCCGCGCACTTCGCCCACCAGAGGGTGATCGGAATATTGACGCAGGCCCGTCTGGAACTGCTCCTCAAGGCGGGCCGCATTGCCGATCAGGTCACGCTCTTCGATGATCTTGAGGTTTTCGAGACCGACGGCGGCGGCAACCGGATGACCGGAGCCCGTGAAACCATGACCGAACGACCCCAGCTTGGCGGTATTGTCGGCGATGGCGCCATAGACCTCTTCGGTCACCATGATCGCGGCGAGGGGCATGTAGGACGACGAAATCTGTTTCGACAGCACCAGGATGTCAGGCTCGAACCCGTATTTTTCACAGCCGAACGCCGTGCCCAGACGCCCGAAACCATTGATCACCTCGTCCGCGACCAGTAGGATGTCGTACTTCTTGCACAATGCGGCGATGCCCGGCCAATAGCCTTCGGGCGGCACCATGACACCGCCCGCGCCCATCACCGGCTCACCGATGAAGGCGCCGATGGTTTCGGGGCCTTCGGCCAGGATCGTATCTTCGGCCTCTTTCAGCAGGCGGGCGGTAAATTCGACCTCGGATTCGCCGTCCAGGCCATAGCGCCAGAAATGCGGCGTGGTCAGGTGCGTCACGGGTATCGCGGGCAGGTCGAAATCGCGGTGGTTGCCCGCCAGCCCGGTCAGCGACCCCGAAGCGACGGTGATGCCGTGGTAGCCCTTGTTGCGGGCAAGGAACTTTTTCTTTTCGGGGCGGCCAAGGGCGTTGTTCATGTACCAGACCATCTTGACGACGGTATCGTTCGCCTCGGATCCGGAATTGGTGAAAAAGCACTTGGTCAGGTTGGCCGGCGTCATCTCGGCCAGCTTTTCGGCCAGACGGATCTGCGGCTCATGCGCCTTGTGCGCAAAGGTATGGTAATAAGGCAGTTCCTGCATCTGCTTCGTCGCGGCATCCACGAGGCGCTGTTCGGAAAACCCGACGGCGACGGACCACAGCCCGGCCATGCCTTCGATATATTCCTTGCCGTTGGTGTCGTAGACATGAATGCCGCTGCCGCGCGTGATGATCATCGGCCCCTGCTGCTCATGTGCGCGCATGTTGGTGTAGGGGTGCATCGAATGGGCGATGTCCGCCGCGGCAAGGGAATTTGAAAGATCGTTCATGTAAGGCTCCTTTGAAAACGCGCCGGTCAGGCCCGCGCGACAGGCAGATGGTCGGGACACTAGCCGGGCATGGCCGCAGATAGAAGGGGCAGCGACAATGCGCCCCCCAAGCACACCTGCCCCAGCGTGGGACACGCGGGAAAATCCGACAATGCGATGCAAAAACCCGGCGGTGGATACGCCAGGTTAAGAGACAGGGCCTAGCCTCTGACGCGGACGGGACACGAATTGCGATTGCCGGAGGCCGAGCGATGTTTACACCGACAGCCATGGGAACGGGCGTCTCCGGGTATGAATTCCTGATGCGGACCCGCGACCGCCAGCAGCAGTTGCTGGCGCAATCGGCGCCGATCGCGCGCGATACCGAACAATTCAAGAGCAAGCTGAAGGATATTCAGACATCGGACCAGCTGATGGATGACCGCGCCATGTTGCGCGTCGCCCTTGGTGCCTTTGGCCTGGACGAAGACATCAACAACCGCGCCTTCATCAAGAAAATCCTCGATTCCGATCTGACGGACGGCAAATCCCTTGCCAACCGACTGGCCGACAAACGCTATCTTGCCTTTGCCAAGGCGTTCAATTTCGCCGGTGAGGGGGGGCCATCGCTGACATCGACCAAATCGGCGGAGGAGGTTTCGGCGCAGTTGGCCAGCATACAAACTGCCGACGACCTGCTGAACGACCCCTCGCTGCTGCGCGCGACCCTGAAAACCTTTGGCCTGGAGGACGACCGGACCAACACCTATTTCCTGCAACAGGTGCTGAATTCCGATCTGGGCGACGAAAACTCCTTTGCCAACCGCCTGTCCGATCCCCGCTATGTCGCGCTTGCCGAGGCGTTCGATCTGGCGGGCAAGGCCCGCGACCGGGACAGCCTGTATGGATTCGCGACGCTGTTCGCAGACAAGGCCGCAGACATCCGCACCCCCGAGGCCCTGATGGACGAGCCGGAGTTGCTGGCGGCGGCCTTGCAGATATTCGGCCTGCAGGCGGATGCCGACGACCCGGAGTTGATCGAAGCTGTCCTGGCATCGGATCTGACCGATGACACCTCGGTCGCCAACACGCTGGAGGACAAGCGGTACGCGGCGCTGGCCAATGTCTTTGACTTTGCCGCGATGGCCGAGGCGGATGCCGATCCGAACGCCGAAGCCTTTACCAGCACCTTGCAGAAGGTCGTCAAGACCGTCAGCGCGCGCACCAGCCAGGTCGAAACCCCGGCGGATCTGTTCAAGGACATATCGCTGATGCTGGCCACGTTCGAATTCTTCGATCTGCCATCGCGCAGCGACAGCGTGCCCTTTGCCAGCCGCATTCTGGGGTCGGATCGCAACAGCCCGACGTCATTGCTGAACGTCTACCCCGATCAACGCTATCGCGCCTTTGCCGACGCCTTCAATTTCAAGGACCAGGATGCGGGGCGCACCTATCCCGCCGGATTTGCCGAAACGGTGGTGGAGAATTACCTCGACCGGCAGTTCGAGATCGAGATCGGAAACGCCGATCCGACCCTGCGCATTGCGCTGTCGCTGGAACGCGACATGGCCCAGGTGATCGCGGGCGCCAGTACCAACAGCTCTCGTTGGTACGGCGTGCTTGCGTCAAAACCGCTGAGAGAGGTTTTCGAGACCGCGTTCCAGTTGCCCGCCAGTTTTTCGGCGCTGGATATCGACAGGCAGAGCGCGGAATTGCAGGCGCGATCCGAACGCCTGTTCGGCACGTCCAATGTTACCGAGCTTGCCGAAACGGAGGCGCTGCATGACGTGCGGCGGCGCTATCTGTTGCTGAGCAATGTCAGCTCGGGCGGGGCGATGTCCTCGGCCAGCATCGTGGCCACCCTTTTGGGCGGAAGCGAGGAGCAATAGACGGCGGCACCCGCGGGGGCGGCACCTAAGGTGATCACGCCGCCAGCCTGCCCGGATGGGCGCCTGAATCCGGGCACGAGGAGCGGGCGGAACCCCGCGCCCCGTCGGAAATCAGCGACCCGCCAAGCAAATCAGGTAAATCCAGGTAAATCCACGTAAAAAGGGTGGCCGCCGATGATCAAAGGCTGTCCCAGAAACCTTCATGCACCACGGCGCTTTCTTCGCTGAGCAGGGGGCCGACGACCTCGACTGCGCGTTGCCCTGCGCCAAAAATAGTCCTGCACGGCAGATCCATCGTCAGGTTCTCGGGATCGGGGCCGATCAGCGCCTTCAGGTCGACCTCGCTCATCCCGTGGACGACGCGCCCGACGCCGGTCCAATAGACCGAACCGGCACACATCGCGCAGGGTTCTGCCGAGGTGTACATCGTGCATCGTGACAGGAAATCGACATCGTATTTCAGGGACGCCGCCGTCATCAGGTTGCGTTCGGCGTGGCCTGTGCGATCGCCCTTGGTGCCGCAGGTGTTCATGTCTTCAAGCAGGATCTCTCCGTCAGGGCCGGCCAGCAGCGCGCCGAAGGGATGATCGCCGCGCGCCCGGCTTTCGGTGGCAAGGGCGATGGAGCGGCGAAGAAGGACAAGGTCCTGGTCGGAAGTGATGGGCATCTGGTGCCTCCTGTCGGTGTCAGCTTGGCGCGACAACACGAGAGATTCGCCCCGAAAACAAGATCGAATCCCACATTGCATACGATCCGAGCCTCTCACATCGCCCATATTTACGGCAAATTCGACAGCGTCCGATCAAAAAACGCACATTTCAGCACGGTGCATCGCGGCCTGCGCCATCGCATGCTTTGCCGAACGCGATCCGCAAGGCCAAGGTGGATCACGAGTAGAAGCGGAAGGGCCCAGGCCATTCGGAAAAGTTTCCGAGACTGGGGCACTGACATTGCTCATCAAGGCCAACGACAGGGTTGAGGTGATTGATGACGCGGCGACTGCACTACTCCTTCCTGAATATGCGTATGCCACGCGCCGCCGCGCAACGTCGCGGGGGCCGGGAAGGCATGGCGTTCCTTCCGTTATCAGGCTCCAAGAAACTTGGAAAAACCAGATCAGACAACAAGAGAAACAGGGAAATCGTAATGAACAGACTTTGCGCAACCGCGCTTGTGGCAATCACGCTCGGCTCACCCGCCTTCGCCCTCGACAAGATCACCTATCAGCTGGACTGGCTGCCGGGTGGCGACAAGGCCCCGATCTATGTCTGCGTCGAGGAAGGCTTTTGCGAAGAGGCCGGGCTTGACGTCAGCATCGCGCCGGGCCGGGGATCGTCGGAGGCAATTACCAAGATCGCGACCGGCGTTGCCCAGGTCGGATCAGCCGGGATCGAGGCGCTGATGGCGGCCAAGGTTACCGAAGGGGTGCCGGTCACAGCGATCGCGTCGATCTTCAACACCGGGCCGCACGCCTTCTATACCACCGCAGACAAGGGGATTTCCGAACTGGCGGACGTCAAGGGCAAGTCGGTCGCGACGTCGCCCTTTACCTCGTCCAACGTGTTCCTGCCGCTGGTGCTGAAACAGAACGGCATGTCCGAAGACGACATCACGCTGACCAAGGCCGATCCCGGCGCGCTCGGTCCGCTGCTGATGACCGGCCAATCCGACGTCATCATCGCCTGGCTGACAGATGTGACGCGCTATACCAACCAGGCCAAGGAAGCGGGCAAGGACATCGTCGTCCTGCCGTGGGATTCTGCCGGGCTGAAGCTGTATTCGGCATCGCTGATCGCCAGCGACACGTTCCTGACGGAGCAACCAGACGTCGCCAAACGCTTTGTCGGTGCCTTCCTGAAGTCGATCCAGTTCGCCTATGACAACCCGCAGAAAGCCGCCGAAGACACCGCCGCGATGGTGCCCGAGCTGAGCGCGGAAGATGTCATCGGGTCGTGGACCGATGCGTCGAAGCTGGCCTTCAACCCCGTCACAGACGAATTCGGCCTGGGCGCCTTTGACGAGGCACGCCTTGCCTCGACCTGGAAACTGGTTGCCGAAGCGCAGGGGCTGGACGCCGAAGCGCTGGATCCCGAAACCGTCGTCGACCGGTCCTTCCTGCCCGACGGGATGTAAGCCACGCTGAAAGGGACGTTGTCCATGACACAAGATGCCATCAGCTTTTCCGAAGCCGGTCAGACTTTCAGAACCGACTCCGGGCCGCTGACAGCCCTGTCGGGGGTGGATCTTTCCATCGCCCGGCATGAATTCGTCGCCGTCCTCGGCCCGTCGGGCTGTGGCAAATCCACCCTGCTGCGGATGACCGCCGGGCTGATCAAACCGACCGAAGGCATGGTGTCGGTCTTTGGTCTGCCGGTCACCGAGCCGCGCGACGATATCGGCATCGTGTTTCAACAGGCGACCCTGCTGCCCTGGGCCAGTGTCGAGGACAACGTCGTCTTTCCGGCCAAGCACAAGCGTGGTCGCGTGTCCCGACAGGACCGCGACCATGCCCGCCAGATCATCGCGACCTGCGGCCTGGCCGGATTTGAAAAACGCCTGCCCGGAGAGCTGTCGGGCGGTATGCAACAGCGCGTGGGGATTGCCCGCGCGCTGTTCCTCAACCCCGATATTCTGCTGATGGATGAACCCTTTAGCGCATTGGACGCGCTGACGCGCGACGCCATGGGGTTCGAATTGCTGCGCCTGTGGCAGGCCAGCCCCAAGACGGTGCTGTTCATCACCCATTCGATCCCCGAGGCGGTCATCCTGGCCGACCGGGTGGTGGTGATGAGCGAGCGCCCCGGTCGCGTCATTGCCAATCTGAAAGTTCCGCTGAGCCGACCGCGCGACGAAAGCTCGCTCCGCTCAACCGAGATGCAGGAATTCATGGGCCATCTGCGCGGCCTGCTGATCAAGGACAAGGTGGCCTGAGATGAGTGCTGAAGCCGATATTTCCGTTTCCGAACAAAAGGATACGGCTACGACAAAGGTGCCCGTCGCGCCATCGGAACCGTTTATGGAGAAGCTGATCCGCCTGCCGGTGGTGCTGCCGCTGCTGACCTTCGTGCTGATCCTGGTGGTGTGGGAGGCCGGGACACGCCTGTTTGCGGTGCCCAGCTATATCCTGCCTGCGCCCAGCCGTATCCTGGGCGGGTTCGAGGTGGTCAGCCTGTCGCGTTGGGTCGAACATGTCTGGTCGACGCTGCGCGTGGCGCTGATGGGGTTCGTGCTGGCAATTGTCGTATCGCTGCCGATTGCGGTCGGGTTGGCCAAGTCGCGGTTTCTGAGCAGGTCGCTTTATCCGTTGCTGGTGGTGATCCAGTCGGTGCCGGTTGTCGCCGTGGCCCCCATCATCATCGTGGTACTGGGGACGGATGACGCGCCCCGCGTCGTCATCACCTTCATGATCACCTTCTTCCCGCTGGTCGTGTCGATGACGACCGGGTTGATGGCGACACCGCCGGAGTTGATCGAACTGTCACGGTCTTTGCGGGCCCCTGTCTGGCGCGAGATCAGCCAGATCCGTTTGCCCTATGCGACCCCTTATATCTTTTCCGGCCTTAAGATTTCCATAACACTGAGTGTGATCGGCGCGGTGGTGGCGGAATTCGTCGCTGCTGAAAAGGGCATCGGCTACTTCATCCAGTTCTCGACCTCGATGTTCAAGCTGCCGCAGGCCTGGGCTGGGCTGGTCGTTCTGCTGGTGATGTCGCTGGTGCTGTTCCAGGCGGTCAGCCTGACGCAAAAGATCCTGTTCCCCTGGTCGCTGCCGAAAGAACGCAAATGAGCCTGCTGATCACCAATATCCGCGACTGCCTGACCGGCAAACTGGGCGCGGGAGAGACCTTTTCCGGCGCGATCCGCGTGCGCGACGGGCTGATTGCCGAGATGGGCGAGCTGTCCCCCCTGCCCGGCGAAGAGGTGCTGGATGCGGGCGGCTGCGCCGTGGTGCCGGGGCTGGTGAACACCCATCACCACCTGTTCCAGTCGGTGCTGAAAGCGGTGCCCAAGGGGATGAACCTCGCTCTCGACCCGTGGCTGATGCATGTGCCCTATACCTGGTGGCCGCTGCTGGACGAAGAGACGTTTCGAATATCGGCCCGGATCGGGCTGACGGAACTGGTGATGAGCGGCGCGACCACGGTGGCGGATCATCACTATATCTATTCGGATCGCTACGACTATGCCCCCTCGGACGTGCTGTTCGAGGAGGCGGCAAAGCTGGGCATCCGCTTTGTGCTGGCACGCGGTGGCATGACGAAGGGGCGCGTGTTCGACGACCCCGGTGTGCCGCCCGCCCCCTGCGAGACGCTGCAACGGTTTCTGGACGAGACGCTGGCGACGGCGGCGAAATGGCATGATCCGTCGGACATGGCGATGACGCGCGTGGCGGTAGCCCCGACCACGCCGACATTCAACGTGGCGCTGGAAGAGCTGGGCGAGATCGCGGCGTTTGCGCGTGAAAACAAGCTGATGCTGCATTCGCACCTGAGCGAGAACGAAGCCTATGCCGCCTTTACGATGGCCAAGTATGGCCAACGCCCGGTCGAATGGCTGGCCGACAAGGGGTGGCTGGGCAGCGATGTGTGGTTCGCGCATCTGGTCGACCTGGCCCCGCATGAGGTGAAGATGCTGGCCGAGACCGGCACCGGCATGGCGCATTGCCCGAACGCCAACGCGCGGCTTGGCAGCGGCATTGCCCCGGCAGATGCGCTGCACCGGCTGGGCGGCGCGGTGTCGATGGGCGTCGACGGCGCAGCGGCGAACGAGGCGGCGGACATGGGCATCGTCATGCACGCGGCCTTCAGCCTGCACCGTGCGACGAAGGGCGTCGGCGCAGTCCGTGCGCAAGAGGTCCTGCACTGGGCGACGGCGGGCGGCGCGAAGGTGCTGAACCTGCCGAAGGTCGGCACGTTGGCGGTTGGCATGGCGGCCGATATCGCGGTGCTGGACCTGTCCGCGCCGCGCAACCTGGGCCTGCATGAGCGGGCGATTGCGCCTGTGATCACTGGCGGCATCGTCGTGAAACACAGCCTGGTCGGCGGCAAACGCATTGTGGCGGGTGGCCTGCCGACCGGCGTTGATCTGGGCCAGTTGGCCGAGGATGCGATGCGTCTGACAGACAGGCTGATCGCGCGACAGCGGCGGCAGGCCGCGCTGGAACCCGTTTAGGAATACCCACCGGAGTATAAGCAGGCAGCACATTCGTGCAGGTCATTGCTCCCTTACCATCGAAGGAGAAAAGACCATGAATGACACGACTTACGGATTGCAGGAGCTGAACGCCGAAAAGGCCTTCGGCGGCATGGGCGAGACGGTCGAGCGGGACATTCCGCAGATCGACATGTCCGATTATTTCAACCGCAAGGACGAGATCGGAGAGGCGCTCTGGGCGGCGGCGACCGAGATCGGGTTCTTTCAGTTGACCAACCACGGCATCCCGCAGGCGTTGGTGGACGAGGCGTTCTGGATGAGCGAGCAATTCTTTCAGCTGCCCGAAGACACCAAGAAGAAATTCCCCCTCAAGCCCGGATCGAACGCCGGGTGGGAGTTCATGGAGCAGGTGCGCCCCTCGACCGGGACGGCGGACCGCAAGGAAAGCTACCAGATCACCCTGCCCCGCATGGCCGGCCTCTGGCCCAATGGCGTCGAGGTTCCGGCCTTCAAGGCGACGATGATGGCATTCGAGCGGCACAACTGGTCGCTGGCCATGCGGGTGCTGAGCTGCTTTGCCGATCGCCTTGGATTCATGACGGATTTCTTTACCGAAGGGCATGACCCGGAGGCAAAGGAATACCAGTCGACGCTGCGCCTGATCCACTATCTTGGCATGGAAGACGCCAAGCCGGAGGACTTCAAGTTCTGGCGCGCGGGCGCGCATACCGATTTCGATTGCCTGACCCTGCTGCACCAGAAACCCGGTCAGGGCGGCCTTCAGCTCTGCCCCGGCAAGGATGCCAAGGGGCGCGCGATTGCCTGGACGGATGTGCCGCCGCTGCCCGGCGTGATCACCTGCAACATCGGCGACATGCTGATGCGGTGGTCGGATGACAAGCTGCAATCGACGCTGCACCGGGTGCGGATGCCACGGCCCGAAGAATACCTCGGGCCGCGCTATTCGATGGCGTATTTCGCGCAGGCCAACATGGACACCGTGCTGGAGGGGCCGGAAGGCAAGTACGACCCGATGACCGGGCATGAGTACATCCAGATGCGTCTGGGCGCGAATTTCGCGAAGAAATGACGCTGCGGGCGGCCTGCGCAGGGCCGCCCCATTCCTGTGCAAGAGGTTGAGAGCATGGCGAAAACACTGCCGATCATAGATGTCGCGGGCCTGTCTTCATCAGACCCGTGCGAGCGGGTCATGGTGGGCGAAAAGATCCGTGCGGCCTGCCTGGCGCATGGTTTTTTCTATGTCACTGGCCATGGCATTCCCGAAGGCCTGATCGAGGCGGTGATGAGCGAGACGCGCGCCCTGTTCGACATACCGGATGCCTGCAAGGACGCGCTGGACAAGGCCAATTCCCCCTGCAATCGCGGATATGAGCAATTGGGGGGCCAGACCCTTCAGCAGGGGGCGCTGCCGGACCGCAAGGAAGGCTATTACATCGGCGAGGAACTGACGGCGCGGGACGGGCGTGTGGCGGCGGGCAAGTTCAATCACGGACCGAACCAGTGGCCCAGCGACCTGCCCGGATTTCGCCCGACGATGATGGCCTATTTCGCCGCCATGACGACGCTGGGGGCGCTGCTGATGCGGGGCATGGCGCTGTCGCTGGATCTGGAAGAAGATTACTTTTCAGGGTTTTGCGACCAGCCGCTGGCGACGCTGCGGTTGCTGCACTATCCCCCTGCGCAGCCCGACAACCCCGACGAGATGGGCGCCGGGGCGCATACGGATTTCGGCGGGCTGACCATGCTGTTGCAGGACAACGTCGGCGGGCTTCAGGTGCGCGACGAAGATGGAAGCTGGATAGATGCGCCCCCGATTCCAGGGGCTTACGTGGTCAACCTGGGCGACATGATTGCCCGGTGGACCAATGATCGCTACCGCTCGACCCTTCACCGGGTGATCAACAAATCAGGGCGCGAGCGGTACTCGGTTCCCTTCTTTTACTCGGGTTTTCCCGACCACGAGGTATCGTGCATCCCGACCTGCCTGTATGACGGCGAGACCCCGCGCTATCCGCCGATCACGGTCGAGCAGCACCTGCGCAGCATGTATGAGCGAACCTACAAGGCGGCGCGCTGACGTCGGTAGGGGGATTTTGCCGAAAAGCGCGGAATCGAGTGGTTAATTGAGGAAACCGGCGAAATGCAACGTCGGTATCTTGACGGTATCAGTGCGGTATCTGAACGGTGCGCGGGGTGGTGCGGAGAGGGTCGTTAACGCAGCGGTCGGGGAGGCTGGAGGGCGCAAGCGTGCGCTGCCTGCCGTCTACCGAGCGGCCAGAAACTGGGCTCCGAAACTGGGCCCGAAACTGCGCTCCGAAATTGGGGCCCGATACGGGGGCAGCTGTCAGCGCGCGACGGGGGCCACGCCGGCCAGTTCGCAGATCACGTCATAGGCGACCTGCGCATCCTGTTCCTGCATGTCGAACTGGCCCGCCTGAAAACGGATCGCCAGCGCATCCCCCACCCGCGTCTGGGTCAGGTAGATGCGGCCGTCGTTGTTGATCGCCTCGACCAGCGCCAGTGTGGCGGTATCATCGGCACCTGCGGGGCGAAAGGTGAAGAGCGACAGCATCGGCTCGGTCAGGATCTCGATCCCCTCGGTGGCGCGGAGTTTCTCGCACAGGTCAACCGACCAGCGGACGTGATTGCGGATCATGTCGCGCAGCCCCTCAAGCCCGTGCGCGCGCAGCAGGAACCAGAGCTTGAGCGCGCGAAAGCGGCGGCCAAGGGGGACCGACCATTCGGAATAGTTGATGATGCCGTCGGCACCATGTGTCTTGAGGAATTCGGGCTGGATGGCGAGGGTGCGCACGAGGTCGTCGGGGTTGCGCAGGAAATGCGCCGAACAGTCGAATTGCGCGCCGAGCCATTTGTGCGGATTGAAGACCACGGAATCCGCGCCCTCGACCCCCGCCCAGAGGCTGCGGAACTCAGGACAGATCATGGCCGAGCCAGCCCATGCGGCATCGACATGGGTATAGAGATCATGCGCGCGGGCGACGGCGATCACCGCCCCGAGGTCATCGCAGCCGCCGATGGAGGTGCCGCCGGTACAGCCGATGACACCGGCAGGGCGGTGCCCGGCGGCGATGTCGGCGCGGATGGCCGCGTCCAGCGCTGCGGCGTCCATCGAATGACGCGGACCGGTCGAGGGGATCTTGACCAGGTTGTCCGCCCCGATGCCGGAAATCCAGATCGCGCGGTCGATGGAGCTGTGCACCTCGGCCGAGCAATAGATGCGCAGTTGCGGCCCGGCGCGCAGGCCGGCGCTGTTGCCCGCCCAGCCGAGGGCGCGTTCGCGCATCACCAGAACGGCGGCAAGGGTGGCCGAGGAGGCGCTGTCCTGAATGACGCCTTCGAAGCTGTCCGGCAGGCCGATGGCATCGCGCAGCCATTGCATCATGCGCGTCTCAAGCTCGGTCGCCGCCGGTGAGGTCTGCCAGAGCATACATTGCGCGGCCATGGCCGAGACGAGGTATTCGGCCACCACGGACACCGGCGCGGCATTGGCGGGGAAATAGGCAAAGAAACGGGGGTGTTGCCAGTGGGTCATGCCGGGGGCGATGATGCCTTCGAAATCGGCAAAGATCTGTTCCATGTCTTCGGCCCGTTCGGGGGGCGCGGCGGGGATGGAACGGTAGGTCTGGCCCGGCGCGACGCGGGGACGGACGGCGCGGTCACGCAGGCTGGCGCGGTAGTCAGCGCCCCATTGGGCGGCGCGGGCGGACCATTCGGCAAAATCATCGGTGTTCATGGGCCAAGTCGTAGCGCGGCGAAACCGGTTTGGCGAGAGGGGGTTTAGGGGGCGGGGTCAGGTGGCCTCGACCACGTCGACCGCCTGCTTGGTGCTGCGCCCACCGGTAAAGCGCAGCGCGCCCTTGACGGGCGAGACATCGAAATAGTCGCGGCCATAGCCGATGACGACGTGATCGGTGCCTGCCAGCATGGCATTGGTGGGATCGAATTCGACCCAGCCCATTTCATTGCCGCACCAGGCCCGGACCCAGGCGTGCATGGCATCGGCACCTTCGAGGCGTTCCTTGCCCTTGGGCGGCAGGGTGCGCAGGAACCCCGAGACATAGCCCGCCGGAATCCCGAGGCTGCGCAGGGCGCAGATGGCGATATGGGTGAAATCCTGACAGACACCCCGGCGCAGTTCGAATGCCCTGGCAATCGGGGTGTCGACCAGCGTGGCCTTTGCATCGAAGGTCATGTCGCGGTGCAACGCCGTGCAGATGGCATCGGCGGTGGCAAAGGCGGTTTCGGCGTCGCGCGCCTGTTCCGCGGCCCATGCGGCGATACCGGCGTGGCGGGGCACGCGCGGCGAAGACCACAGGAACTGGTGCGGCGCATGGGGCGACAGGGATGGGGTGCCTGCCATCTCGGCTTCGAAATCACGGCGGCGGGGCGATACGTCGAGGCGCGGCGTCAGTTCGAGACGTTCGACGCGGGCCAGCATTTCGAACTCGGTCCGTTCCTGCCGGTCGACATAGGCGATTTCGGTGCATTCGTTGCCGAAGAAGTCGCGGCGGTTGATCACCTCGGACGGGCGGGGCTGAAACGCGAGGCGGGCGTCGTGCACGATCTGCACCCCCGGCAGGCTGATCGGCAGCAGGCGCAGCAGGTGGCGGCCGACGTCGGCGGGGCGTTCGTAGGCATAGCTGATGCGCAGACGGATGGAATAGATCATCGCCTACCTCAGGTAACTGTCGGCCAGCAGGCCGGAGAAGCTGGCCGTCGCGTCGGAAATCTCGGCCAGGCGGGGTGGGTCGATTTCGGGCGCGACGGCGATGGCGAGGGCGGTTTGCAGGCGCAGAACCTCGCGGCGGAGCGAGGTCATCTGACCCTGCGGCGTCGCCAGCTTGTCCAGCCAGTCGAGGTGCCGCAGGATATCGCCCAGCTGGGTCAGCACCGAGCGGGGGTTCGCCTCGTCCAGCAGCAGCAGGTCGAGCACGGTGTCGCGGCTGATCACCGAGGGAAAGCGCTGGCGGTGGATCATGATGGCATCGCCCGCCTCGATCGCGATGTCGAGCGCACCTTCGGGGGCGTCGGGATCGGTGAAGGTGGCCAGCATGTTGGTGGTGGCCCAGGCGCGTTCAACCGCGCGGCCCAGCGACAGGAAACGCCAGCCGGTCGCGTGGTACATGTTTTCGTGCACGAGGCCGGAAAAGCCCGAGACCTTGCGCAGCAGCACGCTCATCGCGCGGGCGCAATCGTCGCCGGGTTGCAGGCGCGGGCCGATATTGGCGGCGGTGCGTTGCAGGTCCGTCAGGGCGTTCCAGCCGTCTGCGGAAAAGCGGTCACGGATGCGCCCTGCCCCGGCGATGGCGCTGCCGAGGTCGGCCATCAGGCCCTCGGGCATGGTTTCACCGGTGTCCACGCCCATGACCGAGAGAGCTTCGGAGAGGTGGTGCGTCAGCGGCAGGTCGGCCAGGCCATTTTCGGCAAGGCGCAGGTGGTAGGCGCGCAGCAGGCGGATCTTTTGCTGGGCACGTTCGCTGTAGCGGCCCAGCCAGAACAGGTTGTCGGCGGCGCGCACCGGCAGGGCGGCATATTGCGGCTGGCTGTGGTGCGGGCTGGGCGTGGTCAGCAGCGTGTCTTCGGGCGGGGCCACGGGCGAGACTACCCAGACATCGGAGACCGCGCCGCCGCGCTGCATCGAGATATCGGCCGAGGTGTCGGAATTGCCGATGCGGGCAAAGCCGCCGGGCATCACCTGCCAGCCTTGCGCGGTGCGTCCGAGGATCACGCGCAGGCTCATCGGGCGGGCCTCGAGCCGGCCATCGACGAGGGCGGGCGCGGTCGAGAGCGAGACGATTTCCTGCGCCGCGAGGGTTTCGGCGCGCCGGTCTATCCAGTCGGGATCGAGCGGTTGGCCATCGGGATGGCGGCCCGCGATCACGACGTCGGGGCCATGATCGAACGGCAGGTTCGTCGACAAGGCGCGGTCGATGGTCATGCGCGCGGCATTGGCCCGCACGTAGCTGCGGGCCGACGCGGCACCGCACCACCACGTCGCGATATTGGGCAGCGACAGGTCCCGGCCCAGCCACTTGCGGGCGATACGCGGGATGAAGGCCATCAGCGCGCGGGTTTCCAGCACGCCCGAGCCGGGCGCGTTGACCATCGTCAGCTGCCCCGAGCGCAGCGCGCCCAGCAGGCCCGGCGTGCCGATCTGGCTGTCTTCGCGCAGTTCCAGCGGGTCGAGCCATTCGGAATCGAGCCGCCGCCACAGCACCGAGATCGGTTGCAGACCGCCCACGGTATGCACCATCAGGCGGCCATCGCGCACCACAAGGTCTTCGCCCTGCACCAGCAGGAACCCGAGGTAACGCGCGATATAGGCATGTTCGTAGTAGGTGTCGGTCATCGGACCGGGCGTCAGGATGGTGACGCGGCTGTCGCCATCCGAGCGCAAGGCCAGCAGGGCATCGCGAAAGGCGCGAAAGAACCCCGCCAGCCGCGTGACGTTCGAGCGCGCCATGATGCCGGGAAAGCTGCGCGAGGTGGCCATGCGGGTTTCCAGCGCGAAACCGGCCCCCGAGGGCGCCTGCGTGCGATCATCCAGTACCCACCATTTGCCATCCGGCCCACGCCCGATGTCAAAGGCCATCATGTGCAGGAAATGCCCCGAGCGCGGCCGGATCCCGACCAGCGGGCGCAGCCATTCGGGATTGGCCGTCAAAAGATCGGGCGGGATAAGCCCCTGTTGCACCAGCGCGCCGGGGCCATAAAGATCGGCCATGATGCGTTCCAGCAGATCGGCGCGTTCGACCAGCCCGGCGGAAATCTGGCTCCATTCACCGGAATCGATCAGCAGCGGCAGGTGGGCCAGCGGCCAGTCGCGCTCTTCCTCGGAATCCGGGCCGTAGTGGCGAAAGTAGACCCCGGCGTCGCGCAGGTACTGGCTGCCGCGGGCGGTGGCATGGGTCAGATCCTCGGGCGAGAGGCGGGACACTTCGGCGAGAAAGGGCTGCCAGACGGGGCGGACATTGCCCCGGGCATCCATCAGTTCGTCCGCGACGCCTTCGAGGGGGCGATAATTGGCCA
Organism: Pseudooceanicola sediminis; assembly: GCF_003575965.1. Lineage (GTDB taxonomy): Bacteria > Pseudomonadota > Alphaproteobacteria > Rhodobacterales > Rhodobacteraceae > Pseudooceanicola > Pseudooceanicola sediminis. The sequence continues at coordinate 119,779 of NZ_QWJJ01000003.1, read as the reverse complement.
GCAGTTCCGCGAGACGCTGTTCGGGGGTGGTTTCTGGCCCACTCTCTGTCGGCGTCTCTGGCGTCGTCTCCGGGGTCGTCTGGGGCGGGATCGCGGCGGCGGTGTCAGGCCCGGTGCCGTGCGCCGTGGCGACGGGATCGCGGCCGGGCACGCCGTTTTGCGGAACGTCAGATGTCACCGTTGCGCCCCCCCTGGTCCTTGCAACCCGTTCAAACGGCGCAGGGTCCTGCGCCCATCCAAGGCCGGCCACAGGCCGCCTTGCCGTTCTTTCTTGCGGCGGGGCACCGTGCCCCCCGCGCGCCCCGCCCCCCGGGAAATCCGGGGGGATGCGCGGCGTCAGAGGCCCTTAGACGCCCGCCGGGCGCCTGAGGTCAAGCGTCATCGGGAATTCGCCATGGCTGTTTTCGGGCGGCGGCATGTAGAGGCCCGGGGTATGGCCATGCGGTTCGAACCGCGACAGGCGGCGGGCCTCGGCCTCGTTCGCATTGACGGGGAAGGTGTCGTAGTTGCGCCCCCCCGGATGCGCCACGTGATAGACGCAGCCGCCCAGTGCCCGGCCCGTCCAGGTGTCGAAGATGTCGATGGTCAGCGGCGCATTGACCGGCACGACGGGGTGCATCGCGCTGGCGGCCTGCCAGGCCTTGAAGCGGATGCCCCCCACCACGACGCCGTTGGTTTCCGTCTTGGCCAGCGGCACGCGGCGGCCGTTGCAGGTGACGATGTAGCGCCCGGTATCGCCGGTCGAGAGTTTCACCTGAAGCCGTTCGGTGGAACTGTCGGTAAAGCGCACGGTGCCGCCGATGGCGCCGGTTTCACCAAGGACGTGCCAGGGTTCCAGGGCCTGGCGCAGTTCCAGGTGGACGCCTTCGTATTCAACCTCGCCACAGAAGGGGAAGCGGAATTCGGACTGGGCCTCGAACCACTCGGGGCGGAAGTCGAAGCCGTGGCGGCGCAGGTCGGCCAGCACATCGAGGAAATCGGTCCAGACGAAATGCGGCAGCATGAAGCGGTCATGCAGCGTGGTGCCCCACCGCGTGAAATCACCCCCGATGGGCTGATTCCAGTAGCGCACCAGCAGGGCGCGGATCAGCAGTTGCTGTGCCAGCGACATGCGCGGGTCTGGCGGCATCTCGAAGCCGCGGAATTCGACAAGGCCGAGGCGGCCGGTGGGACCGTCGGGCGAAAACATCTTGTCGATGCAGATTTCGGCCCGGTGGGTGTTGCCGGTGACATCCGTCAGCAGGTTGCGCAGCAGACGGTCGGTCAGCCAGGGCAACGGCGGCGTGCCCTGCCCCGGCGCCGGGATCTGGGCCAGCGCAATTTCCAGTTCATAGAGGTTGTCGGCGCGGCCTTCGTCGACGCGGGGCGCCTGGCTGGTCGGCCCGATGAAGAGGCCGGAAAAGAGATAGGACATGGCCGGGTGCCGCTGCCAGTGCAGCACGAGCGAGCGCATCAGGTCGGGGCGGCGCAGGAAGGGCGAGTCGTTGGTGGTGGCCCCGCCGACGACGACGTGATTGCCGCCGCCCGTGCCGACGTGCTTGCCATCGATCATGAACTTGTCGGCGCCGAGACGGCACTGGCGGGCCTCGTCATAGACGCCGGCGGTGATCTGCTTGCACTCTTCCCAGTTGGCGGCGGGGTGGACGTTGACCTCGATCACGCCGGGATCGGGGGCGACGCGGATCACGTTCAGGCGGGGGTCGCCGGGGGGCGAGTACCCCTCGATATGCACCGGCAGGCCGAGCTTTTCAGCGGCGTCTTCGGCCACGGAGAGCAGTTCGAGGTAATCCTCGATCGCCTCGACCGGGGGCATGAAGACGCAGAGGCGGCCATCGCGGGGTTCCACGGCAATGGCGGTGCGCACGACACCGCCGACGCCGGTGGTGTCCTGTTCGACGCGATCCTGCGTTTCACCATCCGCGCGAAAGCTGGCGCGGGCATTTTCGCGCATTTCGGATTCCGCCTGACTGCCCGAAGCATCGCCCGCCCCGCCTGCGCGGCGCTGGAAATCGGGCAGGTCGCCGCGTTGCACCGTCGGGTCGGCGTCGTTGATATAGGGATAGCTGGAGGGCGGGACGTAGGGCAGCGCCCCCAGCGGCAGGCGATAGCCGACCGGGCTGTCACCGGGCACAAGGTAGAGGTGGCCGCGCCGGGGCTTCCACATCTCGGAGCGCCAGCGGGTGCCGGCGGCCTTGCTCTGCCAGCGTTGCACGGGAAGGATATAGCCGGAGGGTTTGGTGAGGCCGCGCCCGAAGACACGGGCCAGGCGATGGCGTTCCTCGGGGTCCTTGAGCTTGGAATTTTCCGGGGTCACGTTGTCGGGCAGGTTGCCCTCCTTGAGGATCCATTCGGCGGGATCTTCGTAGGCGGGCACGGTATAATCCGGCTCGACCCCCAGAGAGGTGGCGATTTCGCGCAGCAGTTTTCCTGCGTCCTTTTCGGTGGCGCCCGTGTCGGCAACCTCCTTGGCGATCAGCTCCGGGTTGCGCCAGATCGGCTTGCCGTCCTTGCGCCAGTAGAGCGAGAACGTCCAGCGCGGCAGGGTTTCGCCGGGGTACCATTTGCCCTGACCGTAATGCAGGAAACCGCCGGGGGCGAAACGGTCGCGCAACCGGCGGATCAGCTCATCCGCGAGGCCGCGTTTCATCGGCCCGACGGCGCCAGTGTTCCACTCGGAGCTTTCAAAGTCGTCGATGGAGACGAAGGTGGGTTCCCCGCCCATGGTCAGGCGCATGTCGGCGGCAGCGAGGGCCTGATCCACCTTGCCGCCCAGCGCATCGAGGGCATCCCAGGAGTCATCCGAGAACGGCTTGGTGATGCGGGGGTGTTCGGCGGTGCGCGTGACGTCCATTTCAAAGCCGAAATCGACCTCGGCAAAGGACGCAACGCCGGAAATCGGGGCGGCGGTCCGGTAATGCGGCGTGGCGGCCAGCGGAATATGGCTCTCTCCCGCCAGCAGGCCCGAGGTCGGATCAAGGCCGATCCAGCCGGCACCGGGCAGAAACACCTCGCACCAGGCGTGCAGGTCGGTGAAATCGTGATCGGTGCCGGCGGGGCCGTCGATGGCGACGAGGTCAGGTTTCAGCTGGATCAGGTAGCCCGAGACGAAACGCGCGGCAAAGCCCAGGTTGCGCAGCGTCTGCACCAGCAGCCATGTCGTATCGCGGCACGATCCGGTGCCGGTCGTGAAGGTTTCCTCGGGCGTCTGCACGCCCGGTTCCATGCGGATGACATAGCCGATTTCGTTGGAAAGGCGCGCATTCAGTCCGACGACCATGTCGACCGTGCGCTGTTCGCCCTTGTCGATGGTGTCGAGAAACGCCTGCAATTTCGGCCCGACGGGTTCGGGCGTGCGATAGATCGACAGGTCGTCGCGGATGTCTTCGGGATAGTCGAACGGCCAGACCTCGGCCTCCTCCTCGACAAAGAAATCGAAGGGGTTGTAGACCGTCATATCCGCGACGAGGTCGACCTCGATCTTGAATTCATGCACCGGCTCGGGAAAGACATAGCGGGCCAGCCAGTTGCCATAGGCATCCTGCTGATAGTTCACGAAATGCTTTTCCGGCAGGATCTTGAGGGAATGCGAGATCACCCGCGTGCGCGAATGCGGCGCGGGGCGCAGCCGTATGATCTGCGGCCCGAGCGTGACGGGACGGTCGTATTTGTAGTGCGTTACGTGGTGGATCGCCGCTGTGATCGACATATACTCGCCTGCCTTGAATTGCCTGGGATCAGCCTTCCACGTTTGTCCCGCGCTTACAAATGATTGTGCGGCCCGCCGGTTTGCCTGATCCCGATGCGTGGCGCGATTGCCCGCTGGGGCAGCACCGTGCGGCGGCGGCATTTCGCGATCCGCCGCAGGCGGGCGCGGCCGGGTGCGGTTGGCCCTTGGCGGGGCGGCGGGGGCTGGATATGTAGGCGATCCAACAGCCTGCCCCAACAGTTCGGAGACCTTGCCGTGGACACCCCAAACGCGACCGCCGCCAGAATTGCCCGCCTCATCGCGACCGAGATCGCCGCCCGCCCCGAACAGGTGAGCGCGGCGGTGGCCCTGCTGGACGAAGGTGCGACGGTGCCCTTCGTGGCCCGCTATCGCAAGGAAGTCACGGGCGGGCTGGATGACACGCAGTTGCGCAACCTGTCCGACCGGCTGAGCTATCTGCGGGAGCTGGAGGACCGGCGCGCCGCGATCGTGAAAAGCATCGAGACGCAGGACAAGATGACCGATGCGCTGGCCACCAGCATCGCCAAGGCCGAGACCAAGGCGCAGCTGGAGGATATCTATCTGCCCTACAAGCCCAAGCGCCGCACCAAGGCGATGATCGCACGGGAAAACGGGCTGGAGCCGCTGGCCGAGGCCATTCTGGCGGACCGGTCGCTTGATCCGCAGGCGCTGGCGGCGGGGTATCTGAACGAGGCCGTGGCGGATGAAAAGGCCGCGCTGGACGGCGCGCGCGATATCCTGACGGAGCGGCTGGCCGAGGATGCCGACCTGGTGGGAAGCTTGCGCAGCTATATGCAGCGTGAGGCGGTTCTCAGCGCGAAGGTGGTCAAGGGCAAGGAGCAGGAGGGCGCGAAGTTTTCCGACTATTTCGACCACCGGGAGCAATGGTCGAAGGTGCCGAGCCACCGCGCGCTGGCCATGCTGCGCGCCAGCAACGAAGGCATCGTGACGGTCGAGATCGCCCCGGACGAGGATCAGGCCGAGCGCCCGGTCGACATGGTCGCGGCCAAGTTGCAGGCGCGCGGCTCCGGCCCCGGTGATATCTGGCTGCGCAAGGTCGCGGGCTGGACGTGGCGGGTCAAGTTGAGCCTGTCGATGACGCTGGACCTGCTGAGCGACATGCGCAGCCGTGCCCACGACGAGGCGATCGCGGTTTTCGCGCGCAACCTGAAAGATTTGCTGCTGGCGGCGCCGGCGGGGTCGCAGGCAACGCTGGGCCTTGATCCGGGCATCCGCACGGGCGTGAAATGCGCGGTGATCGACGCCACCGGCAAGGTTCTGAGCACCGACACCATCTATCCGTTCCAGCCCAAGAATGACCTGCGCGGTGCGCAACATGCCATCCTGTCGATGATTGCGAAACATGGGATCGAGCTGATCGCGATCGGCAATGGCACCGCCAGCCGCGAGACGGAAAAGCTGGTGGCGGATACGATCAAACTGCTGCCGGAGACGGTGAAGAAACCCACCAAGGTCATCGTCAGCGAGGCCGGGGCCTCGGTCTATTCCGCCTCGGAACTGGCGGCGAAGGAATTCCCCGATCTGGATGTGTCTCTGCGGGGCGCGGTGTCGATTGCGCGGCGGTTGCAGGACCCGCTGGCGGAACTGGTGAAGATCGAACCGAAAAGCATCGGCGTCGGCCAGTACCAGCACGACGTGGACCAGCACCGGCTGGGCAAGTCGCTGGAGGCGGTGGTCGAGGATGCGGTGAATGCCGTGGGCGTCGATCTGAACACCGCCTCTGCGCCGCTGCTGAGCCATGTGTCGGGCCTGAGCGCGGGGCTGGCGGAGAGCATCGTGATGCACCGCGAGAGCAACGGCGCGTTCAAATCGCGCAAGCAGCTGAAGGACGTCGCCCGCCTGGGACCGCGCGCATTCGAGCAATGCGCGGGGTTTCTGCGGATCGCGGGCGGAGAGGAGCCTCTGGATGCCTCCTCGGTCCACCCCGAAGCCTATGGTGTGGCGCGCAAGATCGTGAAGGCCTGCGGGCGCGATCTGCGCGCGATCATGGGTGACAAGGCGGTGCTGACCTCGGTCCGGGCGGAGGATTTCGTCGATGAGAAATTCGGCCTGCCCACCGTGCGCGACATCCTGAGCGAGCTGGAGAAACCCGGCCGTGACCCCCGCCCCAGCTTCAAGACAGCCAGCTTTGCCGAAGGGATCGACCAGATCACCGACCTGCGCGCGGGAATGGTGCTGGAGGGGACGGTGACCAATGTTGCCGCCTTTGGGGCCTTTGTCGATATCGGGGTGCACCAGGACGGCCTGGTGCATGTCAGCCAGCTGGCCGACCGTTTCGTCAAGGACCCGCACGAGGTGGTCAAGGCGGGCGATGTCGTCAAGGTGACGGTGACCGAGGTCGACGTGCCGCGCAAGCGTATCGGGCTGAGCATGCGCAAGGACGGGGGTGCCTCGGCCAGGGAGGACCGTGCGGCGCGGGATGGCAACCGGGATCGGGGCGGGCCGCGTGGCGGCCAGCCGAAAGGACGCGCGCAAAAGGGTGGATCGCACAAGGCGGGATCGCACAGCGCCGGCCCTGCCGCGCGGCAGGATGCGCCGGGGGGGTTTGGTGCGGCCCTGCTGGACGCGATGAAAAAGAAGTGACCTAGTCGAAAAAACCGAAGGCGAGCGGTCCGGCGTAGTCGCGGATCGCCGCCTGGGCCGATGGCCATCGGCCAGCGCGCGAGGCCATGTCGGCCGCCGAATTGACCATGCCCATCAGGCATTGCGCGGCGATTGTCGGATCGACAGGCCGGATCGAACCTTCGGCGATGCCGTCGCTGATCATGCCCGCAAAGCGCCGCGCCAGGCGGTCCGACCTGCGCACGACATGGGGCCGCATGTCAGGCGGCAGCGCCAGCATGGCGGTGTCGCGCAACAGCGGCAGGTGGCCGGCGACCTGCACCTCGAGCAGGCTGGCCAGGGCGCTGGTCAGGCGATGCCACTGGTCGCCGGGCAGCGCGATGGCATGGTGCTGGGCCGCCGAGACGCGGGAATAGCTGCGGTCGAAACAGGCGGTCACAAGGTCATCCTTGCCCGACAGGTGGTGATAGAAACTGCCCTTGGACACCTGTAGCTGCGCGACGATCCGCTCGACCGACGCCCCGCGATAGCCGCGTTCGTTGATCAGGCGCGTGGCGGTGCGCAGGTAGGTATCGGCGCTGATCGCGGCAGGCGCCGGCCCTTCGGGATCGATGGGAAAGACCTTTGGCTGCCATGTGGCGCCGGGGCGGGCAAAGCCGTGGGTCAGCAGATCAAGCAGGCGGGCCTGAACGCGCGGCAGATCCGCCTCGGCGTAGAGTTCCAGCCAGCTGCGGGACCAGTGCAGGATATCGCAGAGCAATTGACCGCGTGCGATATTGCGGGCCTTTTCCGCGCTGTCGGTTGCGATACCGAAGCGTGTCGAGACCTGCGCGACAAGGCGGAAGTAATCGGAAATCAGCCGCGTGCGATCCGGTTCCTCAAGTGCGCGGGTATCCGACAGGATGGTCAGCGGGGCCGCTTCGCCCCGGCGGATCGCGGCATAATAGGCACTGTTGCGACTGAGCACCCCGGCAAGATAGGTCCGGGGATCGGCGTCCAGGTCGGCCTCAGGCAGCAGGATCGCGGCAAAACGGTTCAGCGCATCCTGAACGGCCGCGGCGGCCAGCAGCTCCTTTCGCTTGAAATAATAGGTGATGGAGGTGGTGTTGAGCCCCACCATCTGCGCCACACCGACCAGCGTCAGCCCCTTTAGCCCACGCTGGGCGATCTGCACGGCTGCTGCGGCGACGATTTCATCCCGCTTGCGCAGGAATCGGTCGCTGTTGTCGGTGCTTGAGGCGGTGAATGTATCGTCCATCCGCCCTGATTAGCAGGCCGGAGCGGTCAGTGTCATCTGGAAGTGATCAGACGTCGTCGCGGCGACCACGGGCGTAGATGCGCGGTGGCGATCCCCGGCCGTTCAGTGCAGGCCGAGCCATTCAGCGCAGGCCGGGCCGTTCAGCGCAGGCCGGGCCATTCAGCGCGGGCCGGGCTGTTCAGCGCAGGCCGGGCCGTTCAGCGCAGGCCGGGATGGTCACCGCAGGCCGGGATGGTCACCGCAGGCGTCGTGACGTCCCGCGAAAGGGCGCCGGGGTCCGAAAGTGCGGCCTAGGCGCCCGAGGGACATCGCGAATGCGGGCGAGGCGTCGTTGCGGGCGGTATACCAGGCAGACGCCGACCAGGATGGCGAGCAGAGGTGTCACCGTGACATGCACCAGCAGGGAGAGGATGACACCGGCCCCGAAATGATAGGCAAGCGCCGCCATGAAGACACCGCCAAGACCGCCGAGGATGGCAATCACGAACCCCGGCCCGCTGGGCGACCCCCGAACGACGGCGCCTGTGTCGCCTGTCGCCGCCCCTTGCACGGACGCAGCCGCAGGGCGGACGTCGGGGCCGGATTCCCCACCGCGATGTGGGAAATCGTCTGAATGATCGGCGAGGCCACTGCCACCGTGCCTGCCGCCCGTGATGTGATGGTCAATCATGTGTGACTCTCCTGCGCTGCGAGGACAGTAGCGACTGAAATCTTAACGCCCGGTAACGATCTCTGCCGAAGACCGGAAAGATAAAGAAAACTTGTCGCTTTGAGGTGCCACATTCCGAGGCGCAGCGGGGGCCGTGTTGGCCGTCGCGCGGGCTGCCTGCGCTATTCGAACAGATCCAGTTCCTCGTTGATCGCGTCGAGGGTATCGGCGCGCTGCTTTACCGCCTCGGGGTTCTTGCCGATGTAGGCGATGGCCAGCAGGCGCAGCATCGACAGCAAGGTCGCGTGGGTCGGCAGGATGCCGAAACTGGAGACGTGGCAGGGCAGCACCGCTTCGGAAAAGCGTTCGGCCTGGGCCATGAAACCGTGATCGGTCAGCGTCACGATCCGCATCCGCGAGGTGCGGGCATAGGCCAGCAGCGCGCGCAGCATCCGCGGTCGCGGCTCCAGCGTCAGCAGGATCAGAACGTCCCGGGGACCGATCACCGCCAGGTCGCTGGCCCAGTCCTGTCCCGCGCCTTCCAGCTGGCGCACGCCGTGGCGCAGGCGCGAAAACAGCACCTTGCCCAGCCGCGCCGCGCCATCCTCGGCACCGAATCCCAGGAACCAGACCCGCGGCGCGGCCGCGATGATGTCGGCGATCTCGGGCAGACGATCCGAACGCAGTTCTTCGAAGGTGCGTGTGAGGTTGGCGATTTCAAGATCCAGGTGATCACCGATAGAACGCCCCAGAATCGTCGGGTCGGGGTGCGTTTCAGTTTTGCGGTAGGGTTCCAGGCTATTGCGTTCCTCGCGCGCCTGAAGGCGGACCTCTTCAAAGTCGGTGTAACCGAGAGTGCGGAAAAAACGGGCAGTCGTTGCTTTTGAGACGCCAGCGAAACTGGCCAGCTCGGTGGCCGTGTGCGTTTCAATAAGGCCCTGATTCTCAAGCAGAACCTTGGCGATCTTTTGCTCGCTGCCGGTCAGGCGCTGCTGCTTTTCATGAATGCGAAGGATGAGACGGGACGCCATCAGAGCCGGTTTCCCCTGACTTGTTTCAGATTTTCATTGACCATTGAAACACGAGTTTCAATAATATGAAACAGTGAAACGCGCTGCGAAACGAACAAGGGAACCACGATGTCAACCTCCAGGGTCATCCGCGAAAGAATATGGACAAGGCTGCGGGACGTGGCCAGACCGGATACCCGGTTTCACATGAACTTTGCCGAGGTGATCCCGGATTTCGACGGATCGGAGGCAGCGACCGAGCTGCTGGTGCAGGACCCGGCCTACCAGCAATCGCAATTTGCCTTCATCACGCCTGACAATTGCCTGGCAGACCTGCGCCGGCGGATGATCGAGGATGGCAAGACATTCGTGATGTCCACCTACGGGATCTATCGCGGTTTCCTGCTGCTGGACCCGGCGAAGGTGCCCGAGGGGGCCGCGCTGTATGCCAGCTGGCTGGACGGGATGGAGCATTTCGGCACGCCCATCACGCTGGAGGAAATCGCGGGCATGGGACGGTTCGACTATCTTGTGACGGGGGCCTCGGCGGTGTCGGTCAATGGCGTGCGCTTTGGCAAGGGGCACGGCTTCTTCGACCTGGAATGGGGCATGTTCACCGACCTCGGGCTGGTGGACGAGCAGACGCCGGTTCATGCCGTGGTGCATGATGTCCAGGTCGTGCAGGACAATCTGCAACCCTCGGAAACCGATATCCTGGTCGACCGGATCTATACGCCGGGCGGCTGCCACACGGTCGAGCGCCGCGCCCGCCGCCCCAAGGGCGTGAAATGGCCGCTGCTGGAACCCAAGCAGATCGAGGCAACGCCGCCATTGCAGGAATTGCAGCGCATTCAAGGGCTTGCCTGAGCATTGCACAGACTTGCGCACCACCGACAGACCATGCGCGGCGGCCCTTCGTGGCGCGTGGCCCCGATTAGCAAGACACCAGATAACAAACTGCACCCCAACAGAGGAGAGTGACCATGACCCTCAGACTGAACCGCCGCCATTTCCTTGGCACTGCGGCCTGCGGCCTTGCCGCCGCCGGCCTGCCGCTGCGCGCCCGTGCCGCGACTCCGTTCACCTTTCAGGCCAGCTGGATCAACGATGCCGAATTCAGCGGTTATTTCGCCGCGATGGACCTGGGGCTGTACCAGGCCGAGGGGCTGGACCTGACCTATCTGTCCGGCGGGCCTGACGTGATCCCCGAAAGCACGATCATCGCCGGGCGGGCCGACCTGACGTTGACCACCCCGGACACCACGATCAAGGCGATCAGCGAACAGGGCGCCCCCTTTCGCATCATCGGGGCGCAGTACCAGAAGAACCCACTGGGCATCGTGTCGCTGAAATCAAACCCGATCAACAGCCCCGCCGAACTGGTGGGCAAGACGCTGGCCGTGCCGCCGGTCAACGTGATTTCCGTGCAGGCAATGCTGAAGATGAACGGCATCGACGTGGCAGACGTCAATATCGTGCCCTATGCCTATGATCCGACACCGCTGATCAAGGGCGAGATCGACGCAAGCCTGGATTTCACCACGAACGTGCCCTACACGATCGGCCTTCAGGGGGCCGAGGCGACATCCTTCCTGCTGTATGACTACGGCTTCACCACCTACAACGACACGGTCGTCGTGACCGAAGAGACCCTGAAGACCCGCCGCGCCGACCTGGTTGCCTGGCTGCGCGCCAGCCGCCAGGGCTGGACAGCCGCACTGGAAGACCCGGCAGAGTGGCCTGCGAAATGGGCCGACAGCCATTTCGACGGCACCGGTCGCAGCATCGAAAACGAGATCTACTTCAACACCGCGCAGAAGCCGCTGATCGAAAGCCCCGCGGGCATTTTCGCGATGACCGAAGACGGGATCGAGGGGAATATCGCCGCGCTGGAGGCCGTTGGCATCAAGGCAACGCGGGACATGTTCGACACCACGCTGCTTGAGGAGATCTGATGCCTGCCCCGGAGCAAAACCTCCCTGACGGGATCGCGCTTACCGGGGTTGGCAAGACCTTCCGGGGGAGAGGACGTGATGTAGAGGCCTTGCGGGACATTTCCCTTTCCTGCCCCGCCGGGTCCTTTACCGCGATCATCGGTCCCTCGGGATGTGGCAAGTCCACCGTAATGCGTTTGGCGTCAGGTCTGGAAGAGGCCGACGCCGGGAACATCGCAATCGCAGGGGACATGCCACTGGCGGCCGCCAGGGCGGGGCTGACGGGGGTGGCGTTTCAAGACGCCGCGCTTCTGCCCTGGCGGAGCGTCCGCCGCAATGTCGAGTTGCCCTTGCAGGTGCTGGGGCGCAGACCCGCAGACCACGCCGACGATGTCGAGGCCCTGATCCGCCTGGTCGGATTGGCGGGGTACGAGAACGCGCTGCCGGGCGAATTGTCGGGCGGCATGCGCCAGCGGGTCGCCATTGCACGCGCGTTGGTCACACGGCCCCGCGTGCTGTTCATGGACGAACCCTTTGGCGCTTTGGATCAGATTCTGCGCCGGCTGATGAACGTCGAGCTGCAACGGATCTGGGCCGAGACGGGCGCCACGACGCTGCTGGTCACGCATGGGATCGACGAGGCGGTCTTTCTGGCCGACCGGGTGGTCGTCATGCACGCCAATCCGGGCCGGATCGTCGATGTCATCGAAGTGCCGTTCGCCCGCCCGCGCGACCCGGCAATTTTTTCCCACCCCGCGTTTCATGCGCTCTGTGACCGGATTGCCGAGGTGTTGCATGGCGGCGCGTGATCCGCGGCACCTGTTTCACAGGAGCGGCCTGCGCACCGCCCTGGCCCTGCTGATCCTGTGGGAAGTCATCGGCCAGCTGGATCTGGTGGCAGGCGGCGCCCTGCCCGCCCCGAGCGCCATCCTGATGCGACTGTGGATCGACGGAGCGGATTACCCCCGGCACGTGCTTGCCACGCTCTACGCCTCGGCGGCCGGGTTCGTGATCGGCAACCTTGCCGGGGTGCTGGCCGGTGTGATCTTTGCCCTGTCCCCCGCCATGCTGCGGCTGTTTCGTGGCGTGAACATTGCGGTTTTCGCGCTGCCCCCGATCGCCATCGCCCCGATCCTGGCACTGACGCTGAGCGGCATGGCCCCTCGGATCACGCTGGCCGCCCTGGGCGTCTATTTCGTGACGATGTCGGCCACGGTGATCGGGCTGAGCCAGGCAGACAGCCGCGCCACCGACCTGATCCGGGCCTACGGCGGCAATCGCCGCCAACAGCTGCGCCTGGTGTCGTTTCGCGGGGCGCTGCCGTCGATCCTGGCCGGGCTGCGCATTGCCGCACCGAACGCGGTGCTGGGCGCGATCCTGGCCGAATTCGGCGGCGGGGGCCGTTGGGGGCTGGGCGCCTATCTGCTGGGATCGCTGGGCCGGGGCGAGCCGGAGCGCCTGTGGGGAATCGGGCTGATCGCGACCGCCATCGCAGGGCTGAGTTATGCCGGGTTTGCCCTGCTGGCGGGCCGCTTGATCGGGGCAAGTCGGGCGGTGACGATGAATGCCGCCCTGCCCGACGCCCCGACCGAGAAGGAACACCCGCTGCTGGCGGTTGCGCTGCGGGCGGGCATGATCGCCCTGCCGTTCGCATTGTGGTGGATGTTCATCTGGGGCACCGGGGTGCCTGCGCTGATCGCCAAGACACCGCTGGGCGTGGTCGATTACCTGTTCTTTTCGCCCGCTTCTGCGTCCGCCCGTTCGCGGTTGCTGGAGGCCATGGGCCAGACCTTGCCCGTCACCGCGCTTGGCATGGTGGCCGGGCTGGGCTTTGCCTTTTTGCTGGCGATATCGTCGCGGCTGTTTCCACGTGCGATCCGGGCCTTCATGCCGGTCGCCCTGGTGACGCAGACCATGCCGCTGGTGGCGCTGACGCCGCTGCTGGTGCTGGTGCTTGGGCGGGGCATGTCGTTGACGCTGTGGGTGACGATCTCGGTCACGTTCTTTCCCGCCTTCGTGACGCTGGCGCAGGGGATTGCCCTGGTGCCACGCTCGGCCCAGGATGTACCGCGGGCCTATGGGGCAAGCGCCTGGACCGAAATGAGGCTGGTCACGATCCCCGCCTCTCTGCCCTATCTTTTTGCCGCGACGCGGTTGACGGTGCCACGCGCATTGCTGGGGGTGATGATCGCGGAATGGCTGGCCACGGGAAAGGGCCTGGGCAACCTGCTGAACCAGTCACGCGGCTTCATGGATTATGGCATGATCTGGACCGTGGCCGCAGTGTCGGTGCTGCTGTCCGTCGTGTTCTACCAGTTGGTCGTCGTGGCGGAACGGCGGGTTCTGCGCCGATTGGGGATGCAGACCGCCGAATAGCCCCCTCTGCGCCCCCTCTGGCGGCGGCATCGCGACGGCAGGAGCCTGACCGGCGATCATGCGTGATCGGGGGCCCGGGGAAACAGGCCCGACACGCGTTTGCCGAAGGTATCGACGTAGGTCAGGATCACCGGCACAACGACCAGCGTCAGCAGCGAGGACGAGATCAGCCCCCCGATCACCGCATGTGCCATCGGCGCGTTCTGCCCGGAGCCACCGTGAATGTTCAGCGCCAGCGGCAGCATCCCGAAGATCATCGCCAGCGTCGTCATGACGATGGGACGGAACCGGGTCGCGCCCGCTTCGAGCAGCGCGTCGAACAGGTGCATGCCTTCGGCCGTGCGGTGATTGGCGTTGTCGACCAGCAGAATGGCGTTTTTCACCACGAGACCCATCAACATGATGAACCCGATGGCCGAGAACATGTTCAACGTCGATCCCCCCACCAGCAGTCCAAGCATCACCCCGACCAGGGCCAGTGGCAGCGACGACATGATCGCGAGCGGTTGCAGGAAGCTGCCGAACTGCGACGCCAGAACGAGGTAGATAAAGACCAGTGCCAGCAGTAGGGCCGTGCCTGCGGTGGCGCTGGTTTCGGCAATATCCTCGGCGTCGCCGCCCATCGTGGCACGGTAGCCCGGGGGGACCGCCAGCGCATCGACCTTGGCCTGTACCGCCTTGGTCACATCCCCCACCTTCTTGCCGTCCAGGTTGGCGGTGACCTGAACCGAGCGCTGGCGATCTTCGCGCGTGATTTCGCCAGGCCCTTGGGATTGCACGATATTGGCGACCTGATCCAGGCGGATGACCCCATCGCCGCTGGCATTGGCGGCAATCGGCAGCGCCCCGAGGGCACCGACATCGTCGCGATATGCCTCGGGCAGGCGGACGATGACATCCATGCTTTGTCCCTGCGGGTCGGTCCAGTCGGAAACGGTCGTCCCCCCCAGCATCGGGTTCAGCGCATTGCCCACCTGCGACAGTGTGATGCCCAGGTCGGAGGCCGCATCGCGGTCGATCTGCACGCCCAGCGTCGGCTGGGGATCATCGAGCGACGTCCCGATATCGACCAGGCCGTCAATGCCCTGCAAGCTGTCCGCAAGGTCCTGCGCGAGGCGTTCCAGGACATCCAGGTTGTCCCCGAATATCTTGATCACGACCGGGGCGGAGATACCACCGAGGCCCGGATCGGCGGCAACCTTGTATTTCGCCCCGGGAACGGTTTTCAGCGCATCGCGCACGAGGCCCGTCATCTGTTCGGGCGAGCGGGTGCGTTCCTGCGGCGGCGTCATCTGGGCATAGATGGTGGCCACGTTCGACGCACTGGAGGTGCCGGAATTTACCGTGGCATAGGTGCCGGTGAATTCAGGGAACTGGCGCAGGACGCGGTCGACCTGGGTGATCTTTTCCGCCGTGCGGTCCAGGGTGGAGCCGACGGGCGTGGTCAGTTCGACCTGCATCTCGGAATTGTCGGCGGGGGGCACGAATTCCGTCCCGACGATGGGAAAGGTCATCAGCCCGGCAACAAAGGCGGCCAGCGCAGCCAGCAGCGTCATCTTGCGCCAGCGCAGGCAGGTGCGCAGCAGGGACACGTAGCCGCGCGAGATCCATTCGAAGAAACGGTCGAACTGGGCCACCGCCCGCCCGATCGGGCCGCGCCTGGCACCCGGCATGGCCGAAGGGTCGTACCAGACCGACGACATCATCGGATCGAGCGTGAACGACACGAAGAGCGAGATCAGCACCGCGACAGACACCGTGATGCCGAATTGCAGGAAAAACCGCCCGATGATCCCATCCATGAAGGCGACCGGCAGGAAGACCGCACAGATCGACAGGGTGGTCGCCAGCACGGCAAGGCCAATTTCATTGGTGCCGTCCAGCGCGGCGTCGTGGTGCGATTTGCCCATGTGCAGGTGGCGCATGATGTTTTCGCGCACCACGATGGCATCGTCGATCAGCAGGCCGACCGACAGAGACAGCGCCATCATCGTCATCATGTTCAGCGTGAAGCCGAGGAAATAGATCGCGGCCATGGTGCCGATCACGGAAATCGGCAGCGTCAGCCCGGTGATCACCGTCGAGCGCCAGGAGTTGAGGAAGAGGAACACGATCGCGGTGGCCAGCAAGGCACCCTCGACCAGCATGGACTGGACGGATTCAAAGCTCGCCTCGACCGGCTTGGCATTGTCGCGCAGCACCTCGAGGGTGACACCCTCGAACTGCGGCTCGGTCATCATCTTGTCCAGTTCCTTGCGCACGCCTTCGGCAACGCCGACGGTGTTGGAGCCCTGCGTCTTGACGATATCGACCGCCAACGCCCTCTGGCCGTTGAGCATGGCAAGGGAATCGGCATCTGCCAGATCGGTCCCCACCGTCGCGATATCGCCCAACCGCACCGGCTGACCGCCGCGCCGCGCGATGATCACGTCATCGAAATCGCGCAGTCCGATGATGCGCCCTTCGACCTGAACCGATTGTTCGCTGGACCCGCTGGTGACGCTGCCGGCAGGCAGGTCGAGGTTGTCGGCCGACAGCGCACTGGTCACCTCGGCCACGCCGATGCCGAGGGCGGTCTGGCGATCCGGGTCGATCAGCACCTGCACCTCGCTTGGCAGGCCGCCGACGACCGAGGCGCGTCCTACTCCATTGATATTGGCAAGCCGGGTGGCGATCACGTCTTCGGTCAGCCGGGTCAGCGGCCCGGCAGACAGGGTTTCGGACGAGACGCCGATGGACAGCACAGGCAATTCGTTGGGATCGAACCGCAGGATCTGCGGATCTTCGGCGGCGTCCGGGAAATTCGCGGAGATCTGCTGGACCTTTTCACGCACGTCCTGCGCAGCGGTCGCACTGTCGACCTCAAGCTGGAACTGAAGCAGGACGATGGCGGCGCTGGTCTGGGCGGTGCTGGACACGGTATCGAGACCGCTGAGGGTCGAGACCGCTTCTTCGATCGGGTCGATGATATCGTTCTCGACCGCTTCGGGGGTGGCACCGGGATAGCTGGTGACAACGGCGACGATGGGAAAATCCACATCGGGCAACTGTTCCACCGGAAGACGCGAATAGGCGAACAGGCCGATCACCAGCATCGCCACCATGACCATGGTGGCAAAAACCGGCTGGTTGACGGAAATCCGGGTCAGGAACATGATCTATTCCCCCACGACCGAGATCGACGCCCCGGCGCGCAATTGTTGCAGCGGTTGCGAAATGATCACGTCGCCGGGCGCGAGACCCGAAGCGATTTCCACGATCCGCCCGCCGTCCCATTCACGCGCCACCTCGACAGCCTGGCGGATGACGGTATCGCCGTCGCGCTTGAAGACATAGCGTCCCGCATCATCGGTATAGACCGCGTCATAAGGGACGCCGATCGCCTGCGGCTTTTCCTCCAGGACGAGCCGACCGGATGCGAACATGCCGCCCCGCAACAGCCCGTCGGAATTGTCGATCCCGACATAGATCGGCAGCATCCGCGACCCGGAAATGGCGACCGGGTTGATCCGCTCGACCGCGCCCTGGAATTGCACGGATCCGACGCCTTCGACCGTCAGCTCGACCTCCAGACCGCGCTTCACGGAGGCTGCGTATCGCACCGGTACTGTCGCCTCGAATTCGAGATGCGACAGGTCCACGAGGGACATCAATGCGGACCCGATACCGACGTAGGCGCCGGGATCGACGCTGCGTTCGGATATCATCGCATCGAACGGCGCAGTGACGCGGGCATGGCCAAGCGAGTTTTCAGCGCTTTCCACCTGCTTTTCCTGCGCAGCCAGGCTGGCGGCAAGCTGATCGACATTCGCCTGCCCTGCTTCCAGCTCGGAGGACGGGGTCAAGCCACGGTTGACCAGACTTTGCGTGCGTTCCAGCTGGTTCTGCGCCAGTCGCAATTGGGCGCGCGTCGCCTCGGCACTGGCGCGCTGCTGTTCGAGCTGATTGGTCAGGGTTTCGATATCGATCTGGATCAGCTCCTGCCCGGCCTGTACCGCATCGCCTTCGCGACCAGTCACATCCTCGACACGGCCGGACACCTCGGCGGACAGGTGCAGCTGACGTTGCGGGGCCAATGATCCGGTCACCTTGACCGTTTCCCGCAGAAGGCGCGGTTCGATCGTCATCAGTTCGGATGGCATGATCTGCATCACCACCACATCTGCCGATGTCTGCGTGGTGCCTGCCTCGGCCTGTTCCGCGTCGGGCGTGGCGGAGGGCGATCTCATCCACCACAGAGCCGCCGCCGCAATCAGCACGAGCACGATGACGATCAGCCAACCGCGACGTTTACGAGGCGGGAGCCCGGCCTTGGCACGCTCGGCCGCCTTTCGTTCGCGCCCGGAGAGCGCCCAATCGGGTTTCCCAACCGTGTCGGGTTTTTCGCTGACCATGGGGATCAATCCTCTGACGTTCGGGAGGGGTGCTGCGGATGACCGCCCCCAGATTGCACGGCGGTTTCATCGGACAGGTGTGACAGCCATTCCTCGAAGAAGTCGGCGGACTGGCTATAGAATTTGTTGAAGTTTTCGACCCGTTCACGGGCGTCGGCGCGGTCTGACGGAAAGCTGGCGGCGATGTCTTCGATCACCAGATAGTTGCGCCGAAACCGATCGATCAGACGCGTGAGCAACTGGTAATGCGGGTCCGGGACCGTCTCCCACGCGTCCTGGCGGGACCCGAGGTGCGAAACCCGGTGCACCAGACCGTGCAGTTCCAACATCCGTGCATTGGTCGAGGCCGACGCCTTGGAAATGCGCAGCGCCGTCGTCATCTGCTGCAAGGTCCGGGGTTCGCCCTCGGTCAGGAGATAGGCCAGAATCTGGCCTGAGATCCGAGTGCCACCGTCGCCTTGCGACAACATTCCCATGGTCTCGATGAATCGGTTGATCGGGTTTTCGCTCATGCAACCGTGGCTGACAGATTCGTATGTATCGTTCAATAAGAAATGAACGTACTGAACAAGTTGTGATGCCGGCCGCTGACAGCTCTAATGAAAAGAGCCCGAGCGAGGGACTTCGCTCGGGCTCAGATACCCGCAACCTGCGGGGGCAGGTCTGGGCGGAATCGGGCACTGGGGATGCAATGGCGATTCCGCGCACGTGGCGGATCCGGGGTGGTCTCAGGCGACCAGATAGGGCGAGCGGCGCAGAACCTTGCCGGTCAGGTTTTCGAACAATCCGAGCCAACCTTCGCGGGTCTGGCGTTCCGGCGAGGGATCGGATGCGGAACGTACCGTCATCCCGCGCGTGTGATGGGCCATGTTGGCAAGCGTATCGGTCCAGTCACTGACCGACTGGCCGCGACAGGGGTGCGACACCGTTTCGGCGTGATCGCGCAGCCCGTCGACAAAGGAGACAGCCAGCAGACGGCCCGCGGCGCGTGCCTCCAGTGCGACGATGCCATAAGGTTCCCAGCGGGACGGCATCACGATGGCATCGCATTGGGCCATTGCCGCTGCCGGGTCCGCAACGAAGGGATGAAAGCGGATACGGGGGTCGTTGCCCGCCGCATCGCGCAGCGTCGCCTCTTCTGCGCCACTGCCATAGATGTTGAGGCGGACGTCTGCGTCAGGCAGGGCGCGGAAGGCATGGATCGCGATATCGAAACCCTTTTGCGCATCAAAGCGCCCGATCAGGCCAAAGGTTCGCGCGGGCCCGGCAATGGCCGGCAGCGCACGAAAGGCCGACAGGTCGACACAGGGGTGGATCACGTCGACCTTGGCTGCCGGAATCAGGTTTCGGCTGACCAGCCAGAACCGCTGCCCCTCCGACACCGCCACGACCCGATCAAACAGGGCGTAGGCGCAGCGCAGCAGCGCCTGGAAACGGGCGCGCGCCGTAACGCGCGCTGCGACAAAGCCGCCGGAATAGCTGTGTTCGACATGGACCAGCGGCGTACCGGCGTGGCGCGCGCGCAGCATCATCAGGCCGGGCAGCCCCCGCCAGGTTACGGTCAGGTGCGAGACGATGATGTCCGCAGTGATCGGCCGCAGCGCCGGACTGTTGCGTGGAACGGCGATGACATCGTGCCGGGCGAATGCCTGCATGGCCGGATCGCGCGTCAGGAAATCGAGATAACGGGTGACACCGCCGGGGCTGGTATCATCAACAAGGTGAGCGATGCGAAGCATGGGTTTCATCCTTTTACTGGATCACTAGATCAGCTGTTTGCGGCGCGGCGGCGCAGGCGGCGGCGAATGACGTCAACGGGTTTCGGCCCGACCAGGCGCAGAACAGCGGCTGCCGAAAGGGTGGAGAGCGTCTTGACCGGCTCTTCCCACAGGGGTCGGAACGACGCGGCAAATGCCTGCTGCATCAGGCACAGTGCCTCGTCCCGCTGGCCCGCACTGACAGCGCGCCGCGCGAGGTAGCGCAATTGGTAGGCGCGTGCCGCCGGCAGCGTGCGGGCAAAGAATGCGGGGTCCAGCGGTGCCAGCTTGGTCACCATGCGCTGCCAGTTGCCGTATTGGGCCGTGATACCCGCCGACAGCCCCTGCGCCGCAACGCGGTAGCTGGTCAGTGCCCCTGAGACACCTTCGACCACCCAGTCGGTCGTCAGCATCAGGCGCAACCAAAGCTCGATATCCTCAGACTGGCGCAGGCGTTCGTCGAAATACCAGTCGCGCAGTTCTTCGTGCATCGGACGAAAGGCAATGTCGTCAAGCGCCGCGCGCCGAATGACCGGGGACGACCCGTTGCCGATGGGGTTGCGGCGGAACATGTGCGCGGCGGTGATGCCACGCAGGCGGGGGCGCTGCGACAGCCCGATCGGCTGGCTGTCCTCGTCGATCAGGGTCGCGCCGGAAAAGCTGATCCCGATATCGGAGTTGCCATCTAGGTGCGCGACATGGGCCGCAAGCTTGCCCGGACGCCACAGATCATCAGCGTCACAGAACCCGATATAGTCACCACGAGCGGCGGCAATGCCGGTGTTGCGCGCCCCCGCCAGGCCCCGATTGTCCTGCGACACGATACGGATGCGGGCATCGCCAAGACCGCGCGCGATCGCAACGGTGTCATCGACGGATCCGTCATCCACCACGACCACTTCGAAATCGCCATAGGTCTGAGCCAGCAAGCTGCGCAGCGTCTCTTGCAGGGTGGCGGCAACGTTGTAGGCCGGAACGACGATGGTCGCCTTGGGCATCGACTGGGTCATCGGGATCTTCCTTTGATCGGGTTTTGGCGGGTACGGTCGGGACGGGTAGTGGCGAGGTGAGCGCGGCGTGGCAGAGCGGGTCAGAGGAGGCGGATCAGCTCACGCAGCAAAGAGGATGGCGCGCACAGGGCGCGGCAGCACAAGCGCCAGGACCGCGCCGATCGCCGTGAGTCCACCGCGAAACGGGTCCGAAAAAAAGCCGAGCGGGCTTTTGAGAACCCCCGCCGCAGTCAGGCGCAGGGCCTGGTGAGACGGCGCATTCGTGCGCAGGGCACGACGGGCCAGGTAGCGCAGATAGACGGCCTCTTGTGCCGCATTCGGCCGGTAGCCGTATTCGGCGGCAGCCTTGACCGCTGCGGCGCGACCGGCGCGCATCGCGTCGAGGTCGGCCGACAGACCCGCCGCGCAGGTGCGGTAGTAGGCCAGCAACTCGTCGATCGCGATCACCCGGTGACCTTCGGCCACCAGACGGATCAGCCACTCCAGATCTTCGTTGTGTACGATATTGCCGTCAAATCCGCCGGTGACGGCGAAAACCGAATGCCGCACGCAGAGGTTCGACATCGTGCAGACCGGGTTTTCGCCCAACAGCATCGGCACGCCCAGATCTTCTTTCGGGACCGAGGATTGGGTCCGACTGCGCGCGCCATCGAAAAAGGCAATGCGCCCATACGCGCCCGCCACCGAGGCGTCCTGAAACGCCGTATTCATCAGGGCGAGCTTGTTTGGTTCGAACAGGTCATCGGCGTCGCAGAACGACAGGATTTCACCGCGTGCCTCGCGCAGCGCCATGTTGCGGGCGTCGCTGGGGCCTTTTCCCGTGGGACGCAGGGCGCGATAGCGGGGGTCACGGGCAACGGCTTCGGCAATCAGGGTCGGCGTGGCATCGGTACTGCCATCGTCGATCAACAGGGCCTCCCAGTCGGTAAACGTCTGGGCGTCGAGGCTGGCAAGAGTTTCGCGCAGGGTCGCAGCGGCATTCCAGCAGGGAACGACAATCGTGAAACGGCAGGTGTACGCGGGAACAGTGGTCATTTCAAAAGGCCTCTTGACGGGTGAAGCTAAAGACCGGGGCAAGCACGAACAGGGCCGCGCCGATCTGGGTCAGGATCGCCACGGCCAGATAGCCGAAGGCGACGGAGGTCAGCCCGTAACGGGCCAGCACGGCAGTGTTCGCAACCAGGGCCAGCGTCATGCCGAGGGTCATCATCAGTTCCACGTGCGGTTGGTTGCGGGCGCGCAGCCACTGTGCCGCCCCCGACCAGAGCACCCCGGGTATGGCGGCCAGGCACAGAACGGAGACGATGATGTCGATGCCCTGCCAGGCGTCACCGAACAGGATCGGCACGTAAAAGGGTGCAGCCATGGCCTGGGCGATCACGACCGGCGCAATCACCGCAAGGCTGAGGCCCATGGCACGACGCAGCGCCGCAGCGGGGTCGCTGGCCGCGCACAGATGCGGGAACAGCGCGACCGAAAATGCCTGGGCAAAGGACGTCGCAAGGCCGAGACCCGCATTGAATGCCATGAAGTAGATGCCGAGAGCCTCGGTTCCCAACAGGGCGACGATAACCAGCTTGTCCGCCTGAAGGCGCAATGCCTTGACCACCTCGACCCCGAGAACCGACATGCCGTAGCGCACGAAGGGACGCAGCGGTGCCGGGCGCACCCGCAGATCGGGCGACCATGGGCGCAGGCGGCGCATGGCAATCAGCCAGATCGGCGCGGCCAGCAGACGCGGAAGAACCAGCGCGAGCGGGCCGGGAACGACCACGGCCAGGACGGCCGACATCACGTTGGCCCCGACGACCTGCCCTGCGGCGATGGCCGCGGTTTCCTGCAAACGGCCCTCCCGCATTGCGAGGGCGCATTGCACCAGGCCCGCAGGCATGAAGATGTATTCGCCGGCCAGAACCGCGATCAGCATGAACAAGGCCACATCGCCGTTCACGGCGAACACGAGGCCGCCAATTGCGATTTGCAGGGCGAACAGGCCAAAGCACCAGACGTCGAAGATGCGCCGAGCCGTCCGGCAGGTCGCCTCCAGCGCGTCGGGACGGGCGGAAATGATGCGCTGGCCGACGCCGTTGTCGGTCAGTGACTTCAGGATGTCGGCGGCGGCAAGGGCCGCTGCGGCCACGCCGATTGCGGTGGCGTCCATCGTCCGGGCGACCGCCACGACGACAAGAAGCCGCGATGCCTTTGCAGCCACTTCTGACAGGCAATAAGCCATCAGGTGGCGCGCAAATGGTCCGAGGCGATCCGTGATCATCATGGCGGTCTGTTCCGTGAGGTGTGCCGGCAATCGGCGGTGTGTGTTCTATACCGCGCCCGACGTGCAACCGTCGCGGTCCCGACGGGACAGTTGTTGCGCCCAAAGGTCGAGCGACCTATCCTTTCGGATATTCGCGACACGCCGCCAGACCTGCGGTCATCGCGTAGCCGACTTGTTCAAGGCGATGTAATCGCTACCGAATCCTCCGGAGGTGCCTGAGTGGCCGCTACTTTCCGTCCCGGTCCAGTTTCCGGCCCCACCCAAGGTGCCGCGCGACGCCGCGCTTTCGTCCGGCGGGGTACCGCGGTCGTCGTCATGGCCCTGACGGCCTGCGCTCCGCCGAAAAGCCCCGCGAACCTGGAACCAGCGGCGCAGGGCGGCGCCTACCAGGCGCAATACCGTGACCCCGAGGTCCGGCGCGAAGCACAGCCGTTTCTGCGTTCGGCCCAGATGAATGCCGCGCGCTGCCGACCCTTTGCCGGGGGGGCGGGTGACGGCAGCGGCGGCAAGCTGGGCGGGCGGGCCCCGATCGCACTGCGCGGGGAACTGCTGTCGCGTGGCGATCTGCTGGATCTGCGGCTGCCGGAGGATGCGACCTTTACCGACGAATACGTCGTGTCGCGTGATGGCACGCTGAAGCTGCCCTACCTGACCCCCATCCCTGCGCAGGGGCGCTCTACCACGGCAGTGGCGGGGGCTGTTCGCAGCGGCCTGGTAGAGGGCGGGTTCTATACCGAAGAGCCGGCGATTTCGCTGTTGGTCGAAGATTTCGCCGCGGCCCGCGTTGCCATTTCAGGGGCAGTGTTCGAACCGCGCACCGCTGATATCGGCGGTGTGCCGGGCGATCAGGTGGATGTGCGACGGCAAGGCGCGCTAGGCGACTCCACCGAGGGGCGCAACATTTCGGTCGCGCTGCGTGTGGCCGGCGGGGTGCGCCCGGATGCCGATCTGTCTGCGGTGCGGCTGACCCGCGGTGGCACCAACTATCGCCTGGATCTGCGGGGCGCGCTGGAGGGACGCAGCTTTGACGACGTGATGCTGATCACCGGCGACGAGGTCTTTGTGCCCACGCGCGACTGTTTCCAGGATTGGATGCTGGTGCCGGGTCCGATCAGCCCCCCTGGCGTGTCGCTGTACCTGTCGAACCTGACGCAACCAGCGACCGGAAATGCCCCGTCAGCCATTGGGCAAACCGTGCGCGAGGTGCCCTATGGTACGCGTTTCATGCAGGCGGTTGTGGATTCCAACTGTGTCGGCGGCGCACGTGCAACCAGCGCCAACCGATCCGCCGCGCTGTTTTCGCGAAACCCCGTGACCAAGGTTTCTGTCGTTATCGAACGGGGCATCGAAGACATGCGCACGCGCGCCGAGCGGGACGACTATGACCCCTACCTGCTGCCGGGCGATGCCATTGCCTGCTACGACAGCACTATCACCAACGTGACTGAAATCGGCAGGGTGCTGGGCATTGTCGGTGCCGCGACGCTGCTGAAATGATTGCACGACCCGGGCTGCGTGGCCCCTGCCCGCGCTGCCAGCCCAGGTGGGCGCGGGGCGCGATCTCAGGCCGTCTGGCGCGCTTCGTCGCACCAGATATCCAGCGCGGTGCGGCTGCGTGCCCACAGGTCCGGCAATGCCGCGATCAGAGCCGGGTCGACGATCTGCCCCTGCTTTAGCGCGGACTCGATCTGCCCGAGGTGCCCGCGCAGGGCCTTAAGTCCGAAGGCGGCACAACTGCCCGCGACCCGGTGGGCCCGGGCCTGAAGACCCGGATCATCTGCCGCCCGGCCCACGAACCAGCTGATGTCCTTTTGCGTTTCCTCGACGAAGCGGCGCAGCAACGCGTCGCGCGCGCTTTCGGGCAGATCGATCCAGAAGCGTTCAAGATGGGCCGTATCCAGCAGCGCATCGAGCATCGAGGGCGACAATTCGGGCGGCACGTCCAACTGTGCACCTGCATCGCCCGCTTGACCGCGCGCGGCGGCCAGAGTTGCCAGCAACTCGCCCCGGTCCAACGGTTTCGATATGCAGTATTCCATTCCTGCGTCACGGAACTGGGCAATTTCTTCGGGCAGGGCATGGGCGGTGACCGCCAGAATGGGCGTGCGCACGCAGGGGCCATTGCCCGCACGGATTCGCCGTGCCGCGGCCTGCCCATCGAGGACCGGCATGGAAATATCCATCAGGATCATATCAAAGGCACGGGTATTGGCCATTTCGACGCCTGCCATGCCATCGTTTGCCTCGACGACCTCGTGTCCTTCGGCGGTCAGCATCTGGCGGGCAACGAAGCGGTTTATCTCGTTATCCTCGACCAGCAGGATCGACATCGGCGCCAGCGTGGTCTGGCGGGACGCCGCTGGGGTTTTCGTCCGTCTGTCGGGCCCTTCGAACGCGGGCATTTGCGCAACCGGGATCATCGGGATCCGAATCCAGAACAGGCTGCCCTCGCCCACCTCGCTTTCGGCGCCGATCGCCCCCCCCATCAGACCGACCATGCGTCGGGCGATCCCGAGGCCAAGACCCGTACCCCCGGCCTGGCGCGCGTAGGACGAATCGAGTGTCTCGAAATCCTGGAAGATCCGCTCCAGATCGCTGTCGGCGATGCCGATCCCGGTATCGATGACGCGAAATTCCAGCTGGGGGTCGCGAAAGCCGAGAGTCTCGACCTCGATATCGACCCGGCCGCCACGCGTAAATTTCACCGCATTGCCAAGCAGATTCAAAAGCACCTGCCGCAATCTGCGGGCATCCCCCGCGATCGCATCCTGTGCTTCGCCTTCCCAGTGCCATTCAAGGGCCGTGGCATTGGCGGCCGCCAGCGGTGCGATCGTTTCCACCACGCCATCCAGCAGACGCGTGACCGAGAGCGGTTTCTGCTCGACCGACAGTTTTCCGGCTTCGAACTTCGCAAGGTCCAGAACGTCATTCACCAAGCCCAGCAACAGCTGACCCGAGGACTGCATGTGGTCCAGCAGATCGCTCTGCGCCTCACTCATCTGATGGTCCCTCAGCAATTGCATCGTGCCGAGCAGGCCGTTCAGGGGCGTGCGCATCTCGTGGCTCATCACGGCGAGGAACTCGGCCTTGGCGCGTTCGCCAGCCAGCGCCCGGTCCCGTGCGTCGGTCAGCCCCTCTTCGGCGGCTTTGCGACGAGAGATATCGCGGATGAATGCCACGTAGACGGGCCCATCCGTGCCCTCGGCCCGGTCAAAGGTGATTTCAGCGGGAAAGGTGCGCCCGCCGCGCGCCATCGCCACGACCTGCAGCGTCCGGTCAGCCGCCTGAAGCGCCGGGGCATTCGCATCGGGGTCGAACTGGTCGCGGGCGAGGCGCATGATCTTTTCCCGGCTTTCGGGCACGATCAGCAATTCCAGCATGTCCCGCTCGCGCGCTTCATCCCTCGAATAGCCAAAGATGGTCTGGGCTGCGGAATTGAATTCTCGGATGCGCCCGTCCGCATCGCTCAGCACCATCGCGTCGAGCGAGGTTTCCACGATGGTGCGCATACGGCCCGCCGTACGCTCGACCTCGGCTTCGCGCAGAGAGGCGAGACGGTTCAGGCGCCAGAGCGCCAGAGCCAGCAACATGAGGCCGGCCAGAACGATGGCCAGCACGGCTGCAAGGCGGATCAGCGTCCCCATGACCTGCTGACGCTGGCGATCGGACTCATTGGCAAAGGCGGCAAGGCCAGCAAGCGTAAGGTCGCGCACATCCCCCATGATCGCATTGGCCCGCGCCTGCATCTCTGGCAATCCTGCCCGCAGATCCGCATCCGATCCGTCGATGATCGGGACCGCGAAGTCCATGAATTCACGAATGTTTTGACGCGGCTGGATCAGTTCGCTCTTATCCCGCATCCCGCGATAGACTTCGCCGGACTCGAGCGTGTTGAGCCGGCTGTAGAAAATGTCGAAACGGCGCCGCACGTCCTGCAGGGTGACCTGATTTTCCTCGGCCAGCTCAAGGGCCAGCCGGAACTGCATGTATTCGACGTCAGCCTGGGCCAGGCTCCATTGAAGGTTGTCCGAATTGGACGTGCTGAGCGTATCGATCTCCCGCAGGACGCCGAGAGCCATTGCGCCGACCAGTCCGACGCAAAAGACCAGCGCGAGGACCGTCGCGGTGGTGCGGGTCCACAACCGGGCGGCAAGGGTGCGGACGCGCGGCTGATCTTCGGGCAGGCTCATGTGTCGCTCCGTTGTCCGGGGGGCGACGACAGCCGCCCTGTTCCGCTACTCCATCTCGATGCGATCAAGCTGCCAGATGCTGCGCGAATATGCGACCTCTGACTGATACGCGGGTTTGCTGTCATAGGGATAGATCACCCAAAGCGGGCCCTTGTCACGCAGGCTCATCGGTGCGCCGTTATTGAGGTAGGCGATGATCGGACCACCATCGACCCAGTCTTCACCGGGAATGGTGACCGCATAATCATTGACCGCCATGGCGCGCAATTCATCGGCATCGGTTCCAACGGCGGCAGCAAGATCAATCAGTTGCACGCCGGTGAAGGTCTGCACGCCCTCGGTCCAGATGGTGCTGGTGCGGATCGTCACGGCGGGCAGCGCCTCGAGCATTTTTCGGTCAAAGCGCGCGGCATTGTCGGCATTGGTGTTGGTGATCGCGCCGGTCACGGTCAGCAGAACGTCACCTTCGGGTGCGGCGAGGTCGGCGGCCTGCGTGCCGAAGGGAGCAGAGGCCAGCAGTCCCGCCACGACAAGGGAAAGGACCGGGAAACGGGGTTTGTGGGGTGCGATGGTCATGACGTCTCCTGCTGTTGAGGTGGTTACTGTGTGCCCTGAAACCGGCCTCTGCGGCAGAGGGGCATCGGCACATCCGGCCTATCCGAACGGATAGGTTTCACGTCGGTATCTGGTCGGTGTCTTTGCGGTGTCTTTGCGGTGTCTTTGCAGTTTTTCGCCCTGCCGGGCGGCGCAAGGTCACGCGACACCTTGGAGGGAGCGCGCCGACCCGGAGGGGTGTTCAGGGTGCAGCGAGCAGCCTGGCCGCACATGCGCCAGGTGGCGCCGCATGGCCGCAGCGACGGCGGGGCCGACATCGGCGCGTTGCATCGCATGGGCCAGTGTCGCCGCGAGGTAGCCCGCGACCGAGCCGCAGTCGAAGCGTTCTCCTCGAAAGCGCAGGCCCGTGATAACGCCCGTCGCGGCATCCGCGTTGATGGCATCGATCCGTTGAATTTCGCCGCCCGCGCCCGGCCGGGTTTCCGACAGACGCGCGAAGATCGACGGCTCCAGGATGTAGCGCCCGACAACGGCCAGGCGCGATGGTGCCTGTGCGGGTTCGGGTTTTTCCACCAGACCACGCGGGAATGCGATCGGCCCTTCGCTGCGGTCGACGTCCATGATTCCGTCGGCAGGATTCCGTCGGCGCGCACGGCGTCGGGTGCGACCTCCATCGCGGCAACCATCTGCGCCAGGCAGCCCCTTGGCGCCATGATCACATCGTCGGGCAGCAGCAGGGCAAAGGGTTGATCCCCCACCAGATGACGCGCCAGGCCCACGGCGTGACCAAGCCCGAGCGGGCGATCCTGACGCAGGAAACGGGCGGTTCCGCGCGGCAGGATACCCGCCTGAACGGCCTGAAGGGCGGCGGTCTTGCCCGCACGGTGAAGCCTGCGTTCAAGATGCGGGACCCTGCCATAGTGCGTTTCGATCGCAGGTTTGTCGCGCGAGGTGACGAAGATGAACTGTTCGATCCCCGCCGCGCGGGCCTCCTCGACCGCGTCGTCTATCAGGGGGCGATCGACCAGCGGCAGCATCTCCTTCGGGACGGCCTTGGTGGCGGGGCGAAAGCGGGTTCC
This sequence comes from Pseudooceanicola sediminis, assembly GCF_003575965.1. Lineage (GTDB taxonomy): Bacteria > Pseudomonadota > Alphaproteobacteria > Rhodobacterales > Rhodobacteraceae > Pseudooceanicola > Pseudooceanicola sediminis. The sequence continues at coordinate 90,982 of NZ_QWJJ01000003.1, read as the reverse complement.
GAGACCGGCGACGGGAAAGACTGCGATCTTGACATGGGACATGCGAGAGCTCCTCGCTCAGATGCGTGGGCAGTGCGGTCAGTAGGCGCCACGCCCGCCGACGACGGCACGAAAGGTCATTGCCATGATGACAAGGTCCAGCAGGGTCGAGCGGGCATCGGCATAGGCAAGATCCATGTCGACCATCCGGTCGAAGCCGATCTCGGCACGGCCCGAGACCTGCCAGATCCCGGTCAGGCCGGGGTTGACGGCCAGCCGGCCAAGGGCGCGGTCGGGATAGGCCGCGACCTCTTCCGGCAGCGCGGGGCGGGGGCCGACGATCGACATGTCGCCGCGCAGGATGTTCAGCAACTGGGGCAATTCATCCAGCGACAGGCGACGCAACAGGCGTCCGACGCGGGTCACGCGTGGGTCGTTGCGGGATTTGAAACAGATCCCTTCGCGGTCCGAAGTGGCCAGCAACGCGGCGCGGCGCTGCTCTGCATCGGCGTACATCGAGCGGAACTTGTACATCGTGAAGGGTTTGCCATTGCGCCCGATCCGGGTCTGGCGAAACAGGACGGGGCCACCGCTTTCGATACGGATCGCGGCGGCCAGCACCAGCGCGACCGGGGCCAGAAGGGCCACCGCCGCACCTGCCGACGCGATGTCCATCACCCGGCGACGAAGGCCGTATCCGTCGACCCGACCCACGGCGTGGGCGGCGGCACGGGCCAGAAAGGTGACGTTTCCGGCAAGATAGCGTCTGGCCATGCGACGCGGTTCGCAAGCGAGCCGCCAGGCCCATTCGGCGCGCGCCCGGCGCACCAGCGCAGGGGCACGACGGACACGCCCGGCCAGGAAATCCAGCAACGCACCGACACCCATCGTGATACGGGCGTCAAGGCGGTGCGCATTGCGCGCCAGCCAGACATCCTGCATCGGCACGCCCAGTGCGGTGATCAGGATATCCGGTCGGGCGGCATTGATCGCGGCAATCACGGCGTCTTCGTCGGCCATGCCGTCGTAGCCGTCGCGGGTGCCCACGATGCGCAGGCCGGGGATCGACAGGCAGAGCTGGCGGGCGGCGGCCTCGGCCACCCCCGGGCGGGCGCCCAGCAGGTAGACACCCAGCCCCTTTGCCGCCGCCGCCTTGAGCAGGGCCGGGGTGAAATCGGTGCCGTTGAGGTTTTCCGCAAAGCGTGCTCCGCAGAACCTGGCAGCCAGTTCGATGCCGATCCCATCCGGCAGGATCATGTCAGCCGTGGCCAGCGCATCGGCATAGGTGGCGTCCCTTGCCATCACGTTGCCGCAGTGGGCGTTCAGGAAGGCCACCCGGCGGCGACCGGTGGTGTGCAGCAGATCGTGAATGACCGCCGCGGTTGTGCCGCTGACGAGGTCGAGGCCGAACAGGCTGACATGCGACAGCCGCGATTGGCGCGGTGCAAACGCGTTGAGCGCATCGAGCGCCGGGCGGGGCGCGGGCATCTTGGCAGAATCTACGAAGGTCATGGCGGTCTCCAGTTTGCGTGAGTTGCCAATGAGATGCCGCCAATCCCCCCGCCCTTTCAACGGCGCGGAGGGAGGGCGGGACGCCCCGCGCGGCCAGCCCCGCTGACCGCGCGGGTAGGCCCCGGCCCCGTTTGTGCGGCCCCCACCATCCACACGGATAGCGCGATAGCCGAAGGGGTAGCGGCGCAGTGGCAACACGGGTGGCCTTGCCGTTGTTTTTGTTCGCCAATGGGCAAGTGATGATCTACGTTCGACACAAAGCTGGTCCGTTCCCATGCCATCCGGCGCCGCGCCCTGGGGCCGGCGCGGCGCGCGGCCTGGTTCGCACCGGTGCATTGAGTGGAGAAGAGATGCGCATTCTGATCGCTGACGATCACGATCTGCTGCGGGATACGCTGGTGCTGTACCTCGAAAACGAGAGCGGGTTCGAAGCCGACACCGCTGCCGATTTCCCGTCGGCCCTGCAGATGGTGCAGCAAAATCCCGGATACGATCTGGTGCTGCTGGATTTCATGATGCCCGGTATGGACGGGCTGGAGGGATTGCGGCGGATGTCGCGGGAACCCGGTGCCGCCCATGTCGCCATCATCTCGGGCACCGCGAACAAGGAGGTGGCCGAGGAGGTACTGGCCTCGGGCGCGGCAGGGTTCCTGCCCAAGACCTTGTCGGCAAAGTCTCTGGTGAATGCGGTACGCTTCATGTCCATGGGCGAGCAATACGCCCCGCTGGATTTCCTGCGCGCCAGTGACGATACCCCGGCGCATCCGCTGGCGGAAAAGCTGTCGCAACGCGAATACGAGGTGCTGGAGGGGCTGACGCAGGGCAAGTCGAACAAGGAAATTGCCCGCGATCTGGATATCCGCGAGCCGACGGTAAAGCTGCATGTGAAAACGCTGTATCGCAAGATCGGCGCGGCCAACCGGACACAGGCCGCGATGATCGCCAAGGAACAGGGGCTGTTCTGAACCTACCCTTTCGGATGGGTGCACTCTCCTCCTGCGCGGTGCGCACATACCGTCGCGCAGGCACATCGGCGGGCGTAACCTTGTATGTCCAGGGGCAAGGAGAACCGCCATGCCCAGCAAGACATACCGCCCTGCCCGCCCCTTCGGACTGCCCAGGATCGTGCGCCTGCCGCTGCGCGACCTGTCGGTTTCGCGTCTGTTTCGCGGCGGTCGCCCGACCGATCTGGGCCGCCTGCCACGGTATGCCGGGATCTTTTCCATCGGGGTGGCCTGCATCTGGATGCCGATTTCGAGCTACCTGGCCACGGCACCGCTGCGCTATACCAGCCATCTGTCGCTGATCCTGCCCGGTTCGGGGGCCTCTTCCTCGGTCAGCCTCAGCCAGATCGGGCAAGCGTCCTCCTTTGCGAATTCGGCCTTTTCCAACGGCTCGGTCAGCCCGACCGAAACCTACAAGCGCCTGTTGGGGGCCGAGCGTATCCTGACCGCCGCCTCTGGGTCGATGGGGATGCAGAGCCGCGATTTCGGGCAGGCCCGGATCGAGCTGGTCGATCAGACCGGGCTGATCCACGTCGCCATCACCGGCAATTCCCCCGAGGACGCGCAGGCCCGCAACCAGGCGTTGCTGGCCGCGTTCTTTTCCGAGATCGAGGCACTGCGCGCGAACGAGGTGCGGATGCGCCAGGACAGCGGCCAGTCCGCCATCGACGAATACCGCAACTCCGTCATCGCGACGCGGGCGGAAATATCCGCATTGCAACGCGAAAGCGGTCTGATCTCGGCGGAACAATATGATGCGCTGGTGGCCGAAGCCGACGCGCTGGCGCGCGCGACGCGGGATCTGTCGGTGACGCTGGATGAAAAGACCAAGGCGGTGGAACGTCTGGAAGCGGCACTGGACACCAGCCCCCACCTGGCGGCGGCGGCGCTGCGCCTGCATGCCGACACCCAGTTCGTCGCGCTGACCGAGGAAATGTCGCTGCGCGCGACCGAGCTTTCGCAACTGCGCGGGCGGTTCGGTGAACGGCACCCGCAGGTCGCCAGCGCCCGTGCCGGCCACGCAGCCGCGGAAACCGAGGCGAACATCCGCGCCAAGATGCTGACCGGCCTGTCCGCCGAAGAACTGACCACCCTGGACATCAGCCATGTCGGCAGCCGGGCCGCGCTGCTGAGCGACCTGGTGAAACTGGACGCCGAGCGGGCCGGGTTGATCGCGGAACATGACGCCATGACCACGCGCCTGCAAACATCGCAGGCGCGCAAGCTGGCGCTGATCGACGTCGCGGCGCGGCTGGAGGATCTGCAACGCGACTTTTCCGTTTCCGAGGCCGTCTTTGCCTCGGCCATGGCGAAATCGCAGACCTCCAAGACCGATCTCTATGCCTCCTACCCGTTGGTGCAGGTGCTGGAAGATCCGTCGCTGCCGGTCGAGCCGTCATCGCCGCGCCGCAAGCTGGCCCTGGCCGCGGGTATCGCCGCCACCTTCTTTCTGTTCATGGGCCTGCTGCTGGGCTGGCTGCGCCGCCCCCTGATCGGCAGCCTTCTGCATGAGGGGCGCACCGCCCCGTCGACGCCCGGTCACATGGTTGCGGCAGAGTGAAAACCGAGATGGACATTCGCCCCGCCAATCCCGCCGAAGCCGTCGTGTTCAAGGCGCTGAAATGGACCTGGCCCTTCTACTTTGTCGGGGCCTTGTACGTCGTCGGGCCGATCCTGGCCTGGAGCCTGGCCGCGCTGGCGTTCCTGTCGCTTTACCTCGGCCCGGCGATCCGGGCCGACCTGCGGGCGCGGGGTCCGGTGCCGGGCGCCGTCTGGCTGTGGTTCGCGGGCATGGGCGTGATGCTGATCGCGCTGTGGGTCGGGCACCTGGATTGGGGCCTTGGCACCAAGCAGACGATCAAATCGTCGATCGGCTGGGCCAAGGGCTGGGCGCTGCTGGCGCTGTTTCCGTTTGTCGGGTCGGTCCTGCCGATCCGGCGCGAGGTGCTGATCCGGGCGCAGTGCATCGTCGGTCTCTGGACGTTGTGCCTGACGCCGATCCTGTTCATCGCGCCGCAGATCGGCCTGCCCGAGCGCCTCTTTACCTCTCCGCTCAAGGCCATCGGGGGGCCGGGGCCGGAATATTTCAGCGTCTTCCTGTTCACCTGGGACCCGTCGAGCTGGACCCCGAGGTGGCAGTTCTATGCGCCCTGGTCGCCCTTTGCCGCCCTGCTGGGGGTGCTTCAGGTCTGCTTTGCCCTGGAGGAGAAATCGATCAAGTGGCGCAGCATCGGCATTGCGGCCGGCATCACCATGATCCTGCTGTCGAAGTCGCGCATGGGGATGATCGGTCTGGTCGCCTGCACCGTCGGGCCGCGCATGCTGCCCCTGCTGCTGAAGGGCTGGGCCTGGCAGGTGCTGGCGGGTATCACGGCATCGCTGGCCGTTGTCGGCACCTATCTGTTGCAGGCGTTGAAGGATGGCGTTGCGGCCTTCAAGGGCGCGCGGGCCGACAGCACGCGGGTGCGGGAAACCCTGCAACGCATCGCCGGAGAGCGGTGGGAGAACGAGGCCTACTGGTTCGGACATGGCACGGTACAGCCCGGGGCGCATGTGGTCGAATTCATGCCGATCGGCAGCCACCATACCTGGTGGGGGCTGCTGTTCGTGAAGGGGCTGGTGGGTATGTTGGCGTTGCTGGTGCCGCTGGCCTACCAGACGTTGCTGGCGCTGACCGATGCCGCCCGAGGCCCGCGTGGTCGGCTGCCGCTGGCCGTCATGATGACGATCATCCTGCTGTCGTTTGGCGAGAACCTGGAGATCGAGGCCTACATGCTGTGGCCGGGCCTGATGATCCTGGGCATTCACGCCGCTGAGATGAGCCGGGACGCCCGCGCACGCCGACAGGGCCACGTGCAGGCCGCTGGTCCGGCTCTGGTCGCGGCACCGGGCCGCTAGTCGGGGGCGTGCTGCTGGCGAACTGCCTCGGCGCGCGCGATCAGGCTGTCCGCCGGGGCATCAAGCGGGTCGCAGGGTTGATGCGACAGCACTTCGGCTTCTGCGTGAGGGACGCCGAGCAGCCGCAGCAGGGCGGCGACGGCGGCGGCACGGTCGGTCTGGTAGCCGTCGCGTTCGCGCTGAAGCACGCCCATGACCCCCGCTTGCAGGAAATAGCAGGCAAGATAGTCGGGCATGGGGCAGAACCGTCCCGTCTCCAGCCCCCACGCAAGCAGCCGTGGCGCGACATCCTGGATGGCGGCGCTCGGCCCGCCGGGCTCGTCCACGCCGAGCTGCGCCGCGAACTGGCCGATCAGGGGGTAGCGGTGAAACGTCGCCATGAACCGCAGGATGCTGAGGGCAACCGCAGCGGCGGGATCCTTGCTGGTCTGATCCGCTTGCATGACAAGGTGGATCAACTCGTCCTTGAGGGCGATCTTGGCGGCCAGCAGGACGTCGTTCACGGTGGCAAAGTACTTGTAGAACGTGCCCCGCGACACCCCGGCCTCGGTGATGATGTCGTCGATCACCGCGCCCGCCGGGCCTTTGGCGGCGATCACGAAGATCGTCGCCTCGACCAGGCGGGCATGCATCTTTTCCCGTCTCTGGGCAGCAACCGCGATGCGGTGGTCGGGTTTCGTCATGCGGAGGCGCTTTCGGTTTCGGCCCTGGCCTTGTCCGCCTTGTCGGGCGGGCGGACGCCGAAGACGGCGCAATACAGGGCCGGTGCGAACAGCAGCGTGATCATCGTGCCGGCGATGATGCCGCCCATCATGGCATAGGCCATCGGCCCCCAGAACACCTGCCGCGAAATCGGAATCAGCGCCAGGCTGGCGGCGGCGGCGGTCAACAGGATCGGGCGCGCCCGGCTGTCGGTGGCGCCGAACACCGCGTCCCATTTGCTGCGCCCGGCCAGCAACAGATCCTTCACCTCCTGGAACAGGATGATCGAATTCCGGATCAGGATGCCGATCAGTGCAAGGACGCCGAGGATCGCGACAAAGCCCAGGGGGGCACCCGCAGGCAGCAATGCGGCGACCACGCCGATCAGGCCCAGCGGCGCAACCGCCAGAACCACGAACATCAGCCGGAAGCTCTGCATCTGCACCATCACCAGCGTCAGCATGATCAGCAGCATGATCGGCACGACAGCCACGATGGGCGCCTGACTTTCGGCGCTGGATTCCGCCGATCCGCCCACTTCGACCAGGTAACCCGCGGGCATCGTCTGGCGGAAATCGTCGATCACGCCGGCGAGGTCCTTGACCAGTGTATCGGGCTGATCACCGCCCAGGATGGCGGCCTTGACCGTGATCGTGGGCACCCGGTTGCGCTGATAGATCACGGGCTGTTCCGTGGTCCATTCAAGGCGCGCGAAGGAGGACAGCGGGATCGGCTGGCCCTGCGCATTGCCGAATTGCAGGTTTTCCAGCACGTCGAGCGACGTGCGGTCCTCTCTCACGCCGCGGGCCAGCACCTCGACCAGCTTGTCGCCATCGCGCAGGTCGGTAACGCTCGACCCTTCGAAAAGCTGGTAGAGCGATTGCGCGACGTCGGACTGTGTCAAGCCGAGCTGGCGCAGCTTGGCCTGATCCAGCACGACGCGCACGACGCGGGCCGGTTCGTTCCAATCCAGGCTGATCGACGTCAGGCGGACATCGGTGGAAATGGCCGCCGCCAGTTCGCGCGCGGTATCGCGCAGCACATCCGGGTCCGGTCCCGAGACGCGGTACTGGACGGGCTTGCCGACGGGCGGACCCAGTTCGATGTATTTCGGAAAGAACTCGGCGCCGACTGTCTGGGCGTCATACGCGCGGATCTTGTCCGCCAGGGCATCGCGGGCATCCAGGTCCGGGGTCATGATGACCAGCTGCCCGATATTCGGCGTCGCTGTCAGCGAATCCAGCGTCAGGATGAACCGTGGCGCACCGCGCCCGATATATGTCGACCAGAAGGAGGTTTCCTGCTGCTGGCCCAGCCAGTCTTCGAAGCCCTTGATCATGGCATTCGTCGCCTCGAAATCGGCGTTCTGGCGCAGTGTGACGTCGACCAGGATTTCCGGTCGGTCCGAGGTTGGAAAGAATTGCTGTTCGACGCGGCCCAGGCCCACGACAGAGAGGGCAAAGATCAAGATCGTGGCGAGAATGGTGACCCATTTGAAACGCATCGCGGCGCGCAGCACGACGTGGAACATGCGGCGAATGCGACCGGCCTTGTGTTCTTCGTGATGCTTCATCTTCCTGGACAGGAAGGTCGAGCCGAGGACCGGGGCAAACAACACCGCCACAACCCAGCTGAGCACGAGCGAGATGGCGATCACGTAGAAAAGCGACCGGGTGTATTCACCTGCCTGGCTGCTGTTGAGGCCGATGGGGATGAACCCCGCCACGGTGACCAACGTGCCGGTCAGCATGGGGAAGGCGATGGATGTCCAGGCATAGGACGCCGCCTTTCCGAGGCTTTCGCCCAGTTCCAGGCGGGAAATCATCGTCTCGATCGCGATCATCGCATCATCGACCAGCAGCCCGAGCGCAATGATCAGCGCCCCGAGCGAGATCCGCTGAAGCGTGATCCCCATCGCGTCCAGGATGACAAAGGTCATGGCCAGCACCAGCGGGATCGATAGCGACACCACCATCCCCGCCCTGAACCCGAGAGAGACGAAGCTGACCGCCAGCACGATCACCACCGCCTCGATCAGCGAACGGATGAAGTGGCTGACGGATTCCTCGACCACGTGGGGTTGATCCGCGACGCGATGCACCTCGATCCCGATGGGCAGATCTGCCGCGATCTTGTCCATCATCGCGCTCAGCTGCTCTCCGAAATCGAGGATGTTTCCGCCTGCGCGCATCCCGATCATGAGACCGATCGCTTCCTTGCCATTGTACCGGAACAGTTCGGATGGCGGATCTTCGTAGCCTGCGGTCACATCCGCGACATCGGCGAGCGTGAAGAACGTGTCGCCGCTGCGCAGCGGCGCATAGGCCAGCTCTTCTGCTGAATCGAATTGTCCGCTGACCCGCACGAGGATCTGTTCCGCCCCTGTGTGGATGATTCCCGAAGGCACGATCGCGTTTTGCGCCGCAAGCGTGCTGAGCACCGTCTGGCGATCCAGCCCAAGCGCGGCAAGCCGGCTGTTGGAAAATTCGATGTGCACGACGGGATCACGCACGCCAACCAGATCGACCTTGCCGGCCTCGTCCAGTTGCAGGATCGAGGTGCGCACCTTTTCAACGCGCTGCTCCATCTCACGCGGGGAGAAGCCGTCGGAGGTGAAGGCATAGATGCTGCCGTAGACGTCGCCGAAATCGTCGTTGAAGAAGAAGCCGCCGAATTCGTCGGGAAAATCGCCCTCGATATCGTGCATCATGTTGCGCACCTTGGACCAGGTGCCGGGCACGTCCTGCGGCTTGGTATCGGCGCGCAATTCGACATAGACCACCGCCGCGCCGGGGTAGGTGACCGAGCGTGTATAGTCGAGCGGATCGAGTTCCTGCAGCTTTTTCTCGATCCGGTTGGTGACCTGGGTCACCGTTTCCTCGGCCGTGGCGCCCGGCAGGACCGCGCTGACGACCATCGTCTTGATGGCGAATGTCGGATCCTCCTCGCGGCCCATCGAGACATAGGCGAAGGCCCCGGCGAACAGGGACACGACCATCAGGAACCACACGAAGGAGCGATGATGCAGCGCCCAGTCCGACAGGTTGAAACCCTTTTTCATTGTGCGCGCTCCCCGACGCTCTGGCCTTCTTCCAACGAGTTGGCCCCCTTGACGATGATTTCGTCCCCGACGGACACACCCGCCATGACCTCGATACGGTCACCGATGGCAGACCCCAGGGTGACCGGGATCGCGTTGACCGTGCGCGCCGGGCCGGTGACGCGCCACACGGTCGGCTGGTCTGGGCCACCCGTGATCGCGCTTTGCGGCAGGGTGATGATCTCGTCCCCGACGGCGGCATAGGTCGCGCTGACAAGGCTGCCGATGCGGAACCGGTCCTGATCATCGTCGATCGCCAGCCGCAGGCGACGCCCGCGCAGGGTGTCGTCGGCCACGGGTTCGATCAGGCGCAGCCTGGCCATCACAGGATCGTCGGCGCCTTCGTGACCCGACAGCCTGAACGCGGCATCCGGCGCCAGCAGCGCAAGGAATTCGCTGGGCACGTCGATCACCGCTTCGCGGCCTTTCAGGTCGGCCAGCGTCACCACCGTGGTTCCGGCGGACACGACAGTGCCCTGTTCGACCGGTGTATCCAGAACAACGCCCGCCTCGGGCGCGGACAGGCTGCCATAGCTCAGCGCCTCTCTTGCGCTGGTCAGATCTGCCTCGGCCGCCTTCACCTGGGCGGCGGTGGCGTTTCGGTTCGCCTCGGCCTTTTCGACATCGGCCTTGGTGGCGATGTCGCGGTCGGCCAGCGCCCGTGCCCGGCTGTAGGATTGTTCGGCAAAATCCGCAGCCGCCCGCGCCGAGGAAAGTGCAGCCTCGGCCGAGGCGACGTCTTCTTGCAGCGAGACCCGGTCGAGGGTCGCCAGCACCTGGCCCGCATCGACGAGGTCGCCGGGGGCGGCGTCGAGGCTGGCGATCCGACCGATGGTCTGAAAGGCCAGATTGGTTTCATGCGCCGCCTCGATCACACCGGGGAACATGCGTTCGCGGGTCGGATCTGCGGTGACGATTTCGCTGACGGCGGGGCGCGGCCCGGCAGGTGGCGCCCCGGCCTCTTCCGCCGATGCAAAGGCGGGGGACACAGAGACGGGCCACACGAAAACGGGGCAAAGCAGTGCCACGACAAACAGCAGACGGTTCATTGCCCGGCCTCCTTGATGATAACGGACCGCCCCGGAAACAGCGATTGTGCACCGTCGGTGACAACGATGTCGCCATCCGTCAGCCCCTCCGAAATCTCGACCTTGTCACTGGAATAGGCGGCGATGGTGACCTGGCGCAGTTCCGCGTGCAGATCGCCTTCGCGCACGATCCAGACGGCCGGGCCGGCGTCCTGTGCGGTCAGTGCCGTCCAGGGAACGCTGATCACCGGGTCGCCTTCGATGGTCAGTTCCCCGATCACCGGCTCTCCGATGGTAAAGGTGCGCGCCGCGTCGCCCTCGATCGCCGCCTTGGCGGTGACCGTGCCGTTTTCCGAAACGACGGGTGAAATCTCGGACACGGGCACGACAATCTCGTCGCCGCCCTCAAGCGGGGTCAGTCGGATCGGCTGACTGAGGAATTCGTTCAGATCCGGCAAATCCGGGGTCAGGAACACCGCTTCGCGGCCCGCCGAATTGGCCAGGGTGACGATGGCCTGCCCCGCGCCGACGACCTGCCCCGGTTCTGCGGAGCGGTCGGTGACCACCGCGTCTTCGACCGCGCGCAACACGGTATCTTCGGAGGCGCGCTTGGCCGAGGCCAACTGGGCCTGCGCCTGATCGCGCGACGCCTTGGCCTTGAGATAGGTTTCGGTGGCGGATTCAAGATCGGACTGCGTTCCCGAGCCACGCTTGAGCAGCCCGGACGCGCGATCGCGCGCCTGTTCGGCCTGCACCAGGGCCGCCGCAGCAGCATCGAGCGAGGCCTGCGCAGCCCGCAGCGATGCATCGGTCTGGGCCGGGTCGACCTGCGCGATTTCGTCGCCGGCGCGCAGCACATCCCCGACATCGACATTGACAGAGATCACCCGCCCGCCGTCGCGGAACCCGGCAGAATAGCTGTCTTTTGCGGCAATCGTGCCGGTCAGGTGAAAATCGCGGGTGCGCGGGGTCGTGGCAACGGTGACCACGTGAACCGGCAAGGCCGCAGGAGCAGAGGGGCCTGCGGGATCGTCCGCAGCGTCGTCGGCCGCGCGCGCAAGTCCGGGATCGAGCAACAGCGCCATTGCGCCGAACGCCACCAACAAAGCCTTAGGGGTCATGTCGCCTCCTGCGGCGCCGAGACGCCAGTGAGTCATTCCTTGCAGGCTGCATCCTCAATAGTGACAGTAATGTCAACATGACAGATCATTCAATTTGAGATATCTTGCGAAACCCCGGTGCAACAGCATGCCGCATGTGCACTCAGGGCCGTCGACAGCGCCGGGAAAAGCCAGTATCGCGAACAGATACGCGCCATCAGCCAGCCCAGATCAAGGCCCCGCGCAAAACCCCCGGGCGGATATGCACGCGCGAGGATTTTTTTCCGACGGAAGCCGCCAGCCCGGACGTAGTACCAACGAGATTTGAGGGAGACGCCGATGCGGGTGATTTCACGGCTGGCCGTCGTGCTGGTTCTGACATGCCTTGCGGGCTGGGCGGCGGTCGTCGAAGGCCATCGCCTGTATCAGCACATGCAGGCCGACACGACGGGCCGACCCGGGGGTGGTGCATCCCGCGCGGGCGGATTTCGCGCGCCCGAAGTCGCGGTGGAGCGTACGCAGGTTGCCACGGTGCACCCCGTCATCCAGGCCTATGGACGGTTGGCGAGCCGCGCCGAAGTCACGTTGCGCGTGCCCGATGCAGGTACGGTGGCCGACGTCAGCCCCGCGCTGGCCGATGGCGCCGACGTGCGCGCCGGCAGCGTTCTGATACAACTGGATGACACGGATGCGCGTGCGGCCCTGTCGCTGGCCCAGGCGGACCTGGCGCGCGCCGAGCTGGCCCTGCGCGATTCCGTGCGCCAGGCGGCGACGTTGGAGGCCGACAGCACCCCACTGGTGCAGGTTCGCGACATCCGGCAGGAAGAGGTAGACCGGGTAAACGCGCTTGTCACCAAGGGCCGGGGGCTGAAGACCGATCTGGACACCGCGAGGCTGGCCCTGATTTCGGCGCAACAGGCGCTGGCGGCCAACAGGAGCGCGCAGGACGATCTGGTTGCCCTGCGCGAGCAGCAGAAGCTGGATATCGAAGATGCCCGCCGCGCGGTTGCCAGCGCCGAGCGCACGGTTTCCGATCAGCAGATCAAGGCCGGGATAACGGGCACCTACCACGGCAGCGTCCCGGTGGTCGGCGAACGGCTGGCCAGCGGGGCCGAGCCGGGCGCGATCATCGACATGACGTCTCTTTCCGTGCAGCTGGATCTGACGGCACAGGAAATCGCGCGGGTTACCGCGCCGCAGGGCGGGCTGATGCCGCTGCCGGTCACGCTGTCCGCGCCGGGCAGCGATCGGCGGTTCGAGGCACGGCTGCACCATATTTCCCTGACCGATTCAACCGAAACGATCAGCCTGCGCCAGGTGGTGGCCTTTGTCGATCCGGCAAGCTGCCCCTGCCTGTTGCCGGGCGATTTCGTGGCCGCGACGATCCATGAACCGGCGCTGGAGAATGTCAGCATGTTGCCCGCCGAGGCGCTGACATTTGATGGCGAGTTGCTGGTGCTGGGCGAAGGGGACACGCTGGAGGCGCGCCAGATGCAGGTGCTGCGCCGCCTGGGTGAGCGCGTCGCGGTGACGCCACCGGCGGACCCCGTCGAATACGTCGCCGAACGCACCCCGCAGCTGGGTGCGGGGCTGGTGATCGCGCCGCAACGCACTGACGGCCCCGACGGGACAGCCGGTGCGGCGCAATCGCAGCCCGAAGCGCCCACCGGCCCGCGCCCGCGTGGCCCTGTGGCGATGGATGGCCCCGCCATCAAGCTGGAACCCGAGCGCCGCGCCGCGTTGATCGCGCGCCTCGAAGCCTCGGACCAGATGCCCCCGCGCGCCCGCGAACGGATGTTGCAGATGCTGCAATCCGACGAGGTGCCCGAGGCGCTGGTAAACCGTATCGAGGCGCAGGACTGAGCCATGGGCATCCTGCGGTTCTTCACCCGGCACGGCACTGCGGCCAACCTGCTGCTGATGGGCATACTGGCCTTTGGCCTGTATGCCGCGACACAGATCCGCACCCAGTACATGCCTGATGTCGTTATAGAATCCATCTCGGTTTCGGTCGAATGGGACGATGCCGCCCCCGAGGACATCGACAAGAGCATCATTGCGGTCGCCAGCCCGCCGCTGTTGGCCGTCGAAGGCGTGACCGAGCTGTCGGCCGTGGCCCGCGAAGGCCGCGCGCGCATCATGCTGGAGTTCGAGCCGGGTTGGAATCTGGACCGCGCGCTGAACGACGTCGAAGCGGCCATGCCGGGCGCCGCATCGCTGCCCGAGGGCGCCGAAACCCCGGAAATCAGCCGCAGCGCCTGGCGCGATCAGGTGCTGGACGTGGTTCTGTCCGGCGATCTGGACCGCAGCCAGATGGAGCGCCTGGGCGAGCAGCTTGAAAGCGCCTTGCAACGGGCCGGGGTGACGCGGGCCAGCCTGCGGGGCCTGACCGCGCCGCGCATCGCCCTGATCGCGGATCCGGCGGCCCTTGCGGAATACGGGCTGACGCTGTCCGACTTGGCCAGCGCGGTCGGCACCGAAGCACAGCAGACCGCGTCAGGGCAGCTGGACAATTCGGCGGCGCGATTGCGGGCCGGCACCGACAGGCGCGATGCCGACGCGATCCGCGGGATCGAGATCGAGACGGCGACCGGCCCCGTGCCGATCGACCAGCTGGCCCGGATCGTGGTCGATTCCGCGGGCAGCGGGCGGGCCTATTACCTGGAGGGGCGTCCCGCCGTGTCGATCGGGGTGGAGCGGGGCGTCGGGGGCGATGCCCTGAAGTTGCAGTCGAGCGTCAAGGCGGTTGCCGACAGCTTTCTGGCGACGGCACCGGAGGGGCTGAAGATCGACCTGATCCGCAACCGCGCCGCCGAGATCGGTGACCGCCTGGCGCTGCTGATCGACAACGGGGTCTTTGGCCTGCTGCTGGTGCTGGGGCTGCTGTACCTGTTCCTGTCTCCCTCGGCCGCGATCTGGGTGGCGGCGGGCATTCCGGTGTCGGTGGCAGCCGGAATAGGGCTGATGTGGATTTCGGGACAGTCGCTGAACATGATCTCGCTGTTCGCGCTGATCCTGTGCCTGGGCATCATCGTCGACGATGCCATCGTCATCGCGGAACACACCGAGCACCGAAACCGCACGCTGGGCGAACCCCGTGCCCGCGCCGCCGAACGTGCCGCGATACGGATGCTGGGGCCGGTGCTGGCATCGACCGTGACGACCGTGGTGGCGTTTTTGTCGCTGGAATTCGTCGGCGGGCGTTTTGGCGCCTTCATCGCGACCATTCCGCTGGTCGTGGCGGCGGTGCTGCTGGCCTCTCTGGCGGAGTGTTTCCTGGTGTTGCCGCACCACATGGCGCACGGGCTGAACCGGTTGGATGCAAGTTGGGTCGGAGCCCCTGCCCGGCTGGTCACCCGTGGCTTTGACTGGATGCGGCTGCGGGCCTTCGCGCCGCTGCTGCGGCTGGTCATCCGCCTGCGGTATGCGGTCGTGCTGCTGGCGCTGGCGGCGCTGTTCCAATCCATCCTGATGGTGACCGACCGCGACGTGGCCTGGCGGTTCTTTTCAGCCCCCTCGACCCCGACGATCAGCGCCAATATCGCGATGCGTGACGGGTCGAGCCGCAGCGACACCGTCGCCATGCTGGAGGAGCTGAACCGCGCCGCAGGCGTCGTGCGCACCCAGTTGAAGACGCAGTATGGCACTGATCCGGTTGTGTTTATCCTGAGCGAAATCGGTGGATCCTCTGGCCCTGGCCTGGCCACGTCGGACGACAAGGATGCCGATCTGATTGCCGCGATCACCATGGAGCTGGTCGACGAAGACCGCCGCCCCTATGGAACGGACGTCTTTATCCAGGCGCTGGAGGCCGAGCTGAAACGCCCTGACGCGCTCGAGACATTTTCGTTTCGCGGGGGGCGGTTCGGACCCGGCGGCGACAGCCTGGACGTGGTGTTCTACGGGCAGGACCTGGAGCGGCTGAAGGCGGCCTCGCTGGCGTTGCAGGACGCGATGGCGCAGGTACCCGAGGTGACAGGGGTCGAGGATAACCTGACGTTTTCGGGCTTTGATCACGCGCTGACGCTGAACGGCTATGGCCGGGCCCTGGGGTTTTCGGCGGCGTCGCTGGCCAGCGAGCTGCGAGCGCGGATTTCAGGGATCACCGCGCTGAGCTATCTGGATGGCAGCCGTGACGCGACCATCGAGGTGGAACTGCCCGAAGGCAGCATCACGGCGGCCTACCTGGACGAGATCCGGCTGGAGGCCCCGACCGGCGAATGGGTGCGGCTGGGCGAGGTTGTCGATGTCGGCGCGACCCCCGCGGTCACCAGCCTGCGGCGCGAGGCCGGACTGAACCTGATCCGTGTCACCGGGTCGGTGGCGGACGAAGATGCCACGCGCGCCGAAGACATCATGACCGAGGTGCAGGAGGTCACGCTGCCCCGCATCGCCCAGACCTATGGCGTGAGCTATCGGCTCGACGGTCTTGCGGCGCAGGAGGCCGACTTTCTGGGGCAGGCCGCCATCGGCTATGGCATCTGCCTGCTGGGCATCTACATGACGCTGGCGCTGGTGCTGGGCAGCTGGACGCAGCCGTTGACCATCATGGCCGTCGTGCCCTTTGGCGTGACCGGCGTGATCTGGGGCCATTATGCGCAAGGCCTGCCGATGTCGATCTTTTCCATCGTCGGGCTGATCGGGATGAGCGGGATTATCGTGAACGATTCCATTGTGTTGGTGTCGGCCTTTGGCGAAAAGCTGCCGCGCCGCGCCACCATTCCGGCAGTGATCGAGGCAACCTCGGAGCGGCTGCGCCCCGTCCTGTTGACCACGCTGACGACGGTTCTGGGGTTGGCACCGCTGTTGTTCGAACGCAGTTCGCAGGCCGAATTCCTGAAACCGATGGTGGTGACGCTGTGCTATGGACTGGGCGTGGGGTTCTTCGTGGTGCTGCTGATCGTGCCGTCGCTGGTGGTCATCCAGCATGACCTTGCGCGGGCCCTGACCACCACGCGCCGCATGGTGCGATACCGGCGGGTTCGCCGTGCACGCCGCACCCCCTGATCACCGCCCCCGGGGCCATGTGCGCAAAATTACCGCGACAGGTCAGCGAGGCAGGCCCCAATCACGAGACAAGGCGCAAAATTGTTGCGACTCCCGGCCCGATGCAATATAGAACATATAGTTCTTTATTGAACATATCGATCAAGAGACGGAGAATGACATGCTTAGGATCGGGATCTGCGGCGGCGGCGTGGGCGGCTTGGTTGCGGCGATTGCCCTGCTGAAACAGGGGCATGACGTTACCGTCTTTGAACGCGCCCGCCAGTTCGGCCGCATCGGTGCGGACATCAACCTGACCCCGAACGCCGTACATGCCCTTGACGGTCTGGGCATCGGCGCGGCGCTGCGCGAAACGGCGGCCCGCCCGCAATATCGCATCAGCCGGACCTGGGACACGGGCGAGGAAACATCCCGCCTTGAAATGCAGGGCGGACGCTATGACACGCCGCAACTGACGATCCACCGTGCCGATCTGATCACCGCCCTGTCGACCGCCCTGCCCGAGGGGGTTTTGCGTCTGGGCAGCAGCATCGAAGCGGTCGAGCATCTTGACCAAGGTGCCAGCGTCACACTGGCGGACGGAGGTAAAGAAACCTTTGATCTGGTGATCGGTGCCGATGGCATCCACTCCGAGGTGCGCCGCACGCTGTTTGGCGAGGACGATCCGAAATACACCGGCCTCGTGTCCTATCGCGCCGTGTTCCCGCGCGAACGCGCTGTCGATATTCCCAACCTCGACAGTTTCACCAAGTGGTGGGGCGAGACGGCGGATCATCAACTGGTCGTCTTTCCGCTGCTGCGTGGCGAAGAGGTCTTTGTCTTTGCGACCACCCCGCAGGACGCATGGTCGGAAGAGGGCTGGACCCTGCCCGGCGACATTGACGAGCTGCGCGGGATCTATGCCGATTTCCACCCCGAGGCGCGCGCCATCCTGGACTGCTGCACCGAGGTCACGCGGTCTGCCCTGCATGTGCGCGAACCTATGGACTGCTGGTCGAAGGGGCACATCACCATCCTGGGCGATGCGGCGCATCCCATGGTGCCGTTCATGGCGCAGGGGGCGACGATGGCGATCGAGGACGGCGTCGTGCTGGCGCTGGCGCTGGCCGATACGGATGTCGACGGCGTGCCCGCCGCGCTGGCCCGGTACGAAAATGCGCGCCGCGACCGCACGGCCCGTGTGCAACGCGGATCGCTGGCGAACGAATGGCTGAAAAAGCCGGAGAACGCGGATTGGGTCTATGCCTACAAGGCCTGGAACGTCTTTGCTGACGACGTTGCCGCCTAAGCACAGGATTTCAAGAGGTTACCTCCCCGACTGCCCCGGCACAGCGATGTGTCGGGGTTTTCTTTTGCACAGGCCCCCGGTGGGTTGTGGCGGGTGCTTTTCCCGCAACTCTTTGGCGGCCGTTGGGGGCGGCCGACGCGTTTGCGCGTCACGCCCCTTGCCATCGCATCGGCCCATGTTCAAAATATTGGTGAGTGTTCACAAACCGACAGACAGTGGAGCCGGTCCCATCGAAGACGTAGCCGAAAAAAAGACCGCCTATGATGTGCCGCCTGTCACCCGCGCATTCAACCTGTTGCGCTATATCGCGGCGGGCAACCGGTGCCGGAACATGTCGCGCGCCGCAGCGGACCTGAGCATCAATCGCACCACCCTGATCCGCCTGCTGCACACGCTGGAACGCGAGCAGATGATCGAACTGGACCCAAAGGGCACCGGCTATGCGCTGTCTTATGGCGTGTTGGAGCTGGCCTCCAACCTGTTGTCCAGTCGCGATATCGTCCGGGTGTCGCGCCCGGTGCTGAGCCATCTGGCGGCGCAGACGGGGCTGTCGGCGCATCTGGGCGTGCTTTCTGGAACGGATGTGATCGTCCTGGTGCGCGAAACGCCGGACGTGCAGCTGGTGAGCAATATCCGCGAGGGCAGCCGCCTGCCCGCCCATGCCACGGTGATGGGCCGGATGATCCTGTCGAACATGCCCCGCGCCGAGGTCGAAGCCCTGCTGAGCGATTACAACTTTTCGGCCATCACCGAGAAAACCGCGACAACGATGGCCAGCCTGGGACGGCAGCTGGATGCGGACCGGGAGGCCGGGCTGGCCTGGTCCGTGGCCTATTTCGAACAGGGCATCGGGTCGTGCGCCGGCGTCGTGCGCGATCACAATGGCGCCCCGATTGCCGCGATCAGCGTGTCCGGGCAGCAGGCCGTGTTCGACGAGGCCGCCGAGGAACGCGCGCTGATCGCCACCTCGGTGCGGCAGGCGGCCGAACGCCTGTCGTCGATCATGGGACATATCGCCATCTGAGCCGCCGGGCGATCAGGCCGCTGCCCCATCCCATCCCAGCAGGGTCGAGATGCGCCGTGCCGTGGCGATCAGATCATCGCGCAACGCCCCTGACACCATGCGCTGAGTCTCGCTCGACTGCGGGGCCGTGACGTTGATCGCGGCGATGACGCGGCCCGTCATGTCGCGCAGCGGCGCGGCGGCAGAAACGATGCCGGCCTCGAAATCCCCTGTATGAACAACGCTCTGGCTGTGGGCATCCTCGGCCGCCTGCTTGACGATGCCGGGCAGAGATGGCCCCTTGCCCCGCGCCCCGTCCGAGCGGAACAGGGCCACCAGCTCCTCCTCCGACAGGTCCGCAAGCAGGACGCGGCCCATCGTCGTGGCACGGGCCGGCAGGCGGCTGCCGACCTGCACGATGGAGGTGTCGCGCTGCGGCCCCGGCACCCGCAGCACATAGAGAACCGATGTCCCCTCCAGCACGCCCAGATGCGCCGACCAGCCGATGCGGTCGCGCATCCGTTCCAGTTCAGGCTGAGCGATTTCAACGACTTCGCGGGTGGCGACATAGCCGTAGGTCAGGCGCAGCACGCCGGGGCCGAGGGAATAGAGCTGGCTGCGCTGGTCATGCAGCAGGCAACCGGCCTCGTTCAGGGTGTAGACCGTGCGGAAGGCGGCGGACCGGGTGATGCCCAAAGCCGCGGCAATATCGCTGAGCGACAGGGCAGAACGATCCGGGGTGAACAATTTCAACACTCCGAGGCCACGCATCAGCCCGGGCACCAGGTACCTGTCATCATTACGGTTTTCCGTCATTCCGATCCCTTTTCGCGGCCATCGCGCCAACCATGTCTCATGGATGGATGTTTTACCAGTAAAACGCGACATGCCATGCAAAACGCAAGCAGGGTAGTTTTGGATCAGACGGATCAGAGACTCAACATCGAAAAGGATGGCACCATGACGGTTCAGGATACTGAGTTCAAAACCCTTAAGGACGCATTGAAGGCCCATACGGGGCGCTTTGTCGACAAGACCTTCGACTGGCACGCGTTTCCTTCGAACGAAGGCTATGACGATCTGGCGCGCGCGCAGATGCGCTATATCGGGGCGGGCGGTTCGCCCAAGGTCGGCGACACCAGCACGCTGAAACCCGACCATTTCACCGTCTCGCTGATCTATAAGGAGCCGGGCAAATACGCCGCCTGCCACAGCCACGAGATCGAGGAGTCTTTCCTGATCATCGACGGCGCGCTGATCGTCGGCTGGGAAAAGGATGGCGAGGTCGTCGAGGTGAACCTTGGCCCCAAGGACATGATCCTGAACGCCCGCGAAATCGGCCACGGGTTCCGCGTTGACGGGGTCGAGCCGGTCGTGATGTCGATCAGCGTCGACGTGGGCAAACCGCTGCCGCCCGTCTACCACTATCACCCCAAGGAACATGCCCCCGAGCTGGCCCGCGCCTTTGGTGCCGAGCCGGGCAAGACCTTGAAATTCGACGCAAACGGCGACCACCCCCTGCAACAGCTGATGGCCAAGTACGTCGTGCGCCACAGCGAGCTCGAGACCCGCTGGGATGCCGCAGGCTTTACCCGCAAGATCTATTGCGGCCCCGGCGGCGTGGAAACGGACACCTGCCGCAAGGAGATGCTGGGCATCCCCAGCCGCGTCGGCGTGAAACCCTTTGTGCGCGACGTCGAAGATGCCTTCATGGTGCTGGAAGGGTCGCTGATCGTGGGTTGGGAAGAGGACGGCGAAACCGTCGAGACCGAGCTGGGACCGCGCGATCTGGTCAAGACCCCCGCCGGGCGCAAGCACTGGTTCCGCAACAACGGCGCGCAGGCCGCGACGGTCTGGTATCTGATCGGGTCGGCCGAGCCGGAACTGGTCAAGTTCGAAGCCGCGTAAGGCAAAAGCCACGCACGGGTCGGGCCGTTCCCCAGCGATGGGGGGCGGCCCTTTTCATGGGCGGGTGTTAACGCAGCGGGCGGCGTGACGGTGCGGGTTTCGGTGCATGTGTCGGTGCAGCCCCCCGAAATCGCCGGTTAATTCAGGAAACCCGCGAATCCCGACGTCGGTATCTTGACGGTGTCTGAGCGGTATCTGAACGGTTTTTCAAAG
This sequence comes from Pseudooceanicola sediminis, assembly GCF_003575965.1. GTDB lineage: Bacteria > Pseudomonadota > Alphaproteobacteria > Rhodobacterales > Rhodobacteraceae > Pseudooceanicola > Pseudooceanicola sediminis. The sequence continues at coordinate 70,240 of NZ_QWJJ01000003.1, read as the reverse complement.
CGGTTCCTGTCCCGGCGGGGCCGGGTTGACGGACCGTGCTTAACCTATGCAAAACGCCCCGGCCCTGCGGGATCCGGGGCGCGCGCATGGTCAGGTGCCTGGCCGGGATCGGCCGATCACTCGGTGATCTTGGCGGGCAGGATGAAACCGTGGGTGGGATAGACGCTGCCGAACTGGTTGGGATTGCTTTCAAGGCGCACCTTGGTCCAGTCGTTCTTTTCCGACACGTCGATCACGTCCATCGCGACCGAAATCTCGTTGCGTTCCCAATTGGCGTGGTCGACCAGGATTTCACGGCTCGACTTGATGCCGGAAACGACGGCGACATGGCCCAACGGCATGGAGCCGGTCGCCTTGAAGGCCATCACGGCGCCGACCTTGGGCGTCTGGGCCTGCACGAATGTGCCGCGGGCCTGGCTCCACCATGTGCGGGCATCGCCGTAGATGTCGATACCGCTGACGTTGCGCGCGAAGGGCACGCACCAGACGCGGCGTCCGGCAGCCTTGAGGCTTTGCACTTCGGCAAAGGCGAAAGCTTCCCGGTCAGGGTCCAGGCCAGACATCGTCTGGGAGGAATTGGTTTGCGAACAGGCCGCAGCGGTCAGAAGGAGTGCGCAGAGCATCGGCAGCTTGAGCCAAGGCGCACGGGCGTTTGTCACGCTCATTCGATCTCTCTAGGTCTAGGTATGCAAACAGGCCCCTGTCCCGAGCGGCCCTGACCGACCATCGGAAATTTCTTGGTAAATTCAAAGTGCGCAATTGGTGAACGGCGGCTTTTCGCCGTCAACTTTTCAGTAACCGCGCACCAATGCAGCATCGGCGCGCTGATTTATTGGGGAAAGCGTTGTTTTATTGGGTGGCGGCGGGCCGCCGAGCGGGGTTTTTCCCGCATTTATCGGGCAATTCGGCACGGAATCCGAGGCTGTTTTGCCGTTCTCGCCGCCTCACACAGCGTCCAAAGCGGCGTGAGGCGGCGGAATCATGGTGAACTTTTTTGCGATTGGCGCGTTAGCCGAGGTTGATCACACCAGTTTGCGCCCGCCCGCATCGAGGAACCATTCGTCCGGGTAGGGATACCACCAGTCGTGACGTTTCGGTCTGTGATCGAGGATCACCATTTTCGAGCGCCGGAAGGCATCGAGGCCCTGCCGCCCCAGTTCGCGGCCCATGCCCGACGCCTTCCAGCCGCCGAAGGGCAGCGCATCGTTGTCGATCATCGGGTTGTTGATCCAGACCATGCCGGAGTCGAGCCGCTCTGACGCCTCGTGCGCCTCGGCCAGGTCGGTGGTGAAGATCGCCGCGCCGAGGCCGAAGGGCGTGTCGTTTGCCGCTGCGATCGCGGCGTCGAAATCGGGCACGCGGCAGATGGCGGCGACGGGGCCGAAGCATTCCTCGTGCAGGATATCCATGTCGGGGGTGCACCCGGTCAGGATGGTCGGCGCGTAGAACCAGCCGGGGCCGTAGGTGCCACGCGTGCCGCCGGTGATCAGGGTCGCGCCCTTGGCCAGCGCATCCGCGACAAGGCGTTCGACCTTCTGGCGGGCCGGTTCACTGACCAGCGGGCCGATTTCGGATTTTTCCAGCCCGTTGCCGATGCGCAGGGCCTCGGTCTGGGTTTTGAATTCGGCCACGAAGGCATCGTGGATGCTGTCCACCACATAGAGGCGTTCGGTCGAGGTGCAGACTTGGCCCGTGAGGTGGAACGCGCCGGTGACTGCGCCTGCGGCGGCGATCTCGATCGGCGCGGAGGCGGTGATGATCATCGGGTCCGAACCGCCCGCCTCGATCACCGCGGGTTTCATCCGGGCCCCGGCGGCGGCGGCAACCGCGCGGCCTGCGGCGACCGATCCGGTGAAGGCGACGGCATGGGTGCGCGGGCTTTCGACCAGCGCCTGACCGGTCGCGGCCCCGCCCGGCAGGCAGGCAACAAGGTCTTGGGGAAGGTCATCGAAGACGCGGCAGAAGTCGAGGGTCGACAGGGTCGTCGCCTCGGCCGGTTTGATGATGCAGCCGTTGCCGGCGGCCAGCGAGGCCGCGACCGTCCAGCACATCAGCAGCACCGGAAAGTTGAAGGGCATGATGTGGACCGACACGCCCAGCGGTTCGTAGCGGGCGTATTGCAGCGATCCCGCCTGCGTGGTGCCCGCGATCTTGCCCGCGTCATCGCGCGCCATTTCGGCGTAGTAGCGGAACACCGGGGCGACGTTCGCCAGCTCGCCTATGGCGTCGGGATAGGGTTTGCCCATCTCGCGGCTCATCAGGATGGCGCAGTCGGTGAAATCGCTGGATTCGATGCGGTTGGCGAGGCGGTGCAGGATCTGGGCGCGGGTCTTGGCGTCGACCTTTTTCCAGAGGGCCTGTGCGGCGTCGACGCGGGTGATCGTGTCGTCGAGTTCGGTTTGCGTCACCGTGACGCGCTGGCCGACGGTTTCCAGCGTGGCCGGGTCGATGACGGGGTGCTGGGGGCCTGCGGAGGGGTGCAGACCGGGGGCGCGGTAATAGCTCATCTGATCATATAGACCTTCTTGACCGTCTCATGCACGGTGCAGGTGCCGCGCCAGTCCTGCGGAAAGAAGGCGGCGGTGTCGGGCGTGATCTCGATCACCTCGCCATCCTCGTGGACGTAGGTCGCGCGGCCTTGCAGGAAGTGGCAGAATTCGTCACGGGTGACGTGGCAGGCCCATTTGCCGGGCGTGCAGATCCAGAGGCCGCATTCGTTTTCACCATTCGGCCCCTTGTGCAGCAGCTTGCCGGAGGTGTGGCTCTCGCCCTCGATCATCGTGGGGATCAGGCCCCAGTCGGTGGTGTCGGTGATGGAGAGGGGGGAGGTCATGACGGGGGTTTTCATATGTGTCAGCTCAGCATGTAGATGTTGCGGATGGTCTGGTGAATCGTCGCCTGTCCGCTCCAGCCGGCGGGGAACAGGACGCAGGTGCCGGGGGTGACCTCGATCACCTCGCCGTCGTCGCTTGTGTAGGTGGCGCGCCCGGCGGTGAAATGGCAGAATTCGTCGCGCGGGATGGACAGGCGCCAGGTGCCGGGGGTGCAGACCCAGATGCCGGTTTCGGGGCTGTTGTTGGGCCCCTTGAACAGCAGGCGGCCGGTGTTGTGCGACTGACCCGCGATCATGTCGGGCTGGTCGCCCCAGTCGACAAGGTCGTCGTACGTGCTGGCGGCGTGGATATGCGGGGCGGAGGAGGAAAGCGTCATTCTGTCAGGCTCACGAGGATCTTGGCGGCCTTTTCCTGGCCGTTTTGCGATTGCATATGGGCGGAGGTGGTGGCGAGGCGCGCGGCCATGTCGGCATCGCTCAGGCAGGCCTCGATCTTGGCGATCAGCTCCTCGTCGGTCCACTCGTACCGGTCCGAGCGGAAGCCGTGGCCGGTTTCCTGCACGCGCATGGCGTTGTCGTGGCCATCCCAGACATAGGACATGATGATCGCGGGTTTGCCGAAATAAAGGCATTCGGTGAAAGAGTTGTTGCCGCCGTGGTGGATGACCGCATCGACCTGCGGGATGACCGAAGGCTGGGGGAACCAGCTGTCGATGATGACGTTGTCGGGCAGGTCGCCGTATTGGTCCTTGTAGTCGCCCACGTTGACCAGCGCTCGGTAGCGGGTGGTGCCGATCAGGGTGATCAGGCGTTTCAGCAGGTCGGTATCCCCTGCCCCTAGCGAACCGAAGGAGATATAAAGCAGAGGGCCGTCGTTGTTGGCCTTGAAGGTCGGCACCGTGTAGGGGGCATCCTGACGCACGCAGCCTTCAAGGTATTGAAACTGCGCGGGGTTCAGCGGTTCGGGGCGGTGGTATTTCACCTGCTCGGGGTAGAGCAGCAGGTTCATGAAGGGCGACGCCTCGAAGAACTGGCCGAGGGGGTACGGATCTTCGCCGGTGGTGGCGAGGAAGGCGTTGAAATCGTCGTGGATCGGCTTGATCACCTCGTGGAATTTCGCGCGAAAGGCGGCGTGGCCTTCGGTGTCGGTTTCCGACATGCCCGAGAGGTGCGGCGGGATCGCGTCATCCTCGATCTCGTTCTCCGAGCAGGAGATGATGCGGACCCAGGGCACGCCATATTGCTTGATCGCGGGGAACAGGATCACGTTGTCGACGGAAATCACGTCGGGTTTGATCGCGGCGAGGACCGAGGGCAGGTCCTTTTCGGCCCATTTGGCGGAATCCACGATCGCCTCCCAGCACTCCTTCACGTAGTTGTCCAGCTGGTCGATGGGGGCCTTGCGGAAGTTCGGGATGTGGCCGTTGATGAAATCCTCCCAGAACTTTGCCATCTGTTCGGGGGGCATGGGGGCGGAAAGGTTCACGGCGTGGGCCTCGAACCCGTAGCCCTTGTAGACATCGACAAAGCCGGGGTCGGACAGGAAGACGGCCTTGTGGCCCATGCGTTCGACCGCCTGCGCGATGCCGACCGAGTTGAGGGCGGGGCCAAAGGCGGCCTCGGGGAAGAAGGCGAAGGTTTTCTGGGTCATGGTGGCTCCTCTGCGGTGGGATCGGCCCTCTGGCGGGGCGTTTTCTTGGGACGGGTCAGGCGGGAAAGACGCGGGTGTCGCGGGCAGACCAGCCGAGGGTGACGGTATCGCCGGGCCTTGGCGCGCGGGATTCGGCCTGATCGGCGGTCAGGCGCAGGATGACGGGGCGCGGCGACAGCGGGGTTTCGACGTGCAGTTGCAGATCCAGCCCGTGATAGGCCAGCGCGGTGACCCGGGCCGTCAGGGCATTTTCACTGGCATAGCCATCGAGGTGCAGGCGTTCGGGGCGGATCGCGGCAATCGCCGCCCCCGTCAGACCCGGCGGGATCGGGGCGGCAATCTGCGTACCGTCGTCGGCGCGCAGGATGGTGCCGTCGCTGTGAACGGGAAAGAAGTTCATCACGCCGATGAAGTCGGCGGCAAAGCGGCTGGTGGGGTGTTCGTAGATGTCGTGCGGGGTGCCGACCTGAAGCAGCGCACCGTCTTTCAGGATGGCGATGCGGTCGGCCATGACCAGCGCCTCTTCCTGATCGTGGGTGACGACGATGAAGGTGATGCCGAAATCGGCCTGAATGCGTTTCAGTTCCAGCTGCATGTCGCCGCGCAGTTTCTTGTCGAGCGCACCGAGGGGTTCATCGAGCAGCAGCAGACGCGGGCGTTTGACCAGCGCGCGGGCCAGGGCAACGCGCTGGCGCTGACCGCCCGACAGTTGGTCAGGCTTGCGGTTGGCGAGGGCGGAGAGCTGGATGGTTTCCAGAATGTCCCCGACGCGGGATCTGATTTCGGCGCGCGGCAGATGCTCCATCTCAAGCCCGTAGGCGATGTTCTTGGCGACGGACATGTGCGGGAACAACGCGTAGCTTTGAAACATCAGGTTGACCGGGCGCTTGTTCGGCGGGATCTGGGCGATGTCGCGGCCATCCAGCAGGATCCGGCCGGCGCTGGGCAGTTCAAACCCCGCAAGCATCCGCAGAAGGGTGGTCTTGCCCGAGCCTGACGCGCCGAGCAGGGCGAAGAATTCATTCCCGGCAATATCGAGGGACACGTCATCGACGGCGCGCATCTTGCCGAAGTCTTTTTGCAGGTTCTGGAGGGAAAGCAGGGTCATTGGCCGGGTAGTCCACCGCGGTTGAGGCGTTGCGACAGGGTGAGGGCAAGCACCGAGATGCCCATCACGATGGTCGCAAGCGCGTTGATTTCCGGGGTCACGCCGAACCGGATCATGGCAAAGATCTGCATCGGCAGCGTGGTCGAGGCCCGCCCGGCCCCGGCGGTAAAGAAGGCGATGACGAATTCATCGACCGACAGGGTAAAGGCCAGCAGCGCGCCGGCGACGATGGCGGGGCTGAGGACCGGCAGGATGACGCGGCGCAGGGTGGTCAGGGTCGGCGCGCCGAGGTCGGTCGAAGCCTCGACAATCGACCAGTCGAAGGTTTTCAGCCGGGCCCGCACGACGGAGCAGACGAAGGCGAGGTTGAAGACGACATGCGCCAGGATGATCGTGTGCAGCCCCATGGTCACGCCGAGCAGCGAGAAGAACGACAGCAGCGCGATGGCCAGCACGATGTCGGGGATGATCATCGGGGCGAAAATGATCGTCTCAAGAAAACGCCCCTTGCGGCGGCGGATCTCGACCCCGACGGCCAGCAGGGTGCCGAACAGCGTGGCGAGGATCGTCGAGACGACAGCGACGATCAGGGTGTTGAGCGCCGCGCCGATGATGTCGGCGTTGCTGAACAGCTCTGCGTACCAGCGGGTCGAAAAGCCGGTCCAAGCGGTCGGCAGGCCGCCGTCGTTGAACGACAGCGCGACAAGGACAGAGATCGGCAGGTAGAGGAAAGCGAAGACAGCGGCGAGGATGGCCAGCATCAGGGGCAGCGGGGCGTTACGCATTGCGGCCACCGGAGGCCTTTTCCGACGCGAAGGTCTGGAGCGTCAGCAGGCCCATCATGATGGCGATCAGGAAGATCGACAGCGCCGCGCCAAAGGGCCAGTCATTCGCCGTCAGGAACTGCGCATAGACCAGGTTGCCGATCATCTGGAACTGTCCGCCGCCCAGCAGCGCCGGGGTGACGAAATTGCCGATGGACAGCACGAAGACGAAGGTGAACCCGGTGGCGATGCCGGGCACGGTCATCGGCAGCACGACGCGGCGAAAGGTGGTCCAGCCGCCCGCCCCCAGATCGCGCGAGGCCTCGGACACCTCGGGGTTGAGGCGCGACAGGGGCGCGTAGCAGGCGAGGATCACGAAGGGCAGGTAATTGTAGACCAGGCCGACGACGACGGCGGTTTCGGTATAGAGCATGCTGGGCAGCTCTCCCTCAAACCCCAAAAGCCGGGCAAGGTGGACGATCAGCCCTTCGCGGTTCAGCAGCACGATCCAGGCATAGGTGCGCACCAGGTAGTTCGACCAGAACGGCAGCACGGCAAAGAACAGCAGCAGGGGCTGGTGGCGGCGGGGCATGGCGGCGATGGCATAGGCGGCGGCATAGCCCAGCACCACCGCGATCAGCGCCGACAGCCCGGCAATCCAGGCCGATTTCAGAAAGATGCCGGCATAGAGCGGGTCGAACACCAGGCGGATGTTTTCCCAGGTCAGGGTGTATTCGATGCCGCCGTAAAGCCCGCGCCGAAAGAAGGCGAGGCCGAGGATCAACAGGCAGGGCACCACCATGAAGGCCGTGAGCCAGCCCAGCGCGGGCGTCATCAGGTAGAGGGGTCTGCGGTCACGCATCAATGCACCTTTGCGCCGCCCCGCGCATGGCGGAGCGGCAAAGAGCCAGGGGAGGGAGGCCTCAGTCGGCGGCCTTGATTTCGGACACGATGCGCGAATAGGCGCGCTGTGCCTCGCCCACGTCGAGCAGCTGTTCGTAGCCCAGCAGGTCCTCGGGGGTGATCCCCATGTTCGGGAAGGTCGCGATCAGCGACGGGTCAAGACCCTCCATCGCGGCCTTGTTCGGCACCTTGTAGAGGATGTTTTCCGCCGCCCAGCGGTGGTGTTCGGCGTCCAGCATCCAGTTGACGAAGGCATAGGCGGCGTCCTTGTGCTCGCTGCCCTTGATGATCACCATGGTGTCGACCCACAGGTCGGAGCCCTCGGCCGGGATCACGTACTTGATGTCGGCGTTTTCCGCGATGCCGTAGTTGCACCAGCCGTCCCATGCCTGCACCAGGTCCGCCTCGCCCGAGACCAGCTTGGCGTAGAAGGTGGTGTCGTCGTAGGCCAGCAGCGTCTGCTTGGCCGAAATCAGGTCTTCCTTGACCTTGGCCAGCTCGGCCTCGTCAGTCGTGTTGACGGAATAGCCATTGGCCAGCTGCGCCGCGGCCAGCAGCCAGCGGTCGGTCGCCAGCATCGTCACCTTGTCCTTGAGATCATCCGGCGGGGTCAGCAGATCCCACCAGCTGTCGGGCGTCTCGTCGATGAGATCGGCGCGGTAGCACAGCCCGGTGGTGCCCCAGGCGTAGGGCACGGAGAAGGCGTTGCCCGGATCGTGCTTGAGTTCGTTCGCAGCCGGATAGAGGTTGGCGATATTGGGCAGCTTGGCATGATCCAGCGTTTCCGCGATGCCGAGCTTGTTCAGCACCTCGGCAAAGGGAGAGGAGACGAAAACCACGTCGTAGCCCGCGCCCTTTGAGGCAATCAGCTTGCCCATGATCTCCTCGTTCGTGCCGTGCAGCACGAGTTCGGCGGTATTGTCGGTGTCGGTGTTGAAGGCGTCGATGGCGTCGGGGGCCATGTAGCCATCCCAGTTGGAAATGACGAGGTCGTCGGCACTGGCGGCGCTGGTCAGCGCGGCGATCAGCGCAAGACCGGTGAGAGGTGTGCGGAACATGAATGTCCTCCTGTTGGCTCTGTTGGATGCACCCCGGTTGGCGGGGGATCTTTTTGTGATGCTTTTCAGCTGCGGTTCTTGATGACCGTCATGATTGTCAGTATTGTTGACGTGAAAAATACGTCAACTTGTATTCGCTGTCCTTTGGCGCCAGGCGCCGCCAGATGCCAGCGACAGCGCCCCACAGGACAGATTTCATGGCCGAGCCTCGCAGAAACGCGCGCCAGAACCACCTGGCCCTGGCCAAGCAGGTGATTGGCATCGCGCTGGAACGCGGCCTTCAAAGCGGCGAGCACCTGCCCGAGCAGGTCTATTCCGAAGCCTGCGGCGTTTCCCGCACCCCCATGCGTGCAGCCTTCAAGATACTGGAAGAAAACGAAATACTGTCCTGGCGCGAGGAAGAGGGATACTTTCTTGAGACCGGGCCACAAGACGGGCTGACCGAAGCCGCGCAGCTACTGGAGGAGATGGAGGATTCGCTGGCAACGCGCATCCTGTCGGATCGTGCCGCGCGCCGCATCAGCGATGTGCAATCGGTCAGCGCCCTTGTGCGAAGATATGGCAGGTCACGCAATACTGTTCTAAATGCGCTAAAAATACTGGCCCGGGACGGAATCGTGACGCAATTGCCCGGCCGGTCCTGGGCGTTCCAACCGATTCTGGACACCCCGCGCAGCATCGAGGAAAGCCTTCAGTTTCGCCTGATCCTGGAACCTCAGGCAATCACGGCACCCGGATTTGCGCTGGAGTCAAAGAAGGCCGGATTGCTGCGCGCGCAGATGCAGGCGCATTTGCAGACGCGGCAGGGGCGCATCGGGTCGGCCAGTTTCATGCGGATCGACACCGAATTCCACGGCTTTATCGCGGAATGTTCCGGCAACCGATTTGCGCGCGGGGCCTTGCTGGCGCATCACCGGCTGCGGCGGGCGACGCAAAAGGATATCTCGATCCCCGATTTCCGTCTGCGACAGTCGCTGGAGGAGCATATGGATATCCTCGACAGCCTGGAAAAGCTGCAATTCGACGTGGCCGCCGATCTGATGACACTGCACCTGCGCCGGTCGCGGATTCGCCGCCCCGATGCCGCGAACCGGGGTATCGTGCCGCTGATGCGGGGGCCGAACGCATGAGGGGGCGCAATGAAGCCCCCGTGATCGCCTTTTTCCCCGAGGCCAGTTTCGGCGCCGCGCTGAATTGTGTCGGGATCGCACAGGAGCTGGCGAGGATGGGGGCAGAGCCGGTGTTCGTCTGCCATCCCGGCTTTACCGGCGTCTTTGCGGACTACGGGTTCAAGGAATACCACCTGCCGGAACCGCCCGGCGGCAGCGCGCAGGCCAGCGCCGATTACTGGCAGGCGTTCATCAACACCCATATGCCGCATTTCAACCTTGATGCGCAGGCGCAGCTGGACACCTATGTCGCCCCGACATGGGAGGCGATCGTCGACACCGCCATCGACGCCGAGGCCGGGCTGGCCGCGCTGCTGGACCAGATCCGCCCGGACGCCATCGTGCTGGACAACGTGATCATGTTCCCCGCCATCGCACGGGCCGGGTGCCCCTGGGTGCGCATCGTGTCCTGCGCCGAGACCGAGCTGCCGGATGCCCACGTGCCGCCGTACCTGTCGGGTCTGGCGGCCGATGATCCGGCGCGCGCAGGGTTCGAAAAGGCGTATGCCCGCGCCACCCGCGCCGCGCACCGCCGCTACAACGACTTTCGCCGCGCGCAGGGGATCGCCCCGCTACCACAGGGTATCTTTCTGGAAAACGGCGACCTGACGCTGCTGCTGTCGCCCGAAGCGGTGCGCTATGAGCGCGCCCGCCCCCTGCCCGCGGATCGGTTTGCCTATCTGGATGGCTGCGTGCGCACCGAGAGCCGCTTTGACCTGCCGCGTCTGCCGGTGGCCGAGGGGCCGATGGTGTACCTGGGCTTTGGCAGCCTGGGGGCCATCGACACCGCGCTGATCACCCGGATGATCGCGGTCTTCGCCACCCTGCCCGCGCGCTTTGTCGTTAATGTCGGCGGCTTTCTGGATGCCTATGATCATGTGCCCGACAACGTGTATCTGGGCGATTGGTTTCCCCAGCCCTCGGTCGTCGAGCAGAGCGCGCTGTTCATCCATCACGGCGGCAACAATTCGTTCTGCGAGGCGCTGTATCACGGGGTGCCATCATTGGTGATGCCCTATTGCTGGGACGGTCACGACAATGCGCAGCGCGCCGAAGCGACCGGCACGGGGATGCGGATCGGGCGCGCCGACTGGAACGGCGAGACGCTGCGCACCGCGATCCTGCGCCTGCTGGACGATGAGGCGATGCGCACGCGTCTGGCCGCGATCTCGGGCCGGATGCAGGCCAATCCCGGGACACGCCGCGCGGCCGAGGCGATTCTGCGCCTGCTGTGACACCCGTCGTGCCGCCCATTGCCGTGCAACCGATGGCCTGACAGGCGGCCATTCCGGGGTGTGGTCGTCTGGGCCTGCGGTGTTATACGTTTGGTAAGGTCCGACCTCTACCGTCCGGCTTGGCGCCACCCGGCCGAAGATCGGGCGGCGTACCGCCAGCACGGATCACGCAAGGGGCCGTTTCCCGGCCGCGAAGAGGACAGGTACAGGATGACGCCCGACATGCTAAAGCTGTTTCGTGTTTTTTTCGTACATGTTATAGCTGCAAGCGTGCGGGAGCGGGGTCGTGGCCTGCCACCGCTTGTGTGTGTGCGGATCTGGCGATCCGGTAGAGGTACGTGCCAATGAACACCGATCAAAAAGCGGCCACATTCAGTCTTCGCAACCTCATGTCGCAGCTGTTTCAGGATCGGTCGATGCGGCTGATCATCCTGATCGTCGCAGTGTGCTGCATGATCGCCATTCCCGGCCTGAACTTTTTCGCACGGTCCCAGCAAACCCAGGCACAGGTCGCGGCGAACGAACTGCCCCTTGCCCTGCATCGGCTGGAACGCGAACTGGGCTATTCCGGGTTCATCCACAATTTCAAGAATGCGATCCTGCGACCGGACGAGCCGAAATATTACGAACGGACCCTGACGGATTACAACGACGCGATCGCGACCCTGGACGAGATCGAGGGGCTGGGCCTGAGCATCGGGCGCAGTTTCGATTTTTCCGCCCTGAAAAGCACGCTCGATGCCTACAGGGGCAACCTGGATGCCGCGCGCCGCGCCGCCGCCGACGGAATGAGCATTGCCGAAGTCGATGACCTGGTGCGGGTGCCTGACGATGCGGCGACGCTGGACCTTCAGGCCTTGCATGACCAGGTGAGGATTGCGCTGCGCGATTGGCTGCGCCAGGATCTGGCGCGATCACGGCTTCAGCTGCTTGGCCTGTCCGTGATGTTCTTTACGATTGCCGCGGTGCTGATCCTGTTCGTGATGGTCAGCTACTTTGCCCAGCGAGAACGCGAGCGTCAGTCGACGGAGCTGCACAATCGCCTCGCCTCGCTGGGCCAACTGACGTCGGGCATTGCGCATGACGTCAACAACCTGCTGGCCACCATCTATTACGCGGTCGACCTGACACTGGGCGAAACCATCCCCGAGACGTCGCGCCGGTTTCTGCATTCGGCCCAGAGAGCGATCGAACGCGGCCAGGACCTGACCGCGCGCCTTCTGTCCTTTGCCCGCCCGCAGCCCGGCAACGCCAAGACGCTGATGATCAGCGAAGTGTTTCACAACGTGCGCGAACTGGCGCTGCCGAACCTGGGCGACACGATCCAGCTGCGCATCACCGAGGAACGCCCCGGCCTGACGGTGCATTGCGACCAGTCCCAACTGGAAAACGCGATCCTGAACATGGTGCTGAACAGTCGCGACGCGATGGAAATGTCGGGCAAGGGCACCAGGATCACCCTGCACGCCGTATTGCACGGCCCCGACTTCGTTGTCGACGACGCCAGGTCGACGACCACGGTGCACCCCGCGCGCGTCTACGAAACCGCAGGCCCGGACCGTGGCCCCTCCATGAAAGATCCGACCACCTGTGTGCTGCTTTCGGTGATCGACGACGGCCCCGGCATGCCCGATGACGTGCGCCAGCGGGCGCTGGAACCGTTTTTCACCACCAAGGCGGCGCATTCCGGTACCGGCCTGGGCCTGTCGATCGTCTATGGCTTTGCCCAGAGCGCGGGCGGCGACGTTCAGATCGTTTCGGCCCCCGGCAAGGGAACGTCGGTGCAACTGTTGCTGCCGCGCGGGCTGGAAAAATCACATCACGACGCGCTTGAGGTAACACGTGGCCTGGACGCCGGGCGCGGCCAGCGCGTGCTACTGGCAGAAGACGAGGACGGATTGCGTGAATTGCTGGGCGTGACGCTGGAACAGATGGGTTACAGCGTGATTGCAGCGGAACACGGCCAGGCGGCGCTGAACATGGTAAAGGCGGGGGTGGAGTTCGACCTGCTGCTGAGCGATATCGTCATGCCGGGCAAGATCGATGGCTATGAGCTCGCCCGGCAGGTGCGCGAACTGCGTCCCAGCGTGCCGATCCTGTACCTGACAGGCAACGCCGGCCCGATGCTGGACAGGAACATCGCGGTAAAGGCCCCGATTCTGCGCAAGCCCTGCCCGCCCGACCGCCTGTCGGACGCAATTGCCGCCGCGCTGGCCCCGACGGCAACTGCGGGTACCTGCTGAGCGGACAGCTGCGTGCCAAGTGGGTTTGGTCCATGCCTGCGCCCCTTAGAATTTCGCGCAGGATCACGGCACCGGCTCCCCTTTGACCCGGCGCGCTACGCACCACTGCCTTGCGGGCCATTAGCCGTTAGCGGCTTGCAACTGGGGGCCCTTCCACGCGCGGCGCACGGCATTGCGGACCATTCCGCTGGGGACCATACAATTGCGACGTCGGAATTGGTCTTTCGGCCATGACATGATGCGTCGGGCTGCCTTGACCGGTGCCGAGAGTGCCGGAGACTTGTACTGCGTCTTAGTTGGTGACCCTCAGTTCGGCGGCAGCAGATCGCCCGTGACCACGATGGCAAAAATGACCAATGACGGCGGGGGTGTGATCGCGTGCCCATGTCGGACCAGACCTCCGACCGCGCCCGAGAGGCGGCAGCGTTACGGCAAGTGTCACGGACCGACCGACGCCCCGCGACCGCCATTGCTCCGCGGGGTCTGCCGCCGACCGTTTCACATCGCTGCAATCCGAGGCTCAGGGCTCAGGGCTCAGGGCTCAGGGCTCAGGGCTCAGGGCTCAGGGCTCAGGGCTCAGGGCTCAGGGCTCAGGGCTCAGGGCTCAGGACGCAATGCGGCATGCAATCCTGATGGAGAAGATATTCTGGAACGCGCCAGACCGCCCCTGATGACTGCTGAAGGGGGGGCGAGAGCATCAGGGGGCCAGCAGCTCGTTTATGACGTCGTTCAGGTATGAGGGCGAGACCGGTTTTTCCAACCGCCTGTTCGCGCCCACACTCTCGGCGATCTTCAGGAAATGGCTGTCCGTGGGACCGCCCATCACACCCGACAGGGCAATGACAGGCACGTCGAATGCCGTGGCCTGTTCGCCCTTGCGCGCCCCGTTGCGGATATAGCCGATCAGCCGAAGCCCGCCATTTGAAACCAGCACACCCTTTTGACGCACGAACAGATCGCTGACCACCAGATCAAAGCGTTCCTGTCCGACGCGATCAATGGCGGCCGCCGCATCTGCGGTGACCGTCACGTCATGCCCTTCGCGGATCAGAATCATGGCAAGCAGTTCGGCCTGATCCTGATCGTCTTCCATCAGCAGGATCCTGGCCATTGGCGCGCCCTTGTCCCAACTCGTTCACACAGCAGTCCTACCGCAATGGTTGCACACCACGCAACGCTTACGAGGTTAAAATTGGCTAATTCTCTTCCCGCTCGCCTGACTGATCGCTCGGGACCGATACCCCCTACCGATACCCCCTACCGATACCCCCTACCGATACCCCCGCCTATGAGCCCGCGGGCGGACACGGGCCTCAGACGGCACGCCCCAGCATTCCGAACAGATCACGCGGGTCGTCGGGATCGGCCAGCAGATCCAGCGGCTGGCTGAATCCGGTGCCGGCCACCCGATCCGCGACAAAGCGCAGCGCCGAGAAATCCTCGATCGCGAAACCGACGCTGTCGAACAGGGTGATCTGCGAGGGGCCCTTGCGCCCGGGAACCTCGCCCCGCATGACCTGCCACAGCTCGGTGACGGCGTGATCGGGGGCAAGTTGCTGGATCTCGCCCTCGACCCGCGTCTGGGGCGGGTATTCGACAAAGATCTCCGACCGCATCAGGATGTCGCGGTGCAGCTCGGTCTTGCCCGGGCAATCGCCGCCGATGGCGTTGATGTGCACGCCGGTGCCAACCATGTTGTCGGTCAGAACGGTGGCATATTGCTTGTCGGCGGTGCAGGTGGTGATGATCTGCGCACCCTCGACCGCCTGCATGGCGCTGTCGCAGGCGGTCACGTCAAAACCCTGCGCGACCAGGTTGCGCGTGGCCTTTTCCGTGGCGGCCGGGTCGACGTCGTACAGACGCAGGCGGTTGACCCCCAACAGGGCGCGAAAGGCCATCGCCTGAAATTCGCATTGTGCGCCATTGCCGATCATCGCCATGACCTGCGCATCCTTCGGCGCGAGGTATTTGGCCACCAGCGCCGAGGTCGCCGCCGTGCGCAGCGCCGTCAGCACCGTCATCTCGCTCAGCAGGATCGGATAGCCGTTGGCAACAGACGACAGCACACCAAAGGCGGTCACCGTCTGATACCCTTGGCGCATGTTCGCCGGGTGGCCGTTGACGTATTTGAATCCGTAGTTTTCGGCATCGGCGGTCGGCATCAGCTCGATCACGCCATCCTTGCTGTGACTGGCGACGCGGGGGGTCTTGTCGAATTCGGGCCAGCGCAGAAAGTCGGCTTCGATATACCCGGCGAGGCCGCGCAGGAACTCCTCGACCCCCGTGGCATTCACAAGGCGCATCATGTTGTCGACGCTGACAAAGGGCACATAGGCCAGCGCAGAGGGTTCGGGGCGGTCGGTCATGGCGTGATCCTCAATAGCTCTTGGTCTGACGGTCCAGCACGCGGCGGCCAAACAGGCTGGCCGTCAGGTCGCGCAGCAGCTTGGCAGTGCGTCCGAATTCGTCCAGAAAGGGGTTCAGCTCGACCAGTTCGAGCGAGGTGACGAGGCCGCTGTCGCAGAGGGTTTCCATGATCAGGTGCGCCTCTCGGAAGGTCATGCCGCCGGGCACCGTCGTCCCCACAGCCGGGGCAATTTCGGGATCGAGGAAATCGACATCGAAGCTGACGTGCAGCATCCCGTTGGCCGCGCGGACACGTTCCAGAAAGGCACGCAGCGGCGCGAGAATGCCGACCTCGTCGATGGTGCGCATGTCGTTCACGTCGATCCCGAGGTCGTCGATCTTTTGCGCCTCGGCGGCGTCGACCGACCGGATGCCCATCAGGCAGATGTTTTCGGGATCGACGGCGTGGGCCAGCGGCGGATAGGCATCGCACCCCGGCTGGCCGGTAAAATAGGCCATGGGCGTGCCGTGGAGATTACCGCTCTCGGTGCTTTCGGGCGTATGCAGATCGGGGTGGGAATCGAGCCAGAGCACGAACAGCGGGCGGTTCTGTTCGGCGGCATGGCGCGCGACGCCGGGCACTGTGCCGGCCGCCATCGAATGATCGCCGCCCATGAAGATCGGCAGGTCGTGATCGCGCGCGGCCTGGTAGGCGGCCTTTTCCAGCACCTCGATCCAGGCGCAGGTTTCGGCAAGGTGATGCAGCGCGCCGTTGGCATGGGCCATCGGAGTCTGCGGTGCGATGGTCAGGTCACCCAGGTCGCTGACCTGCCAGCCGAGCCGTTCAAGCGTCTCGAACAGACCAGCGGTGCGCAGGCTGTCCGGCCCCATGATGCAGCCGCGCTGCGACGCGCCAGTTTCGATGGGGGCGCCGAGAAGGGCTGTCGTGCGGGTCATGGTCTGCTCCGTGGTTGGGGAATAGGTTTGGATTGCGGTCATCATGCCAGTGGGAAAGATCAATTTCACATGCTATATTGATCAAAATGGCGTTATTTCTGATCATATCGAAAGCTAATCCGACAAAATGGCAAAACCTGAGCTGTCCGACACCGACCGCGCGCTGATTGCCGCATTGCGCGCCGATGCCCGTGCCTCGGTCACCGAACTTTCGCAGATGCTGGGCGTCTCGCGCACCACAGTCAAGGCGCGGCTGGACGGGCTGCTGGCCGAGGGGCGGATCCGGCGGTTCACCATCGAGACGGATGTGGATGTCGAAGGACAGGTACGGGCCATCACGATGGTAGAGCTTCAGGGCCGCATGTCACGCGCCGTGACCCGCACGTTGGCGCGCATCCCCGAGGTTGCGACGATCCATTCGACCAATGGCGCCTGGGATCTGGTGGTTGAGATCCGCGCGGAAAGCCTGGCCAGTTTCGACCGCGTTCTGCGCGACATTCGCGAAGTGCCCGGCGTGCTGAACAGCGAAAGCAGCCTGCTGCTGAGCCATGTGTCCGGTTAGCGCCACGCATCCGGCAGGCTGATGGTCTTGATCTCGACGAATTCGTCCAGCCCATGCGCGCCGCCCTCGCGGCCCTTGCCCGACAGGCCGTAGCCGCCGAACGGGCTGCCCCAGCCCAGCCCCTGCCCGTTCACATGCACCATCCCGGCATGCAACGCGGCACACAGGCGCAGGGCGCGCGCGCGGTCGCCCGTCTGCACATAGGCGGCAAGGCCATATTCGGTGTCATTGGCAAGGGCGATCGCCTCGGCTTCGTCCGCGAAGGGCGTGATCGCCAGCACCGGGCCAAAGACTTCGTCGCGCCAGATGGCCATGCGCGGCGTGACATCGGCAAAGACCGTCGGGCGCGCGAAATGCCCCCGATCCTGCCCATCGGGGATGCCCTCGCCCCCGGCCAGCAGGCGCGCGCCATCGGCGAGGGCGCAGGCGATATGGCCCTGCACGCGCTGCCACTGCACGCCGCTGGCCAACGGGCCGATATGGTCGCCCGGGCGCGACGGATCGCCGACCTGCGTGGCCTCGGCCTCGGTCCGCGCGATGTCGCAGACGCGGTCATAGACGCGCGCCTCGACCAGCATCCGGGTGGGCGCGTCGCAGGACTGGCCGGTGTTCAGAAAGCATTCCGCGACCGAGGCGCGCACACGCGTCTCAAGGGCGTCGCCGCAATCGGCAAAGATCAGGTTGGGCGATTTGCCCCCCAGTTCCAGCGCGACACGTTTGACCGTGGGGGCGGCCGCCTGCGCGACCTCGACCCCTGCGCGGGTCGAGCCGGTGAAGGAGATCAGGCGCACCCCCGGATGGCGCGACAGGGTTGCCCCGGCGACGGGTCCGGTGCCGTTGATCAGGTTGAACACGCCCGGCGGCACGCCTGCCTCGTCCAGCAATTCGGCATAGAGCATGGCCGACAGCGGTGTCAGTTCCGACGGTTTCAGCACGCAGGTACAGCCCGCCGCCAGCGCTGGCAGCACCTTGAGCGTGACCTGGTTCAGCGGCCAGTTCCACGGCGTGACAAGAGCGCAGACACCCACGGGTTCCTTGACCACCCTGTCGCCATTGGGCAGACCTTCGGACCACGCATAGGTTTCAAGCGCCTCGAGGAAGCCTTCGAGATGCCCGGTGCCGACCGCCGCCTGATCGGACCGCGCCATGGAGATCGGCGCACCCATTTCCGCGCTGATCACGGCGGCCAGATCATCGAGGCGCGCCTCGGTCACGGCCAGCAGGCGTTTCAGGATCGCGATACGCTCGGCCACCGGCGTGGCGGCCCAAGCCGGGCCCGCAGCCTTTGCCGCGGCAACCGCGGCGTCGACATCATCGCGGCTGGCCAGGGTAATTTCGGCAATCACCTCTTCGGTGGCGGGGTTTTCCACGTCCAGTCGCGTGACCGAAACCGGTGTGACCCATGCGCCGCCTATGAAAAAGCGCGTGCGATCCTGCATCACCCGGCCTCCTTCGCGTCCAGCCAGGCGCGGATGATGGCGCGGTGACGCTCTGCCCCGTAGCTGGGGAAATGCCCGCCGTGCACCACGCGCACCGGCAGGTCGAACAGGCGCACCATCGAGCGGTGATAATCGCCCGCGTCGGCATGATAGGTGTCTTCGATCAGCGGACCGTCATAGACGATATCACCGGAAAACAGGATGCCCTGCGCCGCCTCCCACAGGGCGATCCCGCCGGGGGAATGGCCGGGCGTGTGAATAACCTCGAAGTGCCGGTCGCCAAGGTCGATCACATCGCCATCCTCCAGCAGGCGCGTCGCCGGGGCACCGGGGATCGCGTAGCTGGAACTAGCGTAGGGCGCGGGGGGCAGCGCGTCAAAGATATCGTCGCTGACGTAGGGGTCGGCCAGCGTGGCGCGGTTGTCGGGATGGGCAAGGATCGCGGCCTCGGTACGGTGCACGCACCGGTCGGGAAATTCGTGGTGACAGCCGATGTGGTCGAAATGGGTATGGCTGGCGATGGCGGTCAGCGACCGTTCGGTGACCAGCGGCACCCAGCTGCGCAGCGACACCACGCCCATGCCGCTGTCGACCAGCATGTCGCGGTCACGGCCCCGCACGTGCCAGCAATTGCAGCGATAGAATTCCTTGATGAAAGGTTCGCTGATCAGCGTGACGTCATCGCCCTTGCGCGTGACGCTGTACCAGTCCTGGGGGGGCATCCGTCGCATGATCACGGCTCCGCAAATAGCCCAAGGTCGCCTGTCTCTGCCACAAGGTCCAGCACGTCGTCCGGCCCGGGCAGATGATCGGGGGGCAGATGTGCCACCAATACCATGTCCGGCGCGGCCTGCGGCACCAGGTGCGCGCGCACATGCGTGCCGAAAAAGGCCGCGTCGCGCACCCGCGCCGGGCCGATGTGCAGGCGGTCAACGCTGGCCTGCCCGATGCGGATCGCCTCGGGGCGCAGGGTCAGCACCAGTGGGCCGGACGCGGGGGCCGGTCGCGGCACCGCACCGAAGGCGCAGGTCACGACCCCGGCGGTTTCATGGGCGGGAATGCGGTTCATCTCGCCCATGAAACCAGCGGCGAACAGGCTGGCGGGCTGTCGATAGATGCGCGCGGGTGGGCCCTGATCCTCGATCCGGCCCGCGTTCATCACGACGATGCGGTCGGCGATTGCCATCGCTTCCTCCTGATCATGGGTGACGTGCACGAAGGTCGTACCGACCTCGCGCTGGATCGCCTTCAGCTCGTCCTGCATCGAACGGCGCAGCTTGAGGTCGAGCGCGCCGAGAGGTTCATCCAGCAACAGCACCTCGGGGCGCACGGCCAGTGCGCGGGCCAGCGCGACGCGCTGACGCTGGCCGCCCGACAATTCATGCGGGCGTTTGGAGGCAGCGGCACCAAGGCCGACCAGCGCCAGCATTTCGTCGGCGCGGGCGTGGCGGAGGCGCCGCCCCTGCCCCGCCATGCGCAAGCCAAAGCCGACATTGTCGCGCAGCGACATATGCGGGAACAGCGCGTAATCCTGAAACACGGTGGTCGTGGGGCGGCGCGCGGGGGCAACGCGGCTCATGTCGCGGCTCCCGATCAGCACACGGCCCTGATCGGGCATCAGAAAGCCGCCCAGCACCGACAGCAGCGTGGTCTTGCCACAGCCCGACGGCCCCAGCAGCGTGACGTATTCGCCCGCCCCGATGGCCAGGGAAATGTCGCGCAGCGCGCGGTAGCTGCCGAACCAGTGGTTCACGCCCTCGACAGTGACAGAGGCAGTCATTTGCGGCCTTTCAAAAGGGTCGTTTCCAACAGCACCACGATGGCCACCGACACCAGAAAGACGAGGCTGCCGATGGCGTTCAGTTCCGGCGACAGGCCGGATCGCAGCATCGACCAGATCTCGACAGGCAAGGTGACGTCAAAGCGGGTCAGCAGAAAAGAGATGATGAATTCGTCCCACGACAGCGTGACGGACAGAAAGAATGCCGCCGCGATGGCGGGCATCAGCATCGGCACGGTGATCAGCAGCACCACCCGCGCCTCATCCGCGCCGAGGTCGCGGGCGGCCCGTTCGGCGTTCTGCTGTTGCGCGCCCATGCTGGCATAGATGATCGCGAAACACAGGGGCAGGTTGATCACCACGTGCCCCACCCCGGCGGTGACCAGCGACAGGCCCAACCCGAGGCGCTGCACCACGATCAGCAGGCCCAGCCCGATGATCAGGTAGCTGACCGTCATCGGCGCGATCAACAGCCCCCGCACCAGGGCAGACCCCGGCAAGGCATGACGCGCCAGCCCGTAGGCCGCGCCGAACCCGAGCGACACCGCCACCGCAGAGGAGCAGAGGGCCACCAGCAGCGAATGCAGCAGGGCGCGCATCAGGTCGCCGTCGGACAGGATCGCGGCGTACCATTGCAGGCTCGGCCCGTCGAAGGGCGGCACCGGCAAACTGCCTGACTGGAACGAGAACAGCACCAGCGCCCCCACCGGCAGGTAGATGAACACGAAGGCCGCGATCAGGTAAGCAACGGACAGCACCCTCATATCCGATCCAGCCTCAGCCAGCGGGCAAAGGCCAGGTAGGCCAGTGTCACGATGCCCATCAGCACCAGCGCCAGCGCCGCCGCCAGCGGGAAATCGGCCCGTCGCCCCAGTTGCACCATGATGACCTGCGGCACCGTCAGCTCGGTATTGCCGCCCAGGATCTGCGGCGTGATGTAATCCCCGATGCACAGCACAAAGGTCAGGAAGGCGCCGGTCATGATCCCCGGCAGGGTCAGCGGCAGGATGACATGGCGAAAGGTCTGAAATGCGCTTGCCCCCAGATCCATCGCGGCACGGCGATAATTCGGCGGCAGCTGGATCAGGTTGGCATAGATCGTCAGCACCAGCAGCATGACGAAGAAATGCACGAACCCCGTCACCGTGGCAAACCGGGTATTGGCCAGCGTCACCGGCTCGGCAATCATCCCCAGCCAGATCATCGCCTTGTTCACCACCCCCTCGCGCGCCAGCACCAGCAGCCAGGCGTAGGAGCGTACGACATAGCTGGTCCAGAACGGCAGGATCGACAGCAACAGCACCAGCCGCTGCCAGCGTTTCGGCACGCGGAACGCGATGATCCAGGCCAGCGGATAGGCCAGCAGAACCGAAACGACCGTCACCGTCAGGGTAATTTCCAGCGACACGATGATCGCCCGCCAGAGGTACTTTTTCTGCGCAAGCGCCGCGTAATTGTCCAGATGCAGCCCCCAGATCAGGGTCCGCCCCTCCATCGTCGCCAGGCTCATCGCGCCCATCACGACGAAGGGCACGACAAAGAACGCCAGCGTCCACAACAGGGCCGGGGCGGCAAAGCCCCAGCCCCGCAGGGTGTCCCGGCTCAGGGTCACTGTTGCAAGGTCTCCAGCCACAGGTCCTGCATCTCGATATCCAGATCGGCATCGGGCGCGGGATACAGCTGCGCCTTGGCCAGGTATTCAGGCTGGCTGTCCCAGCGCAGCGTTTCTTTCTGGTCCGGTGTCAGGTGATCGCCGGCCAGCTTGTTCGCCGGCATCCCCCAGAAGCAGGACGAGGTTGCCAGCCGCGCCTGCCCCTCTGGACTGACGATGTATTTCACGAACTCCAGCGCCAGATCCGGCTGTTCACTGTCGGCCAGCACGCCAATGCTCTGCGACCACATCACCGCGCCCTGATCCGGAATCGTCCATGTCAGGTTGGGCTGTTCGCCCTCCAGCACCGCTGTCAGCCACTCACCACCGCCCACGACGATATCGACCTCGCCTGTCGCCAGCGCGGTCTGCGCGGCCACGACACCCGCGACCGAGGCCGCCGCGCTGCGCATCTTGCCCAGGGTTTCGCCCAACGCGGGCAGATCGGCGGCGGTGATATCGGTTGTCTTGATGCCGTCGGCCATGGCCGCCAGCCCGATCACCGGCAGGTAATAGTCATAGATCGAGATCTTGCCGGAATACTTGTCGGACCAGACCTTGCCCAGGTCCTGCATATCCGCCGCGTCGACCTTGTCGGCGTTGTAGCTGATGGTGTTGTAGCCGAATTTTTCGGTCACGGCATAGGGGGTGCCATCGACGGTGTTGTTGGCCTCCATCACCACTTCGGGAAAGAAATCGGCTTCGGGCAGATCGGCGGCAGGCAGCGGGGCCAGTATGCCCGCCTCGACCGCGCGGAACACGTCGATACCATCGACGACCAGCACATCCCAGTCGCCCGGGCGCGATTGTTCCAGCAGGGCCAGCGCGGCGCCGGTCCCTTCGTATTCGCGCAGGTTCACCTTGACGTCGAACTTTGCCTCGAACGGTTCGATCAGCGCCGGATCGGTGTGATCGCACCAGACCAGCGCATTCAGTTCCTCGGTCGCCTGCGCCGCCCCGGCCAGACCGGCCAGCGCCGTGCTCATCAGCAGCAGTGGTGTACGTTTCATCATCACAATCTCCCTGTTGTGGGGGGTGTGGCCAATTCTTTCGTGGCCCTCCTGACAAAAAAGTTGAATGGGTTCATTTTTATAGTCAACATCAAATCAACCTGAGATGCGGAAAGCGGGACGGATGGCCAAGACCGGATTAAGAGAGCGGCAGAAAGCAGCACGCGAGGAACGGATATTGCACGCCGCCGTCACGTTGTTCCGCACCGAGGACTACCGATCGGTTCGAATCGAGGATCTGGCCGAGATGGCCGAGGTTTCGGTCGGAACGGTCTATAATTACTATCGCACCAAGGGCGATATCCTGATCGCCTGCGTCGCGATGGAGGTGGAGGAAGTTCTGGCGAACGGCCGTCAGATCCTGTCAGCCCCGCCACACGATGTTGAACAGGCGCTGCTGGGTCTGATCTTCGGCTATTACGATCATTCGCTGGAATACCTGTCCAAGGACATGTGGCGGCAGGCGCTGGCCCTGTCGATCGAGGCGCCGGATACGCCCTACGGGCGGCGCTACTGGGATCTGGATGCGCGTCTTTGCGGCCAGGTGACGGACCTGATCAGACTGCTGCAATCGCGCGGCGAGGCGCAGCGCGATCTGGACGCCAGTGCACTTGGCCAGTTGCTATTCAACAACCTGAACATGATGTTCATCGAATTCGTCAAGACAGACGCGATGACGCTGCAACACCTACGCGATACCGTCACGATACAGACGCGCCCGATTGCCCGGATGATCGCAGGGGCGACATGATCCGTATCGGGTGTTTCTGACCCTGCCGGTCAGCCCGCGACCTGCGGCGCGCGCCATCCCAATGCCTCGGAAATCTCGGCAGCGCAGGCGCGGATGGCAGCGGCGTTCAGCTCGGCCTGCTCCGTACCCGGTGTGAAATCGGAATTCGACCCCGACAGGTTGATCGCCGCGATCACCTTGCCCGCATGATCGCGGACGGGACAGGCGCAGGACCCGATCATCGGTTCGAAATTCTCGTCGCTCCAGACGATGCCGCGGGCACGGTCCTGCTGCAACTGGCGGTGCAGCTCTTCGGGCGAAGTCGCTGTGGCGGCTGAATATTCCGGCATGGCCTTGCCGGTGTAGAGCCCGAACAACTCGGGCTCGCTCAGATGGGCCAGCAACATGCGCCCCATGGTCGTGGCATGGGCTGGCAGGCGGGTGCCTTCGCGAACATTGCTGACCAGACGGGCCTCGGGGACCTCGCGCAGCAGGTATACCACGTCCCGCCCATCCAGCACCCCAAGGTGCGCCGACAGGTGCGTGCGCCGGGCCAGCGCGGCCAGCCGGGGCCGCGCCGCCCGCAGGATGTCCCGGTTCGACAGCGCCTCGGCCGCCAACCCCAGCAGACCGACGCCCAGGGCATAGCCGCGCGCGTCATCCACCCATTCGATCATCCGTTCCTCGGCCAGCGTATTCAGCAGCCGGATCAAGGTGGTGCGGTTGATCCCCAGCGTCTTGGAGGTCTGGCTGATGTTGATGCAGCCATGCCCTGCCCCGACATGCCGCAGCACCTTGATGGCGCGCGTCACCGGCGGCACCGTATAGAGCGTTGTTTTTTCTTCTGTTTCGTCGCTCATATCCGGGCCCTCGGGGGTTATGTCTGTTCAGGTTTCCGCGAACAGGTCAGCGGCTTGCGCGATCCGGTCATCGGCCCAGGGCAATGCCAGGTCTTCGGCCATGTCCGACCCCATTGCATCGTGGATGGCGCGATCGCCCACCTGTTTCGCCCCATGCTTCACCAACAGCGCGGCCAGTTTTTCCGACCCCTGATTGTACGTCTCGTAGCTGCTGTCACCCAGCCCGAAGATGGCGAAACGGATCGCGGACAGATCTGTCCCGGCCGTCTCGAGCGTATCTGCAAATGGTTGTGCCGAGGCAGGCAGATCGCCATCGCCGTAGGTCGAACAGACCACAAGGTGAAAGGTATCTGCATCCAGATCGGCAGGATCGATATCATTCAGATTGGCCAAGGCGACCTCGTGATCGTCTGCCAGGTGGGTTTCGATATCTTCGCACAGCATTTCGGCATTGCCGGTCTCGGTGCCATACAGCAGTTGAATTTTCATTCATCGGTCTCCGGTGTTGCTGGGCCGGGTGCCGGGGCACAGGCCAGGGCCAGCAGTGTCTCAAGATCGGCGACCTTTGCCCTGACCCGTCCGTCAGTGCAAGCCGCCAGTTCCGCCGCGTCGATGCGCAGCCAGCCGTCGTAATCGGTCAGGTCCGGGTGGGTCGCGACCAGCGCGGCGCGGCCCGGTTTTTCACCGCCCTGCCCAGTGGCCTGCCCGGTGGTCTGCCCAGTGGCCTGTCCAGTGGCAAGATCCGCGACAATGCGGGTCGCAAGATCCTGCGCTGCAAGGCGATTATCGGGAATCGTGCCTCTCGGGCCCCGACAGAACCAGCCGGCCAGGTACAGCCCCTTGTCCACCACGCCGGTTTCACGATCCTCGGCCTGCGCCAGCAGATCGTCGCGCAGTCCGGGGATGTGGCTGTCAAAGCCGATGGCGGTGATGACGCTGTCACACGACAGGCCCAGCTCCTCGTCGCCCCGGCTGAAGTAGGCCGCGCTCACACGGCCCTCTTCGCCGCTCAGCCGCTCAGGCTTCCAACCAAAGCGGAAGGTCACCTCGTGACTGGCCACGGGAACGTCCTGCGGCAGCGCGGTCACGGCGGCGACGCGGGGATCATCGTCGTGCCCCTGTGACAGCTCGATCCCATCCAGCGCAAAGCGCACATGCTCCAGCTTGGCCAGCTCCTTGACCATGACGGGATCGAACTTGGCCTCATGCGCCGGCGACCGGCCCAGGATGTCGATCTGCGCGACGCCCGCGCCGGTGATGTGATCGGTGTGGCGCGGATGCAGGTCCGATCCGTCGAAATCCGGCTCCTGCTTGGCAAGGATGCGCAATACATCCATCGCCACGTTCCCCTGCCCCACGATGACGACACGGTTTCCGAGGTGCGGCACCTGGGCGGCTTCGTCGGGGTGGTCGTTCCAGTGTCGCGTCACGGCACCTGCTCCGGTGATCCCGGCCAGATCGCGCCCGGGCAGATCCAGCTCGCGGTCCTTTGACAGGCCAAGTGCCAGCACCACGACGTCGTAGGCCGCCCGCAGCTCGTCCAGCGTCACCGTTTCACCCAGTGTCACGTTGCCGATAAAGCGCACGCCCTGCCGTTCAAACAGCCGCGCAAACTGGCGCGATACCGCCTTGGTGCCCTGATGGTCGGGTGCCACGCCATAGCGTACCAGCCCGTATGGCACCGGCAGCCGGTCGAGGATATCGACCTCCAGCGTCTTGTCGAGCTTGAGCAGCGCCTGCGCGACGTAGCAACCCGAAGGCCCCGCTCCGACAATGGCGATCTTAGGCATGACGCGGCGCTCCCTTCAGTTGAACACGAAACCGTTGTCGACCGGCATGGTCTGCCCGGTCAGCGTGATCGCGGGTGGCGAAACAAGAAAGGCGGCAACCGCAGCCACGTCGCCCGTGCCCTGCTTGCCCGGCACGGCGCGGCCCGTTTCGTACAGGTCATGGCGCGCCTGCGGCACATATTCCGTGCTCTCGGTCGTCAGGATACCGGGCGCGATCGCGGTCACGCCCACCTGATCCGGTCCCAATTCGCGGGCCAGGCTGCGAGTCATCGCCATGATCGCCCCCTTGGACGAGGTATAGGTCAGCAGGTTCGGCGCGCCCCAAAGGGCGGTATCGGACGCAAGGTTCACCACCCGCCCCGACCCCGACGCGATCAGCGCATCCGAACAGGCGCGGATCATCAGCCAGGTGCCGCGGACGTTGACCTGCATCACCTTGTCCCAGACCGCGATGTCGATGTCACGAAACCCGATACCGCCGATGCCCGTGGCAATCGCTCCGTTGTTGATCAGTCCGTGCAGAGGGCCGTCCAGACCAGCACCAAGCGCGGCGATGGAGGCCGGGTCGGACAGATCGGCAAGGCGCAGCTCTCCGCTGCCGCCGGCCTCTTTCAGCGCGGCAAGGCTGGCCACCCCCAGCTCTTCGTTGAAATCCGACAGGATGACATGCGCCCCAGCCCGACCACAGGCCAACACGATGTCGCGCCCAAGGCCGCCCCCGGCCCCCGTCACCAGAATATTACGTCCGTTCAACATCATGACTGTCCTTCAATTCGTGCCCAGGGGTGCGGTTGCCCGGTCAGGTCCGCGTAGATCCCCTTTTGCCGCTGCCAGACCCGCAGGCCGTCGCGGCCCTTTTCGCGCCCCATGCCAGAGGCCCCGTCGCCGCCAAACGGCGTCGAGATCGAAAATTGCTTGTAAGTGTTGATCCAGACGGTGCCCGCCCGGATCGCCTCGGCAAGACGCCAGGCGCGGGGAAAGTCGCGGGTCCAGATACCGCAGGCCAGACCATAATCGTTGTCGTTCGACATGGCGATGACGTCTGCCTCGTCCTCGAACGGCAAGACCACCAGGACGGGGCCAAAGATCTCTTCCCGGCAGACCTGCGCGTCATTGCTCAGGCCGGCAATGATGGTCGGCATCAGGTAGCTGCCCTGCGACAGGGCCTCGCCCGCAGGGCGCGTCCCACCGCAGAGGATCTGGCCGCCCTCGGCCTTTGCCATCTCGATATAGGCCTCGACGCTGTCGCGGTGCTCGGCACAGATCATCGGTGCGACCTGCGTTGCCGGATCATCGGGCGCACCGACGATCAGCGCCTTTGTCGCCGCCACCAGCTCGGCCACGAAATCGTCATAGATCGCGCGTTGCACGAACAGGCGCGACCCGGCGATGCAGCTTTGCCCGGAGGAGGAGAAGATGCCGAACAGGATACCGGCAATCGCCAGTTTGCGATCGCAATCCTCAAACACGATGGTCGGGGATTTGCCCCCCAATTCCAACGAAACGGGCATCAGCTTTTCGCCCGCCTGCGCCGCCAGCCGCCGCCCCGTCACCGTACCGCCGGTAAAGGCGACGCGCCCGATCTCGCGGTGTTCGACCAGCAGGTTGCCGACCTCGCGTCCCGCGCCGGGCAGCACCGAAAGCAACCCTTTGGGCAGGCCCGCCTCTTCGCAGATTTCGGCCAGCACCAAGCTGACCATCGGTGACCAGCTCGACGGTTTCAGCAGCACCGCATTGCCCGCCGCCAGCGCCGGGGCAAGTTTCTGTGCGTCCGAGGCAATGGGCGAATTCCACGGTGTGATCGCCGCGACCACGCCGATCGGTTCATGCACGCTGGCCGTCAGCGCCGTGGCGCGGCGCGCCGTCAGCGCATCATCCGCGGTTTCCAGCACCGCCGCGAAATAGCGGAATGTGCCCACGGCCGAACCCGCCAGCGCCGCCGTCTCACCACGTGTCTTGCCGGTATCGCGGCTTTGCACATAGGAAATGCGGTCGATGTTCGCCTCGATCCCGTCGGCAATCCGATGCAGCAGGCGTGCGCGCACATGCGGCAGCATCCCCCGCCACGCGGGATCGGCCTGCGCCAGCTTGGCCCGCGCAATCGCGCGTTCCCCATCGGCCCGCGAGGCCCCCTTGAACGCCATGTTCAGCGACCCGTCATGCGGGTAGGTCGAAGTGATTTCAGCGCCTGTGCCGTCCTCCCATTCGCCAGCGACGAAAAGGCGGCCATCAGGCAGGGCGTGGGTCATGTCTTTCATGGCATCCTCAAACGGTGATCGGGGCGGTCTGGTTCAGGACCGTCCGCGCCAGCGCGTAAACCGTCGAAACGGAGGTTTTCGGGTTTTCGGGCGAAGGTTTCCCCTCAAGCGTGACCGTGAAGTCGAGCGCGCCGGAGCGTACGGTGAATTCGTGGATATTGGCCGTGACGGTCGGATCCGCGACCATGCGCACCTGCGTTGCCTCGAACCCTGCCCCGGCCAGCGCGATGGTGGCCGCGACATTGGCGTTCTTGGGATAATCGGTGGCGGCCTGGCGTGCGGTGCCTTCGTAAAAGGTCGTGGCCTGCGTCAGGCCCGGCAGGTCCAGCGCGTCATCGGCGGGGGTGCCGCGCCACGCCATCGGCGGCTTGCGAGAGGTATAGGTCACTGAGGTGATGCCCGACAGGCGCGCCGCGGCCAGCATGTCGATCCCGCCGACCGCGCCGCTGGAAAGATGCGCCTGCGTATGGCCCGCCTCGGCGGCCTCGCGCACCGCCGTTTCCAATGCCGCATCGGCCAATGCGCCGACCGACACGATCAGCACCGGCAGACCTGCCCGAAGGCACTCCAGCACCGAGGTTTTCACCGCCGCGTGCGTCGCGGCCTCGACCACCAGCGACGGGGCCGTAGCGATGAACGCGCCGGTGTCCTCATGCACCGTCACGGCGATATCCCCGAAGGCCGCGCGGGCAGCACTGGCGCGCCCGGGGCGCACCAGCACGTCTATGCGGGACGGCAAGGCGCCCTGCTGGCCCAGTATCCGTGGCAGCAGGGTCGCGATGTTGCCGTATCCGATCAGTCCCAGATGCATTGGCGTCACTCTGCCTTGCCGGCCGCACCGGCGGGCGGCCCGGCAAAGGACTGCGCATAGGGACCGATGGCGCACATGTCGACTTCGAGGACAACCGGACCGGGCCGCGCGATGGCCGCGTCCAGCGCCGATGCGAACTCCTTGATGTCCGACACCAGCATGTGCGGAAGGTTCACAGCATCGCACAATTTGCCAAAGTCGGGCGTGTTGAGCGCCGAATAATGACGACGGCTGTCGTATTGCGCGTCCTGGATGTTCTGGATCACGCCGTAGGCCGCGTCGTTCATCAACACGTAGACCAGCGGGGCCTCTTCCTGCACGGCGGTGATCAGCTCGGCAATGCTCAGCATCGCGCCGCCATCCCCGACCAGAGTGATCGCCTTGGGCGCGCCGGGCTTTTCGAGCGAGGCAAGTGCGGCCCCGATACCCATCGCGATGCCCTGTCCGATGCCACCGCCAAGCGCATGTACGCCCAGGCGCGGCTCGGCAATCTGCACATAGCGGTTTCCGAAGGTCGAATTGGTGATCGTCACGTCCCGCACCCAGGGGTGACGCCCCGGAAGAACGCGTTCCTGCAAAGCATCCGCGACCGTACGGTACGGCCCCAGCATCGCCCGCATCTCGCCCTCGGCCGTGGCACGGGCGACGGCAATTTCATGACGCAGGTTCGGGTCGGTATCCAGTTTTTCCGGCAGCAGCGCCAACACCCGGTCCAGCGTGTCGGCGGCATCGCCATGGATCATCATGTCGACCGGATAGTTGCGCCCGCCCTGGCTGGCCTCGGCGTCGATCTGGCAGATCGGCGGCAGCGGCATGGCGTTGTCCTTGGTTTCGTTGCCGCGCAGGCGCGACCCGACGACCACCATCAGGTCACAGCTTTCGTACAGGCGGATCGCATGGGGCGTCATGTTGAACGCCCCCAGTGTTGCCGGATGGTCCTCCGGCACCACACCACGCCCATTGGTCGAGGTGACGGCACCGATACCGCGATTGACCAGCGCGGTTGCGGCCTCCTCGGCGCCCTTGGCGCCACCACCCAGCCAGATCATCGGGCGTTTGGCGGCCATGATGCGCGCGGCCAGCGCCTCGATCTCGGACTGGTCCGCAATCGGTTTCACCACGGCGGGCTTGCCGATCTTGGCGCGACCCGCAACGGGCATACGCTGCACGTCCACCGGCACTTCGATGCTGACGGGACCGGAGGGCGCGGACAACGCCGCGCTCACCGCCGCTTTCAGGGTGCCAAGCGTCGCGTGATTGTCCCAGATGCGGAACACGGCCTTGGAGATGCCTTTCAGCATCTCGCGCTGCGTCGGCACGTCGTGGATCGGCGCACGATCGCGGTCGGCGAATTTCGTATCGACCTGCGTGGTGATGTGCAGCACACGGCTGCCCGCCGTCAGCGCCTCGACCTGACCGCCGGCGGCGTAACCCGCAGCGGTACCGGTCGAGGTCATGACCACGCCCAGACTACCCGAGACACGGGCATAGGCGTCGGCCATGTTCATTGCCCCCGCCTCGCCGCGTGCGGGCACGAAACGGATGCGGCCCTGGCGCGCAATGGCATCCAGGATCGGCATGTTGTGGATCGAGATCACCCCGAACAGGGTAGTCACGCCAAGGTCGGCCAGCGCCTCGGCAATCAGGTCGCCGACAATTTCCGGCTCTGCGGGGGTGACAGGCTGTGCAATGGCCATGTCAGATGTATCGTGAAACGCCGCCAGAGATTTCAATTTGAGCTCCTGTGATATAGGACGCAGCCGGGCTGGCGAGGAAGACCAGCGCGCGCGCTGCCTCCTCGGGTTTGCCAAGACGGCCAAGTGGGATTTTCTTTTTTGCAGCAAGGGCACCGAACCAGTCGTCGCGCGACTGGCCCTGATCTTCCCTTGCCTCGAAGCGGCGTTGCCACTGGTTTGAATCGACAAGACCGACGAGGATCGAGTTGACGCGGATCGCCGGGGCCAGTTCGACCGACAGCGATTTCAGCAGGCTCTGCACCCCGGCGCGGGCCGAAGAGGTGCAGACCATATGCGGTTCTGGCTGATAGGCCAGCAGCGAATTGGTCGCGGCGATCGCGCCCTGCCCGCTGGCCGCCAGCATGTCCTGAAAGGCGCGCACGGGGCGGATCTGGCTGAAATACTTCAGTTCCAGTTCATCACGCCAGGCCTGGTCGTCGGTATCGGCAAACGTCGACACCCGCCCCTGCCCGGCATTGTTGATCAGCGCAACCGCGCCGCCAAAGCGCTGCGCGACCGCCTCGGCAAAGCCGTTCACCGCCGCCTCGTTCAGCACGTCGACGGGCTGCGCCAGAATGCGCCCGGACCCGAATTCGGCGCCCAGCTCCTCCGCGACGGCGGCCAGCCGCTCGGCCCCGCGGGCACAGAGCGCGACATTCGCGCCCTCCTCCAGCAGCTGCCGCACCGCCGCCAGCCCGATGCCAGAAGACGCACCCGTCACCACGACCGTCTTGTCTGTCAGTCCCAGATCCACCAGATCACTCCCCGTTGGAGGGCGGAAAGCCCGGGTCGGGGCGGCCCATCATCACCGCGCGTTGCGCCGCCGTCGGCGGTCCTGCGGTCATCCACTGGTCCATCTTCTCGGGATCGTCGCGCGGCCAGACCTGCGGTTCGTGCGTCATCTCGTCAATCTTCTGCACTTCGGACGTGAATTCGATCACGAAGCCCGACGGCGACACGAAATAGGCGAAACAATTGTCGCCCGGCCCATGGCGGCCCGGCCCCCATGACGGCACGACACCATTCTGCCGCATCCGCCCGATCGAGCGCATGTAGGCATTGATGCTGCCGGTCTCAAAGGCGACGTGATTGACGCTGGCATAGGGCGCCCGCACCAGCGCGATGCAATGATGGTCCGCGCCCTCTTCCACGTCCGCCGCGGCGCGCAGGAATACCATCTGATCCGCCGAATAATCAGAAATGCGAAAGCCCAGAACATCCCGATACCATGCCTCGACGCCGTCCATGTCGGGGGTGTTCAGCACGCAATGCGTGATCTTCTGCGGGTAGGCGAAACGCTCCACCGGCTCCAGCATTTCCAGGTCGCAGGTAAAGCGCAAGCGGCGGAAATCGGGGTCCAGCATTTCAAAGCCGTAGCCGCCGATGGCATCGTCGAACACTGCCGGGCTGCCCAGCACATGCGCGCCCTTGTCGAGGACCTGCGCATGCAGCGCGTCGATCCCGGCGCGGTCGGGCATCCCCATGTGGATATACTCGATACCGTAATCCTTGCCGTCCTTCAGCGCATAGATGAACGGTTCGCGTCCCGTGCCGCGCAGGTAGACAACGCCATCCGCCTCTTTCGCGACGCTCAGGCCCCAGCTGTTTTCATAGAATTTCACGGTGCTGGTCATGCCGGGCGCCCGCATCACGATGCCGCGCAGGTGCCCTGCTCTGATGATCTCGCTCATGTCGTCCTCGTGTCAGGTTGGTCCAGTTCGGACAGGATCTCTTTCAGCGCCCCGGCAAACGCCTCCGGGGCCTCTGCGTGCAGGGCATGGCCCGCGGTCTCGATCACCCGCAAGGGCGCGCGCCCTTGCAGCGCGGTGGCCGCCCGGTCGGTCTGGGCGCGTGGGGTCACCACGTCGCCCGCCCCCCAGATCAGGCCCGTCGGCACGCGCACCTCGGCCAGGCTGGCCTCCAGCCTCCCCGAGGCCAGCATCCGCACCGCCTGCCCGTAGCCGGGCATCGTGACCGCCGCCATCGCGCGCTCGACCCGCGCCAACGCCTCCGCGTGCCCCACCGGATCGGCCAGCAGACGCGGCGCACGCTTGGCGGCAAAGGCCGCCGCGCCCTCGCTCTCAAGCGCGCTCAGCCGGTCGGCGGCAGCGTCGGACAATTGCCCGACCGCGCCGCCATGACCGCAGGCACAGGCGCCCAGCACCATCGCGTCGACCCGGCCAGGGTGATCGGCGGCAAAGCGCGCCGCCATCAGCGTCCCCAGCGAATGCCCCAGCAGGGTCACCCGCCCCAGCGACAGCGCCTCCAGCATCCCCAGCAGGGACGCCGCATAATCGCCCTCGACCGGCCAGTCGGCGTCCAGGGGGGCGGATGCGCCATACCCCGGCGCATTCCACGCGATCACGTCCCAGTCCCCGGGCAGATAGGGCAGCATCGGCGCAAAGCTGTCGCCACGTGATCCGATGCCATGCAGGCAGACCAGCACGGGGCCCCGGCCCGCACGGCGCAGGTAACTCACCCCCGCTGCCGTGCCGGGCTGAAACACCGTATCTGTCGCCAGATCAGCCATCGTTGCGCTCAAGGTAATGCAGCACGCGTTTTTCCACGGCGGCGACGGCGAAATACAGCGCCACGCCGATGATCGTCAGCAAGATGATCGCATCGAACACCATCGCGGTATTCGCCTGCCCCTCGCCATAGGTGATCAGAAAGCCGAGGCCGGTGTTGCCGCCCACCAGTTCACCCACGGTGACACCGATCACGGCAAGGGTGGACGAAATCCGCAGACCCGCGAACAGCTGCGGCAGCGACGACGGCAGCTCGATCTTCAGGAACATCTTCCAGCGGCTCATGGAATAGACGCGCGCCAGGTTCATCAGGTCCTGATCCACGGTCTTCATGCTTTGCAGCACGTTCACCAGGATCGGGAAGAAGACGATAAGAACGGTCACCAGCAGTTTCGGGATCGAATTATAGCCGAACCACATGATGAACAGCGGCGCGAACGCCACCTTGGGCGCGATTTGCAGCGCCAGGATATAGGGGGCCAGAACCCGCTCCCACAGCTTCGACATGCCCAGCAGATACCCGGCACCCGCGCCCAGCAATGCGCCCAGGCCAAAGCCGACGATGGAGGAGATCAGCGTCGAGATGAAGTTCGGCCCCAGATCCTCCTGTGCCCACATGCGGGCGAATTCGGCCATGCACTGGGAAAACGTCGGGATGATGTACCGCGGAACACCCAGGGCCGGGGGCAGGAATTCCCAGACCGCCAGGAAAAGCAGGCCAAAGCCCACCATCATGCCGACCTCTAAGGTCGCGCGCGATCCATTCCCCTTGACGGGGTTTACTTTCGTCTCGCTCACGCCGGTATCCTTTCCAGGCTTCGTGGCAGAGCGGCCCACCGGCCGCTCCACAGTCAGGGTTTCTTCCGCGGTAACACTCATTGTTATTCTGCCGTCACGAAGTCGTTGGAGTAGTAGTCGGCAGCAGGCTCAACCGAGGACACGATGCCCGCGTCGAGGTAGAATTCGGCAACCGCCTTCATGCGCGCCTCGTCAAAGGTGCCAAGGCTGTCCATGTCGTCGACCGCATAGACCAGGCTGTTGTAGCGGTTCATGACTTCCAGCAGGAACGCCTCCTTGCCCGCATATTGCGGGATCGACTCGGCCAGCAGCTTGGCGCTGCCTTCGGGGTCGGTCATGACGTCCTTAAGGCCGTGCAGCGTCGCCTGGACAAAACCGGTGACGACCTCGGGCTTGTTCTTCATCGTGTCTTCCGACGTCAGGACCGCCTGCGCCATGGCCGGGAACATGTCGTTGATCGGCTGGACCGCCACGTCGACGCCCGCACCCTCGATCGCCGCGGCCCAGTCGGGCGTGCCCGAGATCGCGTCAAGGTCGCCCGAGATCATCAGTTGCACCATGCCACCGGCGCCGACCGCCTGAATGTCGATGTCTTCCTTGGTCATGCCATTGGCGGCCAGGGCAGCCAGCAGGTTGTAATAGGTGGTGTCCTGATAGGCGATCACGCCGACCTTCTTGCCCTTCAGGCTGGTCATGTCGGTCGCACCGCTGTCGCTGCGGATGACCATCTGCGTCAGGGCCTTGCCGCCCATCAGCAGCACACCTTTGACCGGCAGACCGTTGGCGCGCACGATGATCGGCGTATCGCCGATACCGCCGCCCAGTTCCGCGTTGCCGACAGCAACCTGCTTGGCCACATCAGCGCCGCCCTTGCCGATCACCCAGTTCACGTCCAGGCCTTCGTCCTCGTAATAGCCCTTGGTCCGTGCCACCTGAAACGGCGTGAACGCCGGCAGGAAATCGGGGGCAGGATAGAGATAGGTCATCTTTTCCAGATCGGCGGCCTGCGCGGCAGGCACGGCGACCAGCGCCGAAAGCGCCACTGCGGCGGCTTTCATGAAGGTCATTTTCATCAGTATAACTCCCGGTTGGTATGGGGTGGTGTCTACGCTGTTGTCAGCTTGTTCAGATTGTTTTGGTCGTCTTTCCGTCGGGTGCCTGGGCACCCGCCGTTCCCTTCGTCAGATGCCGGGCATCCGCGTTTCCGTCTGCCGTAGGCGTTGCATCCTCAGGCGTCTTCGTTTTCCAGATGCAGCGCATCGAACAGCCGTTTCACATAGACACCGCATTGCGGCTCAAGGCTGCGTTGCAGCGGGTCCGTGCGGTGCGGCAGGTCGATTTCGAATTCGTCGACCACCCGGCCCGGGCGGCCTGACAGGACCACCACGCGGTCCGACATGATCACGGCCTCGTTCAGATCGTGGGTGATCAGCACACAGGTCACCCCGGCATCCGCGATGGTCCGGGCGAAATGGCGCTGCAACACCAGTTTGGTCTGCGCATCCAGCGCGGAAAACGGCTCGTCCAGCAGCACCAGCTCAGGCTCGATGGCCAGGGTGCGCGCCAGCGCCGCGCGTTGCCGCATCCCCCCCGACAGCTGGTGCGGATAACTGTCTGCGAAATCGGCCAGCTGCATCCGCTGCAATTCCGCCAGGGCGCGCTTGCGCCGCTCCGCCTTGTTGAACGGTTTTTCCTCCAGCCCGAACTCGACATTCTCGACGATGCTGCGCCAGGGCAGCAGCAGATCCTTCTGCAACATGAAGCCGACTTCGGGGCGGGTGCCCGTCACCTTCTCTCCGTCGATCAGAACCTGGCCCTCGGTCGGCCCATACAGGCCCGAAACCATGTTCAGGATGGTCGACTTGCCGCATCCCGACGGCCCGACGACGGCCACCAGTTCGCCGGGGGCCACGGAAAACGACATGTCCGTCACCGCCGTGACCGAATTTCCCGTCTTGCGGTCGCTGAACACCTTGGTGATGTTCTGTAGATCCAGCCGTGATGTCATGTCTGTCTGCCCTGTGTTGTCATGTCCGTTCAGCCCCAGATGTAACCAAAGCTGCGGATCTGCCGCGCCAGCGGCTGTGTCGGCGCCCCGATCGCAGATGGCGCAGCGACCCGCACCCCCCGCAACCAGTTGCGCCCGTGAACTTCCATGCCCGCCGCCGACACGCGGGCGCGAAACTCGGTATCGTCGGCCCAAAGCCCGCCGTAAGCCTCCGTCGCGTCGAGCGAGACGGCCGCCCCGAACACCGTGCCCGCCATCGACAGGCTGCCGAGGATCTGCATCCGGTCCAGCCAGGCATCGCCTTCCAGCACCGCGTTATCCAGCACCAGCGTGCCACGCGCCTCCGCACGGCTCAGTGTCAGATCTCGGCTGAAAGCTGCGCCGTCGAACCGCGCATCATGGGCAAAGACAGCGCCCGTCGCACTGACAGACCCCAGAAACTTGCAGTGGCGAAACCACGTCAGCCCCCGGAACATTGCACCATCCAGCCGCACCGGCCCCTCGAACGTGCTGCCGCTCAGATCGAACCCGCAGGGGGTGCAGCCGCTCAGATCCAGCGCGCCGGTCACCTGCCGCCCTGTCAGATCCAGCGCCTGGCCCGCCGCGAAGGGGGCCGCAAGGGCCTCCTTCACCGCGTCGGCCGTCATCGGGATCAGCGCATCAGGCATCAGGCGCTCTTCTTCCCGGCCTCGGCGGCGTCCAGCGCCTTGAAGTGCTCTTTCGCGCGCCGCACCATCATCTGGCGCAGACGGCTGACGCCGATGTCATGCTGATACAGCATCTCGCGGCGGCGGCTGTCTTCGGGAATGCTCTCCAGCATCACGCGGTCCTGCTCCAGCACGAACCAGTGACGGTCCTCCAGATAGGCACGGTACAGGAAACGCCAGCTCTCGGCCGCCAGCCCGGTAACCTGACGGCAGCGCCAGAAAAAGCTGTGGTGGGTATGTTCGTCGATCGCCGTGGCAAAGCCGATGATGCGGAACGGGCCACCCGGGCCGGCCCCGTCGGGATAGGGGATGTCCAGGCGAAAGAACATCGTGCCTTCGTCCATCACGACTTCGGTTTCGTCCAGGTTCACGCCCTTCTGGCCCATCCGCTCGATCAGGAAACCCTTTTCGGTGCGTTCCAGGTTCATCGTGTCCTGCTTGGCGCCGTATTGCAGGGTAAAGCTGTCCGAATGCAGGTAGATCGCGTGCATCGGGTCGGCGGCGTTGTCCAGGCTCAGACGATAGGAACAATCCCACCGCGTCATGCAGGGAAAGACTTCCCATTCGCCATTGGTGAATTCCACCGGCGGCTCGAACGGCGGCGCCTCGGGGCGGTCGGCGGACGGCAGATAGATGAACACGGCACCGGCGCATTCCTCGACCGAATAGGCGGTCAGCGCCTTGCGGCCCTCAAGCGCGCAATCGGGCATGGCGGGCACGCGGGCGACGGTGCCGGTGCCATCGACCATCACACCGTGATAGCGGCAGGCGATATTGCCCTCCTGCACCACGCCCAGGCTCAGCTTGGCACCGCGGTGCGGACAGAAATCCTCGACGCAGCGGATCTTGCCCGCGCCATCGCGCCACATGACAAGGTTCTCTCCGGCGATCTTGGTGGCAAAAGGCTTGCCCACCTTGACCGAGACGGAAACCGCCACCGGCACCCAGAAGCCGCGAAGCCCGCGGTTGATATACTCGTCGACGCGGTCGCGGGTATTGGCTGCGCTGTCCATTTCGATCACTCCCTCTTTATCTCAGGCGCCGATGCCGTGTTCGGCATGGGCAGCATCATGGCTGGCATTGATCGCCTTCAGCTCGGCCTCGAAGATGTCCAGCGTCCATGCGCCCGTCTCTCCCGAAGGGCGCGCATCACCGCGTGCGTTCAACTGCTCGACCACCTGCGCGAAATCGTGGCAGCCGGTTTCATAGATGCGCTCCAGTGCGGCGGCAAAGGTTGTCTCCGCCGCGTTCAGATCACGCCCCTTTGACTGGGTTCGAAGTGCCGGGTCCTGCATCTCGTCCTCGCTGTTCAATAAAGATCACTCTGTTCCTATTTGAAATAAACCCGATTCACGGTATGCTCTGCAAGTGTTTTCCCGACCCCGACCTGAAAAAGCTGAGGACAAGATGACAGAAACCGTGATGCTTACCGTATTTCTGAGGCACGACCAGTCAAAGAACCTTGAACAAATTCAAAGTCATCTGTCGGATCAGGACTGGTGGCGCGGCTTCCCGCCAGAAGGTGCCGAAATTCTCAGCTGGAATGTCGTGATGGGCATCGGCCAGGTGGTGACGCTGCGCATGGCGCCCGAAATCCTGCCAAAAGTGAATGTCGAGCTTGAGCGCCGCGCCTGGGGAGTCTTCTCGACCGAATTCTTTCCCACCTACGATTTCATCCCGGTGCGTGACCGGTTGGGCCGCGAAGATGCTGAAAAACGCGCCAAGGACGCCGGCGAGAATGCCCCGCAGGGGGCGGCGGAATGAAGGCAGTCACCGCTCCAGGCGTCCCCGATCCGGTTCCGGGCCTGTTTTCCAACGCCATCGTCGCGGACGGTATCGTCTATATTTCAGGCATGCACGCCGGTGGCCCCGATCCGGTGCCCGACGCCATGCTGGATCAGGCCCGGATCGCGATCGGCCGAGTCGTCGCGCTGGCCCGGGCCGCCGGGAATGCGCGGATCACCAAGATCACCGTCTATGTCACCGACATGGCCGACCGCGCCGCCGTGGCACAGGCCCGGCGCGAAGCCTTTGCCGATGCGCCCCTGCCCGCCGCCACCATGCTTGAGGTTTCGGGCTTCGTAGACCCCGCCCTCAAGATCGAGGTCGAGGCCATCGCGCACCTGCCGCGCTGATACACCACGTCACGCCAGAGGCACGAAAACGGCCTGACAGCCGATCCACGTGACCAGAACGCTTGACCAAGCGACCGGGCCCGGCGGCCCGGTTGCCAGATCCCCATCCCGGTTTCAGCCCAGCTCCATCGTGGCTTCAGCCCAGCTCCATCCCGGCTTTAGCCCAGCTCCATCGTGGCAATCGCCTGCATCCGCGCGTCGCCTTCGGGCGGTGCCCCGCGGTACATCCGCGCGGTTTCAAAGGTCATGACGAACCCCGCGGCCAGCAACAGCGCGCGCAGGCCCTCATTGGCCTCGGGCAGATCCACCGTGACGGGCGCACCCGGCAGCTCG
Organism: Pseudooceanicola sediminis; assembly: GCF_003575965.1. GTDB lineage: Bacteria > Pseudomonadota > Alphaproteobacteria > Rhodobacterales > Rhodobacteraceae > Pseudooceanicola > Pseudooceanicola sediminis. The sequence continues at coordinate 30,837 of NZ_QWJJ01000003.1, read as the reverse complement.
GCACAGGCGGCCCGGATCAACATCATTGCGGCGGCGGCATTCGGGGCGATGACAGGCCCGATCTTCACGCCGTTCCGGCACTGGCGGATCGTGGCAAAGCCGCCCAGATCGTCCCGCACGACCGTACGTCGCACGGATGACCGGCCCAGCCATCCCGACAGGAACGCCGGGCGCGGCACACCTCCGGCGGCGGCGTCCAGCGCGATCATCGCCTTGATTTCACCTGCGGCCAGCGGGCGGATGCCCTGCCGCGTCGGCTGTTCCCCGGGCGGGGCGCCGCCGCCGCTTCCCTCGAAGTGGCCCTCGAACCGCCCTTCAAAACGCTGTGTTGCGCCCTGGCGGAGAAACCCGGATCGGGCATAATTCTCCTGCTGTGCCGCCACCCCGTCCAGTCCGATGCTGCGCATACCGGCGTGGGCCACCGCGTGTTGCCATAGCGAAAAGCCGACGCCCCGACCGCGCCATTCCGGGCGGCACAGGTACAGGCCCAGAAACGCCTGACGCGGGTTGTGGTTGATCACCGCGATACCCGCCACCGGGGCCCCCGCGCGCTCCGCGATGAAAAAGCCGCCCGGGTCGGCGGCATGGAACGCCTGCGCATCGCCCAGTCCGGGGTTCCAACCCTCTTCGGCCGCCCAGTCCAGCAGCATATGCAGGTCCTGTGGCTGCGCCGTGCGGATCATCCCCCCAGCGCCTCTTGCAGGGTGCGGGGTGCCGAATTGACGTTGCGCAGATCCAGCGATGACAGCAGGTCCAGCAGATGGCTCTTCATCAGGTCCTCGGCCAGATCGCCATTGCCGCTGGCCAGCGCATTCAGCAACGCGTCATGGGCATGGCTTTCGCACATGGCCGTGCGCCGCTGCCAGTACAGCGCGATGATCAGCGACGACCGCGCAATCAACTGGCGAATGAAATCCTCGATCGTGGCCTGATTGGCAATCCGCGCGATCTCGATATGAAACAAGCCGGACAGATGCAGCGCGCGCCCCGGCTCGCCCCGGTCCAGCGCCGCGTGTTCATCCGCGATATGGCGGCGCAGCGCGACGATATCCGCCTCGGTCACGCGCTCTGCCGCCGACCGCGCCGTGCGCGGCTCCAGCAGGGCGCGCGCCTCAAAGACCTCGCGCGCCTCGCGCACGCTGGGCTGCGCCACATAGGCCCCGCGATTGCGCCGCAGCTCGACCAGGCGGTCGTGCGACAATTGTTGCAGGGCGGCGCGCACCACGGTTCGGCTGACACCGTAGATCGCGCCGACCTCGTCCTCGCTCAGCTTGGCGCCCGGTTGCAGACGGTGTTCATGAATGGCCAGCGCCAGCTCGGCCACCACGCGCTCGCTCGCGCCGTCACGGGTGGTGTCCTTGGCGGCCGTTTGTCCGTTCTTCCGATCCATCATGCGTCGCGCCCTGTTCCCATGTCCGATTCTTCGCGCCACGGGCCGCGAAAGGCAACAGGTCTCGCCGCCGGCAGGGGGAACGCCCCGAATGCGACAGTGTTGTATACAATTATGTGTTGAAAATTGTGCACAAGGCCAGCGCAACCGATGCAAGAACAGGCAAATCGTGTTTCCGGTGGCGCGGTTGCATTTTTTGCTGCGCCTGCAACGCAAAGCTGCCCCAGGCTCAGCTGCATCGACTGCGCCTCGCCCGCCGCCAGCCGCCGGGCACGGGGCACAGGCTTCACGGGGCACAGGCTTCACGGGGCGCGGGCTTCACGGGGCACAGGCTTTCAGAGGGGACGACATGCGGACAGGCCAGGATCTGGAACTCAGCCACGTGACAAAGCGCTACGGGCATACCGTTGCGGTCAGCGACATCAACCACGTCTTCACCAATGGCTCCTATGTCTGCCTGCTGGGGCCATCGGGCTGTGGCAAGTCGACCACCTTGCGCATGATCGCCGGGCACGAAACGATCAGCGAAGGCTCGATCATCCTCGACGGGACGGATGTGTCCCATTTGCCCCCCGCCAAACGCGGCACCGCCATGATGTTTCAAAGCTACGCGTTGTTTCCGCATCTCAGCGTTCGCGACAACGTGGCGTTTTCCCTGCGCATGCAGGGCCAGGACAAGGCGACACGCCACCGCGCCGCGAACGAGATGCTCGACCTGGTCGACATGATCCACCTGGCCGACCGCCTGCCCGCGCAACTGTCTGGCGGCCAGCAACAGCGCGTCGCACTGGCCCGTGCGCTGGTGACGAAACCCCGCGTGCTGCTGCTGGACGAACCGCTCTCGGCGCTGGACCCCTTCCTGCGCATCCGCGTGCGCGGAGAGCTCAAGCGCCTGCAACGCGAGCTTGGCATCTCGTTCATCCACGTCACCCATGGCCAGGACGAGGCGCTGGCGCTGGCCGATGAATGCGTCGTGATGAACAACGCTGTCATCGAACAATCCGGCCCCGCGCGCGAGGTATTCAGCCACCCACGCACCGAATTCGTTGCCCGCTTCATGGGCGGCCACAACGTGATCGACCTTGACGGGGCGCGCTATGCGCTGCGCGCCGACGGGGTGCACTTTGCCCCTGCTGGCCTGCCCGCCGCCGTTCCCGCCATCGTGCGCACCATCGAATACCAGGGCAGCCATGTCGCCGTCACCTCGTCCATGACCACTATGGGCGAGAACACCGAAGTGCTGGCCCTGATCCCCGAAGAGACCTTCTTTGCGGACCCGAAAAACCCAGGCGATGCCGTCGGCCTTGCCTGGGACGAAGGGCGGCTGCACCGCCTTCAGGCCTGATCGATCGCGGGCCACCCCACCCAACCAAGAACACGACAACAGCGAGGAACTGAGAAAATGAGCAAGATGCGCTATAGCCGCCGCTCCATGTTGAAAGCCGGGGGCGCCGCCCTTGCCGCGTCTGCGCTGCCGGCGCCGATGGTCTGGGCGCAGGAGATCAAGGACATCACCCTGCGCCAGTTCGGCACGGGCGTGTCGAACCTGAACGACGTCGGCAAGAAGGTGAAGGAAGACCTGGGCTTTACCCTGGAAATGACCGCGCTGGATTCCGACAGTGTCACACAGCGCGCCGCCACCCAGCCCGACAGCTTCGACATCGCCGATATCGAATACTGGATCTGCAAGAAGGTCTGGCCGACCGGCAACCTGCAGGCCATGGATGTCAGCAAGATCGCCAATTACGACAAGATCGTCGGCATCTTCAAATCCGGCAAGCTGACCCCTGAGAGCGAGATTGCACAGGGCACCGCGCCGCATACCGTCGGTTTCATCGAAGAGCCGGGCGCGACCAGTTTCGCGGACGAGCAGACCAACTGGATGACGCTGATCCCGACCATCTACAACGCCGACACGCTGGGCATCCGCCCCGACCTGATCGGTCGCCCGATCAACACCTGGGCCGAGCTGCTGAACCCCGAGTTCAAGGGCAAGGCATCGATCCTCGACATTTCCTCGATCGGCATCATGGACATGGCCATGGTCTGCGAGGCGATGGGAGAGATTCAGTATGGCGACAAGGGCAACATGACCCGCGAAGAGATCGACAAGACCTTCGCGATCTTTACCGAGGCCAAGAAGGCCGGCCAGTTCCGCGCCTTCTGGAAGACCTTCGACGAGAGCGTCAACCTGATGGCGTCGGGCGAGGTCGTCATCCAGTCGATGTGGTCGCCCGCCATCACCGCCGTCAAGTCGCGCGGTATCGAGTGCGTCTACCAGCCGCTGAAAGAAGGCTATCGCAGCTGGGGCGGCGGCCTGGGCCTGTCGTCGTCGCTGTCGGGCATGGAGCTGGATGCGGCCTATGAGTACATCAACTGGTACCTGTCGGGCTGGGTCGGCGGCTATCTGATGCGCCAGGGCTACTATTCGGCCGTGCCCGAAACCTCGAAGGACTACATGAGCGAGAACGAGTGGGGCTATTGGTTCGAGGGCAAGCCCGCGACGGATGTCATCACCTCGCCCACCGGTGACACGCTGGCCCAGGCCGGCGAGCTGCGCGACGGCGGGTCGTTCTATGACCGCATGGGCAGCGTCGCCTGCTGGAACGCCGTCATGGACGAGAACCAGTACATGGTACGCAAGTGGAACGAGTTCATCGCCGCCTGACCGGGCGCGCGAGATGACAAAGGGTGGGGGGGCTGTCAGCCCCCCCACACCCCCCGAGGGTATTTCCGGCCAGATGACAGGGAGGCCGCGGCGCGAATGCCGCAGCGCGGCACCGACGTGAAGCCGACAGGTTGCAGACGGGATACCGTGCGCGGTTTTCCCATGATTCCGGCGGGTTGCCCGCCGCAGGGCGGAGAGTGATGCCGACATGAGTGAACGCACCGCAAAAAGATCCTTGGGCGGTCTGGCAGTGTTGCGCAACCGCCACGTGACGGGCTGGTTGCAGGCGGCGCCGCTGAGCCTGATCCTGATCGCCTTCCTGATCTTGCCGATCATCACGATCGTGATCGTCAGTTTTTGGCGGGCCACCGAGTTTTCAATCATTCCTGCATTTTCCCTTGAGAACTACGAGTTTCTCTTTGGGTCGCCGGTGACCTACCGGGTGTTCGGCGCGACGTTCAAATATGCCTTTCTGACCTGGGCCTTTACCCTGTCGATCGGATTCACCGTGGCCTATTACCTGGCCTTCCACATTCGCAGCCAGCCGGTTCAGATCGCGCTGTTCCTGATCTGCACGATCCCGTTCTGGACCTCGAACATCATCCGCATGATCTCGTGGATCCCGTTCCTGGGGCGCAATGGCATCGCCAACCAGATGCTGATCAGCTGGGGCGTGATCGACGAACCGCTGGAGTGGCTGCTCTATTCCGATTTCTCGGTGATCCTGGCTTTTGTGCATCTCTATACGCTGTTCATGGTGGTGCCGATCTTCAACACCATGATGCGCATCGACAAGTCCCTGCTGGAGGCGGCGCGCGACAACGGGGCGAGCGGGTTTCAGACATTGGTGCACGTGATCATTCCGCTGACCAAGCCCGGCATCATGATCGGCACGATCTTCGTGTTGACGCTGGTGATGGGGGATTTCATCACCGTGCGCTTCATGTCGGGATCGCAGCGGGCCAACGTCGGCCGCCTGATTTCCAACGATATCGGGCTGTTGCAGTATCCATCTGCCGCGGCCACCGCCGTGGTGCTGCTGCTGACGGTGCTGATCGTGATCGGCATCCTGCTGCGCTTCGTCAACATCCGAAAGGAGCTTTGAGATGGAACCGCGTCCGCGCAGCTTTTACGTTCTGACCGCGTTTTTCGCCCTGTTCGTCCTGTTCCTCTATGGGCCGACCCTGACCATCGGCGTGCTGAGCTTTCAGGGCCCCGGCGGCGGCCTGACGTTCCCGATGCGGGGGGTCTCGCTGAACTGGTTCCGCGAGTTGTTCATGGAGCAGGCGGTCGGCGACATCTGGGGTGCGTTCCGGCGCAGTGCCGCCCTGGGGCTGATGGTGATGGTCACCACCGTCGTCGTTTCGGTCATGGGCGGACTGGCATTTCGCAAGCGGTTCGCCGGATCGGCGGTGCTGTTCTACCTGACGATCACCTCGCTGGTGATCCCGTCGATCCTGATTTCGCTGGGGGTCGGGCTGATCTTCAACCAGCTGGGGTTCAAGGTGCATTGGGCGACGTCCGGCTTCGGCTCGCAGCTGACCTGGACGCTGCCTTTCGGCCTGTTGATCATGTTCGCCGTCTTCAACCGCTTTGATGCGAGCTACGAGGAAGCTGCGCGCGATCAGGGCGCGACCGCATGGCAGACGATCTGGCATGTCGTGCTGCCGATCATCGCGCCGTCGCTGATCGGGGTGGCGCTGTTCGGCTTTACCCTGTCCTACGACGAATTCGCCCGCACGCTGCTGACCGCCGGCAGCTACAACACCCTGCCGCTTGAGATTTTCGGGATGACCACCAACGTCACGACCCCGGTGATCTATGCCCTCGGGTCGCTGACGACGCTGTTTTCCTTTGCCATCATCGGGGTTTTCCTGGTCGTGGTGTGGACCATGGGCAAGCGGCGCGCGCGGCTCGGCTCGGACGCGGGCAAGGGCGTCTGAGGTGCGATTGCTCTATATCAATCCGAACGCGACCGAGGCCGTCACCGACACCGTCGTCGCCACTGCGCGCGCCGCCCTGCCGCAGGCCGAGGTGATCGGCTGGACCAACCACGACGGCCCGCCCGCGATACAGGGTCCCGCCGATGGGGCCGCCGCGGTGCCCGGCCTGCTGGCCCTGCTGCCCGGCGCGGCGCGGATCGGCGCGCAGGTCATCGTGATCGCCTGTTTCGACGACACCGGACTGGCCCAGGTGCGCGCTGCCGCCCATTGCCCGGTCATCGGAATCGGGCAGGCCGCATTCCACATGGCGGCCCTCTTGGGGGGTGGCTTTTCGGTTGTCACCACGCTGCCGATCTCGGTTCCGGTGATCGCGGCCAACATCGATGGCTACGGGTTTTCCGACATCTGCGTGTCGGTGCGGCCCAGCGACCTGCCGGTGCTGACGGTCGAGGCCGGTGGCCCCGCCGTCATGGCCCGCCTTGGCACGGAAATTGCCGCCGCCCATGCTGAGGGCGCCGCCTCGGTCGTGCTGGGATGCGCGGGCATGGCACACCTCAAGAACGACCTGGCGGCGACCGCGCCGCTGCCGCTGATCGATGGGGTCGCCGCCTCGGCCCTGCTGGCCGGGGCGATGATCACCCTGGGCTGATGCCTATTTGTGGATCGGCTCGGCGGTGAACATGCCACCCTGATAGACCGATTGCGGCGCATCCGGGGCGGGACAGGCCTCTGCCGCCTCGATCTCGTCGCGGTAGACTTCGGAGTTGTCCTTGGCCCGCCAGCCGATCAGCTTGGCGGTCGAGGTGTCCCACCAGCAGGCGTCGTTGTCCGACACGCCCCAGATCACCGGACAGCCCAGCATCGGCACCCGGAACACGCATTCCACCAGATGCACGAAATCGTCCGGCGACATCCATGTCGCCATCATCCGCCGGTCGCGCGGTTTCTCGAAACACGACCCGATGCGGATCAGCGCCGTCTCCTGCCCGAACTTGGAATGATAGAGCGAGGCCATCGCCTCGCCAAAGCACTTGGAGACACCGTAGAGGCCATCCGGCTTCATCGGATCGGTGACATCCAGAACCTGATCCTGGCGGTAATATCCGATCGTGTGGTTCGACGTGGCAAAAAAGATCCGCGGATGGCCATGGGCGCGCGCGGCCTCATACAGGTTGTAGACGCCGGTGATATTGCCCGCCTGGATCAGATCCCAGCTGCGTTCTACCGAGACGCCGCCCAAATGCAGGATGGCGTCGCAATCCTTGACCAGATCCATCACCGCGGCGGCGTCGGACAGGTCGCATTGCACGACCTCCTCGTTCGCGGCGGCGGGTGCCATCTCGGCAATATCCGACAGCCGCAGCACTTCTGCCAGATGCCCCAGACGGGCGCGGGCGAGTTTGCCCAGATTGCCCGCCGCGCCGGTGATCAGCAGTCGTTTCATGAAAGTCTCCTCAGATTCGTCATTATTTCAACAGGCTGGGCAGGAACATCGAGAACGCGGGCACATAGGTCACCAGCAGCAACGACACCAGGATCGCCAGGTAGAATGGCCAGATCGTGCGCACCGCATGTTCGATCTTGATCCCGCCCACGACGCAGCCGACAAACAGGCAGGCCCCCACCGGCGGCGTGCACAGCCCCAGCCCGAGGTTCATCATCAGGATCACCCCGAACTGCACCGGATCCATGCCGATGCCGACGACGACGGGCAGGAAGATCGGCGTGCAGATCAGGATCAGCGCCGCCATGTCCATGATCATGCCCAGCAGCAGCAGCGTCAGGTTCAGCAACAGCAGGATGACGATCGGGTTGTCCGAGATAGAGGTCATCGCCGTCGCCAGCGTTTCCGGCACCCGGTAGAGCGCCAGCAGATAGGCAAAGGACGACGCCGTTGCGACCAGCAGCATCACCAGCGCAGTCGTCCGCACGGCCGAGATCACGGCCAGCTTGAACCCAGGCCAGCTCATTTCCCGGTACACCAGCAGCGTCACGACAAAGGCCCAGATCGCCCCGAACGCACCGCTTTCGGTCACGGTCATGACACCCGACAGCACACCGCCGACGATGATCACCGCCGTCAGCAGCCCCGGCAGGGCGACGACAAAGCTGATGGCCAGCGCGCTCCAGCCCGGAAAATCCTCGCGCGGGTAGCCCCGCTTGACCGCCACGGCCCAGGCCACGACACCCAGGCACAGGCACATCAGGATGCCCGGAATGATCCCCGCGATGAACAGTTGCGACACCGAGACACCCCCGGCGGCCACCGCGAACAGGATCATGTTGTGACTTGGTGGGATCACGACCCCCGCAACCGAGGATGTTACCGTCACGTTGACGGCATAATCCGCGTCATAGCCCTTTTCCTTCATCACCGGCATCAGGATCGCGCCAAGGGCCGATGTGTCGGCCACGGCAGACCCGGAAATCCCGCCGAACAGCATGGAAGAGGCCACGTTGACCACGCCCAGCCCGCCGCGCGACCGGCCCACGACACTGGCGGCCAGCCGCACCAGACGGGCCGCGATGCCGCCCTGCAACATCAACTCGCCCGCAAAGATGAAGAACGGGATCGCCAGCAGCGAAAAGACCGAGATACCGGACATGACGCGCTGAAACGCGATGAACAGCGGCAAGCCTTCAAAGGTGAACCCGGCGACGGTGGCAAGCCCAAGGGCAAAGGCCACAGGCATCCCCGAAATCAACCCGATGAAAAAGGTGCCGAACAACAGAATAAGGCCCATTCAGCCCTCCGCGGGGTCTTCGCCACGAAACAGCGCAGCGAGGTGTGACAGGGAAAACAGCACGGACAGAAAGCCGCAGATCGACATCGGCACGGCGCGCCAGCCCTCGGAAAAGCCCAGCATCGGGATGCTGCGCTGCCATGTCTTCTGCGCCAGCTCCAACCCGTACCAGCCAAGGTAGGCACCAAAGACGATGACGCCGATGACCGCCAGCCAGCGCAGCGGAACGCAGATCGCAGGGGGCATCATCTCGCGCACGAAATCGATCGACAGGTGCGCCTTTGCCCAGACCCCGGCGGCGCCGCCCAGAAACGTGATCCAGACCACCATCAGCAGCGCGGCCTGTTCGACCCACGTCGGCGTGTCGTTCAACACGTAGCGGCCAAAGACCAGCCAGCCGAAGATCACGATCAGCGCGACCAGCAAAATACCCGCCACGACCATGCAGACCTGGGCCAGCAGCGCCAGAACCGCATCGACCGTCCCGGTGCGTGGTTCTGTCTTGCGTGAAAGATTGGACATGCCTGTAAATTCCGCCCCCTTGGTTTTCAGCTCGGCCATGTCAGCCGGCCGTTTATCGGCGTTGAGGTTTTCGGGCCACGCCAGCCCGCGCGCCGGAACACCGGCACCGGAAACTCAGACGCCGGGCCATTTCTGGCCCGGCGCTTTGCGGTGTGCTGACGATTACTCGGTGGCCTGGATATCCTTGACCAGCGGCTCCAGATCCGGGTTTGCTTCCAGGAAACCGGCATAGACCGGTGCCATTGCATCCTGGAAGGCCTTGGGATCTTCGACCTCGTTGATCTCGACACCGGCCGCTTCGACCTTGGCGCGGCTCTCCATCTCACGCTTGGCCCACAGCTCACGCTGCAACACCGCCGCGTCGACCGCAGCCTGCGTCACGATCGCCTTGTCCTCCTCCGAGGTGGCATCCCATGTCGCGGTGGACACGCAGATGCACTCGGGGATGATCAGGTGGTTGGTGATCGAGTAATACTTGGCCACTTCGTAGTGGTTCGAGCTCTCAAAGGACGGATAGTTGTTTTCCGCGCCGTCGATCACGCCGGTCTTCAGCGATTGATAGACCTCGCCGTAGGCCATCGGCGTGGCGTTGCCGCCCAGATCGTCGACCATGTTCACGTAGAGCTCGTTGCTCATCACGCGGAACTTCAGCCCGTCCATGTCGGCGGGTGTCTTGATCGGATGCTTGGTGTTGTAAAAGCTGCGCGATCCGCTGTCGAACCAGCTCAGCGCGACCAGCCCCGCCTCGGACAGGGCATCGGAAAAGCGTTGGCCGATCTCGCCGTCCATCACGGTGTGCATCTGCTCGACATCGCGAAAGATGAAGGGCAGCGACAGCACGTTGGTCGCGGGCACGATCTCGCCCATCGGACCCATGTTGAAGTTCGCGAAATCCAGGCCGCCGTTGCGCACCTGTTCGATGGCATCGGGCTGGTCGCCCAGCGTGGCGTTGTTGTAGACCGTCGGTTCGATCCGGCCATCGGTCTTTTCCGCCACGTCCTTGGCAAAGGACTCCAGCGCAACCGTGTTCGGGTAACCTTCGGGGTGAATATTCCAGCCGCGCCAATCCTCGGCAACAGCCGGAACAGCGATCAAGGCAGCCAACGCGCCTGACAGCGCAAAGCGGGTGAACGTCATGGTCTCTCCTCCCAATCGTCCTTGGCGGCACATACCGCCGACGGAAAGATGTATGACAAGTTGTATGATCACCTGTCAACACATATGATCTATGCTGTCAGAAATTGACATCCGCGCGTCAATCGTCCTTATGGAATCTGAAGGGAAGCACTTATGGCACAGCAGGTAACACCGCGCGGCAAACGCAATCTCGTGGCCTCGGTCGCCGGTCATCTGCGCAGCCAGATTACCGATGGTGCCTTTCAGCCGGGTGACAAGCTGCCCTCCGAATCACAGCTCACCACCGAATTCTCCGTCTCTCGCACCGTCATCCGCGAAGCGATTGCCACCCTGCGCGCCGATCACCTGGTCGAACCGCGGCAAGGCGCGGGCGTTTTCGTCCTGCCGCCGCTGGAAGAGGTGCAGCGCCCGTTTCAGATGGTCGATTCCGCCCGAATTTCGCAGATACTCGAAATGCTGGAACTGCGCGTCGCGGTCGAGATGGAGGCCGCATACCTCGCCGCATCGCGCCGTTCCCCCGCCCAGGAAGAGGCGATTTACCAAGCCGAAGCCGAGATTCGGCGCCACGCCGCAGCGGGCGAAGCCACGTCCGAGGCCGACCTGACCTTTCACCTGGCCATCGCGGACGCCTCCAACAACCCGCGGTTTCGTGAGTTTCTTGAGCTTTTGGGCATCGCCCTGATCCCGCGCGCCAAGCTGCAAGGTGATGGCAACACCCGCAGCCCCGAATCCTACATCGCGATGATCAGCGCCGAACACCGCGCCATTGCCGATGCCATTGCCACGGGCGAGGCGGACGCGGCGCGTGATGCCATGCGCCACCACCTCAAAGGCAGCCAGGAACGTTATCGCGCCCTGATCCGCAATACCGCCTGACTCATCATACATATTCTTGACATTCATCATGTAAGTTCGCTACCCCTGAACGCGGCATAACGTTAGGGAGGCGCGCCATGGATCACACCGCATTGAAGACGGCACTCGGGTCGGGGCTGTTGTCCTTTCCGGTCACCCCGTTCGGCGCAGATGGCAAATTTGCCCGCGCCCCGTACGAGGAGCACGTGGGCTGGCTCTCCAGCTATCCTGCCGCGACCCTCTTTGCCGCTGGCGGCACGGGCGAATTCTTTTCCCTGGCACCTGACGAGATCCCCGACATCGTCGCCGCGGCCAAATCCGTGGCTGGCGACGTGCCCATCGTGTCCGGCTGCGGCTATGGCACCGAAATCGCCAAGGGCATTGCACGGTCCGTCGAAAAGGCGGGCGGCGACGGCATCCTGTTGCTGCCCCACTACCTGATCGACGCCCCGCAGGACGGCCTCTTTGCGCACGTCAAGGCGGTCTGCGATTCCACCGGCCTCGGCGTCATGGTCTACAACCGCGACAACGCGATCCTGCAACCCGACACGCTGGCCCGCCTCTGCGACGTCTGCCCCAACCTTGTCGGTTTCAAGGACGGCTCGGGCGATATCGGCCTGGTACGTCAGATCACCGCCAAGATGGGCGACCGCCTGACCTACCTAGGTGGGATGCCCACGGCGGAACTCTTTGCCGAATCCTACCTCGGCGCGGGCTTCACCACCTATTCCTCGGCCGTGTTCAACTTCGTCCCCGGCCTCGCCATCGAATTCTACGACGCCCTGCGCGCCGGCAACCGCGCCCGCTGCACCGAAATCCTCAACGATTTCTTCTATCCCTTCATGGCAATCCGCAATCGTCGCAAGGGCTATGCCGTCGCCGCGATCAAGGCGGGCGTGCGCCTGCAAGGCTTTGCCACCGGGCCGGTCCGCGCACCCCTCTCCGACCTCACCTCGGAAGAGGACGAAATGATGGCCGCCCTCATCGCGCCCTACAAACGGTAAGCGCAGATGAAGATTGCAGCCGTCAAGACACACCTGCTCGAACACCGCCTCGACAAGGCGTTTGAAAGCGCCTCGATGCGCTTCGACAAGCGCGTGCATATCCTGGTCGAGGTGATCTGCGACGATGGCACGGTCGGCTGGGGCGAATGCCTCGGCCCCGCCGGGCCGAACCGTGCCGTGGTGCAGGCCTATGCCAACTGGCTGATCGGCATGAACCCATTGGAAACCGAAAAAGTCTGGGCCGTTCTCTACAACGCCCTGCGCGATCAGGGTCAGCGTGGCCTGACCCTGACGGCCCTGTCGGGCATCGACGTCGCGCTCTGGGACATCAAGGGCAAGCATTTCGGCGTGCCCGTCTCCACCCTTCTGGGGGGCCGTTTCCGCGACACGGTGCGCGCCTATGCCACCGGCGCCTTCAAGCGTGACGGTGTCGACCGGGTGCAGGACAACGCCGAAGAGGCCGCGCGCCACCGCGCCGCCGGTTTCCACGCCATGAAGATCAAGATCGGCTTCGGCTTTGACGAGGATATGGCCGTCATCCGCGCCGTCCGCGACGCCATGGGCGACGACATGCGCCTGATGATCGACGGCAACCACGGCTATGACACCATCGAGGCGATCAGGGTTGGCCGCGCCGCCGCTGATTACGGCATCGACTGGTTCGAGGAACCCGTGACCCCCGAACACCTCGCCGCCTATCGCGAAATCCGGGAAAAACAGCCGATCCCCGTTGCGGGCGGCGAAACATGGCATTCCCGCTGGGGCATGCGCGAACCGATCGAAACCCGGGCGGTCGACATCATCCAGCCCGACCTCTGCGGCTGCGGCGGCTTTACCGAGATGAAGCGCATCGCCGACATGGCCGCCCTGCACAACATCCGCGTCGTTCCCCACGTCTGGGGCACCGGCGTACAGATCGCCGCGTCGCTGCAATTCATGGCCGCGATGATCCCGAACCCCGTGCGCGTCAACCCGATTGAGCCGATCCTGGAATTCGACCGCACCGACAACCCCTTCCGCCAGGCCGTGCTGACCCACCCGATCGAGCATGTGAACGGCGTCGTCACCATCCCCGACGCCCCCGGCATCGGGATCGAGATCAACCGCGACGCCCTGCGCGACTTTGCCCCCAAGGACACCTGATGATCACCCGCACCCTCACCGGCCCCGCGCCGCAGATCACGCTGCCCGCCGGGGCCGTCGACTGCCAGTGTCACATGTACCTGCCCGGCTTTCCCGCCCTGCCCGGGGGCCCGCCAAACCCCGGCGGCGAAACCCCGACGCCTGCGCAATACCGCGAAATGATGGGCTGGCTCGGCATCTCGCGCACCATCGTCACCCAGGGCAACGCCCAGCAGGCCGATAACGAAAACCTCCTCGCCTGCCTTGCCGACATGACCGCCGCCGGTGTCACAACCCGAGGCGTCTGCGTCATCACCCCCGAAACCTCCGCGGCCGAGATGCAGCGCCTCTCCGACGCCGGGGTCATCGGTGCCCGCCTGATGGACCTGCCCGGCGGCGCCATCGGCCTCTCTGCGCTCGAAGACCTCGACGCGATCTGCGCCGATCACGACTGGGTGCTGGCCGTGCAATTCGACGGCTCCGACATCCTCGACCACGAACCCCGCCTCGCCGCCCTGCGCAGCAACTGGGTCTTCGACCACCACGGCAAGTTCTTTCGCGGCGCCGCCCCCGACGGGCCTGAGATCGCGGCCACCAAGCGCCTGATCGACAAGGGCAATTGCTGGTTCAAACTGACCGGCGGATATGAGAGCAGCCAGACCGGCGGGCCTGATTACACCGACATCGCCGCCAACACCCGCGCCCTCGCCGCCCACGCGCCCGAGCGTCTGATCTGGGGCACCAACTGGCCGCACAACCTTGCGAAAACGACCGAAGAATACCCCAACGACGCGGCCCTCCTCGACACCGTCCTCGGCTGGCTGACGCCCGAGCAACGCCACCTCGCCCTCGTCACCACCCCCGAAGCCCTCTTCCGCCTCTGAGCGAGAGCGGCCCGCAAAGTCGCTGACCACCCCAACAGCCCCCCCGCCGGAGCAAAGCCGAAAGCGCCGGGCGCGCCTGCCCGTCCCCACGGGCTGGCGCTTTTGCCATTTGCAGTCGGGGCGGGGCTCTGGGAGGTCTATTGCCGCCATTAAGCGCTCCGCTGAACGGTCAGAGGCCACCCCACTGACAAGCGCGCGCCAGGCTTGGGGCGATCAAATCGTCATACTATTAAACAAAACCAAAAATCACAGCGGAACGACGGTTCCCTCAATCATCGCCACACGCACCCTTGATTATTTTCCAGTATTCTAAGCTCATAGCTTTGGAAGCATAAATCCTCATATCTAAAGATACCTGAGACATATTCCGCCAGTAACAATCAATACAAATACATAGATCCATTACAGAGTCTCCGAAACTCAGAAGTTCCTTGACTAACATCTCGCCTTGCCACCCGTCCTCCGGCCTAAGAATTCGCTTATGTGAGAGGGCAGTGCTGTGCGCATAGCCTTCATTACGAATTATATCGATTTTTTGGTAAATATCATCAGAACCTAAAGATTCCACTGTAGCGCAATGCTCAAGAAGCTTGGTCTTTCTGTCCTCAAGCGCTTCGCAGCTCAGTTCTTTACGGTATTTTACCCCCTCAACTCTGGTCGATTTATATTGCGTCGAAAACAGATCTGGCCACTTCCTGAGGCCGTCCTTCAGCAACCACGACACACGTGTTAGAGTTTGGTTTTGATCACCATCGGCGCGTTTCTCCTTCCCCTCTAAACTTGCAAGCCCACCCGGCGCCTCTTTACCTTTTTTATTTTTCTCCAGAAGCCTCCAAGGAAGCATAACAAACTGAAAGTTTATAAGCTCCACCTCAGAATTCACGTGCCTGATTATAGGCATTGGCGCTTTGTCAAGCCAATCTATGTTTTCTTGTATGCCTTCCATCATTCCGCGATACTTGGCGTAGGCATCAACCAATTGCATACTGGCCGCCAAGCAACTGTCGATTTCTTCGATATACATTTCTTTCTTTATCGATTCATTAATCAATACTTTGTCCTCCAGACCATTTTAACCCCCCTCACCACTTCAACCCCACCTTCTCCCGCTCAAACACCACCCGCCCCCGCTTGATCCCCAGCAAGGGCACCGCGATCTCGGCCACGGCCGACGCCGCACTGCCCGCGTCGAAGACCACCACATCCGCCACCCCGCCGACGTCCAGCCCGTAGTCAGGCAGGCGCATCACCCGCGCCGACTGGGCTGAGATCATGCCAAAGCACCCCTCCAGCCCCGCAGCATCCCCCACCTGCGCCACATTGGCGAACAGGTTGGCGATCCGCATCAGCGAGCCGTCCCCGAACGGGGTGAACGGGTTCAGCACGTTGTTCGTCGACAGGCAGCAACACACCCCCTGCGCCGCCAGCCGGTGCGCCGGGGCGACGCCGCGCGGCACGTTGTGATCCACCCCCCGCCCGGTCAGGAACAGATCCGTGGCGGGCAGGATCACCGCCGCAACCCCGGCCTCGCGCATCCTCTCCGCCATCGCCGCCAACTGATCCGCGGGCAGGGCCGACAGCTTGGTGACATGGCCGACGCTGACCCGCCCCTGCATCCCATGTTCCACCGTCAGCGCACAGACCTCCGGCAACTCGGCCCCCATCGGATCAAGGTCGAAATCCAGATGCAGGTCCAGATCGACGCCGTACCGCACCGCCAGCTCGAACACCTTTCGCAGATGCGCGCCGGGGTCGCTGTCGGCATAGGAACAGCCGCCCAGCACCTCGGCGCCGCCCTCCAGCGCCTCGATCAGCAGGGCCTCGGTGCCGGGGCGGTTGAACAGACCCTCCTGCGGGAAAACACAGATCTCGATATCGATGGCCCAGCTATATTCCTCGCGCAGGCGTTTCACCCCCTCGATGCCGCGCAACCCGATGGCGGGGTCGACCTCGACATGGGTGCGCATCCGCGTCGTGCCTTGCAGGATGCAACGCTCCAGCGTGCGGCGGGCGCGGGCCATGATGTCCTCGACGCTCATGGCCTCCTTCAACGCCGAGACCTTGGCGATGGCATCCGCCAGCCCGTCGGCACCGGGCACCGACAGACAGGACTTGTCCAGGTGGATATGCGTCTCGATCAGCCCCGGCGTCACCAGCGCGCCCGCCAGCACCTTGACCGGCCCGCCGCTCAGCCCCGGCGCAATTGCCGCGATCCGGCCCTTGCGCAGCCCCAGGTCGACGGCGCCATGCCCCAGCACCACACCGCCTTGCAGGATCAGATCAAAACCCATCGCCATACTCCCCTTGCCTCGGGCAGGAGGGTTCCCGATCCGAACGCGCGCCACAAGTCGCGACCCCGCAAACGGCACACGCCAGGTGCATTCTGCCCAATTTGGCACCGCTCAGTTACCGTTCGGATACCGTTCAAATACCGACGTTGGAATTCAGCCATTTCAGGGGCTTAGCCCGGATCAGCCCGCCAATGCCGACGGTGCCCCCTCAAAATGCGCCGCCATGTCGAAAAACGCGTCGACAATCTTGCCCGTCGTCTCGCGCAGGGCAAAGACCGTCTCATGGGTTTCGGCGCGCCCCATTTCGGCAATCGGCAGGCGCTTTATGCCATCCCCGCGCGAGGTGCCGTCGCGCCACAAAAACCCGACGCCAAGGCCACTGACCACCGCCTCGTACAAGCCATCGCGCGCATCCAGCGTCAGGAACGGCTCGGGCACGGGACCGCTGCGCGCGAACATCCGGTCCACCGCCCGCTGCGTCGATGACCCGCTGGCGCGATAGATCAGCGGCTCGCGGCGCAACTGATCGGCCGTCACGCTGTCGTGCCGGGCCAGCGGATGGGCCAGCGGCGCAATCGCCACCACCTCGGTGCGCGCCAGGTGCGTGCGGCGGAACCGGCGGTCCTGCGGCACCTCGGGCAACACGGCCACATCGGCGCCATGGCTCAGCACAGCGCGGGTAATCTTTTCATGCGATCCGGTTTCCACCCTTATGCTAACCCCGGGATAAGCCTTGTGAAACGCCGCCACCAGCGCCATCCCCGGCATGGCATTTCCCAACCCTATGGTGATCTCTCCCCGCGCCAGCGACGACCGGCTTTGCAACAAACGCTCGGCATCGCCGCGCGCCTCGGCCATGCGTTCAGCGGCATCGCACAGCTTCTGACCCAGCGCGGTCGGGACCAGCCGCCCCTCCAGCCGCGCAAACAGCCGCACACCATAGTCCGCCTCGAGGCTGCGCACCTGCTGCGAGATATTCGGCTGCGTCACACCCAGCACCCGCGCCGCGCCGGCGTATGACCCCGTTTCCGCCACGAATCGCACCGCATCCAGACGCACATTCGACAGGGACATCGCATTCCTCGCAGGCCAGCTTTGCTTTGCCCAAACTCTAGCTTTGCTTTGTTACAGCCACGTCACAGCGACCGGTCATTTGGGGCCTCAGACAGCCGGACACCCCGGCCCAGATCCGAGGAGCCCGAGACTTGCACGCCACGACGATCCCCCAATATCCGCCGACCCTGCTGCGCCAGGCGCTCGACGCCCGTGATGTTTCGCATGCGAAACGCGTGCTCTGCGATCTTGACGGCTGCCTCATCTCCGAAGGGCGCCCCTATGCGGATGCGGCTGAATTCATTGCCGAATGCGGGTCGCGGCTCTGGGTTGTCTCGAACAATTCCGACACCACCGGTGCCCGGCTCAGCGCGCAACTGGCCACGCTCGGCCTGGATATTCCGGCGCGGCGCATCTTGCTGGCGGGCGAGGTGGCGCTGCACAGAATCGCCCGCCTCGGGGTGACACGTCTGTGCCTGCACGCCAGCCCGGCGCTGGTCGCGGCGGCCCGCGACCTCGGGTTCGACACCACGCATCCCGCGCCGCAGGCCGCCCTGCTCTGCCGCGATCCGGCCTTCGGGATCGATGATTTCGGGCCCCTGCTCAGCCTCGCCGCCCGTGGCGCGCCGCTCTGGGTCGCGAACGAGGATCTGTCCCACCCCAGCCATTCCGGACAGCCCATCGCGGAAACCGGCGCGCTGCTGGCCGCGCTGCGGGCGATCCGCCCGGCCCTGTGCTGGCACAGCCCGGGCAAGCCGGACCCGCTGATGCTGACCCTCGCACTTGGTGACACCGCCCCTGCGCAAGCGATGTTTGTCGGTGACAATCCCGCCACCGATGGCCGCGCCGCCCGTGCCGCCGGCCTGCCTTTCCTGCATCTGCAACGTCCCGCCGCCGTACAAGAGGAGGCCCTGTGATGGCCGCTTACCTGCTGAGAATCCTCGTAAAGATGGTGATCACGCTGTTCGCCATCCTGACCATCACCTTCATCGCCACGCGCCTGTCCGGCAACCCGATCGACACCTTTCTGGGCGAAGGTCTGACGGCCGAGGGGCGCGCGACGCTGATCGCCTACTTTCAGCTCGACCGCTCTCTCTGGCACCAATACCTGGCCTTTCTGCGGGCGGCGGCCTCGGGCGATTTCGGCCTGTCCTTCGTCGAACGGCGCCCGGTGACCGAGGTCGTCGCACACCGCCTCTGGCCCTCGGCGCAACTACTGCTGACCTCGGTGGGCCTGACGCTGCTGGTGTCGATCCCCCTCGGTGTCCTCGCCGCCGTCTACCGCAAAAGCTGGATCGGGTCGGTGGTGATGGTCGTGGCCTTCGCAGGCTACGCCGTGCCCGCCTTCATCCTCGCCATCGTGATGATCCTGGTTTTTTCCTACACGCTCAACTGGTTGCCCGTGGTCGGAAACGGCACAGCCGCACACTTCATCATGCCCACCATCGCCCTGTCGGGGGTGCTGATCGCCGCCCTGACCCGCTTTACCCGCAACGCCATGCTCGACGTGCTGGGCCAGGAATACATCCGCACCGCCCGCGCCAAGGGGTTGTCGGAATTCTGGGTCGTCATGCGCCACGGTTTCGGCAATGCCTCGATCACCGTGATCTCGGTCATCGGGTTGCAGATCGCCTCGCTCGCCGCCGCGGGCAGCGTGGTGGTGGAAAGCATCTTCTCCTGGCCCGGCATCGGGCAGCTTCTGGTGAACGCCGCCATCGTGCGCGACTACCCGGTGCTGCAATTCGGCGTCATCACCGTCGCTGTCGCCGTCGTGCTGATCAACGCCGCCACCGACATCGCCTATGCGCTGGCCGATCCCCGCATCCGCCTTGCGCAGAGCTGAAGAGAGAGCCATCCCCATGACAACGCTCGCAGATCCGATCACCCGCACGCGCCGCCCCGCCGCAACCAACCTCATCCAGAAGGTCGCGCTCTGCCTGGCCGTGCTGCTGGCCGGGGCGGCCATCCTTGCCCCGCTGATCGCGCCGTTCGATCCGCTGGATCAAAGCCTGATCGCGCGCCTGCGCCCGCCGCTGGGGTTTGACCGCTACAGCCCCGGCCATTTCGCCGGCACCGATGAACTGGGCCGCGACGTGTTTTCACGCGGGCTGTATGGCCTGCGCCTGACGCTTGCGCTGGCCTTTTGCGGGGCGGTCATCGGGCTGGCCATCGGCGGCCTGCTGGGCCTTGTCGCGGGCCTGCGCCCCGGCTGGGCCGAAGATGGCATCATGGCGCTGGTCGACATGCAGATCGCCATTCCCTTCACCCTCGTCGCCCTGCTGGTGCTGGCGCTGCTCGGCTCGTCGCTGACCGTGCTGATCTTCGTGCTCGGCATCGCCGGGTGGGAACAATACGCCCGCATCGTGCGCGCCGAGGTCCGCCGCCTTGCCTCGCAACCGTTTATCGAGGCCGCGCGCGCCGCCGGGGGCGACACCGCCTATATCGCGCGGCGTCACCTGCTGCCCAACATCGTCTCGCCCCTCGTGGTGCAGTTCACGCTGGCGCTGTCGAACATCGTCATCCTGGAAAGCACGCTCAGCTTTCTCGGGCTCGGCGTGCAGCCGCCCACGCCCTCGCTCGGCTCGATGGTGGGGCTGGGGCGCGACTACATGCCGACCGCCCCCTGGATCGTGCTGATCCCCGCCGGGCTGATCGTGCTGCTGACCTTCACCGTGCAGATCCTGGGCGACTGGTTGCGTGACCGCGCCGATGTCCGCCTGCGCGACCGCTGACACCAACAAGAGCCGCCCAAAGCGGCCCCTGCCAACCTTCTCAACCCCTTACCGGAGATTATCATGTTCAGACTGATGCTCACCACCGCCCTTTCGGCCGCCCTGACAACCGCGGCCTATGCCGCGGATATCACCGTCGGCGCCGCCAACGTCTCGGCCTACCTCGATCCGGGCCGTGACCATTCCAACGTCGGATCGCAGTTCTACTACAACAGCTTCGACACCCTGATCGACCGCGACCATTCCAAGCTGGAGTCGGTCTGGGTCCCCGCCCTCGCCACGTCGTGGGAACTGATCGACCCCACCACGATGGAGCTGAAGCTGCGCCAGGGCGTCACGTTTCACAACGGCGAGGATATGACCGCCGATGACGTGGTCTTTTCGCTCAACCGGATGTTCCAGGCGACGTTCGCGCCCTACGCGGTGCGCGCCAAGGATCGCCTGGGCAATTTCTCGGGCGCGGAAAAGGTCGATGATTATACCGTCCGCATCCATGCCGTGCGCGAAGAACCCCTGTGGGAAACGCTGATCTCGCTCCAGCAGATCATGATCATCCCCGAAGACTATACCAAGGCCCTGACCGGCGATCCCGACGTGGCCGAAGACAGCGACTACGAGGCCTTCTCGATGGCCCCCGTCGGCACCGGCCCCTACAAGGTGGCCGAATTCATGCCGGGCGAGAAAATCGTCTGGGAACGTTTCGAGGACTTCTGGGGTGACAAGGCCCCGCTGGATCGCGCAACGGTCGTGCAGATCTCGGAAACCGCCAGCCGCATCACCGCACTGAAAACGGGCGAGGCCGATATCGTCACCAATATCGCCCCGGACCAGCTGGCCCTGATCGACAATGACCCCAGCCTCAAGACCGAAGGCTCGGCCACCGCGCTGTTCCATGTCATGATCATGAACCAGAACAACCCCAAGCTGGCCGATCCCCGCATCCGTCAGGCGATGAGCCTGGCCATCGACCGCGACACGCTGAACCAGGCGCTGTGGCAGGGCAAGGCGATCGTGCCGTCCTCGCATACCATGATGGAAATGGGCGATCTCTACATGCCCGACCTCAAGACGTTCGAATATGACCCGGAAAAGGCCAAGGCTCTGCTGAAAGAGGCCGGTTACGACGGGTTCGAGATCACCTATGACACCGCCGCGACCTATTACACCAACGGTCTGCTGGCCGCGCAGGCGATCATGGAAATGTGGGCCGCCGTCGGGATCAACGGACGCGTCAACGTGCAGGATCAGTGGTCGGGCAACGACCCCGAGATGATGGCGCGCAACTGGTCGAACCCGATGTACTTTGCCGACCCCTTTGGCAGCTTCGGCGTCATGTGGGCGCCCGACGGCCCGTCCGAGGGCGAAGGCCGCTTCAACACCGATGCCGATTATGCCGAAAAATGGGACCGCTTCCGCTTTTCGAAAGACGTCGACGCCCGCCGCGCGGCCTACGCCGAGCTGATGGAGCGGATCAAGCAGGATCCGCCCGTGCTGCCGCTGTACCGCCCGTTTGAAAGCTGGGGCATGAAGCAGTCGGTCGACTGGGCACCGCAACAGGGCCACATCCCCTACGTGCTCGATTTCCGCGCCGGCTCCATCACCCTCGCCGGTAGCTGATCGTGGCCGGGCCGGGCGGCATCGCGTCGCCCGGCCCCCTCTTTTCACCTCCCTCGCCCCCTCATCCCGGAACAAAACCATGACCCGCATCGCGATTGTCACCGACATCCACCACGGCGCCCCATCGCACACGAAACGTGGCGATACGGCGCTGGACCTGCTGGCCGATTTCACCAGATGGGCCAACGCCGAGGCCCCCGACCTGATCCTCGATCTGGGCGACCGCATCTCCGACATCGACACCCCCACCGACAACCGGCTGGAGCGTGAGGTGGCTGAGGCCCTGTCGCACCTCGACGCGCCGATCCACCACATTTGCGGCAACCACGACCGTGATCACCTCGGCGTGGCCGATAACGAAGCGATCCTCGGCACTCCCCTGCAAAGCCAGGTCATCGACCTGGGCGACTGGCAGCTAGCGCTCTGGCGCGCCGATGCCAAGATCCATCGCAACACCGCCACCCCCGGCTTCGACCTGCCAGAATCCGATCTGCTCTGGCTGTCGCGCATGGCCCAGCAGGCCGAAAAGCCGACGCTGGTGGCCAGCCACGTCCCCGTCTCGGGCCACAGCCAGATCGGCAACTACTACTTTCAGCGCAACGCCTCTGTCTCGACCTACCCGCAGGCGGATCGCGCGCGTCAGGCACTGGCGCAGGCCCGTGTCCCCGTCGCCTGCATCGCCGGGCACGTCCACTGGAACACCGTCACCACCGTCGATGGCATCCCGCACATGACCCAGCAGAGCCTGACCGAAAGCTTCACCACCGGCGGCGAACCCGCCCGCGCCTGGGGCATGCTGACACTTGGCAAAACCCTGCACTGGCAGGTCTTTGGCGATGACCCGTTCGAGGCCCGCCTGACGCCCGGCCGCCGCTGGACCCCACCTCTGGCCCCCTTCCTGCAAAGTCTGGCCGCCGAATGACCCTGCGCCCGCACAACCCGCCGCTGCTGTCGGTCAAGGACCTGCGCATTGCCTTTGGCGATGTGCAGGCCGTGCACGGGCTGTCCTTCGACATCCACCGCGGCGAAACCCTGGCGCTGGTCGGCGAAAGCGGGTCCGGCAAATCCGCCACTGCCCTGTCGATCCTGCGCCTGATCGAACGCGAGGGCGGGCGCATCAACGGTGGCTCGATCCGCCTCGGCACCATCGACCCGGTCGAGATCACGACCCTGCCCGCCGCCGCCCTGCGTGCCCTGCGCGGCGACCGCATCGCAATGGTATTTCAGGAACCGATGACCTCGCTCAACCCGGTGATGCGGATCGGTCAGCAGATGATGGAAACCCTGCGCCTGCATCGCGGCCTCGGCGGCGCTGAGGCGCGCTCGGCGGCGCGTGCCGCCCTCGACCGGGTGATGATCCCCGATCCGGGCCGCCGCCTCGATCAGTATCCGCACGAACTTTCGGGGGGCCTGCGCCAGCGTGTCATGATCGCCATGGCGCTTGCCTGCGAACCCGAAGTGCTGATCGCGGATGAACCGACGACGGCCCTCGACGTGACCACCCAGGCCGAGATCCTGACCCTGCTGCGCGATCTGCAACGCGACATGGGCATGGCCGTGCTGTTCATCACCCATGACCTTGGCGTGGTGGCCGAAATCGCGGACCGCGTCGTCGTCATGCAGAAAGGGCGCAAGGTCGAAGAGGCGCGCACCCCGGCCCTGTTTGCCGCCCCGCGCCACGCCTATACGCAGGAACTGATCGACGCCTCGCCCCGTCTCGGAACGGGCGCACCCGCCCCCCTGAAAGGCGCCCGAACCCTGCTGGAGGTCCGCAATCTCAGCACCAGTTTCGGCGGCACCTCGCTGCTGTCGCGCACCGCGCCGACGCCGGTGGTGCGCGACGTCTCCCTCACCCTCGGGCGCGGTGAAACCCTTGGGCTGGTGGGGGAATCCGGGTGTGGCAAATCCACCCTCGCGCGCTCTGTCCTGCGCCTGATCGAACCGACCTCGGGCGTGGTCGCGCTGGATGGCACGCCGATCACCGGCCTGTCGCCCAAGGCGCTGAAACCACATCGCGCCCGTATCCAGATGGTGTTTCAGGATCCCTACGCCTCGCTCAACCCGCGGATGAGCATCCGCGATCTGGTGACCGAACCCGCCTTTCTGCACGGCGTCGCGCGCGGCTCGGACCGCGCCGCGCTGGCCGCCGATCTGCTGACCCGCGTCGGCCTGCCCGCAGAGGCCGCGGATCGTTATCCGCACCAGTTCTCGGGTGGCCAGCGCCAGCGGATCTGCATCGCCCGCGCCCTGTCCGTGCGTCCCGCGATCATCGTCGCGGACGAGGCTGTCTCGGCCCTCGATGTCTCGAACGCACGGCGTATCACCGACCTGATGGCAGACCTTCAGCGCACCGAAGGCCTGTCGTTCCTGTTCATCAGCCACGACATTGCCGTGGTCGAACGGGTCAGCCATCGCATCGCGGTGATGTACAGGGGAGAGATCGTCGAAACCGGCCTGACGAACGAGGTGCTGCGCGCGCCACAGCATCCCTATACCCGCCGCCTGCTGGCCGCCGTGCCCAAGGGCGCGCCGCTGCGCCTGACCGGCACGCCCGCGCGCGCCCACCCCGAGACCGTGTGAAACGCAAACGGCCCGGAGCCTGTGTCAGACTCCGGGCCGCCAATCATGCGCCAGCCGCCGGTCGATGGGCCGCCGGCCCGTCCGGTGCTATTCCATCGCCGCATGGACCTCGGGCGCGGGACCATGCGCCGGGGGTTTGCGCAGGAACAGCACGATGGGAAACACCGCCAGCGTCAGGTACATCATCAGCAGAAAGTTATCGACATAGCCGATCATCGCCGCCTGCGCGCTGACCATCTGATCCGCCTGTGCCAGCAGCCCCCGTGATCCGCCAATCAGCTGCGGCATCTGCATTTGCACCTGCGGCGCGGTCGCGGTCAGGCTGGCGCCCAGTTCCTCGTGGTTGACCACGCTCATCCGTGCCAGAACCGTCGTCACAACCGATATGCCCACGCCCGACCCCACGTTGCGCACCAGACTGAACATGCTGGTGGCATCGCCCCGGAACCGCGCGTCGATGGTGGCAAAGGTCAGCGTCGACAGCGGCACGAAGACAAAGCCCAGCCCAAAACCCTGAAGGATACCCGACATCACGATCAGATGGGCATCCATGCCCACGCTGAACCCCGCCATCATCCACATCGACACCGCCGTCGCCGCCAGCCCGAAACACACCAGCGCGCGGGAATCGATGACGCTGACCAGCCGCCCGACCAGGATCATCGACACCATCGTGCCGACGCCGCGCGGCGCCATCACGATCCCGGTCGAGATCACGGGATAGCCCATCAGCTTTTGCAGCAGCGGCGGAAGCAGGGCGAGGCCGGAAAACATCGTCAGCCCGACGACAAAGATAAAGATCAGCCCCATCGCAAAGTTGCGGTCCGCGAACATGCGCGGATTGACGAACGGGTCCGCGGCGGTAAACGAATGCACGATAAAGACCCAAGTACCACCGACGATCAGACCCAGATAGATCCAGCTTTCGACCGCATGGAACCAATCGACCGATTGCCCGCGATCCAGCAGCAACTGCAGCGACCCCACGGCAACCGCCAGCATCGCAAAGCCAAACACGTCAAAGCGCCGCTTGCGGGTGTCTTCCTTGGGCAGAAAGGCCCAGACCCCGGCCATGGCGATCATCCCCACCGGCAGGTTGATGAAAAAGACATAGCGCCAGTTGAACACCTCGGTCAGCCAGCCGCCCAGCGTCGGGCCGATGATCGGACCGATCATGATGCCCGCGCCGTAGACCGCCATCGCCTGCCCGATGCGTTCGCGCGGGTTGATATCCAGCAAAACGGCCTGCGCCAGCGGTATGATCACCGCGCCGAAAATCCCCTGAAGGATGCGAAAGGCCACCATCTCGGGCAGCCCAACCGCCAGCCCGCAGGCCAGCGAGGTCAGCACAAAGCCCGCGATCGCCGTCACGAATACCGCGCGGCGGCCGAACCTGTCCGCCACCCAGCCGGTCAGCGGCGTCGCGATGGCCGAAGCGACGATATAGCTGGTCAGGACCCAGGTCACCTCTTCCTGCGTCGCCCCCAGGCTCGCCGCCATGTGCGGCAGGGCGACGTTGGCGATGGTCGTGTCCAGCACCTGCATGATCGTCGCCAGCATGATCGACGCGGTCAGCCAGCCCGGTGCCGCGACACGGACCGCCGGCGCGGAATAGACCGGCTTGGCGCTCATAGCAGGTCGTCCAGGTGGCTCTTGCCCGTGTCCACCGATGTCTGAACGCTCATCCCGTCACGCAGCAGGCCGCGGCTGTCGCTGTCGATGCGAATCCGAACGGGGATGCGCTGCACCACCTTGACCCAGTTGCCGGTCGCGTTCTGCGCCGGGATCAGCGAAAACTGCGATCCGGTCGCGGCGCCGATGCTCTCGACCACGCCACTCAGATGCAGGTCGGGATAGGCATCGACGTCGATCTCGACCGGTTGCCCCACCGCGATCTTGGTCAGCTGCGTTTCCTTGAAGTTCGCCTCGATCCAGCTGTCGTCGGTGTTCACCAGGCTGGCCACGGTCGACCCGGTGCCAAGATACTGCCCCACGTTCAGGCTGTCGATCTGCGACACCACGCCACCGATCGGGGCAACCACGCGGGTCTTGTCCAGGTTGCGCAGCGCCGCATCGCGCTGCGCTTTGGCCGCGCGCACCGATGGCACATCGTCGGTGGCGATCTTCGGATCGCCGCCCAGGGCCGCCGCCGCCGCGTTCAACTGCTGCTGCGCGACGGTGACGCTGTTTTGCGCCTGCCGGGCGTCCATGACCGCCTCGTCATAGGTCGTGGCCGAAGACAGCCCCTTCTGCGACAACGAATCCTGGCGGTCCAACTCGCGTTTCTGAACATCCAGAATGCCCTTCGCGGCCTCCAGCTGGGCCGCGACGGTGGCATAGTTCGCGCGCAGCTGCTCGACCGACAACCGGGCAGCGGCAAGCGCGGCATCCGCCTGCGCCAGCGCAATGTCATAGGGTGTCGAATCCATGCGGAACAGCGCGTCGCCGGCGGCGACCTTCATGTTCTCGCTCACATTCACCTCGACGATGCGCCCCGCGACATCCGCCGACACCGGCACCAGCGGCTGATGCACATAGGCGTTGTCGGTATCCATGTAGCGCCCGCCGCTCAGCCAGGCATAGGCGCCCCCCAGCACCAGCAGCGCCGGAACGGCAAACATCAGCACCCGGCGGCGCCCCTTGCCGCGCGGTTTGCCCTGCGCCGGCGCTGCCGCGGGCGGCGCAGCGGTTTGCGCGATCTCGGGGACGGGTGTCGGATCGACGGGTTTCTTCTCGGCCACGCTCATGTCTTCATTTCCTTCTTCGGGGCCTTGCGGTCCTGTAAATTCTCGGCAATCCGGGTCAGCACGCGTTCGGTGACCGCGCGCTCTTCGGGGTCTATTCCCTCCAGCGTCCGGGCGTAGACCTGTTCGGCCAGCACGCGCATCTCGGCGCGCAGGGCGGACCCTTTCGCGGTGATGCAGACACGCTTGGCACGGTTGTCGCTGGCATCCACCTCGCGCGTGACCAGGCCCACCTGCTCCAACCGCTCGACAACGTCGCTGATCGTCATCGCGCCGGTGCGCAGATCCGCCATGAGGTCGGTCTGCGTCACGCCATCGCGTTCGGCCAGGCTGGCCAGCACGCGCCACTGCATCAGCGTCAGCCGATGGGGCTTCGCGCTCCGCTCGAACTCGCGTTTCAGCAGCGTCGCGGCTTCATAAAGCATCAGACCGATGGAATTCATCGCAGCACCCTTCACAGCCCCAACGGGCAGAGGGACCAGCGGGGGGCGAGACTCAGCCCCGTGCCGGTCGGCTGCGTGCAATTAGTATCGGTCCGTAATGATGTAAAGTCATAGAATCGCGTTTCATGTCCGCCGGGGCGAAAAAGACGCGAAATCCACCCTGCCATACGCAAAACCCCCTGAACGGCAGCGCCATCCAGGGGGTCGAACGCCTTGCAAGGCGCCGTTTACAGTCCTCAGTCGGGGTCGTGCTCGAAGCGCCTCGCCTCAGCCTCCCGCGCGGGATGTCAGCGCCAGCCGAGGCCCGGGGCCACATGGGTCAGGATCGCCTCGATCACATGCGCATTGTACGCGACCCCCAACTGGTTCGGCACGGTCAGCAGCAGCGTATCCGCCTCGGCCACCGCTTCGTCCTGCGCCAGTTCCTTGATCAGCTTGTCCGGCTCGGCGGCATAGCTGCGGCCAAAGATGGCGCGGGTGTTGGCATCGATATACCCCACGGAATCCTTGCCCTTTTCGCCGCGCCCGAAATAGGCCCGATCCATGTCGTTGGTCAGCGCGAATATGCTGCGACTGACCGAAACACGCGGCGTGCGCTTGTGACCCGCGGCCTTCCAGGCCTCGCGATAGGCGCGGATCTGCTTGGCCTGCTGGATATGGAACGGCTCGCCCGTCTCATCGTCCTTCAGGGTCGAACTTTGCAGGTTCATCCCCAGCTCCGCCGCCCAGACGGCGGTCGCGTTCGACCCCGCGCCCCACCAGATCCGGTCGCGCAGCCCCTCGGAATGTGGTTCCAGCCGCAGCAATCCCGGCGGGTTGGGGAACATCGGGTTCGGGTTCGGCTGGGCGAACCCCTCGCCGCGCAGCACGTCGAAAAAGATCTTGGCGTGATGGCGCCCGATATCGGCATCCGTGCCCCCCTCGGGCGGCGCATAGCCAAAGTGCCGCCAGCCCTCGATCACCTGCTCCGGCGATCCCCGGCTGATCCCCAGTTGCAGACGCCCGCCCGCGATCAGGTCGGCCGACCCGGCATCTTCGGCCATGTACAGCGGGTTTTCATAGCGCATGTCGATGACGCCGGTGCCGATCTCGATCTTGCTGGTCTTCGCGCCAACCGCCGCCAGCAGCGGAAAGGGCGAGGCAAGCTGACGGGCGAAATGGTGCACCCTGAAATAGGCCCCGTCGGCCCCCAGCTCCTCGGCCGCGACGGCCAGGTCGATGGATTGCAACAGGGTGTCGGCGGCGGTCTGGGTTTGCGACCCGCGACCGGGGCTCCAATGTCCGAAAGACAGGAAACCGATATTCTTCATGGCGAACGCGCCTCCGATGCGCGGGTCGTACAAGACAATGCGACAGCGCCCTTGGGATGCGCCGCCTTGCACGGCGCCCCGCGGGCGGATTGTGCCGAACCTATGGGCCGCACCGCCGCGCAACAAGACCGCACGTCATCGCCCCCACGAACAGCGATTGTGCGCAGACGCGGCCCCGCCGCCGGTTTCAGGCCGACGCCGCCTACTTGGTCAGTTCGATCACCCGCACATCCCCCAGCACGTCACGCGCCAGATCGACCAGGTGGCGATGATGGGTGAACAGGATCGCCTGCCCGATCTGACCCATCTCTCCGGCCAGTTCCAGCGCGGCCCGCGCCCGCGGATCGTCAAACGTTTCATGGATATCGTCGGTGACAAAGGGCAGCGCCCCGTTGCGGGCCACGAAATCCGCATGGCCGGCAATGCGCAGCGCCAGGTACAATTGGCCCCGCGTGCCCGTCGACATGCCCTCGGCCGTCACCGGCTCGCCGTCGCGCAGGGCCACCAGGCGTTCCGATTTGCCGGTGGTCCGGGTTTCCAGACGCGGCCATTCGCCATGCGTCAACCGCGCAAAGGCCGCCTCGGTCGCGGTCAGCATGTCGCCGCGACGTTCCTGTCGGAACCGGCGCAAGGCCCCTTGGGCCGCCATCAGGCCCAACAGCTTGGTTGCCGCCAGCCGAGCCTCTTCACGCAGGCTCTCAAGCGCGGTGGCGCGGCGCTGGTCAATCTCCGCACCGCCCCCGCTCGCCATCGCCTGTCGCAGCGCCTCGTCGGCCTCTCCCGACCGGCGCAGCACCGCGTCGCGCTGTGCCTCTGCCTCGGCCAGCTCGGCCCCAAGGCGCGCCAGCCGCGCCGGGTCGGTGTCCTGTTCCTCCGCCGCCAGCGCCTGCGGCTCCAGATCGCCCGCCGCACGCGCGTGCTCCTCGTTCAGGCGGGCCAGAGCGGCGCGCATCTGATCGCGCGCGGCCAGGGCGCCGACATGTTCGCGGGGCGCGACATCGGGCACATCCGCCTGCCCCTCCAGGACAGATGCAATCTCGGCGGCACTGGCAGCCAGGGCGACCTGCGCCGCCCCTTCGGCCTGACGCGCCGCCAACAGCTCTTCGCCAAGGGCGCCAATCCGCGCCTGCAACGCCGCAGCATCCGCCGCGCGTTGACGCGCCACCATCAGGGTTTCGCTGACCTCTGCCGTCGTCGTCAGGCCCAGCGGTGCGCGCAGCGGTTGCATTGTCGCCTCGAACGCGGCCAGCGCCGCTTCCATCCGCGCGATCCGCCGTGCCAGGGTGCTGCGTTCACTCTCGATCTGCGCCAGTGTCTCAAGGTCCGGCAGGCGCGTCAGGATCGCCTCGGCCTCCAGACCCTTCGCCCAGCCATCCGATGTCAGCCGTGCCAGCGCCGCCTCGTGCGCCTGCAACGCCTGCGCTGCCGCCTCTCGTGCCTGGGTCAGCGTGGCCAGGCTGGCCGACGCTGCCTGCCGTGCCTGTGCCGCCTGTGCAATGCGGTCCAACCCGGCCAGCATACGCTCTGCCGCAGGCAAGATCCGGTCTGGCGACAGCGATGCGTCCTGTGCGCCAGTGCTCTCCTGCCAGCCCGCTCCCTCGCCCGCGTCCTCGACTGTTCCCGGGGCCGCGTCCTGCATCGCGTCCTGCATCGCGTCCTTCAGGCGCGCCAGCAAGGTCGCGCGCCGCGCCGCGGTGCGGGCCGCCTGCTGCATCGCGCCCTCGGCCTCCAGCGCCCGATCCAGCGCAGTGGCAAGCACGCCGCGCCGTGCGCCGAACCCCGCCGCCGGGCTGTCCGC
>NZ_QWJJ01000029.1 GCF_003575965.1 Pseudooceanicola sediminis | reverse complement strand
TTTTTCGGTGCGAAGACCGCCCGGACGCCGGTTTGCGGGGTCGGTTTCAACGTCGGTATCTGAGCGGTATCTGAACGGTGTTTTTCGGTGCGCAGACCGCCCGGACGCCGGTTTTCAGGATCGGTTTCAACGTCGGTATCTGAGCGGTATCTGGGCGGTGTTTTTCGGTGCGCAGACCGCCCGGACGCCGGTTTTCAGGGTCGGTTTCAACGTCGGTATCTGGGCGGTATCTGAACGGTATCTTTCGGTGCGCCAGAGCGGCGCCGAACGCGGCCAGACGGAGCACCGCCGGGAGACTGAAGGGCGATGGCGGCAGGCGCAGGCCGCCATCGCGGAGGGCGACCTTACGCGACGGGCGCCGAGGCCTCGGCGTCAATGCCTTCGGGGAAGAAGCAGGCGGCCTTGTGACTGTCCCCGTCCAGCGCGGGACGTTCGGCGCGGCACTTGTCCTGTACCTTCCAGCAGCGTTCGGCAAAGGGGCAGCCCGGCGGGATGGCCAGCGGCGAGGGCAGTTCGCCCTGCAACCGGATGCGGGTGGAGGCACCGCGCGGGTCGGCCTTGGGCGTCGCGGAGAGCAGCGCCTTGGTATAGGGGTGGCGCGGATTGGCAAAGACCTCTTCCTTGCTGCCGGTTTCGACGGCACGGCCGAGGTACATCACCATCACGTCGTCGGCCACGTGCCGCACCACCGAGAGGTCGTGCGAGATGAACAGGTAGGCCAGTTGCAGACGTTCCTGAAGGTCGATCAGCAGGTTCAGGATCTGGCTCTGGATCGACAGGTCGAGCGCCGAGACGGGTTCGTCCAGCACCAGCAGTTTCGGTTCCAGCACCAGGGCGCGCGCGATGGCGATCCGCTGGCGCTGCCCGCCCGAGAACATGTGCGGATAGCGGTCGTAATGTTCGGGGCGCATGCCCACCAGCTGCATGATCTCGCGCACCCTTGCGACACGTTCCTTTTTCGGCATGTCGGGGCGGTTGATGATCAGGGGTTCCTCGATGATGTAGCCGACCCGGTGGCGCAGGTTGAGCGAGCCATAGGGGTTCTGGAACACGATCTGCACCGTGCTGCGCAGGTTGGACCAGTCGTCGGGCGTGACATCGTTTCCGGCGATGTTCAGGGTGCCGCCGGTCGGGGTTTCGATCATCGTGACGAGGCGGGCGAGGGTGGATTTGCCACAGCCGGATTCCCCGACGACGGCCAGCGTCCTGCCCGGCATCACGGAGAAGGAGGCGCCGGAGACGGCGCTGAGGATCTGCGGCTTGCTGAACGCGCCGCCGCCGACCTCGTAATCGCGGCTGAGGTTGTCGGCAGTGACGACGGGGGTCTGGAGAAGGGCGTCTGTCATTGGGTGACCTTTTGCGGCGTCGTGGCCCCGATGGGGTAGTGGCAGCGGGCACGCCCCAGTGCGGGCGGCTGCACCGGCGGGCTGATGCCACGGCAGGTGTCGTCGGCAAAGCGGCAGCGCGGCGAGAACAGGCAACCGGTGGGGCGGTCGAACGCCCCCGGAACGGTGCCGGGAATGGTCGGCAGGCGGCGTTCGGTGGCACGTTCGGGCAGGGCCGCCAGCAGGGCGGCGGTATAGGGGTGATAGGGGTGATCGAAGAGGTCCATCACGGGCTGATCCTCGACCTTCTGGCCGGCGTATTGCACGCAGACGCGTTCGGCCGTTTCGGCCACCACGCCCATGTCGTGCGTGATCAGGATCAGCGTCATGCCGGTGTCGTTTTGCAGACCCGTGAGCAGGTCGAGGATCTGCGCCTGGATCGTCACGTCCAACGCCGTGGTCGGTTCGTCGGCAATCAGCAGGCGGGGGCGGCAGGCGATGGCCATGGCGATCATCACGCGCTGGTTCATGCCGCCCGAAAGCTGGAAGGGAAACGCCTTGAGGCGGCGTTCGGGGTCGGGCATCCCGACCATCTCAAGCAGTTCGATGGCACGGGTATGGCGGTCACGCGCATTCAGGCCGAGGTGTTGGCGCAGCGCCTCCTTCAGCTGAAAGCCGATGGTGAAGCAGGGGTTCAGCGACGACATCGGTTCCTGAAAGATCATCGACATGTCGCGCCCGATCAGGCGGCGGCGGGCCGGGCCGCCGAGGCGGCGCAGGTCGGTGCCGTCGAAGGTGATCTCGTCCGCGGTGATTTTCGCGGTCCAGGGCAGCAGGCCCATGACGGCCAGCATCGAGACAGATTTGCCCGAGCCGGATTCCCCGACGATGGCCAGCAGTTCGCCGGGCGCGACATCGAGGTCGATGCCGTCGACGGCGCGGAACAGCCCGCTGGACGTGGTGAAGTCGACCGAGAGGTTGCGGATGCGCAGGAGGGGGGTGCTGTCTGGCATGGTCTCAGCTCCGCTTCATCTTGGGATCGAGGGCATCGCGCAGCCCGTCGCCCATCAGGTTGATGGCAAGGACGGTCAGCAGGATGGCGAGGCCGGGGAAGGTGACGACCCACCAGGCGCGCAGGATGAATTCGCGCGATTCCGCCAGCATGGTGCCCCATTCCGGTGTCGGGGGCTGTGCGCCCATGCCGAGAAAGCCGAGCGCCGCCGTGTCGAGGATGGCGGTGGAAAACGACAGCGCGGCCTGCACGATGATCGGCGCGAGGCAGTTCGGCAGCACCGTGATGAACATCAGCCGGGGCAGTTTCGCCCCCGCGACGCGGGCCGAGATGACGTATTCCTTGGTCAGTTCGTTGATCACCGAGGCGCGGGTCAGGCGCACGTAATGCGGTTGCAGCACGATGGCGATGGCGATCATCGCGTTGATCAGCGACGGGCCGAGGATGGCCACCAGCACCAGCGCCAGCAGCAGCGACGGAAAGGACAGCACGATGTCCATCAGCCGCATGATGATGGTGTCGAGCCAGCGCGGCGCAAAGCCCGCGATCAGCCCGATCAGGATGCCGCCCGTTGCCGCGATCACCACGACGAGGATGCCGACAAAGAAGGAATAGCGCGCGCCGAACAGCAGCCGCGAGAGCATGTCGCGCCCCAGCGGGTCGCTGCCGAGAGGGAAGCTCCAGCTGCCGCCCTCGGCCCAGACGGGGGGGAGGAGGGTGTAGTCGCGGAACTGGTCCGAGGCGTCGTAGGGCGCCAGGACATTCGCGAAGAGCGCGACAAAGACGAAGGCGCCAAAGACATAGAGGCCCATGACCGCGCCGCGGTTTTCGCGGAAATACGACCAGAACTCGGCCAGGCGGCCGGGCGGTTTCGGGGCGGCCTGATCTTTGAGTTGGGGGTGCGTTGTATCGGTCATCAGCGGTGCCGGATCTTTGGATTGATGAGACTGTAGAGCAGGTCGACAGTCAGGTTCACGATCATCACCATCAGGGCGATCATCAGCAGGCCGCCCTGCACGACGGGATAGTCGCGGCGAAAGATGGAATCGACCATCCATTTGCCGATGCCGGGCCAGGAGAAGATCGTCTCGGTCAGGATGGCGCCGGCCAGAAGGGTGCCGACGGACAGGCCGATGACGGTGATCACGGGGATCATGGCGTTGCGCAGCGCGTGCAGGCCGTTGATGCGGGACGGCGACAGGCCCTTGGCGCGGGCGGTGCGAATGTAATCTTCGGACAGCACTTCGAGCATGGCGGACCGGGTCTGGCGGGCGATCACGGCCAGCGGGATCGTGGCCAGCACGATGGTCGGCAGGATCAGGTGGCGCACGGCGGACAGGAAGGCGCCGGATTGCCCCGAAAGCAGCGAGTCGATCAGCATGAAGCCGGTCACGTCGTCGAAGTAATACAGCAGGTCGATGCGCCCCGACACTGGTGTCCAGCCGAGGTTGCCGGAAAACACGATGATCAGCAGCAGCGCCCACCAGAAGATCGGCATCGAATAGCCCACCAGCGCCGTCGACATCAGCGCGCGGTCAAAGAACTTGCCCCGGTAGACGGCCGCGACGACCCCTGCGGGCAGGCCCAGCAGCATGGCCAGCACGATGGCGCAGAGCGACAGTTCCAGCGTGGCGGGAAACAGCGTGAAGAATTCGTCGAACACGGGTTTCTTGGTGACATAGCTTTGCCCCAGGTCACCCTGCAACACTCCGGTGAAGTAATCCCAGAACTGCACCAGCAACGGCTGGTCAAAGCCGAACTGGCGCGACAGTTCCTGATACCGTTCCTCGGTCAGGCCGCGTTCGCCGGCCATGACGATGATCGGATCGCCGGGCAGGACGCGGATGAAGGCGAAGGAGATCAGGGTGACCCCCAGGAAGGTGGGAACGAAGGTCAGCAATCGTCCGAGGAAATAGCGCAGCATCAGCCCACCACCATCAGGTCTTTGGAGAAGGTGGTCAGCGAACGGCAGCCCTCCTCGGTGACAAGGATGTCGTCTTCGATCCGGATGCCGAAACTGGCGAGGTCGTAGAGGCCGGGTTCATTGGTAAAGACCATGCCCGGCTCAAGCGCGAGGGGATTGCCGCGCATGATGTAGGGGTGTTCGTGCACCGCGCGGCCCAGGCCGTGCCCGGTCTTGGTGCGGATGCGATCGGCGTAGGGCGATGCCTCGAGCACGCCTGTCACGGCATCGTCGATGTCATGGGCAGTGACGCCGGGGCGGGTGACTTCGTGCCCGCGCAGGTTGGCGCGCAGCACGGTGTCATAGACCGCGCGGGCGTCGTCACTGGCGTGGCCGACAAAGACGGTGCGGGTGATGTCGGCCATGAAACCGCCATGGGTCGCGCCGAAATCGAAGAGCAGCGCGTCGCCGTCCCGGATGGCGTAATCATCGCGCGCCGAGGCGTGGGGGCGGGCGGAGTTGTCACCGGCGGCGACGATGGGATCGAAGGCCAGCCCGTCGGAGCCATGCCGGAACATCGCCTGTATCAGCATCGCCTCGACCTGTTTTTCGGTCTGGCCGATGCGGACCTGCGCCAGCACGTCGCCGAGCGCCGCTTCGGAAATGCGGACCGCCTCTTGCAGGGCGGCGATTTCATCGGGTGTCTTGTGGATGCGCAGGCCGGAGATGTCGCGTTCGCCGTCGATGATCGTCAGGCCCGGATTGGCCGCGATCAGCGCGTGATGTACGAAGACGCGCATCACCTGGCCTTCGACCGCCAGCGTTTGCAGCGGCATATGGGCGGCGAGGGCGGTGAAGGCATCGCCATAGCCGTCCTGATCGCGCCAATCGAACACCTCGCCCTCAAACCCCAGAAGGTCGAAGGAGCGCAGTTCAAGATTGGGCACGATGGCGGCGGGGGTGCCGGTGATCGGGATGACGATCAGCAGCGGGCGTTCATGGGAATGGAAACTGTGGCCGGTGAGGCGTTCGAAATTGGGACCGGGCACCAGCGCCACGGCCTCGGCGCCGAGGCGTTTGGCCACGCCGCGGTATTCGGAATATCTGTCCATGGGGTCCTCGGAGGGGATAGGTTGGCGGGGCCGCCACGCGGGACGGCCCCTGCCTGCCTTGCAATTACTCTGCGAGGCTGACTTCGGTGAAGATGTGGCTGCCGAGGGGGTGGACCTTGAAGCCCTCCACTTCGGGGCGCACGGGCATGTAGACGACCGAGTGGGCGATGGTGGCCCAGGGTGCCTGTTCCTTGAACACGACCTGCGCCTGCTCATACAGTTCGGTGCGCTTGTCGGTGTCGGTGGTGACCTTGGCCTCCTGGATCAGGTCCTCGAACGGCTGATAGCACCATTGGGCGCGGTTCGAGTTTTCGACGCCATCGCAGCCCAGCAGGACGGCGAGGAAGTTGTCGGGATCGCCGTTGTCGCCGGTCCAGCCCATGAGGATCGCGCCATCACGGTCAAGGGCCCGCGAGCGGCTGAGGTATTCGCCCCATTCGTAGGAGACGATTTCGACATTCACGCCGACCTTGGAGAAATCCTCCTGCATCAGTTCGGCCATGCGGCGGGCGTTGGGGTTGTAGGGACGCTGCACCGGCATTGCCCAGATCTTCATGTCGAGATCGGTGACGCCTTCTTCTTCCAGCATGGCCTTGGCCGCTTCGGGATCGTAGGCGTCATCCTCGACCGCGTCGTTGTAGGACCACATGGTCGGCGGGATCGGGTTCTTGGCGATCTGGCCGGAGCCCTGGAAGACAACGTCGATGATCGCCTGCTTGTCGATCGCCATGTTCAGGGCCTTGCGGACCTTGGGGTTGTCGTAGGGGGCGATGGTGGTGTTGTAGGCCAGGTAGCCGACGTTCAGGCCTTCCTGTTCCAGCACGTTGATGTTGTCGTCATCCTGCATCGCCGTGACGTCGGCGGGGTTCGGATAGGGCATGACGTGGCATTCGCCCGCCGACAGCTTTTGATAGCGCACGGAGGCGTCGGGGGTGATCGCAAAGACCAGGTTGTCGACCTTGGGCAGGCCTTCCTTCCAGTAGTCCGCGTTCTTGGCATAGCGGATCACGGCGTCTTTCTGGTAGGCGACGAAGGTGAAGGGGCCGGTGCCGATGGGCGCCTGGTTCAGCATTTCCATCGCGCCGTCCGCTTCGAGCTGGTCGGCGTATTCGGCCGACAGGATCGAGGCGAAGTCCATCGCCATGTTGGCGACGAAGGGGGCTTCGGGACGGGTCAGGACGAACTTGACCGTCATGTCGTCGACCTTTTCGATGGACGAGATCAGGTCGGGCATCGACATGCCCTGGAAGTATTCCCAGGTGCCGCCGGAGGCCATGTGGAAGGGGTTGTCCTCAAGCCGCTGACGCTCGAACGAGAAGATCACGTCGTCGGCGTTGAAATCGCGGGTCGGGGTGAAGCTGTCGCTGGAGTGGAACTTGACGCCCGAGCGCAGGTGGAAGGTGTATTCGAGGCCGTCCTCGGAGACATCCCAGCTTTCGGCCAGGCCGGGGATGACCTTGGTGGTGCCGGTCTCGAACTCGACAAGGCGGTTGTAGATCGACTGCGACGAGGCATCGAAGGTGGTGCCGGAGGTATAGAGCGCCGGATCGAACCCTTCGGGCGAGCCTTCGGAGCAATAGACCAGCGTCTGCGCCCCGGCGGTGCCCGCCGAGACGGCGGCGATCAGGCCACCGATTGCGAGATATGTTTTAAGTGACATTTGAAACTCCCTGTGTGTTCATTTACTGTCAGGTGTCTTGCCTGTATCCGGTCTGATGCCGGGTTGGGTTTCGTGATCGAGCAGCTGCGCGGTGCGCAGCCACCCCTGGCGCATGTGGTCGGTGAGGTGATCCAGCATTGCGGGCAGGTCGTCGCCTCTTGCCCGGGCGACATAGACCTCGTGGGCGTCGCGGCGAGGGCCGGGGCGGGAATGAGCGCGTTGATGTAACGTAAAGTAGAATTGCAGGTTCGGGCAGATGCGCTGCCAGGCCTCGATCAGCAGGCGGTGCCCGGAGAGTTCATAGGCCCAGCTGTGCAGATCCAGTTCCAGCGCGATGGCGCGGGCGGGGTCGTCGCCGCGTTCGATGGCGGTGACCAGATCAGCGTGGCGCCGGTCGAGGTCGGCAAGGGCGGCGGCATCGCGCATGTCCCAGCATTGGCGAAAGGCCATGGCTTCGAGCGTGGTGCGCAGGGAATAGAGTTCGTCCAGGTCGCGGCGGGAAAATTCGCGCACGAACAGGCCGCGGTAGGGCTGGCTGACCAGCAGGCCGCTGGAGACCAGTTCGCGGATCGCCTCGCGCAGGGGGGCGCGGCTGACGCCCATCTGGGCCGACAGGTCGATTTCGGTCAGGCGTTCGCCCATCGGCAGCGCACCCGAGACGATCAGATCGCGCAGGCTGCGCACGATCTGGTCGCGTCGGGTCGCTTCTCCGAGGGGCGCGAGTTTCATTGCGTGTTCGCCTGCACCAGCGCCGCGTAGGCATCGCGGATGCGCTGAAAGATCGGACCGCGCCCGCCGTTCGTGCCGATGGCCCGCCCGTCGATTTCGGCCACCGGGGTCTGGGCGCCGAAGGTGCCGGTCAGAAACGCTTCGTCCGCACCATAGGCATCGACAAGCGAAAAGTTACGTTCAAACACCGGGATGCCCTCGGATTTGCAGATGTCGATGACCTTTTGGCGGGTGACGCCGTTCATGCAGTAATCGCCGGTCGAGGTCCAAACCTGGCCCTTGCGGACGATGAAGAAGTTACACGCATTGGTTGTATTGACGAAACCGTGCGGGTCAAGCATCAATCCTTCGTCCGCCCCGGCCTGTTCGGCCTGAAGGCAGGCAATGACGCAGTTCAGCTTGGAATGGCTGTTGTACTTGGCATCCTGGCTCATCGGGAGGCCGCGCACCTGGGGCACGGTGGCCAGTCGGATGCCCTTGGCCTGAAGCGTGCTGACGGGTTTGGAATGTTCCATGATGATCACCATGGTCGGCCCGCTCTGCGACAGTTTGGGGTGCTGGAACGGGTGGATCTTGACCCCGCGCGTCACCATAAGGCGGCAGTGCACGTCGTGGGTCATGCCGTTCGCCGCCGCCGTCATGCGCAGCGCTTCGGCCACGCCGGCACGGTCCATCCCGATATCGAGGCTGACGGCGCGGCAACTGTCGAACAGCCGGTCCATGTGTTCGTCGAAAAAGGCCCATTTGCCGTTGTAGAGCCGCATCCCTTCCCACATGCCGTCGCCCAGCATGAAGCCGCTGTCGTAGACCGAAACCTTGGCGTCATCGCGGTGCTTGAGCACGCCGTCGACGTAGATCTGGATATCGGCGTTGCGGGGGTCGTCTTCGGCGCTGTGGGTGGTTTCAGCGTGCTGGGTATCGTGCGGCATCTGGGGCTTTCTGTTCAGGTGCTTGTCAGATTGTCGACAATGGTGCGCCTTGGCAATGCATTTCTACTCCAGCGTGCAGGTGGCGAAGGATCCGCGACGGGATAGAGCAAAAACTGACCGCTGCGAAGGGGTCACGGCAGGTGACGCGAAGTCGCTGACGCAAATTGGCGGCTGTGAAAACGCGCAAAAGCGGGTATTTGTGGGGAATGTCGCATGATTTTCCCGCCAATCTTGAGGATGTTGCCTTTTCGACCCGCTCGGCCCGCCGCATCAACGGCGAGATCGCCGACTGGCTGGGGCGTCAGATCGTGTCGGGACAGCTGAGCGAAGGCGCGGCGGTGCCGCGCGAGATCGAGTTCTGCGATCGCACCGGGATTTCTCGGGGGGCCTATCGCGAGGCGCTGCGGGTTCTGGCGGCCAAGGGGATGCTGGTCAGCAAGACGCGCACCGGCACCCGCGTCGCCCCGCGCGACAAGTGGACGATGCTGGACGCCGACGTCGTGCGCTGGAACTTCGAGCTGGGCAAGCCCGCGGACTGGTTCATCCGGGCGCTGTACGAGTTGCGCACCATGATCGAGCCGCCCGCCGCCGCCTTTGCCGCCGAGCGCCGCACCGAAGAGGATTTGCAGGCGTTCCGAAAGGCGCTGCACGCGATGCGCACCTGCGAGATGACCGAGGACAGCTGGCATCAGGCGGATGCGGGATTTCACCGCGCGATCCTGGTCAGTTCGCACAACCCGGTGTTGCTGTCGCTGGAGGCGGGGATCAGTTCCGCCGTCGCCTATACGACCGCCTTCCGCTATCGCGACATGCCCAATCCGCATACGCGCAACCCGGTGGCCGAACACGCCGCGGTGTTCGAGCGGATCGAGGCGCGCGATGCCGCCGGCGCGCGGCGCCTGATGAGTGAGCTGGTGGATACGGCGTTGCTGGATTCCAAGGGCACGACGGTGTTCGACCTGGGTCTGCCGACGATCAGGTGAGGTCGGACGGGCCGTCGGCCTGAGAGGGGCGGCCGACACAAAAAAGGCGGCGCGGGGGTGCCCGGCGCCGCCAGTTGGTGGAGGAGGTTGGCGCGCCTAGCCCTTGACGCCGGAGGAGATCATCACCGCTTCGGTCACGCGTTTCTGAAAGATCAGGTAGGCGATGACGACCGGTGCTGCGGCCAGCAGGGCGACCGACATGATGCGCGCATAGGCGACACCGAAGGCGTCGTTGACCTGGGTGATACCGACGGGGATCGTCATCATGTCCTCGGTCGTGATGACGAGGAAGGGCCAGAGAAACGAGTTCCACGCCATGATGAAGGTGATGATGCCGAGCGCCGTGGTGATGCCCCAGTTCAGCGGCAAGTAGACCCGGAACAGCAGGGTGTAGTCGCTGCCACCATCCAGAACGACGGCTTCTTTCAGTTCCTTGGGCACCGCGTCGAAGAACTGTTTGTAGATGATGATCACCACCGGCACGACCAGCTGCGGCAGGATGATCCCGCCCCATTTGTTGATCAGCCCGAGGTCGTTCATCAGCACGAACTGCGGCACCACCAGCGATTGCACCGGCACCATGAAGCTGGCCAGGACGACGCCGTAGAGCACCTTGCGCCCGAAGAACCGCATCTGGCTGAGGGCATAGGCGCACATCATCCCGGTGATCAGCACGATCACGGTGATGATCAGCGAGGTGCCGATCGAGTTGATGTACCAATGGATCAGCGAGGTGTTGAACAGCGCGTCGAAATAGCTGGAGAGGTTGAATTCGTCCGGCAGCAGGCCGGCCCCATCGGCCACCACGCGGGTTTCACTGCGGATCGAGGTGACGAAGGCCCAGTAGAGCGGAAAGATCCAGATCAGCCC
This sequence comes from Pseudooceanicola sediminis, assembly GCF_003575965.1. Taxonomy (GTDB): domain Bacteria; phylum Pseudomonadota; class Alphaproteobacteria; order Rhodobacterales; family Rhodobacteraceae; genus Pseudooceanicola; species Pseudooceanicola sediminis. Next base: position 7,854 of record NZ_QWJJ01000029.1, on the reverse strand, counting down.
GGCGATCAGGGTGATGGCGGTCAGGGCGATATTCTCGATACGGCGTTGCGTGGTCATGTGTCTTTGCCTTTGCCGATGCGCAGCAGTTGGTATTGCAGGACCGAGACGACGGCGATCAGCAGGAACAGGATCAGCGAGATCGCGGCCGCATAGCCGCCATGGTTGAGCTGAAACGCCTCTCGGTAGACCATCAGCAGCAGCACGTAACTGGAGTTGAAGGGGCCGCCCTCGCTCAGCAGGTAGACCTGGTCGAAGAGTTTGAGTTGCAGGATCAGTTGCAGCGTCAGCACCAGCGCCGTGACGGGCCAGAGCAGCGGCCAGGTGATGCGGGCGAACAATTGGCGGCGGGTGGCGCCATCCAGCGAGGCGGCCTCGTAGAGGTCGGTGGGGATGTTGCGCAGACCGGCGAGGATCAGCAGCACGTTGAAGCCGTTGGTCCACCAGATCGTGACGACCGCGATGGAGGGCAGCACCCAGTAGGGGTTCTTGAACACGGGCACGGGTTTGCCGGTGAAGAAGGCAAAGACCGGTTGCAGCACGCCGAACTGGAAATCCAGCATCCAGGCCCAGATTTGCGTCACGACGGACACCGGCAGCACGTAGGGCGTGAAGAACAGCACCAGCGCCAGCGCCTGCCAGCGCCCCGACAGCCGGTTGACGGCCAGTGCGATGACCATCGCGATCATCGTTGTCGGGATGACCGTCAGCACCACGAAATAGGCGTTGTTCTTGATCGAGATATAGAACAGGCGGTCCGAGAACAGTCGGATGTAGTTTTCAAGACCGATCCAGTTGCCCTCTCCGATCAGCGGGGCGTCGGTAAAGCTGAGGCGGATCACCTCGTACAGCGGATAGGCAAAGACCAACGCGAAAATCGCAAGGAACGGCAGGATCAGCGACAGGGCGATCAGGCCATGGCGTTTCTTGTTGCGGATTAGGGCCATCTGTTTCGGGATCCTTCGCGGCTGTTCGGGTCGGCTGATCGGCTGGCGTGTCGGGAGACAGGTTCGGTGGGGAGCTTTCGGGGGCAGGTTCCGGTTTCGGGGGCAGGTTCCGGGGCGTTCAGTTCGGGCCGGCTGTTCCGGCTGGCGTTTCGGGCGACCGGGGGTGGGTCGCGGGGTGGGTCGCGGGGGCCGGTCGCGGGGATGGGGCGCGGGGATGGATCGCGGCGGCCGGTCACTGTGACGTCGCCCCGCGGGGCAGGGTTGCCTGCGGGGCGGTCACTGTTCAGCGCATCCGGCTTTGCAGTTCGGATGTCATCTGCTCGACCGCGTCTTCGGGCGAAAGATAGCCGTGCATGGCGGGCGAGATGATGTTGATCGCACTGTCATAGACCGGGGATGCGACCCCGGCGATTTCGCTGCGCGGGTCATAGGTCGCGGCGTCCGCCAGCGAGGAATAGGTCGCGTTCGGCTCCATCTCGGCAAACTCGGTGCTTTCGGCCACGGGTTTGTAGGCCGGAATGTGGCCAGCTGCGGCCCATGCGATGGCGTGCTTTTCCATCCAGCCGATGACGGTCATGACCGCCTTGCGCTTTTCAGGGTCCATCTCGTCTTTGCCCTGGGTGGGGATGGCGAAAGCGTGGCTGTCGGCCCAGGTGGTGCGGGTGTCCATCAGTTTCGGCACCTCGACCGCGCCCCAGTCAAATCCGAGCTGCTCGGCCTCGGCCAGGTCCTTCATCGTCGGCACTTCCCAGACGCCGTTCAGCTGAAAGGCCGATTTGCCAGAGGTGAAGAGGGCGACCGATGCCTCGTACAGCGCCTGTTCGGGCTGCCATCCTTCGGACTGCCATTTCGTCATCGTCTCGACCGCCTTGACGGCTTTTTCCCTGCTGTCACCAGGCAGGATTTCCCCGTCGTCGGAGATCAGCGTGCCACCCTGCTGCGACAACAGGGTATAGAACACGCGGTAGACGCCGCCATCGTCGCCGGTGGCGTAGGTCAGCGGGGTTTGCGAGCCGTTGTCGGCGGCCACCTGCATCGCCTCTTCGAAGTCGGCGACGCTTTCGATGCCGGTCAGCTTGCCCTGATCATCGAGAAAGCGCGACCCCTCGAGGTAGGAGGCGTTGTAGTAGAGCACGATGGAGTGGATATCGAACGGCACGGCATAAAGCGTGCCATCAGCGCCTTCGGCAGCCTTTTCGGCGGCGGCAAAGAAATCATCCCTGGCCAGCCCGGCATTTTCGAGATCGGCGTCGGTGATCGGGGTCAGTACGCCTTCGCTGAGGCCGAGGGGCAGGCGCGACAGGTGATAGGTCATCACGTCGGGGCCCTGGCCGACGGCGGCAGAGGTGCGCACCTTGGTATAGAAGGGCACGCCCCATTCCAGCGTGGTCCCCTTGATCTGGATGTCGGGGTGTTCCTCGTTGAACTGGGTGATCAGCGCCTTCATGCGCACCCCGTCGCCGCCTGACAGGAAGTCCCACCACGTGACGGTCTGCTGCGCGAAGGCCGGGGTTGCGACGCCGATGGCGGCTGACAGGCTCAGCGCCGTGGCGAGTGCGATTTTACGAAAGTGCATCGGTTCTCCTCCCTATGCGGGGCGATCGGGCGGATGGCCCATGCCCGCTTCCTCTGAATGTGCCCGGCCGGGTGGCGGGGACTTAACGAAGCCTTTTGCCGTTGGGTAGAAAGGCCAGGACGTTTTCGGCAGACGTGCCGATCCGCAGGGATTGCCCATCGAGGCGATCCCGGTGGCCGCGCCGTTCAAACACGATATCCGCCCCGGATGCGGCGCGGGTGTGGATGAACGAACTGCCGCCAAGTTCTTCTGCGACCTCGACCGTGACTGGCAGACCGCCCTCCTCGACGGGGGCCAGGTGTTCGGGGCGAACGCCCAGGGTGAGGTCGGTTCCGACACCGGGCAGCGCGCCTTGCAGGGCCACGTCCAGGGTGCCGTCTTCGCAGGCGACACGGGCGATGCCATTTCCGGTCTGGGTGACATTGCCCGTGACGAAATTCATTGCCGGTGAGCCGATGAAGCCCGCGACAAAGCGGTTGTCGGGATCATCATAGAGCGTCAGCGGGCGACCCGATTGCATGACGTGGCCGCCCTTCAGCACATAGATATCGTCGGCCAGGGTCATCGCCTCGACCTGATCATGGGTGACATAGATCATGGTCGCGCCGATCTGGCGGTGCAGGCGCGTCAGTTCCAGCCGCATCTGCACGCGCAGCTCGGCGTCGAGGTTGGACAGCGGTTCGTCGAACAGGAACACCTCGGGTTCGCGCACGATGGCGCGCCCGATGGCGACCCGCTGGCGTTGGCCGCCCGACAGCGCCGAGGGTTTCTTGTCCAGGTGGTCCGTCAGTTGCAGGATGCGGGCCGCTTCGCGCACCTTGTCCTCGCGCTCATGCTTTGGGGCACGCGACAGGCGCAGGGAAAAGGCCATGTTCTCGGCCACCGACAGATGCGGATAGAGCGCGTAGGACTGGAACACCATTGCCACGCCGCGCTTGGCGGGTTCGACCGTGGTGACGTCGCGGCCACCGATCTCGATCCGGCCACCGGTGGTGTCCTCCAGCCCCGCGATCATGCGCAGAAGGGTGGATTTGCCGCAGCCCGAGGGGCCGACGAAGACGCCGAATTCGCCCTTCGGCACCTCGAGCGAGACGTCCTTGATCACCTCGAGCGGGCCAAAGGATTTGCGGACGTTGGTGAGTTTGACGCCAGCCATCGGGTTAGACCTTCAGCCGGACGACGTGGTAGGACAGGGGCGCGACGCTGCCAGTCAGCACACCGTCGTCGACCGCGATGCCGCTGCCCTTTGTGGGCGCGATGATTTCGGCGCCGGGGCCGTTCGACGCCATCAGGTCGTGACCTTCGATCACCTGGTGAAAGTCGATGGTCGCATCGGGGAAGCCGGTCAGCGTCGTGCGCAGGTCTGCGGCCTCGCTCAGGTGGCGGTTGACGATGAACACCGTCACCGCGCCAGCCGTCCTGTCGTGCACGGCGGCGATGTCGATGTAGGGCACGTCCGAGGCGACGGCGCAGTCGTAGGTTGGGCCGTCCACCGCGACACTCAGTGCCGTGCCGCGACCATAGAGCGAGGCCATCTGGTAGGGCCAGTAGATCGACTGTCGCCAGGCGGGGCCGTCGGCCTCGGCGCGGATCGGGGCGATGACGTTGACCAGTTGGGCGATGCAGGCGATCTTTACCCGGTCCGAGCGGCGAATGAATTCGTTCAGAAGACAGCCGATGAACAGGGCGTCCTCGAAGGTATAATCCTCTTCCAGCAGGGCGGGGGCCTCGGGCCAGTCCCAGCTCTTCCAGTTCTTCGAATCCTCTTCGCGCTTGTGGTACCAGACGTTCCATTCGTCAAAGCAGATGTAGACGTCATTGGTGGCCCGTTTCTTGGCCTTGACGAAATCGATGACGCCGCCGATGGCCTGGATGTAGCGGCCCGTTTCCTCGACCTTGCCGAAGAAGTTCAGCGTGTCGCGGCTGGAGTTGCCAAAGTACTTGTGCAGCGAGATGTAGTCGACGTTCTCATAGCATTCCTCAAGCACCTGCCGTTCCCATTCCGGGTAGGTCGGCATTTCGTCGTTGGAGGAACCGCAGACGATCATCTCGGCATCCGGGGTCAGCTGGCGCAGGGCCTTGGCGGTTTCATTGGCCAGGTGGCCATAGTCCGACGCCTTCTTGTGGCCGATCTGCCAGGGGCCGTCCATTTCGTTGCCAAGGCACCACATCTTGACGTTGTAGGGCTGTTCGACGCCGTGACTGCGGCGCAGGTCCGACCAGTGGGTGCCCGAGGGGTGGTTGACGTATTCCATGAAGTTGCGCGCCTCCTCGATCCCGCGCGAGCCGAGGTTGACCGCCAGCATCATGTCGATCCCGAGGTCCCTTGCCCAGACGGCGAAGTCGTTGATGCCGACCTGGTTGCTTTCCTTGCTGCGCCAGGCGAGGTCGAGGCGCACGGGGCGGTCCTCCTTCGGGCCGATGCCGTCTTCCCAGTTGTAGGCCGATACGAAATTGCCGCCGGGATAGCGGATGGCGGGGATGTTCAGATCGCGCACCATGTCGGCCACGTCGCGGCGAAAGCCATGTTCATCGGCCTGCGGGTGGCCCGGTTCGTAGATGCCGGAATAGATGGCGCGGCCCATATGCTCGATAAAGGCTGCGTACAGACGGTCGTCGATCGCCGCGATGGTGAAGTCGCGGTGAATGGCGGCAGATACCCGCATCCAAGTTTCCTCCCTAATTTGTCCTACAAATGGTGCAATTAAGGGGGGCCTTCTGTCAACAGGCAGTGACACAGGGTGGCGAAAAAGTGCCAGATCATTGAAAGATATGAGATATTTCCGGTGCTCAACCCGCCCGGTCTGTGTCGTCGCCCTGGTTCGCGGCGGGGTGCGGCACTTGCAGCGGGCGGGCGTGTTGCCGATTGGGTGGATCCGGCATTGCAAGTGCTGCCCGAGGTACGCGACACTATGGGGGCGGGTGCCACGCAAGGCACCGCGACACCGGGGTACGCAACAACCTATGCGCTTTCTTCACTCTGCCGATCTGCATCTGGATTCGCCGCTGCGGTCGCAGGCGCTGAGGAACGCCGAACTGGCCGCGACCCTGCGCGCGGCCTCGCGTCAGGCGCTGGCGCGGATCGTCGATGCGGCCATCACCCACGAGGTCGATGCGCTGCTGCTGGCGGGGGATGTTTTCGACAGCGGGCAGATCGATGTCGCCAGCCGTGCCGCGTTGGCGGCGGAACTGGGGCGGCTGGGCGCGGCGGGTATTCCGACGGTGATGATCCGGGGCAACCACGATGCCTTGCTGGATATGGCCAGCTACGGCCCCATCGGTGACAGCGTCGTGCAGTTGAACCGCGATATGCCGACATTTCGCGTCAAGGATGCCTCGATCCACGGATTGGGGTTCACGGCGCGCCACGTCAAGGACACCATGTTGCCGGATTATCCCGTGGCCGAGGCCGGGCGGATCAATATCGGGCTGATGCATACCTCGCTGGGCGGGGCCGAGGGGCACGACCCTTACGCGCCCTGTTCCGAGGCCGATCTGCTGGGTTGGGGCTATGACTACTGGGGGCTTGGCCATATCCACAAGCGGTTCGAGCGGCGCGCGGAACGATCGCTGGCCGTCATGCCGGGCATCCCGCAAGGGCGCAGCATCCGCGAGACGGGGCAGGGATCGGCGACGCTGATCGAGGTCGACGGCGCCGGGGTGCGGGCCCGCGAAGTCCCGATTGCGCTGGTGCGGTTTGAGGTGCAGGCGCTGGATCTGGCCGGGGCCGAGACGCAGGCGGCGCAGATCGCCACGATGGCGGATGCGATGCGCGCGGCGGGCGCGGCGGGGCCGGTGGCGCTGCGGTTGCGGTTGCGCGGCGCGGGCGGCCTGTCGGGTGCGCCGGAGTTCGCGCGCCAGCTGGCCGAGGAAGCCGCGGAGCAGGTCACAGGCGCCTTCGTCGAGGCGGTGCGTTTCGAGCGGGACCGGGCCGCGCCGGCGCCGGGTGTGCTGGCCGACCTGGCGGCGATGATGGCCGAGGATGCGGCCACGCCGGGGTTTCGCGATGAAGCGGGCGCGCTGATCGAGGAGTGGCGGCGCGCCCTGCCGCGCGAGGTGGCGGACGTGCTGGCCCCCGAGGCCTTTGACACGCTGGTCGAGGAGGGCGTCGCGATGATGCTGGCGCGGCTCGGGGCGGGGGGCGAGCCGTCATGAGGTTGCGGCAGCTCGATCTGATCCGGTATGGCAAGTTTCACGAACAGGTGCTGGATTTCGGCCCCGCAGGGCGCGACCGCGATGTCACGGTGGTGTTCGGTGAAAACGAGGCGGGCAAGAGCACGGCCTTTTCCGCCTGGCTGGACCTGCTGTTCGGTCTGCCGATGCAGACGGCCCATGCGTTTCGCTTTGATCGCAAGGACATGATGGTCGGTGCCACGATCGAGGCCGGCGGAGAGGCGCTGACGCTGCGCCGCACCGGCAAGCGGCAGGAGTCGTTGACGGATGAGAATGGTCGTGCGGTGGCCGAGGGGCGGCTGACCGCGCTGCTGCACGGGCTGGACCGCGACAGTTATGCCAAGCGCTTTTCGCTGAATGACGCGGTGCTGCGCGAGGGTGGCGAGGAGATCGCCCGCGCCGAGGGCGACCTGGGGCGTCTGCTGCATGCCGGCACATCGGGCCTGTCGGGCATTTCCGACGTGATGGCGGCCGTCGAGGCGGAGGTCGACGGATTTCACAAGAAGTCGGGCCGCGCGACCACGCTGGCCAAGGCGCGAACGGCCCTCAGGGATCTGGAGGAGGCGGCGCAGGCGGCGCGTCTGGAGCCACGCCGCTTTGCCGATCTGCGCAAGGCGCAGGCAGAGGCGGCCAGGGACCTGACGGCGGCCAAGGCGGCCTGTGACGCGGCACGGCGCGCGGTGATCCTGCGCGAAGCTGCTGAGCGGCGGCGCAGTATCGCGGCCGAGATCGCGCAGGCGCAGGCGCGTCTGGCACAGGCCCCCGCGGGCCCCGATCTGCCCGAGGATGCGGTGGGGCGGGTCGTGGCGGCGGATGAGCGGCGCATCGCAGCCGAGCAGCGCCGGGCAGAGGCCAGCGCACAGATTGCACGTCTTGAGCGCGACCTGGCCACATTGGAATCGGATGCCGCAGGGCTGCGGGTGGGCGCGGCCCTGGCGGCGCTGGAAGAGGCGCGCTTTGACGACGGGGAATTGCTGTTGCCGCGCGTGCAGACCGCCGCGGCGGATATCGGGCGGCGGCGTGCGGATGCGACCCGGCTGACGGCGCAGGCGGCCGCGCTGGCCGAACGGATTGCCGGGCGTGGCGTGCCCGCCGAAGAGGTCGCCCTGTCGAGCGCGCATCGCGGCGACCTGCGCGCGGCGGCGCAGGCGGTGCGTGACG
>NZ_QWJJ01000028.1 GCF_003575965.1 Pseudooceanicola sediminis | reverse complement strand
TGATCGCAGCCGTCAGCGTCGTCTTGCCGTGGTCAACGTGACCGATCGTGCCGATGTTGCAGTGCGGCTTGCCGCGCTCAAACTTACCTTTTGCCATGATGGCCTCCTTGGTCTTGTCGGGGTGGCGGGGTCATCCCCGCCCTACGGGGGGTGGGTAGGGCGGGGTTCACCCCGCCTTCCCGTTAAGCGTATTTCTTCTGGATCTCGTCCGAGATGTTCGACGGAACCGGATCGTAGTGGTCGAACTGCATCGTGAACTGCGCGCGGCCAGAAGACATGGAACGCAGCGTGTTGATGTAGCCGAACATGTTTGCCAGTGGCACGAAGCAGTCGATCGCCACGGCGTTGCCGCGGTTTTCCTGACCCGTCACCTGACCGCGACGCGAGGTCAGGTCGCCAATGATACCGCCGGTGTATTCTTCCGGGGTGATCACTTCGACTTTCATGATCGGCTCGAGCAGTTTCGCACCGGCTTTGCGCATCCCTTCACGCATGCACATACGTGCCGCGATCTCGAACGCCAGAACCGAGGAGTCGACGTCGTGGAACTTGCCGTCGACCAGCGCAACCTTGAAGTCGATGACCGGGAAACCTGCCAGCGGACCGGAGTCCATGACCGACTTGATGCCCTTTTCGACGCCCGGCACGTATTCCTTCGGAACCGAACCACCAACGATCTTGCTTTCGAACGAATACCCTTCGCCCGGCTCTGTCGGCGTGATGATCAGCTTGACCTCACCGAACTGACCCGAACCACCCGACTGTTTCTTGTGGGTGTAGGTGTGCTCGACCTGCTTCGAAATCGTTTCACGGTAGGCCACTTGCGGCGCACCGATGTTCGCTTCGACCTTGAACTCACGTTTCAGACGATCAACCAGGATGTCGAGGTGAAGTTCGCCCATGCCCTTCATGATGGTCTGACCGGACTCGATGTCGGTTTCCACCCGGAAGGAGGGATCTTCGGCTGCCAGACGCGCAAGGCCCGCCGACATCTTTTCCTGGTCGCCCTTGGTCTTGGGTTCGACGGCAATCTCGATCACGGGATCGGGGAAGGTCATCGTTTCCAGAACCACCGGCTCTTTCGGATCACACAGCGTGTCACCCGTCGTGGTGTCTTTCAGACCGGCCAGCGCAATGATGTCGCCCGCAAAAGCTTCTTCGATTTCTTCGCGGTTGTTCGAGTGCATCATCATCATACGACCGACGCGCTCTTTCTTGCCCTTGGTCGAGTTCAGGATCGAGTCACCCTTGTTCATCACGCCGGAGTAGATCCGTGTGAAGGTCAGCGAACCGACGAAGGGGTCGTTCATGATTTTGAACGCAAGGCCAGCAAAGGGCATGGTGTCGTCTGCACGGCGCGGGATGTCACGGGTTTCCGTTTCATCGCCGGGTTTGAAGCCCATGTAATCGACAACGTCCATCGGGCTCGGCAGGTAATCGACAACAGCGTTCAGCAGCGGCTGCACGCCTTTGTTCTTGAACGCGGAACCGCACAGAACGGGCACGAACTGAAGCGCCAGCGTACCGGCACGGATCAGCTTGCGCAGGCTCGCGATGTCGGGCTCTTCGCCTTCCAGGTACGCTTCCATTGCCGCGTCGTCCATTTCGACTGCGCACTCGATCAGGTTGGCACGCCATTCGTCGGCCAGGTCCTTCAGGTCGTCACGGATCGGCTGACGCACCCAGGACGCGCCCAGATCTTCGCCTTTCCAGACCCATTCTTCCATCGTGACGAGGTCGATCATGCCTTCCAGCTCGGTCTCGGAGCCGATCGGAATCTGGATCGGTGCCGGGATCGCGCCGGTACGGTCTGCGACCATCTTAACGCAGTTGAAGAAGTCTGCGCCGATCTTGTCCATCTTGTTGACGAACACGATGCGCGGGACCTTGTAACGGTCGGCCTGACGCCACACGGTTTCGGTCTGGGGTTCGACACCGGCGTTGGCGTCGAGAACGCAGACAGCACCGTCGAGAACCGCCAGCGAACGTTCGACTTCGATGGTGAAGTCAACGTGGCCGGGGGTGTCGATGATGTTCATGCGGTACTTGGTGTCGTAGGTACCTTCGGCGGTCGGATCTTCCTGCCACTGCCAGAACGTGGTTGTGGCCGCGGAAGTGATCGTGATGCCGCGTTCCTGCTCCTGCTCCATCCAGTCCATGGTGGCTGCACCATCGTGCACCTCACCGATGTTGTGGGATTTGCCGGTGTAGTACAGGATCCGCTCGGAACAGGTCGTTTTACCAGCATCGATGTGAGCCATGATGCCGAAGTTCCGGTAGCGTTCGAGGGGATAATCGCGTGCCATAATGTGCAGCCTTTGTGGAATGGATTACCAGCGGTAATGGCTGAACGCTTTGTTCGCGTCGGCCATCTTGTGGGTGTCTTCGCGTTTTTTGACGGCAGAGCCGCGCGAGTTCACAGCATCGAGCAGTTCACCCGCCAGACGCTCTTCCATGGTGTTTTCGTTACGGGCGCGGGACGCGTTGATCAGCCAGCGGATGGCCAGAGCTTCGCGACGCTCGGGGCGCACTTCGACCGGCACCTGGTAGGTGGCACCACCCACACGGCGCGAACGGACTTCGACCGAGGGTTTGATGTTGTCGAGGGCCTCGTGGAAGATTTCCACCGGCGCGCGCTTTACCTTGTCTTCGACGCGGCCAAGCGCGTTGTAGACGATTTTCTCTGCGACCGACTTCTTGCCGTCGATCATCAGGTTGTTCATGAATTTGGTCAGAACCCGATCGCCATACTTGGCATCGGGCAGAATTTCGCGCTTCTCGGCGGCGTGACGACGGGACATCTGTTAATCCTCTTACTTCGGACGCTTCGCGCCGTATTTCGAACGGCGTTGCTTACGATCTTTGACGCCATGGGTATCCAGCACACCGCGCAGGATGTGGTAACGGACACCCGGAAGGTCTTTCACCCGGCCGCCGCGGATCAGCACAACGGAGTGCTCTTGCAGGTTGTGGCTTTCACCGGGAATGTAGGAAATGACCTCATAACCGTTGGTCAGGCGCACCTTGGCGACTTTCCGCATGGCCGAGTTCGGTTTCTTCGGGGTGGTCGTGTAGACACGTGTGCAAACGCCGCGCTTCTGCGGGCATTGTTCCAGGTGCATCGACTTCGAGCGTTTGACTTTGGGCTGCCGCGGTTTGCGGATCAGCTGCTGGATCGTAGGCATAGGGTTCTTTTCCCGTCTCTAACACATGTGCTGCATGAGGGGCCGTGTCCCCATGCGAGTTTCCTTCCAATGGTCCATGGCGCGTCCGCCTGAACCGGGTTCCTGACCGCGCTTTCACGGGCCTGTTCCCCAAGCACAAGAGTGCCGAGAAACCTTCGCCGCGCATTCCGCGCAACGTAAAAAACCGCATCCGTCCCCTCGTACACGGGGAACGACGCGGTGGGTTTTCCAGAGGATCGGGGCGTGAACCCGGATCTTGACCACTTCAAACCTGGAAGGCAAAGGGGCGGCCCCCTCGCCTGATTGGGGCGCGTATAGGGGGAGTCGTAGGGGTTGTCAACAAGAGGTGAAGCTGGCAGCCCGTGCCATGGCCAACGATTGCTGCCCTATCGGGCGATCCCGGCCATCACGTGCCACCGTCCGACCCCATGGCGACACAGCGCATCAGGGCCGGGAACCATGAGACGGGCACCGTCCCTGCCGTTTCGTCCCGCGCAAGTGGTTGATAGCGCCGGGATCTAGACAGATCCGGCGCGCGGTTCAAGCAAAAGTCGCGCGACCAAGAACCGCCAGAGACCAGGGACGGCGACTGGACAGCGCCTGCCGCCGCCGTTGGCGCCGCGCACACGAAGGGGCGGTGTTCAATGTGAAAGCCGAGGGGGTGGCCAGCGGTCAGGTCATCCGCACCTGACGACGATCCTGACCGCCCCCGACAGGCCCCCGCGAGAGCGGCGTTGTCACCGTTCCGGGGATCTGGGGACAGCCCGCATGACAGGGCCTGCAAGGGGCGGAAAGACCGCTGACAGGCACGTCGGTTTCCTGACGGTATCACGTCGGTGTCCGGTCGGTTATTCGGGCGGCATTTCCGGCAACACAAAGACGGCGCGTGACCATCCGGGCGCAACCGCGGCGGGCGGGTGCCCTGCGACGCCCCGCCTGCCGGCGCGCATCGGATCGCATGTCAGGGGCGGGATTCGAGCGCCTGTATCTCCTCGGGGCCGGTCTGGGGCATGCGTCCTGTCTTGCGTTCGCGGTAGATCGTGAACAGACCCGACGCGACCACGATGGCGGCCCCAACCAGTGTCAGCGTCTGCGGCCATTCCCCGAACAGGACGAAGCCCAGCAAGAGCGCCCACAACAGGCTGGTATAGCGGAAGGGCGAGACGAAAGAGATCTCTCCGATCCGCATGGCATTGATCGTGGTGACGTAGGACCCCAGCACGAACGCCGCCGCGACCAGCGTCAGCAGGATCGAGCGGGCATTCATCGGGACCCAAGGGTCATTCAGGCCCAGCAGGATGAAGAACACCAGTACCATGGCCGAGGTGATCGCGGTCACGGTCATCGCCGGCGCGTCAGGCGACAGGCGACGCGTCGCCAGGTCACGCAGGGTGACGAAGCCAACGGAGATCAACGCGTAGAGTGCGAAGGTATCGAACCCCTCGGTCCCCGGACGCACGATCAGCAGGACGCCGACGAAACCGACGATGATGGCCGACAGCCGCCGCCATCCGACAGGTTCGCGCAGGAACAGCGCGGCGGCGAGGGTCACGACCAGCGGCGCGGCTTGCAGGATGGCGACGATATTGGCGAAGGGCATGGCCACCAGCGCCACGAGATAGAAATAGGCGGCCCCGACCTCGCCCACCCCGCGCAGCAGCGACAGCCCGAGGTCGCGACGTGACAGGCGCGGCCAGCGCCCCGCCCGCAAGATCGAAAACCCGAGCGCAAGTGTCGTGACGCCGTTGCGCAGAACGATGATCTGGAACAGCGGGATCGTCAGCGCCATCGTCTTGATCGCGGTGTCGTTCAGCGCCAGCATCGCCAGCGCCCCCATCATCAGCAGCGCTGCCTTGATATTGTCGGTCATGCGTTTCCCCCCTGTCCGCAGTCGGCTGCGCGAAGACATGATACAGGCGGGCGGAATTTGGAAGCCATGGCATCGACACACCCGCCCGTGCCGGTCAGCAGCCCCTGCGACGGCCTCCGCGCAGCGCGGTGACGCAACAGGTGGGGCGAAGGTCGACCGGATCCGTGAAGGCCGGACACCACGTCCCGCAGAGGTCGGCACGGCCGTCGGTGCCAAGGCGTAGCTGCGCCTGCACGGACGTCGGTTGCACCCTGCCCTGCCCCTGCCCTGCCCCCTCCCCCTGCCGCCAGACAGTCGACGATTGTGACCATGGCGGCAGTGGCGGCACGGCGCACAAGGGAAACGACCATGCACATGACGGCCCGGACGCGCCCGGGGTTGCACCAAGGAAAAAGGCCCCCGAAACCGGGGGCCTTTCTCAAAATCATTCAGTCCGTCTGACGCGATGATCAGTCCTGGCTGTCTGCCTTGGGCGCGAAGGGATCAAAGGCGTCACCACCTGCGACCTCTTTGTGCACCGGCGCGGCCAGGGCTGCGGCGGCTTCGGCCTCGTCACGGCGCGCATCGAGCACGACGTTGTCGCGGTCGGTTGCGATACGGCGCACCTTCATGGTGGCCCCACCGGTCCCGGCCGGGATCAGACGCCCGACGATCACGTTCTCTTTCAGGCCGACCAGCTTGTCGCGTTTGCCCTGAACCGATGCTTCGGTAAGGACGCGGGTGGTTTCCTGGAACGAGGCCGCAGAGATGAACGACCGCGTTTGCAGCGAAGCCTTGGTGATCCCCAGAAGGATCGGCTGGCCCGATGCGGGACGGAAGCCCTTGTCCTCGGCTTTGGCGTTGGCCTGGTCGAATTCGACCTTGTCGACGTGTTCGCCCTTGAGAAGCGTCGTCTGGCCGCTGTCGGTGATTTCCCACTTTTGCAGCATCTGACGGACGATAACCTCAACGTGCTTGTCGTTGATCTTAACGCCTTGCAGACGATAGACGTCCTGGACTTCGTCGATCATGTAGTTCGCCAGCGCTTCGACACCCATGATGGCAAGGATGTCATGCGGCGCGGGGTTGCCGTCCATGATGTAGTCGCCCTTCTGAACGAAGTCGCCTTCCTGAACCGGGATGTGCTTGCCCTTGGGCACCATGTATTCCACGGGCTCCAGGCTCTCATCCGCAGGCTCGATCGTGATCCGGCGCTTGTTCTTGTAGTCGCGACCAAAGCGGACGTAACCGTCGATCTCGGCGATGATGGCGTGATCTTTCGGGCGACGTGCCTCGAAGAGTTCGGCCACACGCGGCAGACCACCGGTAATGTCCTTGGTCTTGGCACCTTCGCGCGGGATACGCGCCACGACGTCACCGGCCTTGATTTCCTGACCGTCTTCGACGGAAAGGATCGCGTCCACGGACATCGGGTAGGTCACCGGGTTGCCGCTGTCGGTGCGGACCGGTTCGCCATCGGCGTCGACCACGATGATCTCGGGCTTGAGCTCGTTGCCCTTGGGGGCCGCGCGCCAGTCCGAGACGATCTTCTGGGTCATGCCTGTCGCATCGTCGGTGTCTTCGCGCAGGGCGATACCGGCGATCAGGTCGACATAGCGTGCCGTCCCGCTTTTCTCGGCGATGATCGGCAGGGTGTAGGGATCCCATTCGAACAGCTTGGTGCCGCGTTTGACGGTTTCGCCGTCCTTGACGAACAGCTTGGTACCGTAGCCCAGCTTGTGGCTGGCGCGTTCCTCGCCATGCTCGTCCATGATGCGGAGCTTCATGTTCCGGCCCATGATGAGCATGTCGCCGGCCGCGTTTTCAAGCAGCGTGGCGTTTTCGAATTCCACGACACCATCCGAAGAGGCCTCGAGGAAGGACTGCTGGCCACCCTGGGCCACGCCGCCGATGTGGAAGGTCCGCATCGTCAGCTGGGTGCCGGGTTCACCGATGGACTGGGCCGCGATGATCCCGACCGCTTCGCCATGGTTGACCATGGTGCCGCGGGCAAGGTCACGACCGTAGCACATTGCGCAGACGCCATCGTCCGCCTCACAGGTGAGGGGCGAGCGGATGCGGAACGACTGGACGCCGGCGTCCTGGATCAGGTCCGACATGCGTTCGTCGATCAGGTGACCCTTCTTGCAGATCACCTCCTCGGTGCCGGGGCGCAGAACGTCGTCGGCCGCAACACGGCCAAGGATCCGTTCCCCGATGGTCGCCACGACTTCGCCATCGTTGACGGCGTTGCCGACGGTGATCGCGCGATCGGTGCCGCAGTCATGCTCGCGCACGATGCAGTCCTGCGCCACGTCCACCAGGCGACGGGTCAGGTAACCCGAGTTCGCCGTTTTCAGAGCGGTGTCCGACAGACCCTTGCGGGCGCCGTGGGTCGAGTTGAAGTATTCAAGAACGGTCAGACCTTCCTTGAAGTTCGAGATGATCGGCGTCTCGATGATGTCGCCGTTCGGCTTGGCCATCAGGCCGCGCATCCCGCCCAGCTGCTTCATCTGGGTTACCGAGCCACGCGCACCGGAGTGGGCCATCATGTAGACCGAGTTCGGCTCCATTTCGGCGCCGGTCTCGTCATGCTTGACCGACGAAATGGTGCTCATCATCGCTTCGGTGACCTTGTCGTTGCACTTGGACCATGCGTCGACAACCTTGTTGTACTTTTCGCCCTGGGTGATCAGGCCGTCCATGTACTGCTGTTCGAAATCCTTGACCTGATCGCGGGTCTCTTCGACGATCGGCCATTTGGTTTCGGGGATCACCATGTCGTCCTTGCCGAAGGAAATCCCGGCCTTGAACGCTTCGCGGAAGCCCATCGTCATGATCTGGTCACAGAAGATGACCGACTCTTTCTGACCGCAGTACCGGTAAACGGTGTCAATGATCTGCTGAACTTCGCGTTTGCGCAGCAGGCGGTTGACCAGTTCGAACGGTGCCTTTGCGTTCATCGGCAGCAGGGCGCCAAGGCGGACACGACCGGGGGTCGTCTCGTAACGCTTGACGATCTCGTTGCCTTCTTCGTCGATCTGCGGAACCCGCGCGATGATCTTGGTGTGCAGGTGAACGGTGCCGGTATCCAGAGCGTATTGCACCTCGTCGATGGACGAGAAGATCATGCCTTCGCCCTTCATGCCTTCACGCATGATGGTCGTGTAGTAGAGGCCCAGAATCATATCCTGCGACGGAACAATGATCGGTGCGCCGTTGGCCGGCGACAGAACGTTGTTCGTCGACATCATCAGGACGCGCGCTTCCAGCTGGGCTTCCAGCGAGAGGGGCACGTGCACGGCCATCTGGTCACCGTCGAAGTCGGCGTTGAACGCCGAACAGACGAGCGGGTGCAGCTGGATCGCCTTGCCTTCGATCAGGATCGGTTCGAACGCCTGGATGCCGAGACGGTGCAGCGTGGGCGCGCGGTTCAGCAGAACCGGGTGCTCGCGGATGACCTCGTCAAGGATATCCCAGACTTCGGGACGCTCTTTTTCGACCAGTTTCTTGGCTTGCTTGACCGTGGAGGACAGGCCCTTGGCTTCAAGCCGCGAATAGATGAACGGCTTGAACAGTTCGAGCGCCATCTTCTTGGGCAGACCGCACTGGTGCAGCTTCAGCTCGGGGCCGGTCACGATGACCGAGCGACCGGAGAAGTCGACGCGCTTGCCCAAAAGGTTCTGACGGAAACGACCGTGCTTGCCCTTGAGCATGTCGGACAGCGATTTCAGCGGGCGCTTGTTGGCGCCGGTGATCACGCGGCCACGACGGCCGTTGTCGAACAGGGCGTCGACCGATTCCTGCAACATCCGCTTTTCGTTGCGCACGATGATGTCGGGCGCGCGAAGGTCGATCAGACGCTTCAGACGGTTGTTGCGGTTGATGACGCGGCGGTACAGGTCGTTGAGGTCCGAAGTCGCAAAGCGGCCACCATCCAGCGGCACCAGCGGGCGCAGCTCGGGCGGGATCACGGGGATCACGGTCAGGACCATCCATTCCGGGCGGTTGCCGGATTCCAGGAAGCTTTCAACCACCTTCAGGCGCTTGATGATCTTCTTGGGCTTCAGTTCGCCGGTGGCTTCGGCCAGGTCCGCGCGCAGGGTCTCGGCCTCGGACTCGAGGTCGATCTGTGCCAGCATCTCGCGGATGGCTTCGGCGCCGATGTTCGCCGTGAAGGCGTCCATGCCGAAGGTATCCTGGGCATCCATGTACTCTTCTTCGGTCATCATCTGACCGTAGGTGAGGTCCGTCAGACCGGGTTCGATCACGACGTAGTTTTCAAAGTACAGAACGCGTTCGAGGTCACGCAGGGTCATGTCCAGCATCAGGCCGATGCGCGACGGCAGCGACTTGAGGAACCAGATATGCGCAACGGGCGCGGCCAGTTCGATGTGGCCCATACGCTCACGGCGGACCTTTTGCAGCGTGACTTCGACGCCGCATTTCTCGCAGACGACGCCGCGATACTTCATCCGCTTGTATTTGCCGCAGAGGCATTCGTAATCTTTGATCGGGCCAAAGATCCGGGCGCAGAACAGGCCGTCACGCTCGGGTTTGTAGGTCCGGTAGTTGATGGTTTCGGGCTTCTTGATCTCGCCGTAGGACCACGAGAGGATCCGTTCGGGGGAGGCCAGGGATACCTTGATCTCGTCGAAAACCTTCGGCGGGGTCAGCGGGTTGAACGGGTTGTTCGTCAGTTCCTGGTTCATGTCGTCTTCCTAAATAGACAGGGCTTGGAGGTGAGGAGCCGCGCGGGTCGTGACCCGCGCGGTGGCTGGAAGGCCCTTATTCCTCGTCCTCCGCGTCCAGGAGTTCCATGTTCAGGCCGAGGCCGCGGACTTCCTTCACGAGAACGTTGAAGGATTCAGGCACACCGGCCTCGTAGTTGTCCTCGCCCTTGACGATGCTTTCGTAGACCTTGGTCCGGCCAGCCACGTCATCCGACTTCACGGTCAGCATTTCCTGCAACGTGTAGGCGGCGCCGTAAGCCTCAAGGGCCCAGACTTCCATCTCACCGAAGCGCTGACCACCGAACTGCGCCTTACCACCCAGCGGCTGCTGCGTGACGAGGGAGTACGGGCCGGTCGAACGCGCGTGGATCTTGTCGTCGACCAGGTGGTGCAGTTTCAGCAGGTACTTCATGCCGACGGTGACGGGGCGCGCGAACTGCTCGCCCGTGCGGCCGTCAAACAGGATCGACTGACCGGAGGTGTCGAAACCGGCACGCGTCAGCGCGTCGTTCACGTCGGCCTCCTTGGCACCGTCGAACACCGGCGTCGCGATCGGCACACCGCGCGTGACGTTGCCTGCGGCCTCGAGGATCTGGGCTTCTTCCATATCGGCGAAGCCTTCCTCGTAGACGTCATCGCCATAGGCGATGCGCAGTGCTTCGCGCACGGGGGTCATGTCGCCAGAGCGGCGATAATCCCCCAAGGCATCGTCGATCTTCAGACCCAGACCGCGTGCGGCCCACCCCATGTGGGTTTCCAGGATCTGACCGACGTTCATGCGCGACGGCACGCCCAGCGGGTTGAGGCAGAAGTCGACGGGGGTACCATCGGCAAGGAACGGCATGTCTTCCATCGGGACGACGCGCGACACCACACCTTTGTTACCGTGACGACCGGCCATCTTGTCACCCGGCTGAAGCTTGCGCTTCACGGCGATGAAGACCTTGACCATCTTCATCACGCCCGGCGGCAGATCGTCGCCACGACGGACCTTCTCGACCTTGTCCTCAAAGCGGGCATCGAGGGCGCGTTTCTGCACCTCGTACTGCTCGTTCAGGGCTTCGACGATCTTGGCTTCCTGATCGTCTTCGATCGCCAGCTGCCACCACTGACCGCGCGACAGGGTGCCGAGCAGCTCTTCGGTGATTTCCGAACCGACCTTGATGCCGCGGGGGCCTTTGACAGCCACCTTGCCCATCAGCATGTCTTTCAGACGGGCGTAGATGTTGCGGTCGAGGATGGCGAGTTCGTCGTCGCGGTCACGCGACAGACGTTCCACCTCTTCACGCTCGATCTGCAACGCACGTTCGTCTTTTTCGACGCCATGACGGTTGAAGACGCGAACCTCGACCACGGTGCCGTAATCGCCCGGCTTGACGCGGAGCGAGGTGTCACGGACATCCGATGCCTTTTCGCCGAAGATGGCGCGGAGGAGCTTTTCTTCCGGCGTCATCGGGCTTTCGCCCTTCGGAGTGATCTTGCCGACCAGGATATCGCCCGGTTCGACATCCGCACCGATGTAGACGATGCCAGCCTCGTCGAGGTTGCGCAGCGCTTCTTCACCGACGTTGGGAATGTCGCGGGTGATCTCTTCCGGCCCGAGCTTGGTGTCACGGGCGGCGACTTCGAATTCCTCGATGTGGATCGAGGTATAGACGTCATCGCGCGAGATACGCTCGGAGATCAGGATGGAGTCTTCGTAGTTGTAGCCATTCCAGGGCATGAACGCGACGATGATGTTCTTGCCGAGCGCCAGTTCCCCCATGTCGGTGGACGGACCATCTGCAATCACTTCGCCCTTGCCGACCGTGTCACCGACCTTCACCAGCGGACGCTGGTTGATGCAGGTGTTCTGGTTCGACCGCTGGAACTTGCGCATACGGTAGATGTCGACGCCCGCATCGCCCAGTTCGAGGTCATGCGTGGCGCGGATAACGATACGCTGCGCATCGACCTGGTCGATGATCCCTGCCCGCTTGGCCATGATGGCCGCGCCGGAGTCACGTGCGACGACTTCCTCGATCCCGGTGCCGACCAGCGGCGCCTCGGCCCGCAGCAGCGGAACCGCCTGACGTTGCATGTTCGAGCCCATGAGAGCGCGGTTGGCGTCGTCGTTTTCAAGGAACGGGATCAGCGAGGCGGCGACCGAAACCAGCTGTTTCGGCGACACGTCGATGAGGTCGACGTTTTCGATCGGTGTCAGAGTGTATTCACCCGCCTGACGGGTGTTCACCATCTCGTTCACCAGACGGCCCTGTTCATCCAGCGTCGCGTTGGCCTGCGCCACCACGTGCCGCTGTTCTTCGGTCGCGGACATGTAGTTGACTTCGTCCGTGACCTGGCCGTCCTTGACGGTGCGGTACGGGGTCTCGATGAAGCCATACTTGTTGACGCGGGCAAAGGTCGCAAGGCTGTTGATCAGACCGATGTTCGGGCCTTCCGGCGTTTCAATCGGGCACATCCGGCCATAGTGGGTTGCGTGAACGTCACGCACCTCGAAGCCGGCGCGTTCGCGGGTCAGACCGCCCGGCCCAAGGGCCGACAGACGACGCTTGTGCGTCACCTCGGACAGCGGGTTGGTCTGGTCCATGAACTGCGACAGCTGCGAAGAGCCGAAGAATTCACGCACCGCAGCCGCGGCCGGTTTGGCGTTGATCAGATCCTGCGGCATCACCGTGTCGATCTCGACCGAGGACATGCGTTCCTTGATCGCGCGCTCCATGCGGAGCAGCCCGACGCGGTACTGGTTTTCCATCAGTTCGCCGACCGAGCGCACACGACGGTTGCCGAGGTGGTCGATGTCGTCGATGTCGCCCTTGCCGTCACGCAGTTCGACCAGCGCCTTGATGCACTGAACGATGTCGTCACGATCCAGCGTCCGCTGGGTGTCGGGTTTTTCCAGCGCCAGGCGCATGTTCATCTTGACGCGGCCAACGGCGGACAGGTCGTAACGCTCGCTGTCGAAGAACAGCGTGTCGAACAGGTTCGACGCGGCCTCGACGGTCGGCGGTTCACCCGGACGCATGACGCGATAGATGTCCATGAGCGCGGTATTGCGGTTCATGTTCTTGTCTTGCGCCATGGTGTTGCGCATGTACGGGCCGACATTGATGTTGTCGATGTCCAGAACCGGGATCTCGGTGATACCGGCATCCAGCAGCTCCTGCAGCGACCCACCGGTCACGTCACCGGCCTTGTCGTATTCCAGCACCAGTTCGTCACCGGCTTCGACATAGATCGCGCCAGTTTCCTCGTTGATGATGTCCTTGGACACGAATTTGCCGACGATATGTTCAAAGGGCACCAGCAGGTTTTCCACTGCGCCTTCGTCGATGATCTTCTTGACGGCGCGCGGCGTGATCTTCTTGCCGGCTTCGGCAACGATCTCTCCGGTGTCGGCATCGACCAGATCGTAGGTCGGGCGGGTGCCACGGACACGGTCGGGGAAGAACTTGGTCACCCAGCCCTGGCCCTTGCGGTAGGTATAGTTCACCGTGTTGTAGTAGGCATCCATGATGCTTTCCTGATCCATGCCCAGGGCATAGAGCAGCGTCGTCACCGGCAGTTTGCGGCGACGGTCGATACGGGCAAAGACAATGTCCTTGGCGTCGAATTCGAAGTCCAGCCAGGAGCCGCGGTAGGGAATGATGCGGCAGGCGAACAGCAGTTTACCCGAGGAGTGGGTCTTGCCCTTGTCGTGGTCGAAGAACACGCCGGGAGAGCGGTGCATCTGGGAAACGATCACGCGCTCGGTGCCGTTCACGATGAACGTCCCGTTCGGGGTCATCAGGGGCATGTCGCCCATGAAGACGTCCTGTTCCTTGATGTCCTTGACGGATTTGTTTCCGGTATCTTCATCAATATCGAACACGATCAGGCGCAGGGTGACCTTCAGCGGCGCGCTGTAGGTCATGTCGCGCTGCATGCATTCTTCGACGTCGTACTTCGGACGTTCCAGATCGTATTTGACGAATTCGAGAACTGCGGTCTCGTTGAAATCCTTGATCGGGAATACCGACTGGAAGACACCCTTGATGCCCTCACCGTCGGTGGGGTCGATCTGGTCTCCGGATTTCAGAAAGAGTTCGTAAGAGCTTTTCTGAACCTCGATGAGGTTCGGCATTTCGAGAACTTCGCGAATCTTACCGTAGTATTTGCGAAGCCGTTTCTGACCAAGGAAGGTCTGAGCCATGACAGAAGTCACCTTTCGTTTCTCATTCGGACGCGGGCGCCGTCGGGCCCCGGCACCACGCCCTTGCGAGACAGGGGGTTAGGATCCATGCCTGGCCACCTTCCCAAGGGTGGCCTCCCGATCCTTCAACCTCGCCTTAGAAAAAGCTTTGCGCGAAAGCCCTCTCTGAGACGGGTTCGGCTGAACGCGGGTCACCCCGCGTCCAGCCTCGAAAATCTTGCGTCCGGGATGACCCCGGAGCAGATTACTTGACTTCGACTTCTGCGCCAGCTGCTTCCAGCTTGGCTTTGACGTCTTCGGCTTCGTCTTTCGACACGCCTTCTTTGACGGCTTTGCCGCCGGCTTCAACGAGCTCTTTGGCTTCTTTGAGGCCCAGGCCGGTGATGGCGCGGACTTCTTTGATGACGTTGATTTTGGAAGCGCCGGCCGATTTCAGGATAACGTTGAATTCGGTTTGCTCTTCTTCAGCAGCGCCACCAGCGTCTGCCGGGCCAGCCATCATGACGGCGCCACCGGCTGCGGGCTCGATGCCGTACTCGTCTTTCAGGATAGTTTTCAGTTCTTGTGCTTCGAGCAGCGTCAGGTTGACGATCTCTTCAGCCAGTTTTTTCAGATCAGCCATTGTACTGTTTCCGTATCTCTAGATGTGTTCCAACGATGGGGCATTCAACCCTACGCCGGTCTCTGGGTTGCTTACGCCGCCGCCTTGTCTTCGATCGTGGACAAGATGGAAGCGATGTTCGAAGCAGGAGCGCCAATGGCACCGGCAATGTTGGAAGCGGGTGCGCCGATACAGCCGACGATGGAAGCGATAAGCTCCTCGCGCGACGGCATTTTCGACACGGCTTCAACACCGGCACGGTCCAGAGCGTTGTCACCCATTGCGCCGCCAAGAATTTCAAACTTCTTGTTTGTCTTGGCGAAGTCCTCGGCCACCTTGGCTGCTGCCACGGGGTCTTCGGAATAGGTGAGAACGGTCATGCCCGTCAGGAAATCAGCAATGCTTGCGCAGGGCTTGCCTTCCAGGGCGATCTTGGCGAGCCTGTTCTTGGCGACACGCACAGACCCGCCTGCGTCGCGAGCGCGCGCACGAAGGTCTTGCATTTCGGCAACCGTGAGGCCGGTGTAGTGTGCAACCACCACAACGCCAGAGCTTTCGAAGATCTGGCCGAGTTCGTCGACCAATTTCTCTTTCTGGGCTCTATCCACAGTTTCACTCCAAGTAGGGAGGTTTGACCCTCCGGCTCAGTTTTGCCGGCACGAAAAGTCCCGGCATTCGGGTCCTTTTACGGGTCCGTCCAAGGTCACCCCGGGCGCCGCTTGCGCAAAACCCGAAGAAATCTGGTCTTTTCCCGCCTCAGGCAGGAATTATGAAAGCCGAAGCCCTCACCCACCGTCTCGGACGAATCGTCATGACGCTGAGAAGACTCACAGCGGCACAACAGTCGCGGTGTTTAGAGAAAGTCAGAGGGATTGTGAAGAGGAAATTACGATAAAAGACATCTGACGCCCGAAACCGCCAGACGCGGATCACGGTACGTGAGCAGACCAGTCAGACCGGACGCACGGACGCAGCAGCCTGCGCGGGCCATCCTCGGGACACGAGGAGATTAGCTCTATCCCGCGGAAAATTCAAGCCTTCAGCCTGACGGCAGCACGATCGCGGCGCGCGCCCTGCCCCGCCAAAGAAAAAGGCCGCCCCGATACGGGACGACCCTGACCGGCCGAGGGAAACCGGTGTTACAGGCCTGAAGTCTCAGGTCGCCGGCGTACCGTCTGCGTTGACGGGGTTGCCGTTCGCATCGACGAAGCCGGTAGGGCTGCCGATGCTGGCAACGACGCCCGGTGCGAGGACGACGGCGCCAGCCCCCGCCCCTGCACCCACTCCGCCACCAACGCCGCGTCCGGCGCCGAAGAACCCGCCACCCGCAGCTGCGCGGTAAAAGCTCGCCATGCCAGCGCCGAGGGTGATACGCCCCCCGCCACCGACAGACGCCCGTGCAATCACCGAGACCACGGTGGCTTGCGCCGCAACGGCGGAGCCCGGAACGGGCTGGTTCACAGTCGAGGGGCCACCGGCAAATGCAGGGGCCGATGCAGCGCAGAGGGCTGCTGCCGACAGGATAAGAGCAGTTTTGCGGATCATATTAGCGTCCTCCAAAGGGGTCCGTCAGGGTATAGCTTACAGAAAGGGTCTTCTGCTTGCGGTCCATGTTGTCGGTCACGTCGTTGACACCCAGCGTGATACCCAGTTCGGGCACACCGGGCACACCGATCGACACACCGGCATTCAACTGGTTCTCGGTGCCCGAGACGCTGACGCCGAGATATTTTGCAACGCCGACGCCCACGCCTGCGAACATGCCTTCGCCGGTGTCGGACTGGCCTGCGCTCAGCAAGGTCGTGTTGCTGCCGTAGCCAACCGTCATCATCACCGGATAGATCGCGCTTTGCGTGGCGATTTCGGTCATGCCGGTGACGGTGCCGGTCCAGGTGACATCTTCACCTTCGGCATCGCCCCAGGGCGCCAGGTTCGACGCGGTCACCGCGCCAAAGACGACCAGGTCGTCGCTGAGGTACAGCGAGCGGGCAACCTTGATGTTGAACGCGCCCGAGTCAAAGACCGGATCGGTGCCGGTGATGTTCATGTCGAGCTGCACGCCAACAGCGTCGATCGGGTTGCCCAGACCGAAGCTGAGCGCCAGGTCGCCATCCTTGCCAGCGCCGGAGACGCCGCCACGCGGATCGGTCAGGGTGCCGCCGAACGAAACTGCGCCATTGGGCAGGATGAAGGCCGAGTCAGCGCCGTAGAGAGCCGATTGGTTTACAGTTTGGGCCTGCGCTGCACCGAGCGGAACTGCCGTCGCCGCAACCGTTGCAACACCAGCAAGCCAATTGTACTTGTTTGCCATTTTAGAAGTCACACCTTTCAATTTTCGAACCTGTTAAAAGCCGAAAGTCAATTTAGTCGCATTACGTACTTTATGACCTGAGAATCAGCTCTTTGTCGACCATCTGCCCTGCTGGAAGGTCAATTAATCGCACTACGTATTTTCTGATCCCAGAAAGGCGGCGATGTCGACAGGTTGACCGCAAAAGCGATCAAGAAAAATGTACGTGTTGCCACTAAGCGCACATTTGGCAACCACGCAAGAAAAGAGGCGGACCTTGCGGCCCGCCTCTTTCCGACAAGCGAATCTTCGCTCAGATCAGTTGCCGGTTGCGCTTTCGATCGCGACCGACACGCCGGAGCCCATGGTGGAGCTCAGCGAGACCTTTTTCATGTACGAGCCCTTGGCGCCTGCCGGTTTCGCCTTGGAAACGGCATCCACGAAGGCGCGGATGTTTTCCGCCAGCTTGGCATCGTCGAAGGAGACCTTGCCGACACCTGCGTGCACCACGCCGGCCTTTTCGGCCTTGAACTGGACTTCGCCGCCCTTGGCCGCTTTCACGGCGTCGGCAACATCCATGGTCACGGTGCCGACCTTGGGGTTCGGCATCAGGTTGCGCGGGCCCAGGATCTTGCCCAGACGACCGACGACGGGCATCATGTCCGGGGTGGCGATGCAACGATCGAAATCGATCTTGCCGCCCTGGATGGCTTCCATCAGGTCCTCTGCACCGACAACGTCTGCGCCAGCTGCGGTGGCTTCGTCAGCCTTTGCGCCGCGGGCGAAGACAGCGACGCGAACGTCCTTGCCGGTGCCGTTGGGCAGACCGACAACGCCGCGGACCATCTGGTCGGCGTGGCGCGGGTCGACGCCCAGGTTCAGCGCGATTTCAATGGTCTCGTCGAACTTGACGTTCGAGTTGGCCTTGATCAGCGCGATTGCGTCTTCAACCGTCAGGTCTTCTTTGCCAGCGAAGGCTTCGCGGACGGCGCGGGTGCGTTTTCCGAACTTTGCCATCTTACTTCACCTCGATGCCCATGGAGCGGGCGGAGCCCAGGATGATCTGCATTGCGCCTTCGATGTCGTTGGCGTTCAGATCGCGCATTTTCGCTTCGGCGATTTCCTTGACCTGAGCGACGGTTACCGAACCTGCGGTTTCCTTGCCCGGGTTGTTGGCGCCGGATTTCAGCTTGGCGGCCTTCTTGAGGTAATAAGACGCGGGGGGCGTCTTGATTTCCATCGTGAAGGATTTGTCCTGGTAGTAGGAAATCACGGTCGGGCACGGCGCGCCGGGCTCCATTTCCTGCGTCTTGGCGTTGAACGCCTTGCAGAATTCCATGATGTTGATGCCGCGTTGACCCAGGGCCGGGCCGACGGGCGGGGAGGGGTTTGCCTGGCCTGCTTTGACTTGCAGCTTCAGGCTACCGATAAGTTTCTTGGCCATGTGGCCTCTCCTATTTTCAAGCGGCGGGGGATCCCCGCCCTACAAACGCCCCGAAGGGCTTGCCGTGGTTCGGGGGCGCCGTGGCGCGCCCTCCCACGTCTCGAACATCACGTCTGTTTTGCAACCTGCGTGAATTCCAGTTCGACCGGGGTTTCCCGGCCAAAGATCGACACCGACACCTTCAGGCGCTGGTTGTCTTCGTCGACTTCCTCGATCATGCCGTCGAAGCCCTCGAACGGGCCGTCGTTGACCTTGACGCGTTCGCCGATCTCGAAGTGGATCAGGGTGCGCGGGGCATCCTCGCCTTCCTGAACGCGGTTCAGGATCTGGTTCACCTCGGCGTCGCGCATCGGCATCGGGCGGCCTTGCGGACCCAGAAAGCCGGTGACGCGGTTGATCGAGTTGATCAGGTGGTAACCCGCGTCGGACATTTCCATGTGCACCAGCACGTAACCGGGCATGAAGCGACGTTCCGTCGTCACCTTCTTGCCACGGCGCACCTCGATCACTTCCTCGGTCGGCACGAGCACTTCGTCGATCTGGTCCTCAAGACCTTTTTCCTCGACGCTCTGCCGGATCTGCTCGGCGATCTTCTTCTCGAAGTTCGAGAGGACGCTGACCGAGTACCACCGCTTTGCCATGTCGTGTCGACCCTTTATTCCATCGCGGCCAATCGGCCGAAATTCTGATTTGTCCATCCGTCCCGGGCTGACACGCCCCAAACGCCGGACCCCCAATAGAAAATCGGCGCAGGGCTCGAATCGCCACGCGCCAAAATTGGGGAATTGGCTGTCAGATACAAACATGCGCCGGAAAGCGCAAGCCTCACCCCGAAACGCGTGATCCTAGCCGAAGAACCCGAGGATGGCCTGAAGGCCCGTCCGGATCCCGACATCGACCAGGGCAAAGAAAATTGCCGCCAGGGCCGACATGACCAGCACCATGATGGTGGTCAGCACGACCTCGCGGCGGGTCGGCCATGAGACCTTGCCGATCTCGGCACGGGTCTGCTGGATGAATTGCAGCGGGTTCGCCATGGGTAAAATCCTGTGTCGGTTCTACGTCGGTATCGTGTCGGTGTCCTGCCGGTGCAGCGACCGACGGTTTGACCCTGCGCCGATATCGCGACCGACGACAGATCTGCGCCGACATACGGAAACCGGCGGGGTGTTTCAAGGCCGCATTCGGTGCCACCCCCGCAGACATGCACCAGGCGTGGCCGGTGTGGCGGGGCGCCGGGCCAATGTCGCGGTAAGCCGGGGCCGGTATGGCAGGGCGCCGGGCCAATGTCGCGGTGAGCCAGGGCCGGTGCGTGCAGGTCATCATGTCAGCAAGGCCGGACTGGCAGGGGCTGAGGGACTCGAACCCACGACCCTCGGTTTTGGAGACCGATGCTCTACCAACTGAGCTAAACCCCTAGTCCGTAGCGCCCGGATACGGCAGAGGGGGATGAAGATCAAGAGGGGCCGCGCCGCCTTTTGCGTATTTTCTCGGCCCGGGTTTCGCAGGCACGCGCGCCATGCGCGCCCGGCCCGTCAGGCGCCCCCCCTGCCCCGTTTCGCAGGTGCCAAGGTGCCCGCTGCCTCAGTTCATCCAGTGGAACAACCGCAGCACCACGACCTGCACACACAGAATACCGACCAGAATGCCCGAAAACACCCAGAAGGCATGCGGATCGCCAGCGCCGGGGATGCCGCCGACGTTGATGCCCAGCAGCCCGGTCAGAAAACCCAGCGGCAGAAAGACCCCCGACATGATCGAAATGAGGTACATGTGCCGGTTCAACCGGTCCGACAGTTGCCCCTGCAATTCGTCCCGCAGCACCGCGAGGTTGTCGCGCAGTTCGTCCAGGTTCTCGGCCAGCCGGACCAGGCGGTCGTGGCTCTCGTGCAGTTCACGCAGGTTCTGATCCGACAACAGCGGACTGTCCGAGGTCAGCAGGTCGTTCACCGCATCGCGTTGCGGCGGGGCATGACGGCGCAGCTCGACCACCGACAGACGCAACGCCACGATCCTGCGGCGCAATTCGGAGCGGGGCGAATCGATCACCTCGGTTTCCAGCGACTCGACGCTCTGGTCCAGCTCGTGCACGAACGGCGCGAATCGCGCGTTCAGCCGTTCGGCCAGCAACGCCAGGAATTCGCCCGCCGTCTCGGGGCCCTCACCGATGGAGACCTCCTTCACGATATCGTCGAGGGCGCGCACACGCTGGCGCGACAGGGTGATGATGCGATGCGCATCGGCCCAGACGCGCACGGCGACCATGTCTTCGCGGTCCATGCCCTCGTTCGTGTTGATGCCGCGCAGGATCACCAGAAGGCCATTCCCGATCACATTCGCGCGCTGGCGCGTCTCGGGCTGGGTCAGCGCCTCGGTCACCGTGTGGTCAAGATAGCTCAGCTTCATCGCGACCCAGTCGGGCGTCGCGGGGTCGGCGGCATCCAGATGCGCCCAGCACAGGGTGTCGGCCTGCAACAGCGCCTCGATATCCCTGCCGCCCAGCTTTTGCCCCCGGCGCGGCCCGTTCAGGGCATAGGCGAATTGGCAGGGCTGGGTCGCGGGTTGGGTCATGGGCAGGTGTCCTGGGCAGAGGGCGATCGGTTCCCGCGATGATAGGGCGGAGCGGTGGAAGTTCTAGCGCGATCTGCGGGGAGGATCAGGGAGTTGCCGGACGGAAAGTGGACGGGCGCGAAGTTGAAGGTTGGGGCTGCGTGAAAGCGCAGGCCGGGGCCGGAACGCAAAATGGCGGGACCCGGGGCCCCGCCATTCGTTGCTTTCATCCGGCGCGTCATCTGCCACCGGGGGGCCGCTGCGTGCGCTGCCAGTGGCGACACACGCCGCGCCCTCGAAAGGTCTGCCCCAGAGGGGGGCAGACCGCCCGACTTACTTCAGGATTTTCGAGACGACGCCGGAACCGACGGTACGGCCGCCTTCACGGATGGCGAAGCGCAGCTTCTCTTCCATGGCGATCG
>NZ_QWJJ01000027.1 GCF_003575965.1 Pseudooceanicola sediminis | reverse complement strand
GTATCAAAGCGGTGTCTGAACGGTGCATCCTCCCGGCACCCCACCCCGCCACCTCGACCCTCCCCCTGATGTTTCCCTGTTCCAAATATCCAGGGGGGAGGCAGCTGCAGGCTGGCGGGGGCAGAGCCCCCTTTTTCGCGCGGTCCCGGGGGCGGAGCGCCATACCATGCTACGCCATACCTCCTGGGTCAGATCAGGCCATTGGCCGTCAGAAAGCCTTGCAGGCTCGATTGCTGAGCCGTGGTCAGCGGCCAGGCCGAGGGCGGGCGCGTCGGGCCGCAATCGTTGCCAAGGGCCATCAGGGCCGCCTTGACGCCGGTCACGTTGGTGCCGTTCAGCTCTTCTGCGCGGATATCCTCGAAGGCACGCATCTGCTTGATCAGGGTATTGGCCTGGGGGTAATCGCCGGCCTCGAGCGCGGCGTGGATTGCGAGAGAGCGTTCGGGCCAGATGTTGATCAGGCCGGAGGTGAAGCCGCGCGCGCCGACGGCATAGAAGGCAGGCGCCCAGACCTCGGCCAGGCCGCCGACCCAGGTGATCGAGGGATCGCAGGCGGCGATGGCATCGGCCAGCTTCTGGACATTGGGGGTGGCCCATTTGACGCCCTTGACGCCGTCGATGTCGCAGAGCGCCTTGATGCCGGCGGTGCCGATCGCGTCATTGCGCAGGTAGAGCATGATGGGCAGGCCGCCAGAGGCATCCGAGATCGCCTTGACGTAGTCGACGGTGCCGCGCGGCGCGACGAAGGGATCGGGCGGCTGGTGGATCATCAGGGCCGTCGCGCCGGCCTCGGCCGAAGCCTCGGCCAGTTTGCAGGCGTCCCGGATGCCGCGACCGATGCCCGCCAGAACCGGCGCGCGGCCATCGACCATCGCGCAGACCTCGCGCGCCATGGTGCAGGCCTCGTCCGTGGTCAGGGCATAGAATTCGCCGGTGTTGCCATTGACGACGGGCATGTGCAGACCTGCCGTCAGGGCGCGGTCGATGATGGGGCGCAGCTTGCCCGGTGCGATGTCGCCTGCGTCGTCGTAGGGCGTCACGAGGATGCCGGAAATGCCCGAAAGGGCGGTGTCGAGATCGAGGGTCATTGCGGGACTCCTTCAGAAAATGTCGGGTTCGGGGGCGGCGGCGCCAAAGCCCGCTTCGAGGTAGTCAAAGTCGCAGCCCTTGTCGGCCTGCGTCACATGACGCGAGAACATGTAACCGTAGCCGCGTTCGTAGCGCGGTTGAGGCGGTTGCCACGCGGCGCGGCGGCGGCCGATTTCGTCGTCGTCCACCAGCATGTCCAGGCTGCGGTTGGGCAGGTCGAGGCGGACGATATCGCCGGTCTTCAGCAGCGCCAGCGGCCCGCCGACAAAGCTCTCGGGGGCGACGTGCAGCACGCAGGCCCCATACGATGTCCCGGACATGCGCGAATCCGAAATCCGCAGCATGTCGCGGTGGCCCTGCTTGATCAGCGCCTTGGGGATCGGCAGCATGCCCCATTCAGGCATGCCGGGGCCGCCTTGCGGGCCCGCGTTGCGCAGCACCAGCACCGTATCGGGGGTGACGTCGAGGTTTTCGTCGTCGATGGCGGCCTTCATCTCGGGGTAGCTGTCGAACACCAGCGCGGGCCCCTGGTGGACGTGGTATTTCGGATCGCAGGCGGCGGGCTTGATCACCGCGCCGTCGGGGCAGAGGTTGCCGCGCAGCAGCGCGAGCGAGCCTTCCTTGTAAACCGGGTTGGATAGCGGGCGGATGACGTCATCGTTATAGACGACCGCACCTTCGAGGTTTTCGCCCAGCGTCTTGCCGGTGACGGTGATGCAGGAGGTGTCGAGGCGCTCCTCCATCTGTTTCATCAGCGCGCGCAGGCCCCCGGCGAAAAAGAAATCCTCCATCAGGTAGTCCTTGCCCGAGGGGCGGACATTGGCGATCAGCGGCGTGGTGCGCCCCAGGGCGTCGAGGTCATCGAGCGTCAGGTCGACCCCGGCGCGCCGCGCCATGGCGATCAGGTGGATGACGGCGTTGGTCGAACAGCCGGTCGCCATGGCGACGATGGCGGCGTTCTGGACGGCGGCGGGGGTGATGATCCTGGACGGTGTGAGGTCTTCCCAGACCATGTCGACGATGCGCCGGCCACATTCGGAGGACATGCGCATGTGCCCCGAATCGACCGCCGGGATGGAGGACGCACCGGGCAGGGTCAGCCCCATGGCGTCGGTGATCGCGGTCATGGTCGAGGCCGTGCCCATGGTCATGCAGGTGCCGGCCGAGCGCGCGATGCCCCCCTGCACACCCAGCCATTCCTCGTCCGAGATATTGCCCGCGCGGCGTTCGTCCCAGTATTTCCAGGCGTCCGAGCCGGAGCCGAGGATGCGGCCCGCGTAATTGCCGCGCAGCATTGGACCCGCGGGCAGGTAGATCATCGGCACACCTGCGGTGATTGCCCCCATGACGAGGCCGGGCGTGGTCTTGTCGCAACCGCCCATCAGCACGACCCCGTCGAGGGGGTGGGCGCGGATCTGCTCCTCCGTCTCCATCGCCAGCATGTTGCGATAGAGCATCGAGGTGGGCTTGTTGAAGCTCTCATCGACCGACAGCGCGGGCATTTCCACGGGAAAACCGCCCGCCATGGCAACGCCGCGTTTCACGTCGCGCACCCGTTCGGGAAAGTGGGAATGGCAGGAGTTCAGCTCGGACCAGGTGTTCAGGATGCCGATGATCGGCTTGTCGCGGTATTCGGCATCCGTATAGCCCAGCTGCATCATGCGAGAGCGGTGGCCGAAGCTGCGCAGGTCATCAGGCGCAAACCAGCGGGAGCTGCGCAGCTGGTCTGGGGTCTTGCGGGGGGCTGTCGGCATGGGGGTGCTCCTCTTGAAAGGCTGTCGTTTGTGATGATGTATGCGCATACATGTTTGCAGGTCAACCTGTTAGGTACGATGAATAACCTAATTTTTGCGAATTATGAAACGGCTTGACAGGGGGCGTCTCGATATGTTTCTGAGGTATGTATGCGCTTACATTGGCGCATTCCGCCGTCAGGAGAGCGTCGGAAACATGCACATGACGGGTCGCTGCGGCGGCTCAGGGAGGATCAGATGAACATCACTCGCAGAACACTTCTTGCCGCCGCTTCGGCCGTGGCCCTGCTGGCGCAGCCGATGATCGCGCAGGCGCAGGACCTGCCGCGCAACATGCGGCTGGTGATCGGGTCGAAATCGACCGGGGGCGACACGTACCAGGCCTCGGCGATGGTGGCGGATGCGCTGTCGGAAAAGCTGGGCATCAACATCAAGGTGGATGCGGTGGGTTCGTCCGAGGCGTTCAAGGTGCTGTCGCGCGACAAGCGCGGCACGACCATCATGATGTTCCACGATCAGGCCTACCTGGGGCACCTGTACGGTGTCACCGGCTATGACGACATCTTTGCCAATTACAACATCGGCCCGACCGTGGCGATCAACCCGGGCAACGCCTATCTGGTGCCTGCGGATTCGCCCTATCAGAGCATGGATGACATCCTGCAGGCCGCGGCCGACGGCACCCGCGTGCGTGTGGCAATCCAACCCGGCGGCGTGTCCGAGATCGGCTTTTCCGCGATGAAGAATGCCGCCAAGGTGATGAACCCCGGTTCCGAGGAAAACATCGTCGCCGTCAACACCGGATCGCAGTCGGACAAGAACCAGGCGATGTGGGATGATCTGGCGGACGTGATCAACGGGTCGATCCAGGGCAACGAACAGTTCACGCAACTGCCCGCCGACGATGAAAAGGCGATGCGTTTCGTCTGGATCACCGCGCGTCCCGAAACCCTGGAACAGGCCCCCGAGGCCGGCATGGGCGGCACCAGCCGTGACGAGATGCTCAAACATGCCAGCCCGGAAACCAGCGTGACGCTGGACGGCAACGAGGATTTCACCTTCGACAAGGAATTCTTCATGCTGTTCAACAAGGACATGGACCCGGCCATCAGCGAAGCGATCGACGCCGCCCTGACCGAGATCTATGACGCCGGCGATATCCAGACCCGTCAGAAAGAGGCGTTCTTTATCCCGAATTTCCTGCCGTCGGACGAAGCCAAGGCCCATCTTCAGGCCAAGCGTGACACCTATGGCAAGGTCATCGAACAGATTTCGCAAGGCAACTGAGCCTTTCCATCGTCCCGGCCAGGATTCCTGGCCGGGACGTCTGCCTGCGGGGGTGGAAGCCGCCCGCGGACGCCCGCCCGGCGGCCGGATCCCTTGCCGAGCGCATACAATACTGAATGACCAAGACCGAAAGGGAGGGGGGAGGCAGCATGGGCGACCTGACCCGCGTGACGATCGACTTTGACACGTCACATCTGATTTTTCCGACACTGATCGCCTGCGTTCTGGGCCTGCTGGGGCTGGCGGTGCTGATCCGCGACCGCGCCCGCATTGCCGCCACCGTGCCCTATTGGCGCGGGCTGTTCGCGGCGATGGACAAGGTGCGGTTCCTCGGGGCGCTGGTGCTGACGCTGCTGTATTTTTCGCTGATGGTGCCGGTTGGGAACATCTGGCCGAACACGGGCATGGGGTTCCTGCTGTGTTCGATACCCTACCTGTTGGCGACGGGGCTGCTGTTCATGCATGAACGACCGCTGCGTCAGGTGCTGCCGCTGCTGATCGTCGCCGTGTTCGGCCCGGTCTTCGTGTGGTGGCTGTTCACCTATCCCCTGTTCCTGTCCCTTCCCTGAGGCTGCACACATGCTGGAAATCATCACGCCGCTGTTCCTGTCGCTGATCGTCGGCGGCACGCTGGTCGGTATCATCTTTGGCGCCATTCCGGGCATGACGGCGACCATGGCTGTTGCCGTCTGTCTGCCGCTGACCTATTCGCTGGGGCTGGAAAACGGCCTGGCCCTGTTGCTGGGCCTTTATGTGGGCGGCATCTCGGGCGGGCTGGTGCCGGCGATCCTGCTGGGCATACCCGGCACGCCGAGTTCGATCACCACGACGTTCGACGGGTATCCGATGGCGCAGCGGGGCGAGGGCGAAAAGGCCCTGCGCATCGGCATCGTGTCGTCGTTCGTCGGCGGCATCATCAGCCTGATCGTGCTGTGGCTGTTCGCCCCGACGCTGGCCGATTTCGCCATCAAGTTCAGCTATGTCGAGAAATTCCTGATCATCTTCTTTGCCATGACGGTCATGGCGGCGCTGTCGTCGGACATGCTGATGGGGGTGTTTTCGGGTGTGCTGGGCGTGTTTGTCAGCCTGATCGGCACGTATGACATTTCCAACGGCGGTAACGGCGAACTGCGGCTGATCCCGCCGGGCACGGAATACTGGCTGGAGTCCGGGTTTTCCCTGCTGCCGGTGCTGATCGGGCTGTTCGGCCTGGCCGCCATCCTTGAGCAAGCCGAGATCGGCGTGCCGAAGGGGCATTCGGCCAAGGATCTTCAGGTCGGGCCAAAGTCGACGTTTTCCTTTGCGATCATCGCCCGCAACACCTTCAACCTGATCCGGTCGTCGCTGATCGGCACCTTTGTCGGTATCCTGCCGGGGGTTGGCGGATCTGCCGCGTCGATCATCGCCTATACCAACGCCAAGACATTTTCGAAGACGCCGGAAAATTTCGGCAAGGGTGAACCTGCGGGCATCGTCGCGTCGGAGTCGGGCAACAACGGGCTGACCGGGGGCGCGCTGGTACCTCTGCTGAGCCTGGGTATTCCGGGGGATTCGACCACCGCGTTGCTGATCGGCGCCTTCACCTTGCAGGGTATCCAGGTGGGGCCGCTGTTCATCGGCAACAACCCGGTGACCTGGGACGCGATGATCGTCGCCATGCTGATCGCCAACGTTGCGATGTTCGTGATGATGTATTTTGCCATCCGGTATTTCGCGCTGGTGGTGACGATTCCCAAGCATATCCTGTTTCCGGTCATCCTGATGATGTGCGTCATCGGCGCCTATACCATCAACTATGGCATCATGTTCGACGTCTGGACGCTGTTGATCTTTGGCGTGTTCGGCTGGCTGGCCGGCAAGATCGGGATCGAGATCGCCCCCTTCATCATCGGGTTCATCCTGGGGCCGTCGGCCGAGGTGTACTTCGTCAAGAGCCTGGAAAGCTTTGGTGATCTGACGATCTTTTTCACCAAGAGCTGGATCGCGGTGGTGCTGTGGCTGCTGATCGTCGGCTCCGTCGCAGGGTCGGTCCTGATGGCGCGCAAGCAACGGCGGATGTCTGAATAGCAGCGGGCGCGGCAGCAAGGCTTGCACTGGCACGGTGGGGCGGCGAAAGATGCGCCTGATGGACGAGGATGATCATATCGCCGCCCCCGGCGACGCGGCGGGCAGGGGTGCCCCCGGCAAGGGACCGGGGCGCAGGCCAGCGACGCGCGGTGTCACGATGGAGACCGTGGGCCGCCTGGCCGGGGTGTCGCAGGTCACGGTCAGCCGGGCGCTGAGCGATCCGTCCAAGGTGTCGCCCAAGACGCTGGCGAAGATCCGCGAAGCCATTGAAATGACCGGCTTTGTGCCCAATGCCCTGGCGGGTGCGCTGGCGTCGAGCAGGTCAAAGCTGATCTCGGCTCTGGTGCCTTCGATCCGCAACGTGGTGTATTCGGGGATGGTCCAGAGTTTCAGCGCGGTGATGCGCGACAGCGGTTATCAGATCATGCTGTCGGAAACCGGGTTCGAACCCGAGGACGAGGAAAAGCTGATCGAGGCGCACCTGTCGCGCCGTCCCGACGCGATGATGCTGACCGGGATTCACCACAGTGCGCAGGCGCGGCGGATGCTGCTGGGGGCCGATATTCCGGTGGTCGAAGTCTGGGATATCACCGACTCGCCCATCGATGTGTGCGTCGGGTTTTCCCATACCGAAACCGGGCGTGCGGTGGCCGATTTTGCCTATGCGCAGGGCTATCGCCAGGCGGGATGCGTGTCGGCGGGGGATGAACGCGCGCGGCGCAGGATGCGTGCTTTTTCCGAACGTTTCACGCGACTTGCGGGGGGAGAGATCCCCGTTGCGCAGTTCGAATCCCAGGCCAGTCTGGAACGCGGGCGGCAGGGGTTGGCGCAGCTGATGGACGGCCAGGGCTTTACCGGCGGCGTGGTCTTTTGCAGTTCGGACCTGCTGGCGCACGGGGTGCTGGTCGAGGCGCGGACGCGCGGGCTGGACGTGCCGGGGCAGGTGGCGGTGATCGGGTTCGGCGATCAGGACTTTTCCGCCTTTGTCAGCCCGGCAATCACCACGGTGCGGGTGGACATGTCGGCCTTTGGCCAGTCGGCGGCGCGCGCGGTGCTGGAGCGGATCGAGGCGCAGGGCGGCACGCAATCGGTGATCGACCTGGGCTTTGAAATCGTGGCGCGCGAGTCGAGCTGAGGCCCGTGGCGCGGGACCTGTCGGTATCGCCGGGGTTGATTCTTGCAAGTCATTGAAAACGCTGGATTCGAACGTCGGTATTTGAACGGTATCTGAGCGGTATCCGAACGGTGCCGTTATCGGGGTTTTGCTGAAAGGGGGCGTGGGCCACAGGCCGGCGCGGCGTGGTGCCACCTGAGGGGGCGCGCGCCCTGCTGTTCGGCCAGTTCGGGTGTCGCGAAGTCAACGTCCAGCCCCCACCGGCGGGTGGCGGTGTCGGTCAATCTGTCGGTCGGGTGCCTGCCGTTCGAGGCCGTCGCGCGGCCAGCGGGCACCTGGCAACGGCCTGGGTCGGGGCGCGGTCAGCCCAGTTGCGCGACCAGGCCGGGCAGGGCGGAAAAGCTGGAAAACCGCGCGGTGCAGGCGATCTTGTCGGTCGGCCCCTTGGGATAGCCTTCGGTGAACAGCAAAAAGGGCACGGCGGCGGCATGGGCGGTTTCGGCGTCGGTTTCACTGTCTCCGACATAGAGCGCGCGGGTATCCCCGAGGTTGGCCAGGATCGCCAGCAGCGGCGCGGGGTCCGGTTTGCGCTGGGGCAGGCTGTCGCCGCCCAGCAGCACGTCGAAATATTCGGCCAGCCCGAGATGGGCGAGGACGGCGCGTGCCGGGGCGGCGGGCTTGTTGGTGCACAGGCCGAGGCGATGCCCTGCGGCGCGCAGGTCAGACAGCGTTTCGGCCACGCCGGGATAGACCGTGGTGCGGGTGACGGCGGTCTTGTAGCGGGCCATGAACCCCTTGTGCAGGGTGTCAAAGCTGTCTGTCGGCAGGTCGCGCGCGTCGATGAGCCGCCGGATGAAGGTCGGCGTGCCCTCGCCCATGAAGGCGCGGACCTCGGGCAGGGTCACGGGGGGCAGGTCGGGCGGCAGGATCGCGTTGGCGATGCCCTGCACATCCTCTGCGCTGTCGATCAGGGTGCCATCGAGGTCGAAGACGATCCGGGTCATGCGGGTGTGTCCTTTTGCGCGGGCGCGCCGGTGTGCTGGTTCCTTATGGCGCAGATCGGGGGGCAGGTCGCGCGGTAAATGGGCCGGGGCGCAGAAAATGCCGCGCAGGGTGGCGCGTGGGCCCGGTTTTTGGCATCCGGGGCGGCCGCGCGGTGCCGCATTCGCTTGTATCCCGGCGGAGGGGTGTGTCAGGTGGCGCCGAAACGGGGGCGGTCTGGCGATGCTGGTGGGATCGCCGCGCCCCGCCCCCAGCAAAGACAGCACCCCATGCCCGAACATCTGATCCTTCTTGCAATCGCGGCCTTTGTCGTGGGGCTGGCCAAGGGCGGGCTGACGGCGGCGGGGGCGCTGTCGGTGCCGCTGCTGAGCCTGTTCATGGACCCGTTGCAGGCCGCCGGGGTGATCCTGCCGGTCTATATTGCCAGCGACGTGGTGGCGGTGATCCTGTACCGGCGCGATTTTTCGCTGCGGAACCTGAAGGTGCTGGTGCCTGCGGGGCTGGTCGGTATCGTCATTGCCATGTTCATCGCGCCGATGGTGCCGGTGGCGGGCGTCAGCCTGGCGACGGGGCTGATCGGGCTGATCTATTGCCTTCAGGTGGCATGGGCGCGGCTGAAGGGCAGGCAGGAGGCGCGGCCCTTTTCGGCGCGGCGGGGCTGGGTCTTCGGCATCCTGTGCGGCGTGACCAGCTTTATCTCGCACAACGGGGCGCCGCCGTTTCAGGCCTTCGTGCTGCCGCAGCGGCTGGAGAACCTGACCTTTGCCGGGACGGCGACGATCCTGTTCGCGATCATCAACGTCTCGAAGATCCCGGCCTATACGGAGCTGGGCCTGTGGGACCAGATCGAGCTGCCGCGCCTGGCCTGGATGATCGTGGTGTCGATCTGCGGGGCGTTTTCGGGCCGGTTCATCGTCGGGCGGCTGCCAAAGTGGGTCTATATGGGGCTGGTGCAGATCATGCTGTTCTGCGTGTCCGTGTTCCTGATCTACGAGGCGCTGGGTGTGCTGCTGTAGGCGCTACATTGGCCGCGTTTCGGTGACATAGGTTTCAAAGAAATCCGAGAAGGTGGCGAGGCGCGTCGGCAGCCGGTCATAGGGCGGGTAGGTCAGCGTCAGCCACAGTTCGGGCGGCGACCAGCCGGGCAGGACGGCGCGCAGGCGGCCGGTTGCCAGCGCCTCTGCGACGATGAAGCGGGGCAGCAGCGCGATGCCTTCGCCGTTGACGGCCAGACGCGCGGTCAGGTCGCCGTTGTTGCTGGACAGC
Source organism: Pseudooceanicola sediminis (assembly GCF_003575965.1). Classification (GTDB taxonomy): domain Bacteria; phylum Pseudomonadota; class Alphaproteobacteria; order Rhodobacterales; family Rhodobacteraceae; genus Pseudooceanicola; species Pseudooceanicola sediminis. The sequence continues at coordinate 16,296 of NZ_QWJJ01000027.1, read as the reverse complement.
ACCCGCCCGGCGGTGATGCGGCGGCGGGTGGCCCCGGCGGCAAGATCCCACACTTCGGGGCCGGCACCTGCGTCATAGGCGATGCAGGTGTGGTGCAGCAGGTCTTCGGGGGCGGCGGGGGTGCCCTGCGCATCGAGGTAGCGGGGCGCGGCAACCAGCAGGCGGGGCACGCGGCAGATCTTGCGCCAGATCGTCAGCTTGTCCCTGGGCGGTTCCGAGATGCGGATGGCAAGGTCGGTCTGTTCGGCCACCACGTCGATCAGCCGGTCGGTGAGCGTCAGGGCGACGCTGACGCGCGGATGCAGCGTGCGGAACTGCGAGATCACGTCGGGCAGCACCCGTTCGCCCATCGACATCGGCGCGTTGATGCGGATCAGTCCGGCGGTCTGGGACTGGCCGTCGCGCAGGTCTTCGGTGGCGTCGTCCAGCCCCTGCACCAGCGGCGCGACACGCAGCGCATAGGCGGCCCCGGCGGAGGTCAGCGAGACCTGCCGCGTGGTGCGCAGCAGCAGTTGCACGCCCAGGCGCGCCTCAAGCGCGTTGACGCTGCGGGTCACCGACGGCGGGGTCATGGACAGGGCGCGCGCGGCGGCGACAAAGCTGCGCTGTTCGGCCACGGCCAGAAACACCTTGATGGATTCGAGATCGCCCATGGGCGACAGGATGCGGCATTATTGCAAAAGGTGGAATAGTGAATGCAGGATTATTGCTATTCTCTATCGCGGGCACCGGGACCATCTTGGGGGGCAGAGAGTATCACCCCGGCCAGATCACGCACTGGCCACCAGACAGCGGGCCGCCACAGGCTGCCGCGCTGAGGAGAGTACCATGACACTGAACATCAATGGTCTGCACCACGTCACCTCGATCGCGTCGGATGCGCAGCAGAACAATGACTTCTTTACCAAGTCCCTGGGGCTGCGGCGGGTCAAGAAGACCGTCAATTTCGACAGCCCCGACACCTATCACCTGTATTACGGCGATGCCGCCGGTACGCCCGGTTCGGTGATGACCTATTTTCCGTTCCGCAATGCCGGGCGCGGCCGCCCCGGTGTCGGCGAGGTCAGCGAGACGCTGTTTTCGGTGCCGCAGGGGTCGCTGGGCTATTGGAAAGAACGGCTGGGCAATCACGGTGTCGGCGGGCTGGCCGAGACGGAGACCTTTGGCGAGGCGCGCCTGCGGTTCAAGGGACCGGACGGTGACGGTTTTTCGCTGGTGGAAGTGGCGGATGATGCGCGCCCCGGCTGGACCGGCGCGGGTGGCGGGAACGCCGAGGCGGTGCGCGGGTTCCGGGGGGCCACGCTGCGGCTGCGCGACGGGGCGGCCACGGGCGAGCTGCTGCGATTCATGGGCTACGAGGAAGTCGACCGGCAGGGCAGCATCACCCGCTATGGCGTGAGCAACGGCAATGGTGCGGATGTCGTCGATATCGAGACGTTGCATGGTGCGGGCATGGCGCAACAGGGCGCAGGCTCGGTCCACCATATCGCGTTTTCGGTGGAAAACCGCGCCGCGCAGCTTGAGGTGCGCAAGGCGCTGATGGACACCGGCTATCAGGTGACGCCGGTGATCGACCGGGATTACTTTTGGGCAATCTATTTCCGCACGCCGGGCGGCGTGCTGTTCGAGGTCGCCACGGACGAGCCGGGCTTTGATCGTGACGAGGCCCCCGAGCATCTGGGCGAGGCGCTGAAACTGCCCGACCAGCATGAGCGGCTGCGGGCGCAGATCGAGGCCTATCTGGACCCGATCACCGATTGATCTGCCGGGGCGCGGAGCTTTGCCGCGTGCCCCATGCCGATCGCCCGTGCCCCGTGCCCCTTGCCCAGTGGCCAGTGCTGCCATGCCCCTTGGCCCAAGACAGAAACAGACAGGAGATCGCGATGTCCTCCCTCGACAAGCATGTTTATGAAACGGCGCCCGCCAAGGGCGCGCCCGTCATCTTTGCCTTTCACGGCACCGGCGGGGACGAGACGCAATTTTCCGGGCTGATCCCGGATGTGCTGCCCGGTGCGGGGATTGTCGCGCCGCGTGGTGATGTGTCGGAACACGGCGCCAACCGGTTCTTTCGCCGCACCGGCGAGGGGGTCTATGACATGGAGGATCTGGCGACGCGGACCCAGGCGATGATTGCCTTTGTGCGCGCCCGGATGGCGGCGCACCCCGACGTGCCCGCCTATGCGCTGGGGTATTCCAACGGGGCCAACATTCTGGCGGCGATGTCCTTCGTGGCCCCCGATCTGTTCGCGCGCATTGCCCTGCTGCATCCGCTGATCCCCTGGACGCCGGAGCCGGTGGCAGGGCTGGCGGCGCGCAAGGTGCTGATCACCGGGGGGCGGCGCGACCAGATATGCCCGCTGCCGCTGACCGAGGCGCTGGCGGGGTTTTACAGCGCGCAGGGGGCGGACCTGACCATCAGCCTGCATGACGGCGGGCATGAGCTGCGCCCGAACGAGGTCAGCGCCCTGAAGGGGTTTTTCGCCTGAGACCCTGAGGTGCCTGTATCGCAGCCGACCCGTGCCGCCGCCCCTGTTCTGCCGGGGCGGCGGTTTGCGTTCGGGCGGGGGCCCATGTGTCAAAATAACGCTCTGAATCCCGTGCCGGTTGAGGCATAGGGGGAGGGGCAGGCAGGAGACACCGATGCGCGAAGAGACCGGCAATGCGCCCGAGGCGGCGCAGAGCGTGACAGACGACAGCCGCCACCCGTTGCGCCGGTTGTCGCTGCCCGAGGTGCTGAAACGCCACGCGGTGCTGGTGCTGACGGCGGCGCTGTTCATGGGCGGGGTCTATGCGCTGTACCGGCTGCTGGCCCCGCTGGACATGAAGGTCGTGCTGGGCCAGATCCGCCACGTGCCGCCGCAGGTGGTGGCAGGCGCGCTGGCGGCGACCGTGGCGGGGTATGTTGCGCTGATCGGCTATGACTGGTCGGCGCTGCGCTATATCGGCAAGAAGGTGCCCCTTGGGGCGACGGCGCTGGGCAGTTTCCTGGGGTATTCGATGGGCAATACCATCGGGCTGAGCGCGGTGTCGGGCGGCGCGGTGCGCTATCGCATCTATTCGGCGCTGGGGCTGGATGCCTATGACGTGGCGGCGATATCGACCTTCGGGGCGGTGTCCTATGGCGTCGGGGCGACCCTGATCGGGCTGGTCGCGCTGGCGGTCGATCCGGTGTCGCTGGAGGGGCTGACGGCGCTGTCGACGCTGACCTTGCAGAGCCTTGCGTGGAGCGGGGTCGCGGTGATCGCGGGCGTGCTGATCTGGATCACGCAGCGCGGCGGGGCAATACGGGTGGGCCGCTTTTCCATGCGCGCGCCGACGGCCGGCGAGACGCTGCGCCAGCTGTGCATCACCTTTACGGATGTCGCGATGGCGGCGCTGGTGCTGCATCTGCTGCTGCCCACGGGGTCGATCCCTTATGTCAACGTGCTGGCGGTGCTGGCGGTGGCGACGCTGGTCGGGGTGGCCAGCCATGTGCCCGGCGGTATCGGCGTGTTCGAGAGTGTCGTGCTGGCCGCGCTGCCGTCGTCGGTGCCGGTCAACGATGCGGTGACGGCGCTGCTGCTGTTCCGGCTGATGTATTTCCTGCTGCCCTTCGTGGTGGCATTGGCGGTGCTGTCGCTGACCGAGATCTGGGGCGGCGCGGCGCAGCGTCTGCCCGGTGTCGCGGGGCTGGCGCCGGTGGTGCGGGCCGGGCGCAGCCTGATCCCGACGGCGATGGGGGTGCTGGTGCTGCTGTCGGGCCTCTACATGATGTTCGCCGGCATCCTGCCCAACCCGCGCTTTTCCCCCGAGGAGATCGAGACCTTTCTGCCACTGGCGCTGGTGGCGGGGGGGCCGATGCTGTCGTCGGTGCTGGGGTCGTTCATGGTGGTGCTGTCGATCTCGATCTTCCGGCGGTCACGGATGGCATTCTGGCTGGTGCTGGCGGTGCTGGTCTATGGCGCGGGGCTGGCGGTGTTTCGCAGCGGCGATTACGACCGGGTGATCGGGCTGGCGGGTCTTGCGGCGATCCTGCTGCCGTGCCGGCACGAATTCTATCGCAAGGCGCGGCTGTCGCAGGGGCTGCTGTCGGCACAGTGGATCGTGTTCACGGCGGCGATCATCGCGTCGCTGGCGCTGACCTGGTCGCTGGTGCACGAAGGGCGCGCGCCGCGCGACATGATGTGGTGGCAGGTGATGGGCGATGCCCCTGCCGTGGCGGCCTGGCGCGTGGTGTTTACGGGCGCCGTGCTGCTGAGCGCGGTGCTGCTCTATGCCGCGCTGCGCGCCGCGCGCACCGTGACCCGCCTGCCGGATACGGCTGAGCTGGACGCGGCGCAGGCGCTGATCGCGGCCCATGGGCGGGGCGCTGACATGATCGGCGTGACGGGCGACAAGATGCTGATGTTCGGGCCTGCGGGCAAATCCGTGCTGTCCTATGCCGTCAAGGGCACAAGCTGGATCGCGATGGGCGCCCCGGTGGGCGAGGCCCGTGACGCCGAGGACCTGGCCTGGGCGTTCCACGATGCGGCCCGCGCCGCCGGTGCCCGCCCGGTGTTCTACGAGGCCGACGCGGGGTTCACCGAGCAGGCCATCGACATGGGCCTGACCCTGCACAAGATGGGCGAGGAGGCGGTGGTCGCGCTGCCCGGCTTTTCGCTGGAGGGACCGGCCCGCAAGAAGCTGCGCACGACCCATGCCCGCGCGGGCCGCGACGGTCTGCTGCTGGAGCTGAGCACCCCGCCACATTCAGACGCGCTGATCGCGGGCCTGCGCGCGATCTCGGACGACTGGCTGGGCCAGCACGCGGCGCGGGAAAAGCAGTTTTCGGTCGGGCGGTTCGACCCCGCGTGGCTGGGCCGCACGCGCATCGCACTGGTGCGCCACAACGGCGTGGTCTGTGCCTTTGCCAACCTGATGGAGGCGCGGCAGGGCTGTGCGGTGGATCTGATGCGCTATCGGCAGGGCGCGCCCTCGGGCACGATGGAGTTCCTGTTCACGGAGCTGATGTTGCAGTTGAAGGCCGAGGGCTGCGCGCAGTTCAGCCTCGGGATGGTGCCCTTTGCCGGGCTGCCGGGGCGCAGCGGCGCAACCCTGTGGGCGCGGTTCGGCAACCTGGTCTATTCGCGGGGCGAAAAGCTCTATAATTTCGACGGTCTGTACCGGTTCAAGTCAAAGTTCGATCCCGACTGGCAGCCACGCTATTTCTGCTGCCGCTCGGCCTTGCCCCCCGTCGGCCCGCTGGCCGACGCGGCCCGCCTGATCGCCGGATCGGCGCGCGGGATCGTCGGCAAGTAGCCCGGCGTCTGATCCGGGGCAGGCGGGCGCACAGGCCCCCGGAAACGCCCTGCGCAGCGGACAGGCCGTGCGGAGCGAACATGCCCTGCGTAACGGCGGCGCCTCCGCCCCCCGGCAAGCGTTGCAGGCTGCACAAGCGTTGCATCTGCCACATGGGGGACAGCGGGTGCATCAGCGGATCTGGTGTGAAGTGGCTGGGATGGTAGGATTCGAACCTACGGTACACTGTACCAAAAACAGTTGCCTTACCACTTGGCTACATCCCAACGTGGTGCGCTGATTACTCTGGACCTCGCCGGGGTTCAACCCCTTTTGCACGGAAAAATGCACGACATCCCGAGCGATCTTTTCCGGCCCCGCCAATCGCCCCTCAATCACCCGTCAGCACGGGCCGGCCGCGCGGGCGTCCCGCCGCCGGGCTCCCTTGAAACAAGCGGTTTCGCCGCTTGTGCGGGGTCAGTCGCGGATCTCGTCCGCCATCACGCCCCAGAGCGCGGTTTTCGGCGCCCAGCCCTTGTAGCCGGCGACCGACACCTTGCACCAGTCCAGCGTGCATTCGTCGAGATCGGCAATCACCCCTGCCTCCAGCTTCGCGGTGATGCGGGAATCGCTGTCGGGGCGGAACCGCAGGCTCAGCATGTCCTGTTCGATCAGCACGGTGCGATGGCCGCTGATCAGCGCGTAATGCACCCAGCCGCCCATGCCGTCGTGATCGCGGATCCGCCGCCAGTGGCCATATTCCGCCACCACCTCCACCGGCATCCCGCGGCGCAGGAATTCCCAGTCGATTCGATGCGTCTTGCTGGGGCCGCGGCGCACGTTGGCGCGGTCCGTCTTCATCGACAGAAAGCGCGGCAGCGGCAGGTTGGTCACGGGGCCCAGCGTCTGCGTCAGCCCGGCATCCTGCTCAGGGTCCGGCAGCGGAGCAGGCAGCACGCCGGAAATCGCACGCGCGGCGGCGCGCTGGTCCTGCGGGGGCGACAGGACAGGGGTATCGGGGGCCGCGTCCCCCGGCACGCTGTCGGCGGGGATGTCGGGGCTTTCCTCGCCGGGCAGCTCCTCGGCCACCAGGATGCCCGCGATCGAGAATAGGGATATGGACAGCGCAATCGCGCTCATTCGCCAGGGGCTCATTGTCTTCGCCTGTTCTTGCCTCATCAGCGCCGGAGTTCTTGTGCCTCCGGTCACTTTGCGCCACCTTGCCCCCAAAGGGGCCGCTTGGGAAGCCGCAGGAGGAATTGTATGCCATCTCGACGCCTTGGTGTTGTTGTAACGCGACGCTTGCCAGAGCGGGTGGAAACCCGCCTGAAGGATCTCTTCGACGTCACGCTGGGGCCGCAGGACCGGCCCATGTCGCGCGATGAACTGGTCCAGGCGGTGCGCCACGCCGACGTGCTGGTGCCGAACCTGCGCGATGTGATCGACCAGTCGCTGCTGTCACAGGCCGGCGACCAGCTGCGCCTGATCGCCAACTACGGGGCAGGGGTCGATCATATCGACGTCGCCACGGCCCGCCAGCGCGGCATCCTCGTCTCCAACACCCCCGACGTGGTGACCGAGGATACCGCCGACATGACCATCGCGCTGATCCTGGCGCTGCTGCGCCGGGTGCCCGAGGGACTCGCGATGATGCAGGCCGACGAATGGACGGGCTGGAGCCCCAATTCCATGCTGGGCAGCCGCATCACGGGCAAGCGGATCGGCATCCTCGGCATGGGCCGCATCGGTCAGGCGGTGGCACGCCGCGCCCGCGCCTTCGGCATGCAGATCCACTACCACAACCGCCGCCGCCTGCGCGAGGAAACCGAGGCTGAGCTGTCCGCCCGCTACTGGGAAAGCCTGGATCAGATGGTGGCGCGGATGGATGTCATCTCGGTCAACTGCCCGCATACGCCCTCGACCTTCCACCTGATGAACGCCCGCCGGCTGAAACTGCTGAAACCCGAAGCGGTGATCGTCAACACCTCGCGCGGCGACGTGATCGATGAAAACGCCCTGACGCGGATGCTGCGCGCAGGTGAAATCGCCGGCGCCGGCCTCGATGTCTTCCGCTATGGTCGCGACGCCAACCCCCGCCTGCGCGAACTCAAGAACGTCGTGCTGTTGCCGCACATGGCCTCCGCCACGATCGAGGGCCGCATCGAGATGGGCGAGAAAGTCCTGATCAACATCAAGACCTTTGCCGATGGCCACCGCCCCCCCGACCTGGTCCTGCCCGCCATGACCTGACGGCGGCATGACCTGAGGACTGTCGTTGCCCTCACCTGATCATCGCAGGGGTCCATAGCACGGGTCCATCGCCCGGGGCCGCTCATCGCTCTCGCCTGTCCCGCCTGATCTGGCCTCCCCTGTCATCTGGCCTCCCGTGTCATCTGGCCGAAAATACCCCGGGGGGAAGGCCGCAGGCCGGGGGGCAGCGCCCCCTGCCTCAGCGCCCCCTGCCTCGACACCGCCCTGCCTCAGCGCCCCCTGCTTCAGCGGTTCGCGCCCGGCACCCAGAGAACATCGCCCGCGCCACCGTCATTGGCGGCGCGCGAGGCGACAAAGAACCAGTCGCTGAGCCGGTTGAGGTATTTCACCGCCAGCGCATTGCAGCCCTCCTCCAGCATCAGCGCCACCGACAGCCGTTCCGCCCGGCGACTGACGGTGCGGCACAGGTGCAGATGCGCCGCCAGGGCCGACCCGCCGGGCAGCACGAAACTGCGCAGGGGTTTCAGATCGGCATTCATCACGTCGATCTCGGCTTCCAGCCGGTCGACCTGCGCGGCCGTCATGCGCAGCGGCGGATATTCGGCGGCGGCGTCGTTTTCCAGTCCGGGCCGGCACAGGTCCGCGCCCAGGTCGAACAGGTCGTTCTGGATGCGTGACAGCGCCGCGTCCATCTCGCCCGTCGCATGCTGGCGGGCCAGCCCGACGGTGGCATTGGTTTCGTCCACGGTTCCATAGGCCTCGACCCGGACCGAGGGTTTCGGCACCCGGCTGCCATCGCCAAGCGCGGTATCCCCGCCATCGCCGGTTCGTGTATAGATCTTGGATAGAACGACCATGTCAGCCCCCCCGGCGCATCAGCACGAACAGGACGATCAGGATGACCGCCCCGAACTGCGCGATGATCCGCCATTGCATCAGTTTGTTGGATTTCCGGGCGTCGCCACCCTTGGCGAAATTGCCGATCCCCAGTGCCAGGATCAGCGCCACCAGCAGCACGGCGGCGGCAACGGCAAGGAAAACAGGATCACGTCCCATGGCTCAGCTCCTCTTCGGCCCCGGGGTCGGCCACACGATAGCGGCCGTTTCGGATGGCGGGTGCCTCTGGTCCCCATCTAGAGGGGACGGGCCGAAAAGCGAACAGGAAAAACCGCCGCAGGGGGTTTCGGGCACAGAAGGGCGAGAGCTGCCGGGGGCATCTCGCCGGGGAAAATCGCGGGGAGGGGGGACAAGTCGCAGGAGCATGCCGCGGGGTCAGCTTCTGTCGCAAGTCCCGACAACGGAAACAGGAACGGGCCGCGCGGGGGGCTGGCATGGCGCGCCGCCAGTCTCAGGCGTTGCGCACCATCCGGTCGATCAGGCGCGCGGGCAGCAGGCGGCGCATGACGGCGGCGCCATAGGTCGGGGTGGTGACCATGTAGCGCGCCCTTGGGCGGGGATCCTCCAGCGCCCGGATCAGCCTGGCCGTCACGGCCTCGGGGCCCAGCTCGAACCGGGCGGGCCTGCCGGCCGAGGGGCCGCGCTTGTACAGCTTGTCCAGCAGCCAGTCGCGATAATCCTGCGCGCGCTCCGAGGCCTCCCAGTCGACCCATTTCTCGAACGCGGCGATGGCGTTCCTGCGGAACTCCGTGCGGATCGGGCCGGGTTCGATCAGGATCGGGTGAATGCCACTGCCCGCCAGCTCGACCCGGAGGGTGTCGGTCATACCCTCCATCGCGAACTTGCTGGCGTTGTAGGGCCCGCGCCACGGCGCCGCCACAAGACCCAGCACGGAGGAACAATTCACGATCCGGCCATGTCCCTGCCTGCGCATGACCGGGATCACGGCCCGTGTCAGGGCGTGCGGGCCAAGGAGGTTCACTTCGAACTGGGCGCGCATCGCCGCACGGGTGATGTCTTCCAGCGGGCCGGGAATGGCAAAGGCACCGTTGTTGAACACCGCATCCAGACGCCCCTGCGTCGCGCTCAGCACATGGGCGACGGCGGTCTCGATGCTGGCCTGATCGGCGTAATCCAGGTGCAGCGCCTCAAGCCCTTCGTCACGCAGGCGGGGCAGGTCGCCGGGATCGCGCACACTGGCAAAGACCCGCCATCCCCGCGCGCTCAGCGCGTGTGCGGCGTCGTGGCCTATGCCGCTGGAACAGCCGGTGATCAGAAGAGTGCGTGTCATTGCACAGTGATGCCCCGGCACGGCGCGCAGGGCAAGGCGGGGCTGCTGCCAACGTGGCGCAAGGCCGATGACCCGTCAGACGAGAGTGGCTCCATCGCCTGAAAACCCTGCTGCATGGGCCCTGAACAGGCGGGTGACGGACCGAGGCACCAGGTCCAAAAGCTCCCGGAAACAACAAAACGCGCCCGGTTCAATGGGCGCGTCGTCTGTCGTCTATCGGGCGAAACACGTAACCGCCGATCAGATGCCCCTGGTCATTCGCAATGGGGACTGCCGGAACAATGGGGCCTGCCAGCGCCTCAGTTGGCCGCCGCGGTCACCAGGAAATCGGCCATCCAGCCAACGCGCCCGGTTTCGGCAACACGCAGCTTCAGCCAGCTGCGTTCCTTGCCGATCACCTCGACGGTATCTCCCTCGCCCAGCTGATCGACAACGCTGAAACTTGTGCCCGGACCCTGACGCAGGTTGACGTGGCTGCCTGCAACGGCGCGGATGTCTGCGGCGCGGCGATCTTCGGCGGGCTGGGCCATCGGGTCATTTTGCATCACTGCGTCCGCAACGGCGCGACGTTCCGCGCCTTCGGGCAGGGTGGAGGAGGGGGCGACACGCGCCTGTGCCACGGCCTTGTTGACCCGCGCCAGCGGCAGCGCCGCGACCGAGGGGTCCATCTGATCACCGGGATCGGCAACCGGCATGGAGGCGAGGGTCACCTGACCATCCTGCGCCTGACCCGTCCCCATACCGGAGGTCGACTTGGCGCTGGCCATGTTGGCCGCGATCAGGTCACCGGGTTTGCGGGTTGCCGCAGTGCCCTTGGGCGTCGTCGCGCCCGAGGCGGCGTCGGCCAGTTGCGCCTTGGTCTTGGCCCCGGCCTCGGTCGAATCCGCCTCGGCCGATCGGGGCTGAAAGTCAAATCCACCGCTCACCTGAAAGAAAACGGCGCCCAGCAAAAGCGTGGTTACGGACATGAATTTCAACATTGCAAGCCTCCATTGGTCTCGGGGTCACAACGGCAGGGGCGGCGAAAAGTTCCCGAAAACGTGAGTTCGGCGTGTGGGCAGGCAGGATCGCCCCTCGAAATGCCATGACAGAGGCCGGGTGGATCTTTCGGCGCGCGGGCGTTTACGCGGGGGGCTGGTGGCAAGCGCGCGGGCCGGGCAGGAAAGCGCAGGGGGGGCAAGCGCCGGGGGGCGGGCGCACGATATCGCGGCACCCTGCGGCGCGGCGACGGCAGCGCGCGCCCCGTTGCGGCAGGCGCGCAAGTGACGGCTTTACCGTGGCGCGACCTGACGCTATCACCGCCTCATGAGCGATACCCCCGATGATCCCGAGACCGGCGCCAAACCCGGCCCGAAAATTGCCCACGAAGTGCTGGCCGAACCGCTGCGCCGCGCCATTGGCGACCGCTACCTGACCTATGCGCTGTCGACCATCATGCACCGTGCCCTGCCGGACGCCCGTGACGGGCTCAAGCCCGTGCACCGCCGCATCCTGTATGCAATGCGCGAGCTCAAGCTGGGGCCGAACAGCCGATTCCGCAAAAGCTCGAAGATTTCCGGCGACGTGATGGGCAACTACCACCCGCATGGCGATACCGCGATCTATGACGCGATGGCGCGACTGGCGCAGGATTTCAACGTCCGCTACCCGCTGGTCGACGGGCAGGGCAACTTCGGCAACATCGACGGCGACAACCCTGCGGCCTCGCGCTATACCGAGGCCCGCCTGACGGTGGTCGCCGAGGCGATGATGGAAGGGCTGACGGAAAACGCGGTCGATTTCCGCGACAATTACGACGGCACGCTACAGGAACCCGTGGTATTGCCTGCGGCGTTCCCGAACCTGCTGGCGAACGGGTCGTCCGGGATCGCCGTGGGCATGGCGACGAACATCCCGCCGCACAACATCGTCGAGCTGTGCAACGCCTGTCTGCACCTGGTCAAATATCCCGACGCCGCCGACGATACGCTGCTGAAACATGTGCCGGGGCCGGATTTCCCGACCGGTGGCGTGCTGGTCGAAAGCCCCGAGAATATCGCCCAGGCCTATCGGACCGGGCGTGGCGGGTTCCGCCTGCGCTGCAAGTGGGAAAGGGAGGACCTGCCGCGCGGGGCCTGGCAGATCGTCGTCACGGAAATCCCCTACCAGGTGCAGAAATCCAAGCTGGTCGAACGCCTGGCGGACCTGATCCAGACCAAGAAGGTGCCGATCCTCGCCGATGTGCGCGACGAATCCGCCGAAGACGTGCGCCTGGTGCTGGAGCCGCGCTCGAAAACCGTCGACCCCGACGTGCTGATGAACCTGCTCTATCGCAACTGCGATCTGGAGCTTCGGTTCTCGATGAACATGAACGTGCTGATCGACGGCGTCACCCCCAAGGTCTGCTCGATGAAGGAAGTGCTGCGCGCCTTCCTCGATCACCGCCGCGAGGTGCTGCAACGCCGCAGCCAGCACCGGCTGGAAAAGATCGACCACCGGCTGGAAGTGCTGGAAGGCTTCATCACCGCCTTCCTCAACCTTGACCGGGTGATCGACATCATCCGCTATGACGACGATCCCAAGGCCGCCCTGATGGCCGAGGAATGGGCCAAGAAACGTGGCCGGGCGCGCGACGAGAAAAGCTATGTCTCGCCGCTGGGGCAGGGCGACGAAGGTGAGCTGAGCGAGATCCAGACCGAAGCCATCCTCAACATGCGCCTGCGCAGCTTGCGCCGGCTTGAGGAAATGGAGCTGATCCGCGAACGCGACGCGCTGATGGAGGAGCGCGCGGTGCTGGATGATCTGCTGTCCACCCCCGACTTGCAGTGGGACCGGATCGCGGACCAGCTTCGCGACACCCGCAAGGCGTTTGGCAAGGATTATGCCGGCGGCGCCCGCCGCACCCTGATCGAAGCGGCCGCCGAGGCCGAAGAGGTGCCGCTGGAGGCAATGATCGACCGCGAACCGCTGACAGTGGTCTGCTCGAAAATGGGCTGGGTGCGGGCGATGAAGGGTCATATCGACCTGAGCCAGCCGCTGAAGTTCAAGGATGGTGACGAAGGCCGCTTTGCCTTCCACGCCGAAACGACGGACAAGCTGCTGATCTTCGGCTCGAACGGGCGATTCTACACGCTGATGGCGGCCAACCTGCCCGGGGGGCGTGGCATGGGCGAACCGCTGCGCCTCATGGTCGACCTGCCGAACGAGGCCGAGATCGTGCAGATGCGCATCTACCGCCCCGGCGAGCGGCTGATCGTCGCCTCAAGCGCCGGCGATGGGTTCATCGTGCCCGAGGACGACGTCGTGGCACAGACCCGTTCGGGCAAACAGGTCCTGAACGTGCGTGACGATGTGCGCGCACTCCTGGTGAAACCCGTCTGGGGCGATCACGTCGCTGTTGTGGGCGAAAACCGCAAGGTGCTGATCTTCCCTCTGGAAGAACTGCCGGAAATGACCCGTGGCAAGGGCGTGCGGCTGCAAAAGTACAAGGACGGAGGCCTGTCGGACCTGTCGACGCTGGTGCTCGCAGACGGTCTGAGCTGGCATGACCCGGCAGGGCGCACCCGGACCGAAACGGCGCTGGAGGACTGGCTGGGCAAGCGCGCCGGTTCGGGGCGGATGGCACCACGCGGCTTTCCGCGGGACAACACGTTCAACTGACATGTTTCCCTGTTGCTAAATATCCTCCGCGAAGCGCGCCCCGGGCCTCTGGCCCGGGGCGTTTCCGGTCCTGCGGCCCGAAGCCTCCGGCGGGGATATTTTAAACAGGGAAACAGGCAGGGGCAGCGCCAACCGGACTGACCCGGTGCAATCGCGTGACCTAGTCCAACGGCCTGGCGTTCAGCCAGACGCCGCCTTCTGCGCGCAGTGTCAGGATCATCACGGGTTTGGGCGATTTGCCCGGGACTGCCGTGAAGTCGAAGCGTGACAACAGCGTTGCCAGGATGATCACGGCTTCCTGGAGCGCGAAGCTGGCGCCGATGCAGATGCGGGGGCCGTCTCCGAACGGCAGGTAGGCATAGCGCTCGATGCTCTTGCGATCGGCAAAGCGGGCGGGTGCGAAGCGGTCCGGCTCATCCCAGAGCAGTTGGTTGCGGTGGAGGGCATAGATCGGCAGCATGACCGTGTCACCCGCGCGGATCTCGCGCCCGCAGAGCGTGTCTGCGCGGCGGGCGGTCCGTGACACGAGGGCTGCGGGTGGGTAGAGCCGCAGGGTTTCGTCGATGATCCGGCGGGTCAGCGGCAGGTTCGGTACGTCTTCGGCGGTGGCGGTGCGGCCTTGCAGCAAGGTGCGGGCTTCGTTGCGGGCGGTTTCCTGGACTGCCGGATCGAAGGCGCAGAGGTAGAGCGCCCATCCCAGCGTGAGGGCTGTCGTTTCGTGCCCCGCGACGATGAAGGTCAGCAGGTTGTCGGCGAGTTCGGCGTCGTTCATCCGGCGTTCTGTTTCGCGATCTTCGGCGCCCAGGAGCAGGTCGAGCAGGTCGTCTGGCCGTTCGGATGCGCGCTCGGACGGGGGTCTGTCCCGGCGCGAGGTGATCGCGTCATCGGCGATGGCCTTCATCTGCTTCAGCGTGCGTGTGGACATCAGCCTTCCGGGGCGGGGAATCCAGTCGGGCATCCCGAGGATGTCGAGCAACGAGACCTTGCCTGCCTCTGCGATATAGGCGTCGATGGCGCGGTGTACCGCGTCGCGGTCAAAGCTCTTGCCGCCGGAAAAGGTAACATCCGAGATCACCTCGAATGTGGCGCGCACCATTTCGTCGGCCATGTTCACGGCGCGCGACCCCGCCTGGGCGAGCCGGGCCGAGGCCCGGTCCGCCGCGTCGGACATCATGGGGGCAAGGCCGCTGACGTTCCGGTGCGAGAATACGGGTGCCACCGCGCGCCGCTGCCATCGCCAGTGGGCGCCCTCTGCTATGAAGAGGGAGTCGCCGATCGCGGGTCGCAACAGGTTCTTGGTGACATCGGATTTCGGGTAATCCTCGACCGCTTCCAGCAGGATGTGGCGGATCGCCTGCGGGTCCATGACCATATGCCATCGAATGCCCATCTTGCCCGACACGATAGGCTGTCTGACCGCCAGCTCTGGCAGGATTTCCAACACGTTTCGCCGTGCCGCGCGCAGAGAGCCGAACAGGCCCAACGGTGCTGTCACCAGCGGGACGCGGACCGGCAGCGCGGCTGTATCGCCGTGCGGTGCTGAGGTGTCGGGCATCGGGGGGATCCTGTGTCGGGATGCTGCAGATTAAGATATAGGCGGGGCCGGCAGGTTTTCCAAAGACCTGGGCTTCCAAGGCGCGTGGTGCGACAGCGATCCGGTCGTGCGGCAGGAGTCCCGTGTGACGGTCGCGCCCCGTGGCGGGCGGCTGTTGGCCCCCGCCTTTTCCGCCGCGCAGGCGGAGGCCTGCCCATCGCCTGTCGATGGCCTGCGCCTGAACTGCGCCTTGCCTCCCCTCTCTCGCCATGGGGACGCTGGTGAATTGTAATGCCCGGCCTGATCCGCTATGCCCGACGGGTCGTCATTGCAATCGAGGCTCTCATGTTCCGCATCCGCCCTGCCATCCGCGTGTCTCTTGTTGCCATTGCGGCCGGGGTTTTCCTGAGCGCCTGTACCAATTCCAACGACCTTGACGAACCGATGAAGGATCTGGGCCAGTTCCGCCTCGGGCATGATGTCGTCGTGGCATCCAAGATGAAGAAGGGCCCGCTGTCGCGCGAGGCGACGCCGGAGGAATTCGAGGCCGCTATGAAGGCCGCGGTGGAGGAGCGTTTCCGGCGCTACGAGGGCGACCAGCTGTATCACTTCGGCATTTCGGTAGAGGGTTACATGCTGGCCACGCCGGGTATCCCTCTGCTGTTCTCTCCCAAATCCGCGTTGATCATCAACGTGACCATCTGGGACGACGCCGCAGGCAAGAAGCTGAACGAGGAGCCGCACCAGATCACCGTGCTTGAAAGCTTTTCCAAGACGACGATCATGGGGTCCGGTCTGACGCTGTCCAAGGAAGAGCAGATGCAGAACCTGACCCGCAACGCGGCGAAGGAGATCCAGAACTGGATGCTGACGAACCGCGAATGGTTTGGCGAGAGCATGCCCGAGACCGTGGCGCCCGCTGAGGCCGCAGATGATGCCACCACGCCGGAGGCCGCGGGGGCGGCGCCGGCAGGCGCGACTCCGGCAGGGATGGCCCCCGTGGCCGCCCCGGTACCGGCGCCCGCTGCTGAAACGCTCCAGGCAGGCTAGATCGCCCCGCCTGGCAAAACCCGCCAGGCCACTTGGGCCGTGCGTAGGCCGTCGTTTCCACCGCAGTGCGATCCAGGCGTTTGCCATGGCGCCTGTTTCGTCTCTGGCCCAGGTTCTGGCCCAGGTTCTGGCCTCACCTCTGGCCTGTTCCGGGGGCCGGGCGGGCACAGGCTGGCGCTGCTGCAACAACGGCGGTCGGCGCGACAGCCCGGCGGGCCAACTGCCGCTTGATTTTCCCGGCCAGACTCAATAAATGCCGCCCGGAGCGAAATCGGCCCGCCATGTTCCTGTGGGGGGTCCCTAACACAGAGGCGCCTTACGATGGCAAAAGGTAAGTTTGAGCGCGGCAAGCCGCACTGCAACATCGGCACGATCGGTCACGTTGACCACGGCAAGACGACGCTGACGGCTGCGATCA
>NZ_QWJJ01000026.1 GCF_003575965.1 Pseudooceanicola sediminis | reverse complement strand
GTCTTCGGTAAATCTGCTGCGTTTCATCTCTGGTCCTTTCGGTGGGGCCAGAGTCTATCTCAAACTGGATTAGCTCCTGGAGGCAACGTCAGCGGCTCCTTCTTCATCCAACCAACCGCGATCACAATTCGTCGCTGCTACTACCAAAACCTGGGTGGAACAGGCGCTTGTAGAGACGATCCGCGTAGCTGTCCGTCATCCCAGCGACGTAATCGCATACACGCCGCTCTGTAGAGCTTTCCAGACATCCATCTTCCCAAGATGATTGAGGAATAAGACTTTCTGGATCTGAGAGCAAAGTATCAAACAGACGCTCCACGACCATCTGACCGCGACGCTCAAGCTGCTGTACCTTCGCCTTACGAATTACGAGCTCGTAGGCTAGCCCCTTAAAGGCTTCTAACAGCCTTGCATGAGGCTCTGGCAGAGCTGCGCTGAACCTTAAAAGCGGGTGATCGTATGAACGATCCGTAGTAATCGTCACATTGGTAATAAACAGATTCACTAGCCCAGCAATCATCTGCTTTCTGTCAAAGCTTGTTCCAAGTAGTCCCTTGCAAATCAATTGCGCGTCAAATCCATCCAAACAGATGCTATCATTTTTTTGAAGGCTTCGACTATCTCTTTTTCGACATCGCTTGCAGTTGCCAAACCCCGTGCAACGATATCTTCGATGTCATGAACACCATAGGCAATGTCGTCCGCGAGTTCGAGAATGCTACAGTCAAGGCTATGATGGGCTCTCTTGCCATCGGCTGATGCTATCAATCGTTCCTGATCGGCAGCGGAAAATCCATCAATCGCCCACGTAACAACACCTTCCTCGTCTTGGTGGAACGACTTGGGCGGCTTCTTCACGTAGCTATCGAGGTTGAAAGTTTCCATAGAGCGCGGATATTTCAACACTGCGAGGACCAAACGGCGTGTCGGATACAGCCCTTTCCCTCGCTCCTTGTACTTCTCAAGTTTCGTGAGAATGCGAAGGGTTTGCCCATTTCCTACGAACCCGCCATGGCGCAACATGGCTTTGTGCAGCGCTTGCTCCCCTTTGTGGCCGAAGGGAGGATGCCCAAGATCGTGAGCGAGGCACGCAGCTTCAATCAGATCGCGCGCTGGCAGCCAATCTTGCGCGTCCTTGTGGAACCTGGCTTTCTTGAAGTGCAGAACTTCCAGTAGGCCATAGCCGATCTGGGACACTTCGATGGAATGGGTGAGACGAGTTCGATGAAAATCACCCTCGCCAGTACCCATCACCTGTGTCTTGCCTTGGAGCCGCCGAATGCATTATGCGCGCGCGATCCCTCTGAAATGGCGTTCGGTTATCTCTTAAGCGATTTGGCTGATCTTCGTGTAGACGCTCTTGGAAAAAGGAAAAACTAGAGGTCATAGGGGCACCCTGGATCAAATAATAAAGAGGATGCTATTCTTATAGTTGCAGGCTTGCAATGGCAGCGATGGGGAAGCTGCATTGCAACACTTTACCGTAGATCGACGGCAGCGTCGGCTGGAAGCAGCTGCGCTCAAGCCGTTGTGCGAAGGGCGCCTGGCGCGACAACGTCTCCATCGAGCGGCGAGCCCTTGTCCGCCAGTAGTCCGCGGAAAATGGGCTAGCGGCGGGCTATCAAATACGAGCAGATCTACCTGCGGGCCTATGCCAGCGTCTGCGTGGCTCGCGCCTCAATCCGGGCCTACCTCGGCTTCGACAACAGCCGGCAGACTCACTCGTCGCTTGACGTTAAAACCTCCGATCAGGCCGACTTCAACCCACCGACGCCTGAAGCGGTAGCGGCGGAATCAAGGCGGGAATCCACTTAGAAAAAGCCAGGAACCTCTTCAAACAAACCGAACCACTTCAAAGGGCACAACTAAACCTACTTCGCAAGCTTCCTTTCAGTGAGCTTCCGACTTATTTCTGCCAATGTTCCAACGCCAGAAGCAGAAATCCAGCTTCCGACAATAATTGCACACCCTACAGAAAAAATATTGGCATTGATCTGATTTGAGTATCCAATTCTGATGCCCTCGAAACTTGACCAGATGAAAAACGCACCTATTAACGACCCTAAGACTCCTACAGACCAAGCTGTGCCATATGCAATATTGGTGAATGCGCCATGATTTATCTCTGAAGATGACCCATTCTCGTTGTTTATTTTCTTCGAAGTAGGGATGTACTTTCGGGCTGGATCGTCGTCGTTCATCAAATTACCTTAAGTTAATATTGTGTCGGTAGCACGGGGAATGTTTAGAGCACAACTTTGCGCCGATCAACGTGACTTTTCCTCAATCTTGCTTTTAACCCTCCCTCATTGCGATAGCTGTTGTAATCATACTGCGGGCATAGCTTCACTTTCGCACGCAGGTACTCGGCTCTGTCCAAGCGCGGATAAATCGGCTTTTTTAAACGTTGGGTTATTTTCGAGGCGCGACTATGGAACGTAGCCTCTTTGATCGTTCGATCGCCTCCTTCGCTGGCTGCGGAAGGTTCATGCGCATCTCTGTCAGTGCCAACGCCTGCCACATCGCCCGCTTCAGCCTGCACTCCCCCAGCCTCTTCAATGAAAATCCCGGCTTGGGAACAGGCGTTTGGCCTGCTCGCGCGGGTGATGGGCGCGGGGGGAATAGCGGGGCGGGCGCGGCGCATCGTCGGCCTGCGGTTGCGTGATGCCGACCGCCTCCTCCATAGGATGGCCGAGATCCGAGATCCGGTGCGACAGGTCCTCGATCCGCTCCGCGACCAGATGCACCACGATGCCTTCGCGTTGCAGCCGGCCGGTCACGCGCAGCAACCGCCCCCCCATGACGATGCGCCGGAACTGATCGTAGACCCTCCGCCAGACGACGATATTGGACACGCCTGTCTCATCCTCCAGCGTCAGGAAAATCACCCCTGACGCGGTGCCGGGGCGCTGACGGGTGATCACAAGGCCGCAAACACTGGTCCGCCTCAGCGGCGCGGTGGCCAGCTGATCATGCGGCGTCAGCCCTGGGATCGAGGGGCGCAACAGCTCCATCGGATGGGCGCGCAGGGTCAGGCGCAGGGACACGTAATCCTCGACCACCTCTTCCCCAAGATGCATGGGCGGCAGGGTCACCGCAGGCTCGCGCGCGCCCTCCCCGTCCAGCGGATCGGCAAACAGCGGCAGCGGCGCCGGGGCCGAGATCGCCCGCACCGCCCAAAGGGCGTTGCGCCGTGTCAGCCCCATGCCGAGGAAGGCGTCGGCTTCGGCCAGGCGTTCCAGCGTCGCAGGGGCGACCCCGGCGCGCAGCCACAGGCTTTCGGGATCGGGATAGCCATTGCCGCGTGCGCCCACGATCCAGCCTGCGTCTTCCGCGCGGAACCCCTTGATCTGGCGGAACCCCAGGCGCAGCGCCAGCGCGCCATCGGTGCGGCGCTCCAGCGTGTTGTCCCAGGTGCTGCTGTTGACGCAGACGGGCCGCACCTCGACACCATGATCCCGGACATCGCGCACGATCTGGGCGGGGGCATAAAACCCCATCGGCTGGGCGTTCAGCAGCGCACAGGCAAAGATCGCGGGATGGTGCCGCTTCAGCCAGGACGACACATAGGTCAGCATCGCAAAGGCCGCCGCATGGCTTTCGGGAAAACCGTAATCGGCAAAGCCTTCGATCTGGGCAAAGCAGGCGTTGGCAATGTCTTCGCTGTAGTTGTTTTTCACCATGCCCTGAACGAAACGGCTCCTGTGTTCGCCTATCGTGCCCATGCGCCGGAACGACGCGAGCGAGCGGCGCAGCTGATCCGCCTCCTCCGCCGAATAGCCCGCGCCGACCACGGCGATCTGCATCGCCTGTTCCTGAAACAGCGGCACGCCAAGCGTCTTTTCCGTCACCTTCCTCAGCGCGGGGCCAAAGGGTTCTGGCTCCTCCAGCCTCTGGCGACGTCGGATGTAGGGCTTGACCATGCCGCCCTGGATGGGACCAGGTCGGACGATGGCGACCTCGATCACCAGGTCATAGAATTTCTGCGGCCTCATGCGCGGCAGAAAGTTCATCTGCGCCCGGCTCTCCACCTGGAACACCCCCACCGCATCGGCCCGGCACAGCATCTCGTAGGTGGCTGCATCGCCTTGCGGCACGGTATCAAGGCTCAGATGCCGTTGCTCATGCCGGACAAGCAGATCGAAGGCCTTGCGGAGGCAGGTCAGCATCCCAAGGCTCAGCACATCGACCTTCAGGATGCCGAGCGCGTCGATATCATCCTTGTCCCACTCGATGACCGTGCGCCCCTCCATCGCGGCGTTCTCGATCGGGCACAGCTCATCCAACCGTCCCTTGGTGATGACAAAGCCGCCGACATGCTGCGACAGGTGGCGGGGAAAGCCGATGATCTCGCCGATCAGGCGCAGGGTCTGCGACAGGCGGCGGTCTTTGCGGTCCAGTCCCAGCTCCCGTATCCGGTCCGGGTCGGCACCCTTGTTCGACATGCCCCAGATCTGCCCCGACAGGCTGGCCGTCACATCCTGGCTCAGGCCCATGACCTTGCCGACCTCACGAATGGCGGCGCGGCTGCGAAAATGGATCACCGTGGCGCAGAGCCCTGCCCGGTCGCGCCCGTATTTCTCATAGATCCACTGGATGATCTCTTCGCGCCGCTCATGTTCGAAATCCACGTCGATGTCCGGCGGCTCGCCCCGGTGGCGCGAGATGAAGCGTTCGAACACCATGCCGATCATGTCCGGCGACACATCCGTGATCCCCAGCAGATAGCACAGAACGGAATTCGCGGCCGAGCCGCGCCCCTGGCACAGGATGCCGCGCGACCGCGCCTCGGCCACGATGTCATGCACGGTCAGGAAATAGGCGGCATAGCCCAGCTCGCCCACAAGGCTCAGCTCCTTTCGCAGCAGCCCATGCACCCGCTCATCCGCCCCCCCAGGATAGCGGCGATCAAGCCCCTCCTCCGCCAGCCGTTCCAGCCGGTCCTGCGGCGCCTCGCCCTGCGACAGCTCGTCGGGATATTCATAGCTCAGCTCCGACAGATCGAAACTGCACCGGTTCGCGATCTCCTGCGTGCGTCGCAGGGCGGCCGGGTGATGACGATACAGCCACCTCATGTCGCGCGCCCCCTTCAGGCGACGTTCGCTGTTCAGCAGCGCCCGCGTGCCGATCCGGTCAATCGTCAGCCCCTCGCGCAGGCAGGTCAGCACATCGGCCAGCTGTCGCCGTGCCGCCCGGTGCATCAGCACATCGCCAACCGCGACCATCGGGGCCGAGGTGCGCCGCGCCAGGTGCGCACAGCCATTGAACCAGGCCTGATCCGATCCGTCGTAACGCGGCGCGGCCCCCAGAAAGACCGCCCCCGGATAGCAGCGCACCAACCGCTGGATCGGCGCGCGGGCCTGCCCCAGATCAGGGGGCGGCAGCGCGATCAGCAGCATCCCCTGACAGCCGCGCTCCAGATCCGCCAGATCCAGATGGCACTCCGTCTTGCCCGCGCGCCGCTTGCCAAGGGTCAGCAGCCGCGATAGCCGCTGATAGGCGGCCCGGTCGGTCGGCAGCGCCAGCCACTCCACCGCGCAATCGCGCAGCACCAGCCGCGTACCCACGATCAGCTTGGGCAACGTCACGCCCTGGGGCCGCGCCAGATCCTGCGGCTGGCCGGTTTCCTGACGCGAACAAGGGTCCACCTGGTGGGTCGAGCGGATGCGCAAACGGTTCTCGGTCTCGACCCTCAGCGTCTTCAGCGCGCTATGGGCCCGCACCACCCCCGCCAGCGTGTTGCGATCCGTGATGGCAACCGCGCTCAGCCCCAGCTCGGCGGCCCGCAGCACCAGCTCCTCCGGATGCGACGCCCCGGTCAGAAAGGTAAAGTTCGAGGTCACGCACAGCTCGGCATAGCTCATATGAATTCTCCCTGCACACCCCAGCCGGGGGTCTGCGGCGTGTCGATCTTCCAGCAATCCCGCACGCCAGACCGCCAGCTCTCCTCCTCCAGCCACCACTCCGGCGCGATCCGTTCCGGCCCCGTGGCACGACCCGTGATCAAGGACAGGCCGCACCAGCGAAACCGCTCGGGCGGGCGCGCCCCTTTGGCAAAACGCATGCCCCGATGCAGGCCGAGGGTTTCGGCCCACGCGTTCAGGCAATAGATCCGCTCGGCGTTCTTGTCCGTCAGGGTCAGCGCGAAGGGCGCCTCAACCGGACGCGCCTTCAGAACCCGGTCGGAGCCCAACCGCGGAAACCACATGCACACGACGCGCTTGCCGAGACCATCGAACATTCCGAACCTCAATAGTTCCCTATTTGTTCTTTGTAATTTTCCAACGCATCAGAGTCGA
The DNA here is from genome assembly GCF_003575965.1 of Pseudooceanicola sediminis. Taxonomy (GTDB): domain Bacteria; phylum Pseudomonadota; class Alphaproteobacteria; order Rhodobacterales; family Rhodobacteraceae; genus Pseudooceanicola; species Pseudooceanicola sediminis. The sequence continues at coordinate 21,479 of NZ_QWJJ01000026.1, read as the reverse complement.
GTCTTCCCTCTCGTAATCAAACACCGGCCGCCACCGCCAGCGCGTCTCGGCCGCGTCGGAGTCCATGCCAACGGGGATCAGGCGCAGCCCCGTCGTGCCGCCTGCCTTCGCCGCCAGTTGCAACCGCCGCCCCCTCGCGCAAGCTGGCGAGCGGGTGATCTCGATCAGCACGCAGGACAAAGCGCCAGCGCGCAGGGCTTCCTCGGCCACTGCAAGGCTGTCGACCTCGTTCTGCGTGCGTGCGATCAGCAGGTTTGCGGGTTCAAATACCGAGAGGATACAAACCTCCCATTTGCAACAATGGCCGGATCCAGACTGCGCGCCACTGCCCCGCCGCCATTTCCGAAGACGCAGTTGCGCCCGGCCCGAAAGCCTCGTGAGCCCGCCCCGAGCGCAAAGGGAAAATGGTGGCAAAATCTGGCAGCATGCGGGGGAACCACAACGTGACCATGATCGCGTTCCAACAGGTCGGATGCGAGAAAGTGCAACCCAAGCATGTTGAGATTACCTAAGCACCGAATTCTCCGACAAGATTATTCTCAAGCGCTGACACACCTTTCATAGAAAAACGAGATCATATTCTTTCACGCTTCATCCCCGCATGTGCGGGGAAAAGTAGCCCTCAAGTGACGGGCCGGGGACATACCCTCGGTTCATCCCCGCGTGTGAGGGGAACAGACGAAGCATCCACCCCCGAATGGCCAACGTTCGCCGCCATCGGCGCGCTGATCACCATCGCCCTCTGGGCCGCCCTGGCCGCCCCCGCCGTCTACGACCCTGCCACGGCCGCAGGCCGGCGCGATGTCTGCACCGCGCTCGATTGCTCCGAAGGGACAGCCCATGTCAGACCCCCTCCCCGGCAGGACGCCGATGAAAGAGACCGAAGCCGACAGGGCCGTCCGCGATGCGGCCTTCCGCGTCACCGGCGCCGAGCTGCGCGCCTTCATCGAACGCATCGAGCGACTGGCGGCCGAGAAGAAGGACCTCGCAGACCAGCAGAAGGAGGTCTTCGCCGAGGCCAAGGGCCGGGGCTACGACACCAAAATCATCCGCCGCCTCATCGCCCTGCGCAAGCGCACCCCCGACGACATCGCCGAGGAAGAGGCCGTGCTCGAGATGTACAAAGACGCATTGGGGATGGCCTGATGGATGGCGCGGATCTCTTCGGCATTCTGGCAGGGTCTGCCCCCGTTCCCTCCGATGTTTCGCGGCGAGACGACCGCCCGCTGATCGTCGACAGCTTCGCGGGGGGCGGCGACGCCAGCACCGGGATCGAGATGGCCCTCGGGCGCAGTCCCGACATCGCGATCAACCACAATGCCGCCGCGCTGGCGCTGCATGCCGCGAACCATCCGGACACCCTGCATCTCTCCGAGAATGTCTTCCGGGTCGATCCGCTCGACCATCTGCAGGGTCGCCATATCGGGCTTCCCCAAGAGCCATGGCAAGCCCCGCGTCGATGATCGGCGTGTGTTGAGCGGCATAATCTTTATCAATCGCAACGGCTTGCGGTGGTGCGACGCCCCCAGGGAATACGGTCCGGCAAAGACTCTCTACAATCGGTGGAAGCGCTGGAGCGACAATGGGGTCTTCGCCCGGATCATGATGGGCTTGGCCGGCGAGAGCGCCGAGCACAAGACGATCATGATCGATGCAACCTATTTGAAAGCGCACCGCACGGCCTCAAGCCTGTGCGTGAAAAAGGGGGGCGCGAGCGCCAGATAGGCCGAACGAAGGGCGGCATGAACACGAAGCTGCATGCTGTCAGCGATGCGAAGGGGCGACCGATCCGGTTCTTCATGTCTGTCGGGCAGGTAAGCGATTACACCGGCGCAGCAGCGCTACTGGGCAGTCTGCCAACAGCCGACTGGATGCTTGCGGACAGGGGCTATGACGCAGACTGGTTTCGAGAAGCATTGAAAGACAAGGGGATACGCGCCTGCATCCCGGGGCGGAAGAAACGCAAGAAGATCGTCCGATACGATAAACGGCGATACAAACGGCGCAATCGCATCGAGATCATGTTTGGCCGCCTCAAGGACTGGCGCCGCGTTGCCACCCGATACGACCGCTACCCAGAAACCTTCTTCTCCGCCATCCTGCTCGCCGCAATCGTCATCTTCTGGCTATGAATGAGAATGAGTCTGGAGCCTAGCTCAATTTGATGCCGCATAGTCCGAGCTTGACCTTGGTGGTATCGACGTCGGAAAAGCGAATGGCGGGCCAGTAGCGACACAGAGGCTGCGCTGACCTCTTCAATGTAAATCGCGTGGCGAACATCGATCCAGCTTCAGCAACCCAGATGATCGCCAGAACTCCGCGACAAAGCGTCCGTTGTAATTTGCGCCCCTGCACGTACTTTAGCTTGATGGAAAAAAGTCCGACGACATCCGTCCTATACAATGCCAGCTGCCCTGTGTGTAACTTCGAGATACAGCATTATGCAAAGTACGCAGGCGACAACAATTTGCCGATCCGGTTCGATGATCTGAATTCGGACTCGCGGTTGCAGTGGGGTATTGATTCCGACACGGCGGCGCGGCGACTCTATGTAGCGCATCGGGGCGCACTGACATCAGGCATTCCCGCGTTCCTGGTGCTTTGGGCGCAAATGCCAAAGTACAGATGGTTAGGGAGGATCGTGGGCCTGCCCGGCGTGAAGCTGATCGCTTCGCTATTTTATGATTATGCTCTAGCGCCGCTCATTTACCGCTGGCATTTGTACCGGTTGCGCAGGAACGCCAACAAGCCCTTTCGACAGCCATGAGGGCGATATTGGCGTTGGGCCTGGGACATGAATATCCTGCCCAGATGAAGTCATATTGATGCGCTGACACGCTGGTTCAGAGCCGCAGTTGACCTTTTCATTTCGACGCAGGAGTGCAGTTCAGCGAAGAGCGTACGCAGGAAGTGGCTGCAGCATTTTTCAGGTCGACCGTCCGGAGCGCGGGACTTTTCTACCGTTGGTTAAACACCAGAACTGATCATATCTCGAATTTTTACCGCTTTCTCAAAGTGATCCAGTTCGTGTGTTTTGATCCACCATTCAGCTGCTTCCATAAGCGTCTCTGGATCATCATTTTTATTGGCAAAAAGGCATAGAACGAGAGACCTACGGTCACTCCCTTTTTGGCAATCTTTTCATTGCAGACTGCGATTGCCTTGGTTCTTGAGGTTGATCTCATACCGTTTGCGGCCTCTTTGATGCACGTTGACAGGAATGAACATATGAAGAACGTTCGAAAATCGCAACTCAGTAAATTTGGTAGGCGTGCGCACTTACCTGACTTGCGGCGGCGGGCGCCAGAGGCACTTCTGTGACTATCACTGCAGGCAGCAGCCAGGCCTTCTACTAGTTTGGCGCATGGCGCAGCAAGGCGAGCGGCGGCAACACAACGGGCGGATTGCAGCCGTTCGCTGCGCCTTGCACGAATGACCGCGATCCTGAAAACTTCTTCCGCCTGTCAGCTAGAGGGCCGGTCGGGAAGGCACCGGCTCGGATATAATATCAGGCGAGTCTCTGAAGGTCCCAGCCTGCAAGCCCGGTCGGTTTACGGCTGCCTTGACCCGACGAGGGGACGCGCACTGATGCTTGCGGCTGGACAACGACGATTGTTCTGATAGCCTGATTAAATCATGGATTTTCAAGTCATTCCGTACCGTGGAAGTTTGCCGGAAGGGCAGGTAAACAAGGTTTTCCTGCTTACCGACGGCTGGGACGATTGGTTCAAGTATAGCACGATGTATGTAGTGTTTTACTTCGATGAGGCTGGGGAAAATCACCGCATTGGCGAAGTGAAAATTGGTGAGTTTGAGATGATCGCCGATCAGCGGCGGCCAAATATCCCTGACAGGTTCAATGAGCTCGATGAGAGGTTTTTTTCGTTGGGGCAGGACGATAGCTACTATCAGACGGTCAACGAACTCGGGGACGCCTTTCGAGATAACTTCCTAGAGGCGATGAGAGATGTCGCACGCGATGCCGACCTCTTCGAGCGCGCTCTGGAGGAAAAGGTAACTGGCGTTTCGCTGCTGCGATCTGTTTCAGATCAATCGGTAAGAGGTCAGTACCGGAGAATGGCACAAGGCGGCGCACGTCTGACGGAATATGCATTTTCCTATACGCCACCCCCATGGGGAGCGAACAACCTACCGCCTACCTATAATTTTTCAGTTCATCCGGAAACTTACCCTCCGACCAACGTTCATGTTCTTATCGGCCGAAATAATGTTGGTAAGACATATACAGTTGAGCAACTGACAAACGCCCTTGTTCGCCCCGAAGAAGGCAATTTTGGAGACTTCCGCTGGGACGAAATCGACGATTTTGGCCTCGGAGATTCAGAAAGTTTCTCGAACATCGTCGGTGTGACCTTCAGTGCTTTCGACCCGTTCGAGCCACTTTCCATTCCTGAGAACAAACTATCTCGCGTCCGTTACCAATATATCGGCCTAAAACATACTGGCCGAAACGATGATGGAACAAAGAAGCCGCCAAAATCTACGGATGACCTTGCCGCAGACTTCGGAAGGTCTGTGCAATTAATCCTTACCCAGAAATCGAAGCAGGAGCGGTGGCGGCGTGCGTTATCCCTTTTGGAATCTGATCCTATCTTCAAACAAGCGGAAATATGGCAGTTGATCGAAACGTTTGAAGAGCTGCAAGCGGAGAACGAAACGCGCGAGGCTTTCAATAAACTCCGCAAGGATGCAAGGCAGCTCTATTCAAAGCTAAGTTCTGGCCACAAGATCGTTGTTCTGACCATCACCCGACTTGTGGAGGCGATTGAGGAACGATCCTTAGTACTGCTTGATGAGCCGGAAGCCCATCTTCATCCGCCACTGCTTTCCGCGTTCATTCGCTCACTGTCTGATCTCCTAATCAATAGAAATGGGGTAGCGATAATTGCCACCCACTCGCCAGTAATCCTCCAAGAGGTCCCCAAGACATGTGTGTGGAGGATATGGAGGAGTGGCCGCGAGAAACGCATTGAGCGACCAATTTTTGAAACCTTTGGCGAAAATGTCGGAACACTCACCCAAGAAATATTTGGCCTCGAAGTTACAAACTCCGGTTTCCACAAAATGTTAACCGACGCCGTTCGCGACGACCTGACATATGAAGAAGTCCTCGCACGCTTTAATGGACAGCTGGGTGACGAAGCCAGAAGCATCGTTCGTTCGCTGATCGCCGTGCGAGAGCAAGAAGGCTAACACATGTGGACTGCCCCCCGGCCGGAACTCACTGCGCTCGATATCTTTGATACTTGCGCCCAAGGGATCGCGGATGCTGCCAAGAAGACGCGCCTCGACGGCATCAGAGAGCAAATAGAACAAGCCGAAAACGACTTTGATGCCAGAGCAGCGACGACTGAACTCCACCTTGTTGTAGAGGCAGATACCGTTGCCGGAGCTAATGGCACGGTAACGGCAAAGGAGATGGAGCAGCTATACGACCGTCATCTGGCGCGACAGAAGAGCCGTGGCCGGGAAATGTACGACAAGATCATGATGGCTGCCGTACACGGACAGTGCCCATTCTGCGGACATCTACCGGTTTCTACGCTGGACCACTCCCTGCCTAAAACGCGACACCCTGCCCTCGCACTCACCCCCCTAAATCTCATCCCGTGCTGCAAGGATTGCAACCACAACAAGGGGACCTCTGGTCCTAACTCGACAGAGACACAGTTCCTACACGCTTATTATGACGACCTTACTGCCGATCGCTGGCTGTATGGTGCAATCGTGGAAGGTTCTCCGCCTGGAGCGGCCTTCCATGTCGTTCCGCCGGAAGAGTGGACGGAAGCGACGTCGGCAAGGGTTAGAAGGCACTTCAATAAACTAAAGCTGGCGAGGCTCTATGCGTCCCAAGCCGGTCGACAAATACAAAACATCCGACGTTCTCTATCCAATATTTACGACGCAGCCGGAGCTGATGCGGTCAGCGCGGATCTTCTGGAAAGGAGCTTGAGTTGTGCCGACGTTAGCCTCAATTCCTGGGAAGGCGCGTTTTACGAAGCAGCGTCCCATAGTGATTGGTTTTGCAATGGCGGCTTCAGAGCTTAATCGAACCTCTCCGCAAGCCTGCCGAATCTGGAAGGTTGCCACCCAATCCACCTTGTTTTAGTTGGCGCCGGTCATACGCTGCGCCCGGCGCGAAGGGCGGCAAAGGGCCGAGAGCTACGTCGCGCGCGGAGCAACCAGGCGCTTGGCCCTGTCGCGCAGCGAAGGTCGGCAGGGAGCCCATGTTGACGGGTGCTGCAAAGAGCACGAACGGCAGCTTGAGCAAATCGGATTGCTAATATCGCCCATCTATCACATGTAGCGTCTGCTGCTAGAACGGGATTTCATTTGGATCATTTATGTTGAGATCGCCGTCAATCAAAAAAAACTCGTCTGATTTTCCATCTGAGTGAATGCGCTGCCGTCGCGCAAATTTCTTTGCGGTTTCTGTAAACGGCTCACCCGCTCCTTGTTGTCTCATAAAGCCAGCTTCTGTGTAGTAACTGATCAGTCGTTCTAAGGTATTCTTTGATATTCGATGTGTTTCATTCATTTCAGATCCGGCCATTTGGGTTGCAAAGGCAGAGCCTATCTGCATGCAGCTTTTGTCTTCGATGACGTGGTAGAAATACTCGTCATTGTAGTCACTTGTTGACCAATCGAGATTGCTGAAGAATAGGGGGAACGCTGCTATCCAAGAACACCAAATTGTGGCGGGGTTTCCGAAGGGTTCATTGGTTCCGTAGCCTCCTCCACGCCTTACGTTCGGAGAGAGGTGTATCTCTATCTGTTCATTGTGATCTGGGAGGTCTGGGAACGGAATGTCGATTTCCAGTTCTCCGACCATTTCTTTGAATTTGGCATTCTCTTTTCTCAAAGAGTTAAGCTCCTCAAGAGCTTCTATACTGGCGACAGAGTTGCCGCGCACCCAGCCAGTCCGTGGCTTAGTTGCTTTGGCGTGGTCTAATGCTTCTCGCACGGCCAGCTTCAAGCCATCCACGGTGTTCCAGCCTTTCCTTAGTCGTCCATCGGATGCTTCGGATATGAACTTTTCTAGTTTTTTCTTCCCTGAGGACGCTTCTTCAGTCTTATCAGCTGAAAGGCTGCCACGATCGTTATGTAGCATCACGAGGACTGGAACGTTTTTGGATACTGCGTACCTGTACTCTTTTTCAGTGTAGCTAAGACCGCCATCTGCTTGTGTGCCATAACGGCCTGCGATGATGAGAACGTAGTAATCACACTGGTCAATAAGTGACTTTATGAACTCGAACTGATCTTCATCGGCTGCAGGGAAAGCTTCCATCTGAACTGGAAAGTCACCCGTGCTAATGACGACCTCCTCAACCGCCCTGCGTTCCTCCTTGAGGTCTTCATAGGTTGAGCTGATGAAAATTTGAAAGCGTTTGTCCTGCAAGTTTATTCTCTAACCTCGGAGGTTGTGGGAAACACCCCATAAGGACGCATTAGGGTCTGGTGTTCATCATTTGATTTGGGAGCAATGTCCAAGCCGCGTCAAGGTCTGCAAAGTCCGCATCGCCGACCTTCACCCTCCGAAAATGGTGCGTGAATGACGAATGGCCGGTCTGGTGAAGCTGCGGCGCAGCATCGGCCATAGGCCGAACGGCAGGTGAGGGCCGGCAGTGGCGGAGACTTCAGCCAAGGTGGAGCCTTTGGCCGCAGCGCTGCCGCGTGACCGCTCCGAGCCCTTCTGCGACATGCAACATTTTTAGTCCTGACTGACACCACCCGCAGCCTTGGGCAGCAAGACACCCTTGCAGACGATGAAAGGCTCGCACAAACTTAAGCCAGAGTTGTTCAGGAAACTGCCTTATCACCTTTCGGGATGGCACGGTTAAGCCCCAAACTTAGTAATAAGTACGCTCGATTTTCGCTATTTGTAAATTTTAGTGATCAAACACCAAATCATTTGACCATAAGGAACGGACCGTTGACTTTTCTCAAGAAAATCCACCACGTGGCTGTAATCTGCAGCGATTACGCAATATCGCGTAGTTTCTATACCGAAGTGCTGGGCCTCGAGATAGTCGCAGAGAACTACCGAGCTGATCGCTCTTCCTACAAATTAGATCTTGCTCTGCCAGGAGGGGGGCAGATCGAACTGTTTTCTTTCCCTGCGCCCCCTGCCCGTCCCAGCTTTCCAGAAGCAACGGGGCTCCGACATGTTGCCTTTGAAGTCGATGATATCGAGGCTACGAAAGAGCATCTGACATTAAATGGAATTACTGTCGAACAGATACGCACAGATCCCTTTACTAAGCGTCGATTTACTTTTTTTCCGATCCGGATGGCCTACCACTGGAGTTGTACGAGATCTGAGCGCTACTCCACCTTTCACAACTCTGCGCTTAAGGTCAGGCTGCAGTGGAATCCGCTGCAGCCTGTTGTAACTTATGCGGGGAGCGCGAAACGCTCCGGGCGGAAGCCCTCGAACAACGGGTGGCGCACCCCGAGCGCCATTTCCTCAGCCAGAAGCTCACCTGCGATCAAGCCAAGAGTGGCGCCACTATGGGAAAAAGCCACGAAGCAGCCCGGCAGCCTCTGCAGCTCTCCAAAGACCGGCTCACCATCGCCGGGGATCGGCTTTGGCCCCAGATGGACCGCCTTCACCGTCAGGTCCGGTTTCGGGGACATCACCTTCAATGCTTCATCGATCAAACCCTGCACCGTGGATGCCGGCGCCTCAAAGCGGCCATCAGCGTGCAGGATCACCTCCTCTTCCGACCAGCCTGAATCGAGATAGAAGGCCCCGTTTGGCGTTGGCCGAATGGCGACGCGCGGCGTGTTCAGGACCGTGCGCAAGGGATGCGGAGCAGGTTCTGTTTCCACCAGCAGGGCTATCGGGGTGTCGTCACCAATCGTGATCCCCTGCGCAGCAGACATCGCAGGCACAGCCGGACCCGTGGCCATGAGAACAGCGTCCGCAGGGAAAGCGCGACCGTCCTGAGTGCTGGCCCCACAGGCGCGACCGTCGCGTACGGTGGGTTCTGCCCTACCGGCATCGGTCACGATCACCCCACCGGCACCGACAAGTTCGTCCGCCAAGATCCGGATCAGCGACGGCAGGTCGACCCAGCCTTCGTTGCGGTTGAGGATGGCACCAGCCTGCGTCACCGCGCTGCCCTCCACGCCCGGGATACTATCCGACACCTCGGCCCCCGAAAGCAATTCAGCCTGATAGCCGAGCTCACGTTCATAGCGATAGACGTCGTCGATTTCATTGCTGTCATCCTCTGCGTCCCATGTCAGACCGCCGCCGAAGCTCAGCCAGTCGACCGACGGAAAGCGGTCAGCCAGCACCCGATAGCGATCCAGCCCGGCCTGACGCAGCTGATGATAGGGCAGTGAGCGTCGGCGCGCCGAATTCAGCCAGGCCAGCGAGCGCCCTGAAGCCCCATTGGCCAGTGGCCCATCGTTGAGCAAAGTGACCGAGACGCCCATACGCGCCAGTTGCGCGGCAGTGGACACACCAAATATCCCTCCGCCGATGACGACGGCTGTCTTGATGGAAAGTGAAGGGCTTATCATTTCTCGTCTCCTGCTTGTCCCTGATCGGAATGAATATGTTCCCAGAGGCCGCTGGCGGCGGCACGGGTCATGGCCTCCAGAGCCGCCGCATTGCCGAGGATATCGGTCATGGGTTGCGGCATGGGGCTGGCAATGGCGCGGACAAAGGCTTCGGCCTGCGCCTGGTACTGGTTGGTGGCGGGAATGCTGAGGATCTCGCGTCCCTGCCCGAGAAGGTCCGCCCCGCTGTCCAGCACGAGGTGTGCGGCGTGATCCGGCGGACAGTTGAACGGCGCATCAAGCTCCAGATACCCCTCGGTGCCGAGCACGGTCAGCTTCTGTGCCAGGGCCGATTGCGTGGCGACCATGAGACCAAGCTGCCCGCCACCGGCAAAGCGCGCCGCGCCCGTGGTCATCCGGTCGGTGCCAAACACCGGATCGCGATCCATCGTGCAGGCCGCCGCCTCCGGTTCGGCATCGAAAAAGAAGCGCGCAGCGTCAATCGCGTAGCAGCCGATATCGAAAAGCCCGCCGCCGCCGATACCGGCCTGATTGCGGACATTTCCGGGGTCGGTATTGCAATAGCTGAACAACGCCTGAACGCCTGTAACCCGACCTATCCGGCCCTCGGCAATTAGCGCCTTGGCACGGTGCCACTGCGGATGATGTCGGGTCATGAAGGCCTCGACCACCACGCGCCCGGCACGCTTTGCCGCCACGCAGACCTGCTGTGCTTCAGCAAGGCTCAGCGCCAGAGGTTTTTCGCACAGCACATGCTTGCCCGCCGCCAGGGCCTGCAGCGTCAAAGGCACATGCAGATGGTTCGGCAGCGGATTGTAAATGACGTCGATATCGGGGTCGTCGAGCAGCGCGGCGTAGCTGCCATGGGCCCGCGCGCCAAATCGTTGCGCGACGGTTTCAGCACGCGCCAGATCGCGCGACGCAATGGCCCCGATCGTGCAGCCTGATGCGGCCTGCAGCGCAGGCAACATTGCCTTCTGCGCGATGCCCGCGGTGCTGAGTATGCCCCAGCGAAGTGGTCTCATCTGAGTATCCTCGCTCATTTTGATCAGAGAACCTCGGCGAAGAATTTCTTCAGCCGATCGGTCCTGGGCGCGGTGAACATCTGTTCCGGCGTGCCGGACTCGACAATCTTGCCCTCGTCCATGAACACGATCTGGTCAGCGACCTGACGGGCAAAGCCCATCTCGTGGGTCACCACAACCATGGTCATCCCGCGCCGTCCGAGATCCGCCATAAGATCCAGCACACCCTTGACCAGCTCTGGATCAAGCGCGCTTGTCACCTCGTCGAACAGCACCACTTCGGGGTCCATCGCCAGAGCACGGGCGATGGCAACGCGCTGCTGCTGACCACCCGACAAATTGGCCGGGCGGTGATCGCCGCGCCCCTGCAGCCCCACATCAGCCAGACGCGCATCGGCGATGGCGCGGGCTTTTCCACGGCGCATCCCTTTGATTTTCGTCAAGGACAACATGATGTTGTCGCGTGCGGTATGATCAGGGAACAGATTGAAGTGCTGAAACACCATACCGACCTTCGAGCGCAGTTTTTCGGGCTTCATGGTGGCAATATCAACGCCGTCCAACAGCACCGAGCCGGCATTCATCTCAACCAGCCGGTTCAGGCTGCGCAACAAGGTCGACTTGCCCGATCCGGACGGCCCGATGATACAGGTGACCGAGCCCTTGGGGACACTCAGGTCAATGCCGCGCAGGACTTCCATCTGACCATAGCTCAGCCGCAGCCCCTCAATGGACAGGCTGCCGCCATTGAAGGGCGTGGTCTCGCTGTCGCGGGGCGCCGATTTCAACTCGTCGACCTGTTGCAGTCCGCTCATGGGCTGCAGGTTGGTCAGGCGTTTGCCTATGCGCAAACTATGGTCGATATGGTTGACCAGATGGGTCAGCGGGACTGTGATCACCAGATAGAAGATCCCCGCCAGCAATAGAGGCGACAGGTTTCCGGTCACGACGGCCGCATCCTGACCGACACGAAAGATCTCACGCTCCGACGCCAGCAGGCCCAGGAAATAGATCAGGCTCGAGTCTTTGACGTTCGAGATGAACTGGTTGACCATCGCCGGCAGCATCCGGCGGATGCCCTGCGGCACCACGATCAGGCGCATGCCCTGCCCGTAGCTCATCGACAACGCGCGGCAGGCCTCCATCTGGCCACCGGGCACGCTCTGAATCCCGGCGCGGAAGATCTCGCCCATATAGGCGCCCGCGATCAGGCTGAGCGCGAGGATCCCCAGAGGATAGGGCGAGGGGCCGAAAAGTTCGCGGCCAATGCCGGCAAAGCCCTGCCCGATCAGCAAAATGGTGACGATTGCGGGCAGGCCGCGAAAGATGTCGGTATAGAGGCGCGCAGGCAGACGCAGCCAGAGGGTGCGCGAAATGCCCATCACAGCCAGGACAAGCCCAAGGAAGATGCCGAGGACAGTCGAGGCGAAGGCGAGGATCAGCGTGTTCTTGAGGCCGGTCGCGATCATGATCGGCAGAATTTCGGCCATGGCGTCCCAGTCAAGGAACGTCCGTTGCAGGTTTTCCAACCACATATGGGGATCTCCCGTTGCGGTCCCTGACGGGCACCGCGGAGTTTGAACTGGTCAGAGCGGCTGCCGGGCGCAGAGCCCGGCAGCCGACATCTGGCGACGGGATCAGTTGGTTGTCGGCAGGTACTGCTTAGGCATGGGCGAACCGGGGAACCATTTCTGATAAAGGTCGCGCCAGGTGCCATCCTCCATCGCCTCATGCATCGCCGTATTCAGCGCCTCGCGCAGGGCATCGTTGCCCGGCTTGACCGCAAAACCCGCAGGCGCATCGAAGGACGGAATATTGACCTTGATCGCAAGATCGTAGCGCTCGCCATAGGTCTTGGCCGCTTCGTAATCCAAGAAATGCGCGTCGATCGTGCCGTTGTTCAGCGCCGCAACGCCGGTGTTGTTGTCAGGGAATTGCACGATATCCGTATCGGTGAAGGTCTTGCGGGCATACATTTCCTGCAAGGTCCCCTGCACCACGCCAAGGCGTTTGCCCGCCAGGCTTGCCGGATCGTCCGTCACGGCATCCTCGCCTGACAGCACCGACAGATAGCCTGCCAGATAACCGTCGCTGAAATCCACGACTTCCTCGCGCTTTTCGGTGATGCCGATGGCCGCGGCGGCGATGTCGAAACGGCCATTGGCGACTGAGGGCAGCAGGGCCGCGAATTCCTGACCGGTGAACAGGATCTGCTCAGGATCGAACCCGATGCGCCCCAGAACATTGCGCAGGAATTCCACGTCGAACCCGGTGAATTCGCCGGCAGCTGTGGTGAAGGCATAGGGCTTTGCGTCACCCAGCGATCCGACGCTGACGCTCGCAGGATCAATCAGGTTGTAGGGGTTGTCCTCTGCCTGCGCCGGGCTGGTCAGGGTGATGGCCATCACCACCGCCGCAAGAGGTGTGGCGAGCCGGGACAGGAAAGTCTGCTTTCGAATGGTCTGGGACATGGGTCGTTCTCCGCTGTTGGTCGGTAGGTGCCGCGCAGCGCTAACTGCTTCGTACAAATCTGAGCCGTTTTTATTTATGATACCGGTGTCACATCTGGTGATACCGGTATCACTATATATATCGATCATGTATCTTTTGATTCGCGTCAATGCCGTTGATAAAGATTCTCGACCGGAGAAAATGAAGTGGTGGACATGAGCACAAAGAAGAGCCGTCTGACCGTGGCGGATGTGGCCAGCGCTGCGAACGTGTCGAAAGCCACTGCCGCCCGCGTGCTTGGCGGGTATGGTCTGGCCAGCGAAACGGCCCGCAAGGCGGTGTTGGAAGCTGCCGAAAGGCTCGGGTATCAGCCCAATGACCTCGCCCGCTCAATGAGCACAGGGCGCAGCGGACTGATCGGCGTTGTCGTCGGCGATATCGAGAACGCCTTCTTCAGCCTTGCCGTACGAGGCATCAGCGACACGGCCCGTGCTGCAGGGCTGAACGTGATCATCAGCAACTCCAGTGAGCAAATCACGGAGGAACGCGAGATGGTCTCGGTTCTGCTGCGCCAGCGCGTGGCGGGGCTGATCGTGGCTCCGACCGATGCACGCCAGCTTGATCACCTGAAAAGCGCGATCACCTCCGGGGTGCCGGTTGTCACGTTGGACCGCTGGTCCCCCGATCTGCCCGCCGATGCAGTTTGTGGCGACGATCGTGCCAGTGCCATTTCGGTGCTCCAGCACCTGCAAGGGGCCGGACATCGCCATGTTGCCTATGTGACGGCGATGACCTCTCGCTCGGGCCGTCTTGCTGCCCCCGAAGACGTCGGAATTTCCGCGGTGCGGGAACGGATCGAGGGTTTTCTTGCCGCGTCTGACCAGGCCGGGATCCCCCCCCCCCGGCAGATGGTCTTTACCAATGCTACCGACGACGCCGCAACGGGCAGGATCGTTGACAAGGTTCTGGCGGAAAGCCCGCGCATCACGGCCCTCTTGGCCTCCGACAGTCTGGTCGGCGCGCGCTTGTTCCGCGCCCTGACCAATCGCGGCGTGAGACTGCCGCGCGACATGTCACTCGTGTCTTGGTTCGACGCAGACTGGACGCGCGTGACCTCTCCGCAAATTTCCGTGGTGGACCAGCCCACATATCTCTTTGGCCAACGCGCAGCTGAGCGTCTGATCCGTCGACTGAAAGGCGACACGACAGAGCCGCTACGCCTCCTGATCCCCACGCCCCTGATCGACAGAGGCACAGTCGGCCCGGCACCGCGATGTCTCTAACCCGGATCTGTCGCGCTTTCGTGCCGCCCCAAGTGCTCGTTTATGCCACCTTCCGTTCGAAAGCGACGGGACTTTTCAAGCCCAGTGCTGAGTGTCGGCGGCGCGGATCGTAGAACACATTAATGCATTCAAAGATCGCTATCTCAGCCTGCCGCCGGGTTTCCAATGACCGTTGCCAGATCAGCTCTGCCTTGATGGTCTTGAACGATGTCTCGACCGCGGCGTTGTCGTCGCAATGACATAGGTAGCGCCTGCATTTTTCCAAACAAAGTGCTCCTTTGCATAGGCGAGCGCACTTGGAGCGACGAAGATACTAATATAGCTTAATTTTTCCATATTCTCTATGGCGTTGTGGAACGTTTCTAGGTCAGAATCGGCAAAGTAATCGCCGAGAACGAAGATGGTAATCCGCTCGATACGGCTCAACATAAACAGACCCGATGATGCTTCGAGATGGTCGGATTGAATCACGGCTTCACGGATTTTACTCGCCCATCGCATTTCATCCAGTTCGTCAACGGCAAGCCATGGCTGTGGCTCTCTCGGGCCTTTTCGTCGCCCATTGGCAACAGTAATGATGACTTCCGATTCAGTAAGCCACTCTTCCAGAAGACCTTCCGGGCGGCCTTTCAACGTGATCGCCGAAACGCATTGTTTGAAGATTTCTGGGTCGTCGTAGTCACGGTGTTTCAAGCTGTTCCTCTCTTTGCAGGTTGGCGCTGCCTCTAGCGGGTACGTGGGTAAAATCCCCTAGTGTAATAGGATCATGAGCTAATCCTTACCCTGAGCACGCTTGACTGGCTCGGCTGTCCGATTGCAAGCCGATAGAATACTGTGGTCTTTGTCAACATGGGTGCAATTCCCGCCTCGTGGGAAAAGCGTAAGCGTTAGCTTGACTGCGCATAGTTCCACCGCGGCAGATCTGAGCTACCCCCCGAAATTCGGACACTGACATAAGCTACGATTTGCAGTCTGCTGATCTTCGACGAGAAGGAGATCAAAGATGTCGAAGCGGAAGCAGCACGCGCCTGAGTTCAAGGCGAAGGTCGCGCTGGAAGCCCTGAAAGGCGAGGAGACGGCTGCCGAACTAGCAAGCCGGTTCGGGGTGCATCCGACGATGATCCATCAATGGAAGCGAGCCCTGCTCGAAGGCGCCTCCGGTGACCTACGCCCAACAGGGCGGCGCCTGCCGCCCCGCAACCCTGCCCCATTCCACCATCTGCGCCAGCCGCAAGGATCAGAACGCCGTCATCATCCCGACGCTGGCCCAGCGGCCCGTGGCATCCTTCTTCGCCAAGTACTACGGCACCGGAGACGGCGCCCGGACCGACGCGCCCTGCCACACGATCACTGTTAAGGATCGCATGGCGCATGTGCAGGCGGCTTTGCAGGTGCCGCCCTTCACCGAAGCCCACACGCCGCGCGCTAAAGCCGTGGCCGAGTTCCTGCGCGCCCATGGCGTCTGGGACGGCGGCGATGTCGTCACGCTGGAGATCGACGGCGCCACCTACGTCATCACCGACATCGGCCTGCGCATGCTGACCCTGCGCGAACTGTTCAACGCACAGGGTTTTCCGCCGGACTACGTCATCGACGGTCACTGGCAAGAAGACGGCGGTAAACCTGACAAAGTCCTATCGGTTGAGCCGCGCCTTCACCAGCCTCGCACCGGGCACCCGGCGCAAGTATGACGCCGTCATCGATCCGCTGATCGAAAAGAACGGCGACCGCGACGTCTGCAAGGTCACGCGCCAGGACGTGCGCGCGATCCATGAGAAATACGCCGCAACCCCGCGCAAGGCCGATCACTATCTGCAGGTCATCCGCCTGCTGCTGAACTTCGCCAAGAACGAGCTGGAGTGGATCACCACGAACCCCGCCGAGGGCATCAAGGTCTTCGGCGCGCAAAAAGAGTTCGAGCCCTGGTCAGAGGCGGCGCAGGATGCGTTCCGCTCTGCGGCGGATCCGGTCGCCCTCACGGCGATGATGCTGGGCACCGGCACCGGGCAGCGCCCCGGCGACCTGTGCGGCATGATGTGGGATCACTTTGACGGCGATTACATGGAGGTCCTGCAGGACAAGACGCAGGAGCGGATCTCGGTCTATTGCCCTGCCCGGCTGCGCGATTACCTCGACACCCTGCCAAAACGGGGCCGCTATATCCTCGCCCGGAACCTCACGGAACCGCTGAGCTACGACGCGGTCTACGCGCGGTTCAAACAGGCACGCGAAGCCGCAGGCCCGATCTGCGCCGGTCTGGTCATGCACGGCTGGCGCTACACTGCCGCCGTTGCCCTTGCCGAGGCGGGCTGTTCCGATGCTGAAATCCAGAGCGTCACCGGCCACAAGACAGCCGCAATGGCGCAAAAATATCGCCGCCGCGCGGGCCAAAAAGCACTCTCGAAGCAGGCTCAGAGTCGCCGTGACAGCAAATAGAACGAACAGGGGGCAAATCGGGAAAGGGGGAACCGCTGGGGGAACTTTGCCAAACTTGCTTTTCTGGCGTCGCGAAAGTCTTCGCGGATTATCCATTAATAACAATGTGGTACCCAAGGCCGGACTCGAACCGGCAAGCCTTGCGGCGGGGGATTTTGAATCCCCTGCGTCTACCATTCCGCCACTTGGGCCCGTGACCTGCGCAGAGCGCCGTTCGGGACTCTTCTCTAGCGGCCATGCCGACAGACGTCCAGAGGCAAAAAGGCCCGCGCCGTCCTCAGCTGCACAAAGCCTGCGTCGTGGCGTCGATGGCAGGGCGCTCTGGGCCCCGGCACGCTTGACCCCTGCCCCTCCGCATGGTCTTTGATCCCCAGAACTGGCCGGATTGCGGCCGAGACAGGACCCGGCGAGACATTGATAAAATCCTTATATGACTGGACGATCCGCATGGCGGATCACCCGAACGCACTCTGGGTGCTGGCCCTCGTGTCCTTTGTCGAAAGTTCGTTCTTTCCGATTCCGCCGGATCTGCTGATGATCCCGATGATCATCGCGCGTCCCAACCGCGCCTTTACCATTGCGGCGGTGGCGATGGTCGCCTCGGTTCTGGGGGGGCTGCTGGGCTATGCCATCGGGGCGCTGGCATTCGACGCCATCGGCCGGCCGATCCTGGAAACCCTGGGCAAGGCCGACTCGATCGAGGTCTTCAATGCACGGTTCAACCAGGCCGGCTTCTGGGCCGTCCTGCTGGCTGGCATGACGCCGTTTCCCTACAAGGTCATCACCATCATGTCAGGCTGGACCGGCATGAACCTGGGAACCTTCATCCTGACATCGATCCTGGCACGCGGGCTGCGGTTCTTCATCATCGCGGCGCTGCTGTGGAAATTCGGCTCACCTGTTCGTGACTTCATCGAACGCCGTCTCGGTCTTGTGTTCATTGCATTTTTCGCCATTTTGATCGGCGGATTCCTGTTGGTGAAATATATATGACCTTTCGATTTTCGGTGCTGATCGCGGCGGCTGGCTCTGCCGCTCTGCTGCTGGGTGCGCTCGGCTTTCAGTTCATCGGCGGGCTGGCCCCGTGCCACCTGTGCCTGCTGCAACGCTGGCCGCACCTTGCGGCGGTGGTGATCGGGGCGCTGGCATTGGCCACCGGGCATCGCCTGTTTGCGCTGTTGGGCGCGGTGGCGGCGGCGATCACCGCGGCCATCGGGATCTATCACACCGGGGTGGAGCGGGGCATCTTCGAGGGGCCGACCACCTGCACCTCCGGGCCTCCCGGCTCCATGAGCTCGGAACAATTGTTCGACAAGATCATGAATGCGCCGCTGATCCGCTGTGACGAGGTCGCCTGGCAGATGCTCGGGCTGTCCATGGCCTCCTGGAATGCCATCTTCTCGCTGATCCTCGTCGGGTTCTGGCTGTCTGCCTGGCGCAGGGCGCGCTAAGCGGAACAGGTATCGATCGGCAGCACGCTGACCGATTTGACCCGCCGCGCCGCGAATTGCACCGACAGGGCCCCGATCGCGATGGCGTTCGTGATGCGCCCCCGCACCCGGTCGAAATCGGCCAGGTCCCGCACCACCACGCGCAGCGCGTAATCGTGGCTTCCCGCCAGCTGATGCGCCTCCATCACCTCCGGGATCGCCTCGAGCACGCGGGCAAAGTCGGCGTGCCATCGCGCATCCTGCTGGGGTGCCGACACGCCCACGAACACCGTCAGGCCCAGCCCCACCTGCTCGGGATCGACCAGCGCCACGCGGGCGCGGATCACCCCGGCCTCCTGCAACTTCTGAATCCGCTTCCAGCACGGCGTCTGCGTCAGGCCCACCCGCTCGGCCAGGCGGGCAACAGGCTGCGTCGCATCGCTCATCAGCGCGGCGACAAGTTTGCGATCAATCCGGTCCAGCTGCATTTACGCCTCCATGCGTGGGCGACCTCGCCACCTCATCCCAGCTTGCCCTAAAAAAACATAAAGTCTACTGCCTTTATCGTCTTTATGATCACCCCCGATCTTGCCAGCCGATTATTCCGCGTCTAACGTCAGGAAATGATCACCCAGAAAACCAAATATGCCCTGAAATCCCTGATCGCGCTCGGCGCCCTGCAAAAGGGCGAGGCGCTGACGATCGAAGAGGTCGCGCAGCGCTCCGGCGCGCCGAAACGGTTTCTGGAACATATTCTGCTGGAAATGCGCCGCGCCGGGTTTCTGGGGGCCAAGCGGGGCCGCTCGGGCGGCTACTTCCTGATCCGCGACGCGGCCAGGATCTCTCTCGGGGAAATCCTGCAACAGATCGACGGCCCCATTGCGCCCCTGCCCTGCCTGTCGCGCCGCGCCTATCAGAAATGCGACGATTGCACGGACGAGGAAACCTGCCAGCTGCGCCGCGTCTTCGGTGACGTGTTCTGGAGCTATCTGCTCCTGATCGAATCGCTGACGCTGGCCGACCTGCTGAAAACCCCCGACCTGGTCGCGCATCTGCCGTCACCTCCCGCGGATACTGCTGCCCAGGATGCCTCTCCGAACCTCGCGGGAGAATAATCTTCTCCGCCAGCCCCCAAGAACGATGAATCTTATCTCTCGATAAATCTACTATTCCGGTAGATATTTAGGAAATCCACGGTACGACCCAGCGTCGTCTTGCAAAGGAGGCCCCGAATGTCCCGGACCAGACCACTTTCCCGCACCCACGCGCCCCGAATGAACATCAGCTTCAGGCGCCTCGCCCTTGCGACGTTGTTCGCGGGCGGCACGGCCATCGTGATCGTGCCGGCGCTTCCCGGTGCGGCACTGGCAGACACCAAACTGCTCAACGTCAGCTATGATCCGACCCGCGAATTCTACCGCGCCTACGATGCCATGTTCGCAGAATGGTGGCAGGCGCAGGGCAACCCGCCCGTCACGATCGAACAAAGCCACGGCGGATCAGGCGCGCAGGCCCGCGCGGTGATCGAAGGGCTGGATGCGCAGATCGTCACGCTGGCGCTGGCCTCCGACATCGACGCGATTGCCGAACGCACCCCGGCCCTGCCGAAAGACTGGCAGAGCAAACTGCCCCATAACGCCGCGCCCTACACCTCGACCATCGTGTTCCTGGTGCGCAAGGGCAACCCAAAGGGCATCAAGGACTGGGGCGACCTGATTGGCGACGGCGTTCAGGTGATCACGCCAAACCCGAAAACCTCCGGTGGCGCGCGTTGGAACGTCCTTGCCGCCTGGGGCTGGGCGCTGAAACAGCCCGGCGGCAGCGCCGAAACCGCCAAGGCCTACCTGGCCGAACTGTTCAGCCACGTCCCGGTTCTCGACAGCGGGGCGCGCGGGGCCACGACCACCTTCGCACAGCGCGGCGTCGGTGACGTCCTGCTCGCGTGGGAAAACGAGGCTTTTCTGGCGCAGGCCGAAATGGGCGCCGACGCCTTCGACATCGTCGTGCCCTCCGTCTCGATCCTGGCGGAACCGCCCGTCGCGCTGGTCGAAGGCAACCTGACCGATGACGCACAGCGCGCTGCCGCCCAGGCCTACCTCGACCATCTCTACAGCCCCGAGGCGCAGGCGCTCGCACTGGCCAACTATTACCGCGCCTGGGATACCTCGCAGGCCGCTCCCGAAGATATCGCCCGCTTTCCCGACCTCGATCTCGTCACGATCGACGATTTCGGGGGATGGGCAAAGGCACAGCCCGAATTCTTTGGCAACGGCGGCATCTTCGACCAGATCTATGCGGAGTGATGGCGATGCTGCATGGCAAATCCCCCCTTCCCGGCTTCGGCCTCGGCATGGGCATCCTTCTGCTGGCGCTGTCCCTCGTAGTGCTGTTGCCACTAGGGGCGCTGGTCGGGCAAGGCGTGGCGATGGGTCCGGTCGAACTGGCCCATCACCTCGGCTCGAAACGGGTCGCCTCGGCCCTGACGCTGTCGTTTCGCGCCGCCCTGATCGCGTCGCTGTTCAACCTGGTCTTCGGGCTGGGGCTGGCCTGGGTGCTGACCCGCTATCGCTTTCCCGGCCGCCGCATCATTGACGCCGCCGTCGATCTGCCCTTCGCCCTGCCCACGGCGGTCGCCGGCATCGCCCTGACGACGCTCTATGCCCCAAGCGGCGTCTTCGGCGGCGCCCTCGCCTCTCTCGGGATCCAGGTCGCCTATACCGAGGCCGGGATCTGGATCGCCCTCGTCTTCGTGGGGCTGCCCTTCGTCGTGCGCACCGTGCAACCGGTCATCGACGAGATCGACACCGAGGTCGAAGAAGCCTCGGCCACCCTCGGCGCCAGCCGCCTGCGCACCCTGCGCCGGGTCGTGCTGCCCACCCTTGCGCCCTCGCTGATGACCGGCTTCGCTCTGGCGCTCGCACGGTCGGTCGGGGAATACGGGTCGGTCATCTTCATCGCGGGCAACCTGCCCAACCAGACCGAGATCGCCCCCCTGCTGATCGTGATCCGGCTTGAGGAATACGACTACAACGCCGCCGCCGCCATCGGCCTCGCCATGCTGGCGATCTCCTTCACCATGCTGCTTGCCATCAACGCCACCCAAGTCTGGAACCGTCGGAGGATCGGACATGTCTGACACATCGCCCCGGATTACGCTCCGGATCACGCCCCACCTCGTCAACGCCGCGATCGCCAGCCGCGCCGCCGCGCCTGCCCCGACACGGGGCCTCGGCCCCGCTCCTCACCCCGGCCCCGGCCCCCACCCCGCTCCCCGACCCGGGCCCCGCCTCCCGACCTGC
>NZ_QWJJ01000025.1 GCF_003575965.1 Pseudooceanicola sediminis | reverse complement strand
CGTCGCTCGACCGTTTCGGCCCCGAGGTCCTGCGCGACGACACGATCGAGATCTGCATCAATCCCGACGGACAAGTCTGGGGCGAATTCCAGGGCGACCACTTCATGCGAGGTCTCGGCAGCCCGCTGAGCCCAACCGAGATCAAGGACCTCGGCAACCAGATTGCCTCCGCCGCCTCGACCACACTCAGCACCAAGAAGCCTATCGTCTCGGTCTCGATCCTATATCGAGATCGCCCGATCCGCGCGCAGGTGATCCAGCCGCCGGCAGTCGAGGGCGGGTTTTCGATATCACTGCGGTTTTTCTCCTCCCTGCCGCTAGAGGCGATCCGGCTCGGATTTCTCTATGGCAAGGAGCGCAGCCTCGAAGGCTTGCGCCGCGAACGTAACGCCGCACTGCGCGATGTGGTGACATCCGGCGACATCGGCGCCGCGCTGCGGTTTTGCGTCGAGAACAAGCTCAACATGATCGTCTCGGGTGGCACGTCGACCGGCAAGACGGTTGCGGCGCGCAAGATCCTTTCGCTGATTCCGCCCGAAGAGCGGATCATCACCATCGAGGAGGCGGCCGAGCTGCGCCCCGAGCAGCCCAATGCCGTGACGTTGATCGCGGACCGGGACACGGATGCCCGCAGTGCCGATGTGCTCTTGGCCTCAACGCTTCGCATGCGACCCGACCGGATTGTCCTAGGCGAAGTCCGCGGTCGCGAGGCGATGACGTTTCTCGAGGCAATCAACACCGGCCACGGTGGATCGCTGACTACGCTGCATGCCGAGACCCCACAACTTGCTGTTCGCCGCCTCGCCATCGCCGCCCTGAAAACCGATGTGCCGATGACCTATGCCGACATGATCGATTACATTGAGGGCTCGATCGACGTGATCATTCAGGCAGGCCGCCATGAAGGCGCGCGCGGGATCACCGAGTTCTTCCTCCCGGGTCAAACCACAGATTTGAACCTCGACACGGTCGACGGCAGAGGCAACAAGAGCCCCTCCGTTGCCGCTGAGTAAAAAAGGAACCCCCCAGATGCGAAAACCAATTCTCGCACTCATGCTTGCCGCCTTGGCGGGCCCCCTTGTGGCGCAGACTTCGCCTCCGATCTCAAACGATCTCACGGTCGATATGTCGCCTCAAAAGTACCGGATTTGCAACGATCGTCCGGCGCGCCCGACCTGGATGGACGAAATCAATCCGCGGGAAGCCTACAAGGCAGCAGCTTTGATGGAATTGTACGAAATTCGGGCCTGGGAGGAGATCGCTGAATCTGGCGACTGCGGCTGTGAAACCCGCTTTCCCGCTTGGGGTAGCTCCGATGGCGAGTATCATGAAAGGTATGCAGGCCTTAGCCAAGCCGAGCATTCAGCGTTTCGCCGCGACTGGATTGAAGTAAGGAAGCAACTCGAGCCGAGCGTGCGTACAATCTGCGAAGCTCAAGGCAACTGGTAATGGGCGTCGTCAGCTGGATGGTCGGAACGGCAGACGCGTTCCTTGTCGATGCGGCTGAGTCCCAGTTCGGGGCCGTGGCAAGCAATACCGGCACGATCGTCCTGCTGATGGTCACGCTTTCGCTAATCGGCGTCTGCATCAACATGGCATTCCAGTTCCGCAGCATGGATGGGGCCAGCTTCTTCTGGTACCTGATCAAGCTGATGCTGATAGGGCTCTTCGCCTTCAACTGGGCAAACTTCAATGCAGTAGCGAACGCCGTCATTGGAGGCTTGGACTACGTCGCTGGCGCGCTGGTGTCTTCGGTTGGCGGCGGAGGAGCCGGAGCCACACACTTTGCCGGCGAATTCGACATCCTGATCGAAAAATTCAGCCAGTACCTGAATGCCATCGGCAGCAATTTGAACTGGATGACGGGCGCGATCCTAGGCGGCATCGGGCTTATTCTTTTGAGCCTCCTTGGCTTCATGACCGGCATCGTCCTCATATTCGCCAAGATGATGCTGACCCTCATGCTCGGCCTTGCTCCGATCATGATCGCTCTGTCGCTCTTCGACGCGACCAAGGATTTCTTCCATAGGTGGGTCTCGACGACGGTCAGCTATGCCTTCTACCCCATCGTCATCGCAGCAATGTTTTCGACCGTCGTCGGCATGGCGAATTCGCTTCTCGCGCAGCTCGGTGATCCAAACTCGGCAACCAACATCGGATCGCTCGTGCCGTTCTTCGTCATGGTGTTCCTAGCCAAGGGCTTCGTCGCTGCAACGCCCCTGATTGTGCGGGGGATCTCTGGGAACCTGATGGTAGCCGCAGCGCCCGCTGTGGTCGCTGGATCGACCGGGATCATGCGGGGGATCTTCAATACCGACGGCGTGAAGGGCCGGGCGCGG
Organism: Pseudooceanicola sediminis; assembly: GCF_003575965.1. GTDB lineage: Bacteria > Pseudomonadota > Alphaproteobacteria > Rhodobacterales > Rhodobacteraceae > Pseudooceanicola > Pseudooceanicola sediminis. The sequence goes on along the minus strand of NZ_QWJJ01000025.1, from coordinate 31,075 downwards.
ATCGGTGCGCTCACGACAAGCGAAGTAATCGGACGAGGCGCGGTGCAGACGCCTGCCGCTGTGCGGAGCGCCGCGGCAACGACAAGCGCGCAGGTGGTCAGAATGGCGGAACGAGCAAAACGTTTGCGAGAGTAGAAAGGAGAAAGCAGCCTTTCGCCGCACTGTGCATGAACTCACACAATGCGGGACTTTTCGGGCTTTCGCTGCGCCGTTCACGAAGGTCCGTTGCCCCCTCTTCTTCAGGGTGGACTAAGCATCGAGTAACGCATCGATCACCGCGCATTCTGGGGCAGCATCGCCGGTGCATCGCGCAACAGTGTCCGACAGGACGCGCTCGATGCGCTGCAGATCGGCAATCTTGGCCTGAACGTCAGTCAGATGATCTTCGGCGATGATCTGCACCTCGGCGCATGTCCGGGATCGGTCATCGACCAGCCCAAGCAGCCCGCGAACCTCTTCGAGAGAAAAGCCTAGATCGCGGGACCGCATGACGAATTTCAGCCGCTTGACGTGGGCATCGTCGTAGCTTCGGTAGCCCTTCGTACTGCGCGGCGGGTCCGGCATGATCCCGATTTTCTCGTAATAGCGAATGGTTTCCAGGTTGCAGCCCGTTGCGCGGGCCAAATCGCCCCGCCGAATTGATCTCACGCTTGTGTTACTCATTGTGCCGAAAAATCCCTTGAGCCTGTATCAACTACAGACCCTAGAACGGTGGAAACATCTGTTCAAGGAAGATTCGATGGAACAACATTTGGCGGAACTTCCGCAATCTCAGTCGCAGAAAATTGGCGACGAAACCACCAAGGGATGGGGCGTGACCGGCCTCGGCGTCCTCGGTGCGCTGGCGATGACTTCTTGCTGCATCCTTCCATTGGTGCTGGTCAGCTTTGGCGTGACAGGCGTGTTCATCGCGCAGCTCGGGGCGCTCTATGCCTACAAATGGTACACCTTCGCGCTGAGCGCCGCGTTTTTGGGATACGGCTTCTACAAGGCTTACAAGCCTGTAGATGCCGAGGCCTGTGCCGATGGCACCTGCGCCCGCCCCATCGACCGCCGCATCATGCGCGCAACCCTCTGGGCCGCTTCCGCGATTGTCGCTGTCGCCATGATCTTTCCCTACATCACCCCCTTCATCCTGAAATTCTGAACGAGGACCATGACCATGAAGCATCTCCTGTTATCCGCCCTGGCCATCGTCGCACTCTCGACCCCGGCCCTCGCTGAAGAGCGCCAGGTCGAGATCGCCGTCAGCGAACTGACATGCCCGTCCTGTTCGTTCATTGTTGCCAGCTCGATGCGCGGTGTTCCGTCGGTCGAGATCGCCGCATTCGAGGACGGCCCCGAATACGGGCAGGGTGTTTACAGCGTGACCTACGATGACGCCGAAACTTCCATCGAAAGCATCATCGGCGCGGTGACGGCCAATGGCTATCCGGCGCAGGTGCTGCCCGACACAGCCTCCTGAGCCGCCTGCAATGCGTGACAATCTCCTGCAATGCGTGACAATCTGATGGGTGGCCTGCTGGCCTTCGGAATAGCAGCTCCGGTCGTGGTCGTCTGCTGCGGCGGCGGAACTGCCGTGCTTGCAGCGTTGTTCGGCGGCGTTGGGGCTTGGCTCTCTGGAATGAGTGGCATTGCCGTGCTGGTTTTGGCGGGTCTGACCTACCTGATCGTCCGCGCACTGCGTCGTTCGCAAATGAAACGCGCCTCCGGCCCCGACCCATCACAGAGAAAGACGGCTCCTTGACTGACACACCTGAAAATTCCGACCGTCTGCTGAAATGGGGGCTTGGCGGTGCGCTCTTCGCCGCGCTCTGCTGCTTTACACCGCTTCTGGTCGTCATCGTCGCTGGCGTCGGATTGTCGGCCCTCACGGGCTGGCTCGATTACGCCCTGTTCCCGCTGCTGTTTTTCAGCCTCGCCGTGGTGGCACAGGCCCTTTGGCTGCGCGCTGGCAAACCGGGACCGGCCCCGAAACTTTGGGCCACCGGCCTCGCGGTGGCCCTGTCGATCCTGATCATTCTTCTCGAATTCAGGTTCGCAATACGGATCACAATCGGCGTTTTCGCCGCCACAGCACTCTACGCGGTTCTCCTGAACCGTGCGCAAAAGAAAGGATCGCTCTTATGATGATGGGATGTTGCACCGCCACCGGCATGGTCTTCGGCCTCCTCGGCATGTTGACACCGCTGATCGCCATCGGCGCGGTCATATATCTGCTCGCCGCCAGACCAAAAGACCCCGAACATGGCGAGGCGCGCTGAGATGAAAGACCTGAACAAAACCGACGATGAACAGGGCGGCTATGACCTGATCGTTCTTGGGGCCGGATCGGCGGGGTTCTCCGCCGCAATTACCGGCGCGGATGCCGGAAAGCGTGTCGCCCTCGTAGGACATGGCACCATCGGCGGAACTTGCGTCAACGTGGGATGCGTGCCCTCCAAGGCGATGATCCGTGCGGCAGAGGCCGTGCACTGTGCGGGGGCTGCCAAGCGGTTCCCCGGCCTGTCGGGACGGGCACAAGTGGATGATTGGCAGACGCTCGTTCAGTCCAAGGACGATCTGGTCACGACCCTGCGCCAGAAGAAATACGCGGACCTTCTGCCGGAATATGAGGATGTCGATTACATCGACGCCGGTCCCGCGCGGCTGATCGAAGGTGGCGTGACAGTCGGTGAGCGAACCCTGAAAGCACCGAGGACCATCATCGCCACGGGCGGGCGTCCCGTTCTGCCGACCATCGACGGCATCGAGGAAATCGGCGCGCTCAACAGCACCAGTCTTCTGGAACTCGAAGTACTGCCGAAAAGCCTGATCTTCATCGGCGCGGGCTACATCGGCGCGGAGCTGGCCCAGATGATGAGCCGCATGGGCGTGAAGGTCACGCTTGTCGCCCGTTCGCATCTGTTGCCCGGCGCGGAACCAGAGGTCTCGGAGGCATTGGCGGCGGCGTTCGAGGCCGAAGGCATCACTCTTCTGACCGGGTTAAGCTACGACACTGTGCGCCGCGACGACGCGGGCGTGACACTGCGCGTGATCCAGAACGGAAAGCCTGTCGAAGTGACGGCGGATCACCTCGTTTCGACCGCTGGCAGGCGGGCCAATACCAAAGATATGGGCCTGGACGCAATCGGCGTGGAAACCGACGCGCGTGGGTCCATCGTCGTCGGCGAGGACATGCAGACATCGGTGCGCGGCATCTATGCCGCAGGCGATGTGACCGACCGCGACCAGTTCGTCTATATGGCGGCCTATGGTGCAAAGCTCGCGGCCAAAAATGCGGTTCTCGGCGAAGACCATCGCTACGACAACGCCGCGATGCCCTGGGTGGTGTTTTCCGACCCGCAGGTCGCGGGCGTCGGTCTCGGTGAAGCCCAGGCGCGGGACGCGGGCCTCGACGTCAAGACGTCCATCGTACCGCTCGATCAGGTGCCGCGCGCACTGGCCGCACGCGACACGCGCGGATTGATCAAGCTGGTGGCGGACAGAAAGTCCGACCGGCTGCTTGGCGGCCAGATCATCGCGCCCGAGGGGTCCGATACGATCCAGACCCTCGTTATGGCGCTGAAGTTTGGCATGACCACAAAGGCGCTCGGGGAGACGATCTTCCCCTATCTGACGACCGTGGAAGGGCTGAAGCTGGCGGCGCAAACCTTCGATATGGACGTGGCAAAGTTGAGCTGCTGCGCCGGATGAAGATCAGGACAAGGACCGGAGAATGAATGAAGACTACGACCTGATCGTCATCGGGGCGGGCATGGCGGGCGTGGCCGCGGCCAACAAATGTGGCGCGGCAGGATGGCGTGTCGCCATTGTCGATGCGCTGCCCTACGGCGGCACCTGCGCATTGCGCGGCTGCGATCCAAAGAAAATCCTGCGGCGCGGTGCGGAAATCATGGACGCGGCACGGCTCATGCAGGGCAAGGGGATCGATCCCGGTGATCTGTCGATCAACTGGGCCGATCTGATGGCACACAAGCGTGGCTTCACCGATCCCGTGCCGGACAAGATGGAAAAGGGCCTGTCGGGCAACGGCGTCGAAACCCTGCATGGAGCCGCGCGGTTCACGGGAAGCAACACGCTGGAGGTCGATGGAACGGCATATCAGTCGGAACGGTTCCTCGTGGCCGCCGGTGCCATGCCCAGGCCGCTGAGCTTCACAGGGGCCGATCTCGTGATCGACAGCACGGATTTCCTCAACCTGGAGGCCCTTCCCAATCGGGTTCTTTTTATCGGTGGCGGCTTCGTGTCCTTCGAGTTTGCGCATATCGCCGCACGGGCCGGAGCCAACCCGATCATCGTGGATCGTGGCGCCCGGCCCTTACGCGGCTTCGATCCCGATCTGGTCGAAATGCTGATCGACCGCAGCGGCGGTATCGGCGTGGACCTGATGCGCGAAACCGAAATCGTGTCGGTCTCGGAAGCCAGTAGAGCATTCACTGTCGAGGTGAAGTCGGGCGATGAAACCCGAACAATCGAAACCGATCTGGTCGTGCATGGCGCGGGCCGTGTGGCAGCCCTGGCCGATCTGAATCTTGAGGCGGCTGGTGTTGATTACAGCGACAAGGGCATCGTTGTAGCCCCGCATCTGCAAAGCACGACGAACAGCGCGGTCTTTGCCGCCGGAGATTGCGCCGACACCGATGGCATGCCGCTGACGCCAGTCGCAGTGATCGAAGGGAAGGTCGCGGCCTCCAACATGCTCAAAGACACTCAGACCGCACCGGATTATGCCGGTATTCCTACAGCCGTCTTCACAGTCCCGGAAGTGGCGCGTGTCGGTATGTTGGAAAGTGAGGCAAGGGACGCCGGGTATGATGTCGATGTTCGGTTCACCGACACTGGCGATTGGTATTCGAACTACCGGATCGGCGAGACCTCTGCTGCCGCGAAGGTCCTCGTGGACAAGTCGAACGGCAAGATCCTCGGCGCGCACCTGTTCGGCCCGGAATACGGCGAACTGATCAATTTCTTCGGGCTGGCAATCAAGCTGGGCCTGGCGGCCAAGCAACTTAAGTCGATGACGGCGGCCTATCCAAGTGTTGGATCGGATTTGGGCTCGCTTCTCTGAATTTGAAAGATTTTTCGCAATAGACCCGATCCTCCTCGGAACGTATGTCTGGCCCGATGAAGACGGTTCTTATCTACTTCGCCGCTGCGCTGGCCGAAATTGCCGGATGCTTTGCTTTCTGGGCCTGGTTTCGGCTGGACAAGAGCGTGTTTTGGTTGGCACCGGGCATGCTGTCCCTTGCCGCTTTCGCCTGGCTACTGGCGCTCAGCCCCGCCGATCAGGCGGGCCGCGCCTATGCAGTCTACGGTGGCGTTTACATCGTATCGTCCCTGCTGTGGCTATGGGGCGTAGAAGGGCATCGCCCGGATCAATGGGATGTAGTTGGAGCGGTCATTTGCCTTGTCGGTGCGGGTATTATTCTCTGGGCACCGCGCAGTATTTGAGAGGCAGCCGCAGACGGGGTGAAGCGCTGAATCGTTCGATTAGATCGCCTTTTGGTTCACGCGTTCCGACAACTCGGCGCTGCTTTCCCTCCGCATCGCGGCTGCGATCAAGCAGGTTTTCTACCGCCCTCGAAAGCAGCGATACATCCTTTACGCAGCATCGGTCAAAGTGGGCTCTTCAGTTACATTCGCCGCGAGGAGAATGAACGTCAACTCCTGCGAAACTCATCCGTGCTCCGCGATGATAGCTCTCGTTGTCTGAACTGCCGAAGCAAGCGTTGTCCGGTCTGTGTTCGTGATACCTAGGCCCTCAACATCAAGCGACAGTTGACCTTGGCCACCTCCGCTTGCAGCAGCACGAGCCGCGCGGCCGCGGGCCTTCGCTGCGCTGACAGGGTCAGTTTTCGATGCGTTAGGCACATTGTGGCCGACTTCCCGCGGTCCCGCAGCCGCCCGCACTTCCTGCAGTTCTTGCTTCAACCTCTCCACCGTTTCCCGGGTCTCAGACATCTGCCGATCCCGCCGCAGGCCGTCCTCGTCCGGATATGGGAAGCTTCCCGATTGACAGGCGTGCAGAACCTTCAACGCCGGGTCCTCGAAATACTTCACCCTTCTTGCCCGGATCGGCATCTGCGCGTCGATCACGAGGATGACCTCGTCGAGGTCCATGCGTCGGGCCTCATCCTCGGTCAGGAGCGGGGTATCTTCTGTCCTCTCCGAGACGCTGCGCCCTTCGAATGGATTGCGTCCAACAGCACGGGAGCGGGTCACCACACGCTTGGTGGTCTTGCCGACAGCCTGGCTCAATTCCTCGATGGTCTTCTGCTCGGACGGGGTGAGGTAGAGCTTTACCCCGGCGCCGCCCTGCAGCGACCTGCGGGTGTTTTCACCATAGATCTCGTCCAGCGCCGGGATCGTCTGGGTCACGATGGCGAGGTTGCCGCCGAAGGAGCGCAGCGTCTTTATGCTTTCGGCGACGATTGGCATTTTCCCGAGCCGGTCAAACTCGTCGAGCATGATCATCACCGGCCAGGGCTCGTCATCGCCGGGTTCCTGTGCTTGCAGCGAGGCGATCAGGTCCGAGAAGAAGAGGCGGATCAGCGGGGCAAGCGGGCGGATCATCTCGGATTCGACCGCAAGATAGATCGCATGTGGGCGACGGCGGATATCCCGGAAGGAAAAGTCAGAGGTCGCGGTGGCCGCGTCGATCGCGCGGTTGTCCCAGGTGTCGAGACCCGATGTCATGAGAAGCGAGAGGTAGGAGGTGAGGGTGTCGTTGTTGGTCGAGGCCATACGCTCGAAGATCAGTTTGGCCGAGGTGTTCTTCACCTCCTGCGAACGCTTCAGATATTCCTTCTGCTTGTCGCCCCCCGAGGCGGTGATGCGGTAGATCTCGCCGATGGTCGGCACGCCGCGCTCGAAGGCCAGAAGACCGGCCGCCACGAACAAGTCGATACCGCCTGCGAGAAGGCCGCTCAGCTTTTCGTTGTCGGTCTGCAGGAAGAGCTTCGCGGTGAGTTTAAGCTCCATCTGCTGCCGGTCGGGGTTGGTCATGGCAGCAATGCGCGCCAGCGGATTATAGCGATGTGTTGGTCGGTCCCAGTCGGTCGGCGCGAAGCGGAAAACCTTGTCCCCCATGCTGGCGCGGAAGCGCGAGGTCTCGCGGAAGTTCTCGCCTTTCACGTCGAGCACCACGGCGGAGCCCTTGTAGGTCAGCAGGTTCGGGATCACGAACCCCACGCCCTTGCCCCGGCCTGTAGGCGCCACGATCAGCGCGTGGGGGAAGGTTTTTGAGACTAGGAACGGGCGCTTGGATTTCGGGGAGCCGAGCTTGCCCAGAAGGAAGCCACCGTCGGGCTTGGCAAAGAAACCGTTCCTGTTCATCTCGCTGCGGGTCTGCCAATGCGTCGTCCCGAAGCGGGTCAATGCATCCCCCAGAAGCGTGACGCTCAGCATCAGCGATGCCAGGCCGAAGCTGCCAAGGATGAGGTTCACCCAGAGGAAGTCTTTCGGTGCAGACTGAGACAGACCCCGATATTCGCGGGCAAGCAGGGTGACGTCGAAACGGGTGGGAGAAAGCCCATAGCGGAACATGACAAAGCCGGTCGCCACGACATAGCCCATGGCGAGACCGACCAGCACGAGGCTCAACACTCCTAAGGCAATCTTGCCTTTATCCATGGGTGATCCCCTTCTCGCCATCTGCCGCAGCGTGGCGTGCGCGCTGCGCCTCTATCTGTTCTTCCGCCAATGCATCGAGAACGCGCTCCATCGCCGGGCCGTGCGCAGTGACCTCGCTGCTCTGGAGATAGGTCTTGGCGAGTTCCAGCTGGCGCAGCGGATCCTCGGTGAATGTGTCCAGGACGTCCGCGTTACCGGCCCGCAGCGCGTCGATTGCGTCGTGGCTTAGTCGCTCGTTTATCTGCCGGACGATGTCCTGCTGCTCTGACTCGGAGAGCGGGCCCTCGACGTCGGCGTTTCGCACAAAGGCCATGACGGTTGGCGCTGTCTCTTCCAGATACCGGCGCTCGGCGTAGTCTTGTCGCGCCTGGTCCTCGATCTCGAAACTGCGCTCGCTGATATAGGCACGCGACGCGCCTAGCGAACGAAGGTGATTGATTTCGTCCTGGACGGCCTTCCCGAATTCATCATCCGGCATCTCCGTGCGATAGCGGGCGAGGGTGCGGAGCTCTTCGGCAATCGGACCGAGATGATCCGAAGGATCCCGCAAGGCGAGGTCCATGTCGCCAGCATGAAGCGTGCGGTCCTGCTCGGATACCGCATATTGCGGCGGCATTCGACTGTCGGTGATCTGTTCCCAGGCCATTGAGGCCAGTTCGGCATGTTGCGGCGATTTCTGCGCGTAGACGTCGAACGCGGCGCGGGCCTCTTCAACCTCCACGGCACCTGCCCGCCGGACGGACGGGTCGTCGAAGAACGGATGATCGAAATCCGTCCGGCGGAACTGCGCCACCAGCGCTCTGAACGCCTGCCGCTCCGATGGGGCAAAGATGTCGGACCCATCTTGCGCGAGATCACTCCCAGGTGTCGTCAACCGTTCACCAAGCGCTGCCTCAGCGTCATCCACCTCGTCGACCTCGGTTGGCGCGCGCAGGACGCGTACATCGGTCAAAACATCGCCCAGCCGAACATGCACGGCTTCCAGCCGGTCGAGCGCGTCTTCCCGGTCCGCAGATTTCTCCAGATCGAGGTCGCTTGCTTTGGCAATCCCCTGCAGATCCTGTGCCAGCCACTGGCGCTCCAATGCGGCATTGCCTGCCCCCTCCCGCAGGCGCGCGGCCACAGCCTCGGCATCGATGCCCGTGCCTTGCAACGCTTCGGCCAGCTTTGGTGCCACCTCTCCATCGTCAAGACGCGCGAGGTGATCTTCACTGGCGTTTGGCCTTGCATAGATGCCGTCCCGGGACGGAGCATCGACCAGGGCGGCGGAGCGATCCCCGAGCGGGTTCAAATGCGCGACCGAGGCCAGAACGTCGGTCAGCTTGCGCTCGATCACCGGCCTCTCGGCCGCCGGCGCCCTGTCGATCGCCGCCTCGATCTGGCGAATGTTCTGAGAAAACTCGGTGATCAGCGTGTCGAACGCTGCTTCGTCTTGGGACATGTAGATGGCTCCGTCAGCTTGCATCTGACCGCCACTGGCAAGGATGGTGCTGGCCCGCTCGAGCGCTTCGGCCACGTCGTCGAAATTCGAACGTGACGCCTCCGCCGCGAGCCCACGGTAGATCAACGCCTTGTGCCTGACGGTTTCCAGAGCGGCCCCCAGGTCCGCGCCGGTTCTCTGGCGCTCAACTGGGGGACGACCTTCGTCGCGAGCCTTGTAGATTTCATCGATCTCGGCGCGGTAGGTCGTGACGCCGCGATCCAGACGACGCGTCGCCTCAAGGCGGATCCCATGAACCCGGGCCGCCTCGACCATCGCCTCGCGAAAGGCGTCGTAGTTGAAGTGATGATCCTTCCCGAGAAAGAACATTTCGCCATCCTTGCTGCGGCGGTTCAGAACAATATGCGCATGTGGATGCGCGCGATCTTGGTGTATTGCAGCAATATAGTCGAATTGCGACCCCTCACCTTGAAAGAACTTCTCGCAGACCGCCTGGGTGATATCGCGCACCTCTTCACCCCTGGTCCCAACCGGGAATGCCATCAGCAGATGCGACGTATGGCCAAGCTTGGGGCTGTAGCGCTCGTTCCACTGGTTCTCGAACCGCCGCGCCACTCGGTTGATCTCGGCTTCCGAGAGCTGCTTCTTCCCGTCATGGGTGCCGCGACTGTCGAGGATATGGGTCGACTTTGTTGTGAGATATGTGAGCTGAGCCCGTAGCTGCGCCCCGGTGTGACAGCCCCCTTTCGAGATAGCCTTGAAGATCGCTGGCGAATAGCCGCGCGCGGCCCGAACCATCTGCGCGCCCCTGGAAAGCCCCTGCCAGGATCCCGAAACTCGGCTCCAGCCGCGGTCAAATAGCGCCGGGTCGATGCCACGGACCCGGTCACTCCGCGCCATTCTCATTCCTCTCGGCGAGGCCCGCCAGGGCAGAGCTGATCTCAAGGTCCAGCACGCTGCGCCGCGCACGCGACATCTCCTGGACCTGGTCGGCCAGATCGAAGACCAGACCCGCAAGGGCGCGGACGTCACGGTGACTTGAGGCCGGGTAGGACAGTCTCTCGCCCCGCACCTTGGCCTCGTTCAGACGTCGCGCGATCTGGTTCACGTTGTTGCCGACCCGGTTGAGCGCGGCGCCGAGGTTGCGCAACTCGTCACACATCTCGTCGTCGGGCAGGAAAACACCTTCGGCCGCCAGCATCAGGCGGCGCATGGCATCCGAGCGGTGCGCAATCCCGCGCCGCGACAGCGCCGCGTCGAACCGGCGCAGGTCGTCGTCCGAGACCCGGATCCCCACAACCCGCGATCGGCTGCCGTTCGCTGTCTGACGCTCATCCCAGTGGTTCACCACGTTGTAGATCGTCTTCAGGCTGACATCGTAGCGGGCTGCCAACGACACCGCGGAGACGCCGTTCCGGCGCTCTTGGGAGATGGTCGATCGTTCGATCACTGACAGTCTGCGGCGGCGGGGCATTTTGAAGTTAACGTTCCTATTTCTTGCCAACTTCGTACAAGCCCGCCGACTCCCAACGCAAGTGGAGTCGACCATAAGGGCTTGTACTCAATGTAGAAAATCGCCCTGCAGGGGCGATTTTCCGTCCTTTGTCAAATGGATCGCGCGTCGCGCTCATTGCACCACGCGATGCGGTCTCCGCATCGCGCATCGCGTCTTTCGCGCCCCGTCTCTTGCACCCCGCAAGACGGGTTTTGCTGCGTGCTAACCGGCTCGCGTCACCCGCAGAACGACATACGCGAGACTGCCTCCCGTCGTCTGGAGCGCGCTAACCGTCACCTGCATTCTGTCCGAAGCGCATCGCCAAGCGTATCCCGACACTTGGAGGGTGTGTGATGCCCCGCGGCGAATGCTGATGGCGCCACGGCAGACGTCGCACGGTCATCGCACAACGCCGCCCGCTGCATGCCAAACGCGGGTCGCATCCCGACTTCTGCTTGACCCCTCCGCCTCATGCGTTTAGCGACATTTGGGTATTATCGTTGCGATTCACTATTTTTGCGGAGGATCAGAATGCCGAACGAAAATCTTGTGGTGATCGCAGCGATGGCCCGGAAAGGGGGCAGTGGAAAAACGACGCTTTCGCGCGCCTTGATCAGCGCCGCGATCGCCGCCGGACGCAGAGTGATGTTGATCGACACGGACAGCACGAGAGTACTCGGTGCCTGGCATGCTCGGGCGGAAACCGGTGGGCTGAGTTCGCCGCTTCTCTGCTCGGTCACCGTCGAAAGCGTGGCGGGTGTCGAGGATCAGATCAATCAGGTCTACATGGCAGGCACGGCAGACTTCATCTTCATCGATACCGCAGGGGTCGGTGCCGAATGGTCAGACGGCATTGCGGTGCTTGCGGACCACATCGTGACGCCCGTCATGCTGTCGACGTCTGATTTCGATGTCGGAGCGCAGACTTCTGATTGGTTTGAGAAACTGAAATCCCGTGTTGACGACCCCTCCAGCCTTCCGCGCCACCACGTCGTCCTCAACATGGTCGACCCGAAAACGACCCGTGCTGACGCCGCCCTGATTGAAGAAGCGCTCACCCGTTTTCCGGTGATTGAGACCGTCATGATGCGACGAAACACTTACAAGGAGATGGATCAGAAGGGGCTTCTCCACGCCTTGGCGCTGGAAAAGCAATCCGATCCGAACCCCCTTATGCGTCCACATGTACGTCATGTCGTCGAGGCGCTTGAGGAGGCGACGGACATTCTCAACAACATTCTTGCTGCGTGAGGACAGTCGATTGCGCAAGAAGATCCCGACCATCACTAGGCCCGACCCAGCCTACGCCGCCACCCTGCAACAGGGTGACCGCGAGGTTCCCGAGAAGGAGGAAGAGGTACAGGTCACAGCAACAAAGACAGGCACCCCAGTCGCTGACGTTGGCGCTGATCGGCACGAGTCAGAGCGTGCGCCGAAAAGTGCCGTGGCGCCGCACCAAGTCACCGCGGAAAGCTCTGACCCGCATACCAGCCTGAGAGCTCCCGTTTCGGCACGAGCTTTGAGCCCGACCCGGAAGATCGACATCAGGGTCAACGCACTCGAACGACAGGAAGCAGCGCTGGAAACTTGTGGTGTTGAGCCGGCACATGTGGTGCGTGCCGCCCTGCGCCGTGCAGTCAAAGGCTGGCAACTGTCGCCGGTCTTCGCGCCAATTGCTGAGGAGCGGCGCACTCGAAACACGCAGTGGCAGGCCCGGACATCACTGGCAGTCGATGCGGCCAGCCTGGGTATGCTCCTTCGGGACCACGACCCCCTCGACGTCTTGAGTAAATGGGCTCTGATCCGCGGCCAAGTGGAACCACGCATATGGGGCGAGATCGACAAAATCTTGGAAGAAATTGCCGTTCGCGCTGCATCGCCGCATGAGCAGCACACACCGTAAGAGATCTATCTGAAAAGATAACTTGCATTTCGCCGGTGGATTTTCGCCCAACGGCAGAAGCTCGCCTTGCAGTTGCGGAAAACGTGGCGCTATTGAGCGTCATATAGATTTTCAGACCTCAGTGGTGACGAGTTACGAGGTCCATTTAGGAGGAACGCATTATGAACACGAAGCCCCGCCTGACTGGCGAACCGATCATGCGCATCCTCTGCAAGACATCTGAAAATCTGGTTGGCTACCTGTACCAATGGAACAATGGCGACGTGCAGCCTGCCTGGTTCGACGGCGCCATGGCGGACGTTCGCTATGAACCATTCATTCAAGCGACGGAACAGAACCCAGTCGATCCGAAGACCCCCAGACCGCGTCAGCAAGATCTGACGCACCTTGAAAAGGCCTAGCTCAAGGCCTCGCGTCGGTTTGTGGGTCATCCCATCCCGCAGGTCCTTTGAGCGATAGAGTTGACTTCTATGCCTCAAAAGTGATCTATCTGTGAGTTATAGAAAGGATATCTATAACTCATGGCTTGGAACTGGACGCTGCCTGATTGGCCGGATTTCCGGTATGACGCCTCCGCGCTGGAGCCGTTTGAGCAGACGTTCCTGCTGTCGTCCGGAGAAATCCTCGGCGCGGTCCATCATGTCAGCCAGCCGGAGCGCGAGCAACTCCGCATCGAACTGCTCAGCGAGGAAGCAATGCAGACGAGCGCCATCGAGGGTGAAATCCTCGACCGGCTCAGTGTCCAGTCTTCGTTGCGCCGCCATCTGGGCCTCGATCCGGACAGCTACCCTGCCAAACCGCGCGAACAGGGCGTCGCGGAAATGATGGTCGACGTCTATTCCAGTTTTGCAGAGCCGCTGACCCATGAGACGCTGTACCGCTGGCATCGAATGCTCCTGTCCCATGACAGTCGGTTGGAAACCATCGGGGCCTACCGACAACACGCCGAGGCGATGCAAATCGTTTCCGGCCGCCTTGACCGGCCCACGATCCATTTCGAAGCGCCGCCCTCGGAGCGGGTCATGCCTGAGATGGAGCGATACGCGGATTGGTACAACAAGACCGGGCCGGGGGGAGCAGAGCCGCTTCCAGCGCTGACGCGCGCAGGGCTAAGCCACCTCTATTTCGAGAGCATCCACCCATTCGAAGACGGCAACGGACGCTTGGGTCGCGCCCTCGCTGAAAAGTCGCTGGCGCAGAATATTGGCCAGCCGACCCTCATCTCGCTCGCCTTCACCATCGAGAAGCAGCGCAAGGCATACTACGACCAGCTCGAGCAGCATCAAAAAACGCTCGATGTGACCGATTGGCTCGTCTGGTTCGCGGAAGTTGTCTTGAAAGCCCAACAGGCAACACTCGACCGCGTCGGCTTCTTCATCAGCAAGGCACACTTCTACGATCGTCACAGAGACCACTTGAACGAACGCCAGGCCAAGGCCATCGCTCGAATGTTGCGGGAAGGCCCTGGCGGTTTCAAAGGCGGCCTCAGCGCCGACAACTACCTCAAGATCACCGGAACCTCACGCGCGACCGCGACCCGCGATCTGCAGGATCTGGTCGAGAAGGGCGTGCTCGCTCGAACCGGCGAGCGGAGGCACACGCGATACTGGTTGAAACTCGACTGGAGTGAATAAAAATTGCATGAAAACAACAATTTATAAAAAATCCGATAATTCGTTTTATGTAATTTTTTTGCCCTATTGATATTTGAATCGGGCTAGCTAAGAATCTGAAAAAACCAGCGCGGTAAAATAGCTCCAAGTAGCGCTTTATTGAGAATGCTTCCCCGGATTCAGCCTGTTTGAGCTGCAACGAGCATGACGATACAGGACGAAGGCCGCCTGAAGGCGGCATGGAACCAGAAGACAATCCCTGTCGCGCTTCGCCGTGACGGCAAGGGCGAACGGGTCAGGGTCCGCCTTCCTTATGCGGACGACAACTATGCCTGGCTCAGGAATGGCCGGCGTATCCGGCCAAGCTGGAACTCGGCACTGGGATGCTGGGAGAGTCCCAAGGCATGGTTCAATGACCTCGTGAACCGCTGTCTTCGCCGCTGGGGCCTGATCTATGTCATCCAACCCTACCGGGAGCAGGAGATCTGCGCTCCGGCCTGCATGAACGCCATCGGCCATGAGTGCCAGTGTTCCTGTATGGGGGCCAACCACGGCCAGGGCGACGATGGCGGCTGGTTCTCGACAAGCGAGGCCTTCGCGGCCCGATGGGGCGACCGTGAGCTCGCCTGTCGTCTCATGACGGTCAGCTCTGAAAAGTAGAGGCCCGGCCGATATGGCCAGGCCTGCGACAGACGTGCAGATGATGGTCATGACCAGACAGAGAGGCCCGTCGAGAACAAATCACAGCTTGGGGCGATCCTGTTCTGGAACCTCCCACGGGTCTTCCAGGGTGACGATGCCGTAGCGGACGCCGTCGTGGCCGGCCTTCGGAAGAAAGGTGATCATCCCGATATCCAGGATCATCCCCTTGTCGTGCATGTGCTGCTGTCGGAAGTGACCGAAGTGCATGAGATATCCGAGGCCCTCCAACTCGAGACACAGCGCAGAGATCGCGGCCGAATACTCAAGCCGCTGGCCGGCGCTGCTCATATCCCAGATCCCGTCCAGATCGGTCATCCAGTCCGAAATCGCGGCAGTCAGTTCGAGGGCATTGCCGGCCTCCACCGCGCCGGCGTTGATCAGGAGCCCGTGCCATTCGCGGTTACGGGAATAGAAGTCGTTGGGCTTCCTGATGGGGGACGTGGGCACAAGCACCGTCTTTTTCAGCGCGCGCTCCATTTCTTCCTGCTGGCGCTTCTCCTCCTCGGGGGTGGGCTTGGAGAAGACCTTGATGTCGAACCCGAGGCCGCGCGCGAGGCTTCGCAAGGTCTGCACCTCGGGCACGTGCCGTCCGCTTTCCACCTTCTGGATCGTGCGGACCGTCAACCCGGAGGTGTCCGCAAGGTTCTCCTGGGTTAGAGAGAACATCTTGCGGATATACTTGCACTGGTTGGCGATATACTCGGCGTCTCGTTCCATCGTTTCCATCAGATCACTCCATGTTGCTGACAGGAATAGCATGGCACGCCGGCTCTGGGGGGGCCCCGAACGCAACCCGAACGCTCGACTGTTATCCCGCCCCGGGGCCGCTGTCCTTGCACCAGTCAATCCGCCCCTGCCGGATCCAGAAGTGACACCGGCATTCGTTCGTCTGGCGGACCGACGGCGAGATGGTCGGGCGCCTCAGCCAGTCTGACATGGCCGTCCACCTGGGCCTCCGGTTCTTGCTGAGGGACAGTTTGATGGTCTCGCCGCACCCACCAGGGCAGTGGAAGCAGGCCCATTTGTCGACGCCATCGCGCACGATGGTCATCTCCCCCGGCACGATCTGATCCGGCGTCGGGTGTGTGGGTGTTACCCTGGCAAGCAGATCACTTCGTGGAATGAGGCGGAAGAGCTCGAGGCTCTTCCGCAGAATGTCGATCATCATCCCGCTCACCCGATGCGATCCAGGAACGGATCGATGTCGCCGAGACCCCAGTATTCCTCGCTGCCGCAGACCGGGCAGTCGGACCGGGGCTGCGCCGCCTGCGAACGCTCTAAACCCTTGTCGAGCTTGCGATAGCGTTGCCATGTCCATCCACCGCCGCCGCGGAAGTCGACGAGACCGGCAAGAAGTTCGTTCACTGCCATGGTGGCGGCCTCGGAGGTGAAGGTCACGACGGCCGGCGCGGGATTACCTCCGCCGCGGACGTAGGCTTCGGTCTTCTGCCGTTCATATTCGGCGGGGTCCGATCGCTGGAGGTCCTCCTCGCGAGCCCTGACGCGATCGACTGTGCCGCGGCAGCCGTGGCACGCCGACGTGGGAAACAGCACGCTGACCCGCGCGGCCATCTCGAGGAGGCCGGGCTCACCATCGTCACGGGGCATGAGGACCAGCCCGACATCGATGACCGGGATCAGGTAGAAGTGCGCCACGCGGTTCAGGTAGAGGCGCCCGGCGTGATCGTCCGTGCATCCGAAGATGACGTCGCAGGATTTCAGCGCGTCACGGATATGCGGCGCATCCACCCAGCCGTTCATCGACCGGATCTCGACGTCGAGGCCCATCATCGTCACCTCGCGCGCCATGACGTCGACCTTGGGCACCGCGTTTTCGGCATCCTTTCGGGTCGCGCCATACAGGCGGTTCAGGTTGGAATGCTCGACCACGTCATCGTCGATGACCAAGATGCGCCCCACGCCGAGGCGAGCGAGGAGATGGACCACCGGGCTGCCGGTGCCGCCGCAGCCGACCACGGCAACGGAGAGCTGTTTGAGGAGTCCGTTGACCTCCGGCCCGAAGGCCAGTGCCTGCCGGGCCAAGGCTTCCGACGGGGTCGGCACGTCGGTCGACTGGATCTCGAGCCGAATGCCGATGACGGTCACGCGGTGACAGGGCAAGGGTGCCATGTCGTCTTCCCAGACCCGTGCCCGGTAGAGGCCGTCACCGACTTGCACGACGCTCACCAAGCGTGTCCCCTCGCCGTTACGGTTCCGAGCCATGGTGAAGAGGTCGCGCTCGTTGCGATCGTCCTGGTCCGAGAAACCGTCGAAGCCTCCCGGGTGACTATGAACGATCGCCGGCACCAGGCCTTCCTCCTTGGCCCGGCGACAGAGCTGGGCGAAGGAGTTGGTATTCCAGGTGACGTGCTTGTCGCTGGCATCGACGCGGTCCTCCTGCGGGATCGCGATGACCTCGTAGGAGGTGTAACGGGTCCGCGGCTCGAGGTCCCAGGGGTCCTGCGCGATCTCGCTTTTGCCGAGCAGCATGTAGGCGGCGCCCTCGTGCCCACGGGGGTGCGCGAGCAGCGCCTGCAGCTTGTCGCGGTGACGGGCGTGGAGGGTGATGTCGCTGCGCTTCATGCCGCCACCTCCAGGGCCTCTTCGACCCGCTTCAGCATGGTCCAGATGCCGTCGGTGCCGGGACGCCACTGGTTGTTATGGCGAGACCAGCGCTGCCAGTTCTGGCCATCAAAGGCCTGGCGTGCCTGCGTGCAGCGGGGCTCACGCTGGCCGGCAAGGAGCTTCAGATGCGGCACGGCGTAGAACATGTCGGGGGCGACCTCGGGATACGAGGGCGGCAGCAGGATCAGGATATCCACCTGGGCGACCTGATACTTGCCTTCCGGCAGCGTGATCCCGGTGAGGATCACGCCCTTCTTTCCGCCTTCGATGACCTCGCGAACGGTGATGCCGCGACCCTCGAGGTAGAGGCGATCCTGACGGGGGAGGAGGCTCATGCCGCACCCCCTTCCGTGGTCTGGGGCACGCCGGTGAAGAAGTGCTCCAGGCCAGCATCCGCGAGGCAGATCAGATCGGTGTCGCCGACCAGGATGTCATCCTTGCCGGGGATCACCTGCCAGACGGCGAACTTCGCGGGATCGACCCCGGCCAGCTTCTTGAGCACGCGCCCGCTGATGACCTTGTGGCCCCACTCGAGGCGTTTGCCATCGATGTCGAAGCGGAAGGATTCCGCGCTCGGGAAGACCAGGAAGCGCTCGACCTGGCCAGGGCGCAGATCCGTGGTTTCCTCGAGGCGCAGTTCTTCAAGTTCACCGTTGCGCAGCACCTGGAACACGAGGTGTTCCTCGGCCTTACGGAAGTCGGCCCCCTCGATGATCTGGCGGCCGGTGGGCGTCGGATCGTCGATGACGGCGTCGGTGAACTTCAGGTCGTGGTCGCCGACTTTGACCTTGTAGGGTCCGTGGTCGCGGGGCTTGCGGCCGGCCTTCAGGGCGGCCTGGAGATCTTCGATTTCCATCTGTTCGGTAGTCATGGCAGCAAATCCTTTTCTTGTCTGCTCGACGCCCGCAGCAGGCGCCATCAATGGTGTATGCGCGGCACAAGAGTGTTCGCGTTCGTAGCCTTAATATTTTTTTGAATTTTCTTGACTGCGATAGGTCGCTGCGTGCGCATATGTATATTAAGAGCAGCGAAGATGGCGATTGGCATGGCGAAAGACACACCCCAAGAGTTCAATACCCTCAAGGAATTCACTGACGAACTGGACCTTCTCTTCCGCGATGATGTCGCACTCAGAAAGCTCCTTCAGAAGGCGCGTAACTGGTGCATTCGGAACAACCGAGTCGGCGACGAGGAGGAGGTCCTTCAAGAGGCCGTCATGAGGGTGATGAAAAGTGAGATCACCGGGACACGCCAATGGCCCAAAGGTGTTGCACTTATGGACTTTCTCTCCGGCGTGATGCGGAGCATTGCATCGGAGCGGCCTAAGATCGGGTTTCGCAAGAACGCCGACAAAGACATGGAGGCCGCGAAGGACATTGCCTCGTCGTGCAACCAAGAAGGGCAGCTCTTCGAGAAAGAATTTATGGCCCGCTTCATGGCGCTCTTCGAGGGTGATGACGATTCACAGCTATACCTCCTGGCTCTGGAGGAAGGGCAATCGAAGTCCGAGATCATGACGGGCCTCGACTGGAATGAAAGGGAATACAACACGGTGGTGCAGCGGGTCAAAAGGACACGCAACGCACACCCGGAAATGAAAGAGATGCTCAATGGCGAAGGATAAGAAAACCTTTCAAGATCGCCTGGCGGAGGAAATCGACGAAGCTATCACGAACGCTTCAGACGAGGATATTCGAAAAGAGGCTGAAGAGGCCGGGGAGGACATTGCTGCTTTCGGTGATCGCATGAGAGCTTGGCTGGAGACCGCGAAAGACGAGGTCGCCGAAATGGCAATGAAGGAAGCCAAGGCCGCAGCTGAGCAAGATCGTGCAACGCGCGACCAAAATGTCGTCTCCATGGCTCAACGCAGGCCTGCGAACAGGCCTGGCAACTTCATGCCCGATACGGTGGCCGCTCGTCATGGAAAGAAGCTGTCGGAGAGAGACAGAAAAGGGATCGAGAAGGACTTGGAAGACCTGTTCGACGATGACGCTTGGCCTGACAAAAACGGCGATGAAGAATGACTCATTCTCCGCGTCGTGCTGAGGAGATCCTCCAGGCTTTGCGCCTGAAGCGACCGGAAGACATCAACCTTGAAGCCATTGCCTGGCTTCAAGGTGCCAAGGTTGACTACCGGGAAATGGACGGATGTGAGGCTTGCATCCATGGTCGAGCTGACGTCGGCCGCGCGATAATCGCCGTGAATGACGCGCATGGAAATCTACGGCGCCAGAGGTTCTCCCTCGCACACGAACTGGGGCACTGGGAATGGCACAGGGGAGAACATCTGTTTTGTGCAAAAGAGGATATCGGGGGTAGCAAGGGGCGGGAACGAGGAATGTCCCGAGAGAAGGGCGCCAACCGGTTCGCCTCAGAGCTGTTGATGCCGGAGTTCATGCTCAAGAGCGCTCTGAATGACTTCAAGAAATTCGATATGCGCACCGTCCGTCTTCTTTCGGACGCCTTTTCTGTCAGCAAGACGGCCATGGCGTATCGCTTGGTGGATCTGGATTTCGAGCCGAGCCTCCTGGCCTCTTACAGCCGCGGCGGCCTCAACTGGTTCAAGAGATCGAAGAGCGTCGGGGAGCGATGGTTCCTGCGTCGAACACTTGACCCGCAGAGCAACGCTCACGATATCCTGCACAAGGGAGCCCGGGACGACATCTCGCTGTCTCTTATGGACGCGGACACCTGGTTCGATACAGAGGGCGCCGATCGGTATGAGCTTGCTGAGCAGTCGTTCCGTGTGGGTGACGACGAGGTCATGACCTTGCTGGTCCTGAAGAGCGAATACATGATGGCGCGATAAAAATTCACAACTTCAATAGCTTCTTCACCCAGCAAGTGCTCAAGCTGACTTAAATTTACCCACGCTGTATTGACGAGATGCCTCAGACTGTCTCCCAAGCATGCGTTCGTACACCTGCCGCTCCTGCTCTAGATCACGTGCTTGGTCGGCTTGCGCTTCACGTTCACAGCCTTTCGCGTATCGCTTCAAAGCAATACATCTCTTGGGAAATGACCGTGCAGCGTTTGAGTTCAAAGTCAGTGGCTGCATCGGGCCGCTTCTTCAAATTTCGCCCAATAATTTGTAGCCCCGCCGCTTCTTCGTCGCCGACAGCTTCATCAGAGCGTTGACCGCCCTGCCCTCGTCATCATGCTGTTCGATTAGCATCTGCCCTCGAAGCCCGATACGGCCCCATTCCCGCACAAGGCATGCGCCGCCAAACAGGTCCGGCTGAACGCTCATTCGATAGAAGCGCCGCATGTTGAGAGACGGGTCGATCCGCTTGAGATCGACCGTTGTCGGGAACACTTCCATTTGCTGCGACGTGTCGAACATGTTGTTGGCGCCTCTCTCCAGACCACAATATCAAGCGCTCTTCGACGTTTCCACATTGTTCTGTCCCGAAAAGAAAGAGAGGGCTCACGCCCCCTTCTCGAACTTCATGACCGGGATGCCGAGCTTCTTGGCCTTGTCGGCGAGGTTTTCCTGGATACCGGTTCCGGGGAAGACGAGGACCCCGACCGGGAGCACATCCAGCATCGCGTCGTTGCGCTTGAAGGGCGCTGCCTTGGCGTGCTTGGTCCAGTCGGGCTTGAAGGCCACCTGCGTCACGCTGCGAGCCTCGGCCCATTTGGCGGCGATGAGCTCTGCGCCTTTGGGGCTGCCACCGTGCAGGAGGACCATGTCGGGATACTTGGTCCGGACCTGGTCGAGCTTGCCCCAGATCAGGCGGTGATCGTTGAAATCGGTCCCGCCGGTGAGGGCGACCTTGGGACCAGCGGGCAGCATCACTTCGGTCTCGGCGCGGCGCTTGGCGGCCAGGAAATCGCGGCTGTCGATCAGAGCGGCGGTCATGTGCTGGCGGTTCACGATTGATCCGGTGCGGGGGCGCCAGGTCGATCCCGTGTGATGGACGAACTCGGTGGCGGCGTGATCGCGCATCATGTCCATGCAGTTGCGCCGTTCAACGAGAGTCAGGCCTTCGGCCGTCAGGCGCTCGAGTTCGACGGACTTCACTTCGGAGCCGTCCTGCTCGCGCTGGAGGCGGCGCTGCGCCTGCTCGTTCTCATCGAGCGTCCGCTCGATCCGGGCCGTGGCGCGGTGGAAGAGGTTGACCTGGCCCCAGAGCACCTCTTCGAGGTCGGGTTCCATACGGGTGTCTTCCAGGGTCGCGACGAGGGCGTCGAAGATGTCGGCGACGGCGACGGCGAGGCGCTGCCCATCGGGCATCGGGCGCGGATCGGGCCCGTCAAAGGGGCGATAGCCGTAGAGCTGGAGCTCGTCGAGCGCATGGGCGGTCTGGGATGCGCTATGGGCGGGTTCATACGCGTCGTCGTGGGTGTGGATCGTCATCGGTTTCTTGCCTCCGGGCCTGTCTCGTCCGCGCGTCATCCCGCGCGGCCTTCATGGGCAGACCCGAGCCGTCGGGGCGGTTGCCCCTTCACCCCGGCTTCACCGGGGCCGGAACAACGTGGAGGAGGTCGGCAGGGAAGCTATTTGTCTCGCGATGCAAAGGCGGCTTTGCCGCCGGCGGAAATAGCTTCCCTTCCGACCTTGCAGGGGCAACTGCTTTGACGGCCTGCCCATCTCTTGAAGGCCGCTCGGGTGACGGGTGGATGCGGAAGGCCCGGGATGGGGTGAGGACGACGATCCAAAGCCACGACTGGGATGCAGCCCCCTTCCCCGTACTCCCAGCCCCCCCTGCGCGATGCAGCTCAGCTGGGCAGGCGATGCCGATCCTCTGGCCCGATCTGACCCGCCAGATGCTGGCGCAGCGCGTCCTTGCCGTTTGCCCGAAGATCATCGTTGAAATCCCCGAGCCGCGGCTCCAGCACGCGCACGTGCACCCCGACCTCGGAGGCTCTGGCGCTCAACTTCTCTGCCGCGCGATGCCCGGCCGGATCGCGATCGATGGCGATGTAGAGGCGCTGGAGCCCCTCCGGCAGCAGAACCGCCCCGAGGTGTCCCGACGAGAGCGCCGCCCAGACGGGCAGACCTGGGATTGCCTCGGACAGGGACAGCATGGTCTCGATGCCTTCGCCGATGACGAGGATGTCATCCTGCGGGGTCAGCCTGACAGCATTGCCGAGGAGGTGACCCATAGCCCGACGCTCTGGCTTCACTGCCGCCTTCCCCTGCCCGTCAGCGGCCAACCAGGTGCGATGCACGCCCTGAACGGCCCCTGCCCCATCGGTAACCGCCGCGATCATCGCCGGTCTGGGGATGTTCCGGGTCTGCCCCTCTTCCCGATGCCAGCACTTCGGGTGGAAGCGTAAGGCGCCGTTCGCCCCGAATTGGGTGATGCCTCGGGAACGGAGGTAGGTCTCAGCAAGCGTGCCTGTGATCGGGTTCGAGGCAGCGAACAAACGCGCCGCCGCCGCAGGAGTGCCACCGAGCGCCTTGGCCTTCCTCGGCTCTTGCCTATCCGGGACGACCGGCTGCGGACGGCCAAGATGCGCTCGGGCCTCGGCGAGAAGGTCGGGGAAGCGCGTGATCCCCATCCGGGCGCGGATGATGTCCAAGAGATCGCCATGCTCGCCTGTGGCCCCATCCGTAAACTTGCCCGCTGCCCCTGGTCCCGACGCAGGGCCCGTCAACCGCACGAAGAGCGACCGGCCGGGGTTGTTCTGCAGATCGCCGACGATCCAGTAGGATCCTTCCCGCCGTCCGGCGGGAAGGTAGGCACGACAGACGCCTTCGGCATTTTCAGCCAGATCGCGCACGAGGTCTTCGGTCTCGGAATACATGGGTCAACAACCTCCGCGATCATGTAGCCTTGCGACAGGACAACGTGCAAGCAGACGATCCAGTATCTCGATGCCATCGGCGTCGGTCGGGCAAAACAGCCGAAGCTTCCAGCTGATGATCTCCGAGAAGAAGCCATCGGCCTTGAGCCGATCCTTGGCGGCCTCCGAGAAGCCCGAGAGTTCGATCCGGTTCACGCCCATGACACGGGAGCGGTGCAACTCCATCCCTTCGGCCAAGCGCACCACAGTCTTTCCCTCCAGAACGAGGGCATGGACCTGCGCGGCCGAGAGCTTGGGCGCATCGGCGGCCAGCGTGGTCGCGACCCAGGCAGGCGAGACTCGTCGACCGATGATGCGCTGACCGTCATCGGTCTGCAGGCGGTAGACGCGGGTTTCATCCTGGGGGAGCTGCTTCCAGATCGGCAGCAGCAGACCTGCCACGATGTGCAGTGTGGAGACCGAAAACTCCGGCACCTCGGCCAGTTCCGCAGTCCACGCCGCAGTGAAGGCCGCGCGGTCGGCCTCGAGCCAGTGGGTGTCCTCCATGACCTTGGCCGGGACCGTGCTGGCATCAAGCGGGCGGATCAGGCGCAGGCGCGGCTCGATGGTGCCATCATCGAGCATCAGGCTGGTGGCGGGCACCTGCACTGCAGCCCGACCCGAGCGGCTGTTGACCAGCAAGCGTGCCTTCGGGTCATCGAGCCAGTCCAGCGCATCCGCGAGCGCGGTAGGCGTGTTGCGGCGCTTTTCCGCGATGGTCAGCAGCTGGGTTTCCGCGCCGGAGCCCGGATGGGTGTAGATGACCTGTACGTCGGTCACCCGGAAGCTCTCGGCACGGAGTGTCTCGAGCCCGAGATCATAGACCCCGGCGGCGATGGCGCCCTCAATTCGCTGATCGAGGAGTTCTTCGAAACCCGCGAACAGCACGGCCTGCATGTCGATCGTCAGCGCCAGCAGGCGATTGAGGAAGGTCGTGATCGGCGGCAGGTCATCCTTCAGCCCGTTTTCATCGGTCAGGCTGAGCCCGGTCGCATCCTCGAAAGCCCCGAGCGAACATCCGGCCAGATCGCCGCGATAGATGCGGCGGTAAAGCTGGCGCAGGGCGTCGCGGGCGTAGGGCGACTCGAGGTTGTCTTCGGGCCGGAACAGCCCTTGCCCGCCGGTCTGGCGCTGGCCGCGCGTTATAGCGCCAAGCGTGTCGAGACGTCGCGCAATGGTCGACAGGAACCGCTTTTCCGCCTTCACATCGGTGGCGACCGGCCGAAAGAGCGGCGGCTGCGCCTGATTGGTGCGGTTGGTGCGCCCGAGGCCCTGAATCGCCGCGTCTGCCTTCCAGCCGGGCTCCAGGAGGTAGTGGACCCGCAGGCGCTGGTTCTTCGCCGCGAGATCGGCGTGATAGCTGCGCCCGGTGCCGCCGGCATCCGAGAAGATCAGGATACGCTTTTCGTCATCCATGAAGGCTTGGGTTTCCGCGAGGTTCGCGGCTCCAGCCCGGTTCTCCACCACGAGCCGTGCCGAATGCCCTTCGCCCTTCCGCACGATGCGCCGCGAGCGCCCCGTGACTTCGGCCACGAGATCCGTGCCGAAGCGCTGGACGATCTGGTCGAGTGCACCCGGCACCGGCGGAAGCGAAGCCAGTTTCTCGATCAGCGCGTCACGACGGCGGACGGCTTCGCGGCACTCCACCGGTTGGCCGTCGCGCGTGACGGGGCGCGACGAGAGGTTACCCTCGCTGTCGGTGAAAGGCTCGTAGAGCTGCACCGGGAAGGAATGGGCGAGGTAGTCCAGAACGTATTCCCTGGGCGTGATGTCGACCCGGATGTCGTTCCACTCCTCGGTCGGAATCTCCGACAGGCGGCGTTCCATCAGTGCCTCACCCGTCGAGACGATCTGGATGACCGCCGCGTGACCCGCAGCCATATCTGCATCGATGGATGCGATAAGCATGGGGGTCTTCATCGAGGTGAGCAAATGGCCGAAGAAGCGCTGCTTGGCTGACTCGAAGGCTGACCGCGCAGCGGATTTCGCCTGGCGGTTCAGCGTGCCCGACCCGCTCGGCCCGTCGGCCGCGCCAGAAATGTTCGCCGCCTCCAACGCCGCGGTCAGGTTGTTGTGAATGATGGCGAAGGCCCCGGCATAGGCATCGTAAATGCCGCGCTGCTCGGAGCTAAGAGCATGTTCCAGCATCTCGTATTCGACACCGTCATAGGAAAGCGACCGCGCTGTGTAGAGGCCGAGCGCCCGGAGGTCGCGGGCCAGAACCTCCATCGCCGCGACCCCGCCAGCCTCAATGGCTTCCACGAATTCCGACCGGGTCTGAAAGGGGAAATCCTCCCCGCCCCAGAGCCCGAGACGCTGAGCATAGGCAAGGTTGTGGACCGTCGTCGCGCCCGTGGCCGAGACATAGACCACGCGGGCATTCGGAAGTTTGTGCTGCAGGCGCAGACCCGCCCTGCCCTGCTGCGATGCCATGGTATCGCCCCGCTCGCCTTTGCCCCCGGCGGCATTGGCCATGGCATGGCTTTCGTCGAAGATGATCACCCCGTCAAAATCCGTCCCGAGCCAGTCGACGATCTGTTCAACGCGGGATTTCTTGGCCCCCCGTTCTTCCGAGCGCAGCGTCGCATAGGTGGTGAAGAGAATGCCCTCGGTCAGAGGGATGTCGCGCCCTTGTGCGAAACGCGACAGCGGCGTCACCAGAAGCCGCTCCTGGCCAAGCGCCGACCAGTCGCGCTGCGCATCCTCCAGAAGCTTGTCGCTCTTCGAGATCCAGAGCGCCTTGCGTCTTCCTCGGGCCCAGTTGTCGAGCAGAATCCCGGCCGACTGACGGCCCTTTCCCGCCCCGGTGCCATCGCCGAGGAAGAAGCCGCGGCGGAAGCGGACGGCGTCAGCGGCATCGTCCGGTGCAGCGGAGACCACGTCTCCGGTCTCATCGACGGTCCAAGACCCAGTGAGATGCGCGCCATGCGCCTCGCCCGCGTAGATGACGGTCTCGAGCTGCGCGTCGGACAGCAGGCCGTCGCGCAGGACGGCCGGGGGCAGCTTGGGGCGGTACGTGGGTTTCGGCGGTGCGACAGAGGCCATGGCCGCCGATTGCACAAGCTTGGTCGGGTGCGATGCGGCGTCTGGGATGTCGATAGCCTGCAGACGGAAGGTCTCGTAGATCGCATCGGACAGCCGTGCGGCGTCTTCGTCCTCGGCGGCGTCGCGGAGTGCGTAGTTTAGGTCCTCGGCCTCAGTCTGGGTTTCAGGCTTCGCCGGATTGGCTGCAGAGGTCGCGTGCGGTCGGCGGACGGGTTTGCGGGTGGTGAGGTGAGAATTTCCCGGAAAGGGGGAAGAATGGCCCTGCCCCGCAGCAGGAGCTAGATCCAGTTCGAGGCGCGGCGGAACCTCGGCAGTGACCCGGGACATCAGATGTGCCACGTCCGAGGATGTGGGTTGGCGCAGGTCTGCGGTGATGCCGCCCGGCTCACCGCCGCGGCATTTGTCAAAGACAGAAATCCGCGTCTCGAAGCTGGTGCCGTGCTTGGCGAAAGCCGCGCCCGACACCGCGCCGGTGAAGACGAGATGGGCGGTCTCGGTCAGACGGCCGAAGGTCTCGGCCCAGGCAGGCGCATCCGGCGCGAAACCGGCTCCGGTGATGGCGACGAGCCGTCCGCCGGGAACTAAGCGCGCAAGGGCCGAGCGCAGATGTCGGGCCGTCGCCTCGGTCGACCGACCATCGACATTGGCTTGGGCCGAGAAGGGCGGGTTCATCAGAATGACGCTCGGGCTTGAGCAGGCATCGAGATGATCGTCGATCTGCGCGGCATCAAACCCCGTGACTGGTCGGCCCGGGAACAGCAAGCGAAGAAGGTCGGCGCGGGTGTCCGCCAACTCGTTCAGAGCCAGAGTGCCGCCGGCGATCTCGGCGAGGATCGCCAGGAGCCCGGTCCCGGCAGACGGCTCTAGGACAAGATCACGGGGCGTGATCTGTGCTGCCGCCACAGCCGCGAGCCCCATGGGCAGCGGCGTCGAGAATTGCTGAAAGCGCTCCATCTCTTCCGACCGCCGGGTGTGCGTGGGCAAGAGGCCTGCCACCTTGGCGAGGATCGGCAAGAGCGCCGCAGGCGCGCCGGCACGCGCGAGCAGCGCCCGACCGAACTTTCGCAGGAAGAGGATTAGCGCCACCTCGCCCGCCTCATAGGCGAGCTTCCAGTCCCAGGCACCGGTCGCATCGGAACCGCCAAAGGCATGTTCCATCTCGCGGCGCAGGCGCAGCGCGTCGATCTGATGCCCTTGCGCCAGATCGGGCTGCAGCGCTTCGGCAACAGCAACGATCGCAGGGGCAGGATTTGCTGCCAACGGGACAATAGGCGCAGGCAAGGACGCCTGCGCAACGGGGGCAAGATGGGTCATCGGGAAACTCCGGAATGAAGGACAGGATCAGGCCCGGACACCCTCTCTCGGGCAGCCTCGGACCTGATCTTTCCCGGCCCCTCTCTCCCTCTCGCACCAAAGTGTTCCCGACGCTTAGCTTGATGTTGTTCTTGTTATGTTCTATTTTGGAGCCAAGCCAGAAAGGGGGTTTCACCATGGAAAGCACCAAGCACGTCCTGCCCGTAACG
This sequence comes from Pseudooceanicola sediminis, assembly GCF_003575965.1. Classification (GTDB taxonomy): domain Bacteria; phylum Pseudomonadota; class Alphaproteobacteria; order Rhodobacterales; family Rhodobacteraceae; genus Pseudooceanicola; species Pseudooceanicola sediminis. Next base: position 3,300 of record NZ_QWJJ01000025.1, on the reverse strand, counting down.
CCCAAGCAGATTGCCTATGCGCGGTCGCTCGCCCTGCGCAACCGGACGCTCCTGCCCTGGGAGGTTCAGCTCTTTGAGCGCTTGGATCGAGGCTCAGGCCCAGCTGAAGCCGGTATCGGACATGGACCAGCTGCCCACGTCCAAGCAGGTGGCCTTCGCTGAGAAACTCGCCCGGATCAAAAGGCGCGCCGTACCGGACGAATGCTTCCGCGACAAGGGGCTCATGTCGAAGTGGATCGACGGGAACAAGTGACAGGAACGGGGCGCTCGCCCCCCGACGAACGGGGTCACAGGCCTGCGGTATCTTCACACGTCATAACTCTGAGCTTGGAAAAGCTATTCCTGGTGAAGGTCGACTAGAAGCAGAATAGTGGGATGACCAAGCGCCACCGCACCATATTGGGCTGAGAGTTTGCCTCGCCAAATCTTCTTGGATTTCCGTAAGTAGATGTATAAAAAGCGAAAACCCGCGAGGACCTGTAACGGCTGTCGCGGGCTTCTAAGGGTTTGAAGGCCTGACTTTGCCTTCGATTGCTCTCATATATGGGTATCTTCGCACGACTGTCAAGCGCAGTGTGAAAGTCGTGCGAACAGTCGATCGGAGCATTAAGTACTTGGTAACAAATATAATTTCTCAAGAACGCCTCACGAAGTACCTCGTTGCTGCTGGTCACAATCCAGATCGCGCTCTCGCCCTCTATGGCTGGAACATTCAGCTCAGTGAGGCTTTCTTCCCTGTACTGAGCGCAGCCGAGGTCAGTCTAAGGAACATAATCGTCGTTCGCCTCATCGCGCTCTATGGTCCGCAATGGTGGGATGACCCTGCCTTTCTCTTGCAGATCAAGAGCCACGGCAAGCGCATAGTAAAAACAGCACGCGACAAGCTCGTCACAACGGGCGCGGTTACCTCAGGGCGAATGACCGCAGAGCTTAATTTTGGATTCTGGGTGAAAATGCTGCTGCCAAGGCACGAACCCGTCTTCTGGGCAAATCTGCATGGAGACTTCCCTCACCTGCCGGGGCCTGTTTCCTATGCACAACTATACAAGCGCTGTGACGATGTCCGTGAATTTCGCAACCGCGTCTTTCATCATGAACCAATTCTTCATCGAAATATCACCGCTGAGTATAGTCAGATCATGGAACTGATCAAATGGTTGAGCCCAGATAAGGCCATCTGGATCAAACAATATTCCCGGGTCATGACGGTCGTGCGGCAGAAGCCGTGAGCATTGCCGACTGACAACAGACTAGCCCCCGCTTGTCAGCGTGGAACGAGATCAGCTCACCCGAACCGCCGCCCTCCTTCCGTGAACGTATACGCGTTGACGATGATACCCTCCTCGATGGCCTGGTCCGAGGTGAGGTGGTCGTATTCGGCTTCAAGCTGGCGGTAGAGCCAGCGGGCCAGATCACGCAGCGCCTCGGTCACGACTTGTTCCACGTCCTCAGTCGGCGGCTGCCAGGTCGCGCTGTCCCGCGTGATGTCCACCGACATGGTGCATTCATGGTAGTAGCGACCACGGTGGCTGGCCTCGGCGGCGAGCTGGTAGAAGTTTCGCCGCTGGATGGCCTGCAGCCGGTCGGCGATGCCGTGCAACGTCGCGTCCGTGGGCGCGTAGTCCCGAATGCGCGCGGCCGCGCCCTTGGCGTGGGACCAGTATCCTTCGAAACAGGCCCCGTCGCCCTGACTCCAGAACCCGGAGAACCAGATGCATGGCTTTTGGCGCGTCCCGCCGCCCATCAGGCGGACGGGCGTGGTCTTCAGGCTGATGCCGAGGATTTCGCAGACCCGCTCGAAATCTTCATAGACCGCGTCCCACCAGTCGTCGTGGGGCCCGAGGTCGCGATACCAGCATCGGGCCTTCTCTTTGGCCGCATCCGAGAGCTCGGGGAACTGGTAGACAGTGGCGCAGATGATCTCAGGCATCGGCGTCCTCCCCGTTCAGCGCCGCGACCAACCATTCTTGCGTGCTGGACCAGCCGATGGATTTACGAGCGCCGAGATCGATGGCATGCGCACCGCCGCCAAAGGCGTCGAGCCGCGGCCGGGAGCAGGTCAGAGCATACTGGAACCCCCAAAGGCCGGTGAGGTCGAGGTCTTCGGCGAGCCGCAAGACGAAGCGGATGACGGCTTCGACATCGCCGTGTTCGTCGTCATGGATCCAGAGGCTGCTGCCCTCGGGGGCATCCTGGTGCACGAGATCGAAGCCAGCGACATCTGGGTCGTCAGCGTCCTGATCCGCAGCGCGAAGTTCCTGAAACAGTGCGAGCGCGCGGGCGGCCTTGTCGGGGCTGCCGACGTCGATCAGGCATGAGAAATGGGTGAAGTAATCCGCCATGGGGACCTCCTTAATGGGGAAGACCCGGCCAGGAGGCCGGGCGATCGATTGGGATGAAGGGGTAGTTGGGAACGATCAGCCGGTCGACGTGTCGCCCGCCGCCTGTCGTGCGGCATGAGCGCAGAGCATCTGCCGGTAGAAGCGCTTGCGCGCCAGCCGGAGACTGCAAACAGCGCGCGTGTCGGGGTGTAGCGCCCGGACCGCCGCGCGAACCACTGCCAGTCGCGAAGCGGCCGGCGGCAAGCCAAGACGTCGATAAGTGGGATCGGTCATGTCACATGACCTCGACTACGGGCGAAGCGAGATACGGATCGACCTGTGCCTCGATCCGTTCGGTTCGACCCATCCAAGGCTCAGGCCGAATGGCCTTCACCCAATCGGCGAAGCTCGGGATGAAGCCGAGGTCCTCCTTAACATGCTGCTCGCCGACCCACCGGGTAGGGATGATGCGCCCAGTCGAGAGCGTGAGGGTCTGACCAAAGATGGTCTCGGCCATGAAGATGCCCTCGGCATGGTGGCGCAGCGCCCGGTGCCGAAAATCGGCTGTGATCTCCTTGCTCTGGTCGAACCAGGAATGCACGGCGAGGAAATCCTCGACCGTGCCGCCCCATTTCTTCACCGAGGACAGGGCGTGGTGGTAGGGATGTGCCATCGCCGCCCCCTCAGAAATCGTGCGTGTAGAGTTCGGACGAGGTGAAGCGCTCGTTGAACTCGAGGTGAATGGAGCGAGCGCGCGCGTCGAAGCAGAATTCGCCGTAGGCCCCGTCGTTGTTTTCCCAACCGCCGTGAGTGTCAGACAGCAAGTCGTACGCCAGTTGCTCCACGACATCTTCGAGCGAAAGCGCCCGCATCTCGACTTCGGGGTCGTCCCAGGTCAATGCGGCATAGGCGATCTGGGTCTTGGGGAAAGTGACTTCGGCGTCGCCAGCGTAGGCTTCGATGCTTTCAACCTGGCCGC
>NZ_QWJJ01000024.1 GCF_003575965.1 Pseudooceanicola sediminis | reverse complement strand
CCTTGCTATCATTAATGTTGTTTCGTATCGCTGCACCATTATAGATGGAGTCGGCATCATGAAGCACGTGATCCACGGCGTGGCAACAGCCACGGCACTAAGCATATCCGGACTAATGGCCTCGTCCGGTCCGGCTCAGGCCTATCAGGTGGACTGTGCAATCCTCCTCTGCCTTGCGGGAGGCTGGCCTGCCTCCGCGCCCTGCGCACATGCTAGAGCGGTCTTCATTCGGCGGATTACGCCATGGCCGATCGAGCCGCCTTTGCAAATCTGGCGGTGTCCGATGGGTGTGTCGTTCAACGATCCCAACCCGATGTCGCCCATGGAACGCCTTTATGACATCACGTTCCGCGATCCGCCCGAACCGCAGGAATCGACTCCGATCCCCCTTGTTCACATCCAAGCAGATGAGCAAGCCGACATCGACATCTCAGGCGACGCCTTTGATTTCGTGCGCAGCATTCGCGTTTATCACATCCAGTACCGCCAGCATGAAAACCGAGATGGCGACTGTAATCGCAGCGACTCCACGCGGTTGGGGTCCTACGGCGTGCAGGGCGACTACCGATGGACAAGGTCCACCGTAGGCCAGGTGCCGGCCGCATCCGGCCTGAGCATCCCGAATGGATGCGGGAGCTACTTCTACCGTTCCGTCTTCGTCGACTGGCACGATCACGCCGGTAACTATGGCTCTGAAGAGGTTCGCTACTGACAAAATCTGCGCGCGGTTTTGCCGCGCGCGTCATCTCAACCCCGCACGGGAGGCTGTGCAAAACCCCTGAAAAGGAGACGACGCCAGACCGTGAAGCCTGACGCCGTGCTAGAAAACTCCGTGAACAAGAGTTTCCTAGCGCACCGCTAAAACACCTGCAACCAGCAAAGTTGTTTTGCTGGCAAGAATGTTGTTGTCTCACGACATGGCGTCGGATCTCCAAGGAGACCTCGACCATGGAACCTACGACCGGCTTGATCCTGCGACGGATTACGCAGACAAATCTCTCTGTTGCAGCGCACAAGCTTGCCACCCTCATCCTCGACGCCATCGCCTGGAAGGATGGCTACAACGGTTTGTCGCGCGGAACGGCAGCCTTCACCCTCTCGGCCCTGGCGGAGAAGATGGGTGTCTCACGGCAGTATCTTGCGGTTCTTCTGAGCGAACTTGAGGCTTCGGAGTTGCAGCTCGAGCGGGCGAAGCCGAATGGCAAGTTCGCGCCCTGGATCTTTCGGTTTTCCGCTTTCGACGAGGAGAGTGAAACCCATGATCTCGTGTCAGGTGAAGGCGACACATCACTATCTAGAGATAATAAAAACAAAACTATCTTCTCAGGGCTGATCGATATCACCACGAGTTCGAACGTTTTTCAGACAAGTTGGGCGGAGCTCATCAAAGCAGCGAAGGCCACGTTGCCCTGCTGGAACATCGACACCCAGGTCATCTGGGATCGCTTCCTCGCCTTCAACCGGTCCCGAGGCAACGGCAGGGTGCCGGCCGGCTTCCTGCTTGGCTTCATGCGCCGATGGCGAAATTCGTGGGGAACTCCAACTCGTCCCGCGGTCAAGCCGCCCGCGAGACCAATAACGGATCCCAAAGAGCGCGAATTGCTGAGACAGATGCAAGCCGCACCAACTGCGAACCGCCAGTTCCACGCGTCCGACTTGTGTCGCTTGATCGGACACGCTGCCTACGAAGCGCGGGTACTCGATGTGATCCGCAAGTTTGGGTGCCAGAGGTTTTCAGCAACCTTGGCGGTGCACGGACGAGCGGTGCTGGAAGGGGAGATATCCCGGTAGCTTCGCTTGCTCGGACTTGGAGTCCATGAAAGCCCCGCTACAGATGTCAAGTTCCGATAGTGAAGTTTATGTTAAATTTCGAAGAATTCAGCGCGTAGGGACTTATTATGCAGCCTAAAGTCGACATCAAACTGCATCGGATTGTTTCATCCGAGCAGACAAATGTTGCTGACTACATTTAGATCGTTCCGTTCCTCCATTAATCGTGAAGCATCTGATGTGATGTCAATTTCCAGGCCAGAGTCCTTTTCTTGCAGAATCGCTGGCTACCCGTCACGCGCCCACGCAATTGCGGACTCGGTATCGCTGGATTCGAACCACTGCATCTCGGAGCCCGTCAATAGGTTGACCACCCGTGCGCCCCATTCCATCCATCTGCGTTCTCCGACAACCGCTATGCGACCGAAATCGTTCGCGTGGGCGGTGTCGACCTTCAGATCTTCTAGCATCGCCGAAGGCTCTTCGTAGCCCTCGAAACTTGTAAGGTCGAGAACCAGACCCGGATTATCGGTTGTTCCAAGACGCTCATGAAGCAGCGCGTGCATTTGCTTGAATTCTGTCTCCGTCAACTTGCCTTCGCAGACGAGCCCGATGACATCATCACGCTCGGTCAGCGTTTCCTTGAACATTGGTCTTCTCCTTTTCACTTGCGTTGCCGTGACCGTAGAGATCGGCGTTCTGATGAGCGCGATCCTCGTGCTCGAATTCGAGGCTGGAATGGCTGATGCCGAATTCTTCCTTCAGCCGCTCCTTGATCGCGCTCTTGATCTCTTCGATCTTCGACCATCCCTCGGCTGCCACGACGACATGACAGTCGAGCGCAGCCTCGTGCTCTTCCATTTGCCAGAGATGGACGTGGTGGACGTCGGCGACGCCTTCGACTTTCCGCATCGCTTCGACGACGGCCTCGTTGTCGATGTCCGGCGGGCTCCCGAGCATCAGGGTTCGGATTGGGCCGCCTATTTCAGTGAAAGACAGATACAGGATGTAGGTCGCGATGCCGATGGTGATGGCAGGATCGACCCAACGCATGTCGTAAAGGATGATCAGCGACCCAGCGACGATAACCGCGACCGAAGCAAGCGCATCCGAAAGGTTGTGGAGAAAAAGCGCACGGATGTTCACGCTCCCCTTCTGCATCGAATAGGTCAGCATTGCGGTCAGCGTGTCGACCACAAGCGCGATTCCACCGAGAATGACGACGGTCCACCCCATGACTTCGGGTGGATCAATCATGCGCATGCCACCTTCGTAGATCAGATAGAAGCCGATCACGATGAGGGTGGTGTAGTTGATCAGGGCCGCGACGATTTCGACCCGGCCATAGCCGAAGGTCATGCGCTCATCGGCCGGGCGGCGCGCGATCTTGCGTGCGGCAAAGGCAATGACAAGCGAGGCCATATCGGAAAAGTTGTGCAGCGCATCGGCGATCAGTGCCAGGCTGCCCGACAATATGCCCCCGACGATTTGCGCAACGGTAAGAAGCCCGTTCGCCCAGATCGCGATGGCAACCCGCCGATCGCCAGAATCCGGATCGATATGCGCGTGCCCGTGGTCATGTGGCATTGGCAGGCTCCTCATGCGCGTGTGTCGCGCGTCGGTCAGTCTTGAGGCGGTCGCTGCGGAAACCACGAACGCGCGCATTCATCCAGTGGCGTATGATATGACGGTAAAGGGCACCACGCAGCCATCCAAAGGATTGCTCATGGGAAAAATAGAAGGCGTCCGGCGTATCAAACACGCCGAAATCCTGCACGATGCCGGTTTTCTGAATGTAGGTATCTTCTCCGTTCCAGGCGACGGGAGGCGCGCCAAGGCAATCCGTGCCCGCGCCATAACCGCAGAGACTTTCTGTGTCCGAGAATGACGTTTGCAGGACATCGAGGAAAGCGTCATCCAGGATGAAGCCTTCAAGGTTGATCCAGGCACCTTGAAATTCGATCTCGACCCATGAGTGGAGAATTTCCTGCGGAGCAAGCGGATACACCAGCTCAGGGACAACACCGCGCTGCAAGCCTTTGTGGATCGTAAACCCATGCAACCGGCAACGAATGCCGACACCACGCAGCAGCGCCATCAAGAGCGTGCCTTTGGTATTGCACTGCCCATAGCCGTCGGAAAGCACTTCGGATGCGGGGATGTCGTCAGCTCGATTGTATCCGAACGCGATTTCATTCCGAACGAAATCATAGGCAGCTCCGATCCGATCGTACTCGGATAAGCCGCGCCAGCTGCGGTTCTCAATTAGACGCGCAAGAGGCGCGGCATCAAAATCCAGTAGTTTGGTGGGTACAAGTAGGGGGTCGATCATCTGCAACGGGTCGCTCCTCGAATCGTCTTGGAACAAGACTAATTGCTATAGTCACTATAGCTTCAATCCTTTCTTTCAGAAAGAATCTCCCGCAACTATTTGTCCGTGTGAACCGCTTTGTGGTGTTCGCCGTGTGCGTCGCGCAGGATGTCGATACCGCCCCAGGCCGCGATCCCGGCGACGATCACACCGACGACAAGGTCCGGCCAGTTGGTTCCTAGCCAAGCGACGAGGCCACCGGCCACGACGATCCCGAGGTTCGCGGCGAAATCGTTGTAACTGAAGGTGTTGGCCGCGCGGATATTGACGTTTGGATTTTTGAGCTTAGCGAGCAGCCAAACGCAGACTGCGTTGATAGCCGCCGCGATCAGGGCCATTGCAATCATGATCGTCCCGAGCGGATCTGACCCACCGATGTAGCGGCGCCACGCATCGTAGAGGATGCCTGCAGCGAACAGGATCAGCAGCCCGCCGGAAACGTTCGCCGCCCCGCGTTTCCATTTGGCGGATCGGGACAAAGCGAAAAGGCTGATCGCGTAGACGAAGCTGTCGGAGAGGTTATCGAGCCCGTTGGCGATCAGGGCACTTGAGTCGCCGAAGGCGCCTGTTGCGAAAAAAGCCACGGCCAAACCGATATTGAGCGCCAGAACGATCCAAAGCGTCCGTCTCTCCATTGAATCTTGTCTAGCGGCCATTTTGTGGTTCCAGCTTGTGTTGTACGACACATTAACTTCTGCGGCTGATCTGCGTTCCAGCCGGAATGTTGGCTGAATTCCTTCAGGCCCCGATTTCCTCGTGTTCGGTCAAGCATTCCGAATGGTCCCGCAACACCTCAAGCACCTTGCAATCTCCCGTCCGCCCGCCGCTGCATTCGTGAACCATGCGTTTCAGTTCCGTGCGCAGCGCCTTCAGGCGGGCCATGCGCTGCTCCACCTGTTTGAGCTGGCGACGCGCGATGGCATCAGCCTCATCACAGGGCCGGTTGGGATGGTCGCTGAGGTCGAGCAGCTCGCGGATCGCATCGAGCGAGAAACCGAGTTGTCGCGAATGGCGGATGAAGGACAGCCGGTCGAGCTGTGCATTGTCGTAGCGCCTCTGCCCGCCTTCGGTCCTGCCAGGTTCGGGCATGAGCCCAATCTGTTCGTAGTACCGAATGGTCTGCACCTTCGTGCCAGTCTTCTTTGACAGAGTACCGATCGTGAGCATTTTCGCCTCCATGAAAAAGATACAGTTTGTGTAGGTTTTGCCGTCGGAATAAACAAGTGTCGGTTTCACAGACGCGTGAGTTCAAGCTATACCATGATTTCGTGCTTGAACCTCTAGCGGCTAGAGGATGTATCCGCACTTGCAATAAGAATCAAAAACAGGCGAACAGGATTGTCCCTTACATCGGCACAGAAGTTTCTTTGGGTTTTGGCAGGCGTGGCAGCGCTTGCCTTCGTATGGCTCTTGCTATGGTCCGATTATCGTGCCGATAGCGCCCGAACTGACGCCGAGCCGCCTTTTTTCGCTGAGTTCGAACTGACGGACCACCAGGGTATGGTTCAAACCGAGGAGGACTTTGCGGGGCGCTGGATGCTGGTTTTTTTCGGCTTTACCAACTGCCCCGACGTCTGCCCGACGACCCTATCTGAGGTCGCGGCGGTGATGGACGGTCTGGGCGACGATGCCGCCAAGGTCCAGCCGATTTTCATCACCATCGACCCCGAACGGGACACGCCCGCCGCACTCGCCGAATACGTCCCGCTGTTCGATGCGGGCATCATCGGTCTGACCGGCACGCCGGAACAGATCGCCGCCACATCCGAGACGTTTCCGATCTTCTTTGAACGCGTCGAAGAGGCTGCGGCGCCGGATGGTTACACGATGGGCCACACGTCGCATTTGTTCCTCTTCGATCCCGACGCGGGCTTCGCCGACTCGTGGCCCTACGGCACCTCCGCCGAAGAGATACTCGCCGATCTGGAAGAAAGGTTCTGACCGACATGAACCGTATGTCCGGAGAAACAGCCCTCGGGCTGGCGTGGATCATCGCGCTCGTCGCCTCGCTTGCCGTGCTTTTTGTCGGCGAGGTGCTGGGGCAGACGCCCTGTGTGCTGTGCTGGTTCCAGCGCGCCTTCATGTTCCCCTTGGCCATTGTCCTCGGGCTCGGCCTTTGGTGGCGGGACGGCCGCGTGGGGCGCTACGGCATCGCATTGGCGCTTGGCGGCGGCGCAATCGCCCTCTGGCACATGGGGCTGTACGTCGGTCTTGTTCCCGAACGCGTCCAGCCCTGCACGGCCACCGGCCCCTCTTGCACCGATGACAACCAACTGGTCTTCGGCATCCCTATCCCGCTGATGGCGCTCGCCGTCTTCGCGCTGATCGGGGCGCTGTCGGCCCTTTCATTGAAGGACACACGAACATGAATCGACGCGGCCTGATCCTGTCCGTTCTTGCCCTCGGCGCCGCCGGTTTCGGCGGAGCCACCTGGTTTGCAATCCGCCCCGGCCCAGTGGCCGAAGCGGAGCCCGTTGCTCCGGAACTTGCGGAGGCGATGATCCGCCCCTACTCGCCCATCCTCGGGCCTGCGGATGCGCCCGTCACGATCGTCGAATTCTTCGATCCGGCCTGCGAGGCCTGTCGCGCCTTTCATCCCATCGTGAAGGACATCATGGCCGAGCATGGGGAAGCTGTCCGCGTCGTGATCCGCTACACGCCCTTCCACGGCGCGGCATCCGAGGAAGCCATCCGCGTGCTCGAAGCGGCGCGCATGCAGGACGTTTACGTGCCGGTGCTCGAGGCCGTTCTGCGGGAACAGCCGAGATGGGCGTCGCACGGTGCCCCGGCGCCTGGCCTGATCCTTCAGATCGCCGCCACGGCCGGACTCGATGCCGAAGCCGCGCGCACGCAAATGCTGGCACCCGGTGTCGTGGCGATCCTTAACCAGGATCGTGCTGACGTCGAGGCCGTGGGAATTCGCCAGACGCCCACATTCTTTGTGAACGGCAAGCCGCTCGATCCATTCGGGGAGGCAGAGTTGCGTCGTCTGGTGGCCGCCGAAGTCGCTGCCGCGCAAAGCTGAATGGAAAGGGCAGGATCAGAACGATGAAAAAGTATATTTTGACTGGCACACTGGCCGCGCTTTTGACCCTTGGAGGGCTCTCGGTGCCCGCGCTGGCCGGACCCGAGGATGTTGTCGTCGAGAACGCGTGGTCCCGCGCCTCCATCGGGATGAACCGTCCCGGGGCCGCTTACATGACGATCCGCAACACTGGCGACGAGCCGGTGACGCTGATCGGCCTTACAACACCGCTCGCGATGATGCCCGAAATCCACGAGACGAAGACCAATGCCGAAGGTGTGAGCTCCATGAGCCCGGCGGGGGAGATCGCGATCGCCCCGGGCGAGAGCGTCGCGCTCGAACCGGGGGGCCTGCACGCAATGCTGATGCGGCTACAAGAACCGATGACGGAAGGGGACACCTTTCCGCTGACCCTGCTTTTCGACGACGGAGGCGAAGTGACGGTCGAGGTGCCGATCCTCGGAATCGCCGCGCGGGGGCCAGAGGACTGATGCGGCGACGGGCGGTCCTGGGGTACGGCGCGGCTGGTGTCGGGGCGGTCGCCCTGATGCTCTTCGTCGGTTGGTGGCAGGTCGATGGACCCGGTGGACCCGAACCTGTCGGGCAGCGGCCTGTGGCCCTGACCGAGATGGATTTCCGTCTGACGGATCATGAGGGCAACGCGGTCGGGCCGGAAACCCTGATCGGTCGCCCGACGATGGCGTTCTTCGGCTTCACCTACTGTCCCGATGTCTGCCCGACCACGCTTTCTGACATTTCGGGATGGCTCGACGATCTGGGAGACGAGGCCGACGAGATGAACGTGGTTTTCATCACGGTCGATCCCGAGCGCGACACTGTCGAAACGATGGCCGAATATGTCGGCTACTTCCATCCGGCGATCCGCGGCTGGACGGGACCGGAAGAGCAGATAGCGCGCGTCGCGGACGGCTTCCGCGCCACCTACGAGCGAGTACCGGCGGAGAGCGGCGATTACACGATGAACCACACCGCGAGCGTCTTCCTGTTCGCAGCCTCTGGGCGATTCGTCACCATGATCGACTATCACGAGCCCAAAGAATTCGCGGTGCCGAAGATCCGCCGCGCGCTGGAAGAAGAAATGGAGGGGGCGACATGAGGCTCAGAACTTTGGCGGCTTGTGTCGCAATTGCGGGGACGGTTTCGGGAGCGGCTATCGCCATCTCTGATTCCATGTCGAAAGAACCCGTGCCGCCGGAACTTGCCCAGGCAGGTAGCTGGATGCCCCAAGGTCCTGAAGCCCCCCAGAACGTTGACATCCCCGTGACGCTGCCCGCGGCGGCATGGGCAGACGATGCACCCGACCTCAGCCCGCTGCCCCTTCTGCAGGCCGCGTTTGCCGACAGGCCGGTGCAAGCGATCGAGCCACCCCTGTCGACGTGGTCGCGCGACATTGCTCCGGGCGAAACGCTCGATTTCTTGCTGTCAGAGGCCGGTCTTGCGGCACCTGACAGAGCCGAAGTTGCCCTCGCGCTTGGTGCGGAATACGATCTGCGACGGCTGCGGCCGGGGCACTCGGTCACTGTCGCTTCGACCGTGGACGGCAGCCCCCGCACCGTCTCACTCGCCGTCGAGGACGGGGTTCGGATCGAGGTGGTTTTCGGCGAGCAGATGTCCACGCAGGTCGTGGCTCCGGATCCGGAAATCGTAACCCTTGCCGGCGAAGCCATGATCGACAGCTCGATCTTCGCGGCACTCGACGAAGCCGGCATACCCGCCCGTTTTTCCGTGGACCTTGCGCAGATGCTGGGTGGGACCGTGGATTTCCGCCGCGAGATGGCCGGTGGCGAAACACTAAGGCTTCTCTGGCGTGAGGCGCGGGTCGGAGAGGACAGGATCGGACAGCCCGAACTCGCCTTCGCCGCACTGGAGATCGGCGGTTCGCTTTACGAGATCGTATGGCCGGACGACGGCAGCGGTCAGGCGACGATCTACGTCGATGGCGAGGTGCTGCGCGTCTTCGCACAGCCGGTCGAGGGTGCGCGCCTCAGCTCGGTGTTCGGACGCCGCACGCATCCGGTCTTTGGCAACGTCCGGATGCACACCGGCGTCGATTTTGCAGCGGCACGTGGGACACCGGTTCAAGCGACGGCACCGGGGCGGGTCAATTTCATCGGCTGGCGCGGCGGATATGGTCGCGTGGTCGAAATCTTGCACGGCTCCGACACCATGACGCGCTACGCGCATCTGAGCGCCGTGCCGGAAGACTTGGCACAAGGCCAACGCGTTGCGGCGGGAGACGTGATCGGCCGCGTCGGCGCGACTGGCACGGCGACAGGTCCGAACCTGCACTATGAGGTGCTCGTGGATGGGCGCCCGACTGACCCCCTCTCTGACGACCGGCTCGCCGAAGCGGCCGAGAGCGATGCGGATGATACCGCCGCGCTCTCGCGTCTGGCCGAGGCGCGGGCGCTTCTGAATGAAAACCTCGGCAGCGAGATTGCCAAAACGACAACCGAAAGGCTCTGACCCATGAAACGCATGACACAAGTTCTTGCCATCACGCTCGCCCTGTTCCCAGCGGCCCAGGCCCTCGCAGAGGCAACGGCGATCGACGTCCGCAAGACCAACGGATGCGGCTGCTGCCTCTCGTGGATGAAACATCTCGAAGAGAACGGGTTTGTGCAGACCGGCCAGGACATGTTCGGCGGGCTTCTCGTGCGCTTCAAGCTAGACAACGGCGTGCCGCAGCGCATGGTCTCCTGCCACACCGCGCTCATTGACGGCTACGTGATCGAGGGCCATGTACCGGCCGCTGACATCCGCCGCCTTCTCGAGGAGCGCCCGGACGCCGTCGGCCTCGCTGTTCCGGGGATGCCCTATGGCTCGCCCGGCATGGGGCCAGAAGACGACCGCGAGGCCTATGATGTCTTCCTCATCCGCAAGGACGGGTCGACGGAAGTCTTTTCGAGCTACGCCGAAGGATAATCTGGCCCGCCCATGGAAAATCTGTCTCCGATAATGCTCGGCTTTCTCGGAAGTCTTGCCGCTGGATCGCTCACAGCAGTCGGAGCAGTTCCCGTGCTGTTCGGGCGCATCCCGTCTCGGGCCACACGCGATCTGTCGCTCGGCTTCGCTGCCGGTGTGATGCTCGCCGCTTCTTTCTTTTCGCTGATCATCCCGGCATTGGATGCGGCGGAGCCGATGTTCGAAAACGGCGCGATGCCTGCGGCCATCGTATGCGTTTCGATTCTTCTGGGCATGGGGGCTGTCGCCCTGATGAACGAAAAGCTGCCGCACGAGCACTTCAAGACGGGACGCGAAGGGCCCGAAGCGGCGTCTTTGCGGCGGGTCTGGCTGTTCATCATCGCAATCACGATCCACAACTTCCCCGAAGGCCTTGCGGTTGGGGTCGGCTTCGGATCCGGAGGTATGGAGGGCGGTCTGCCGCTCGCCATCGGCATCGGGCTTCAGAATGCGCCCGAAGGATTGGCCGTCGCTGTATCTCTGCTGGGCGAGGGATATCCGAAGCTGCGCGCCTGGGGCATCGCGGCGCTGACGGGCATGATCGAGCCGATTGGCGGTTTGCTCGGGGCCGGCATCATCACACTGTCGGAACCGCTGCTTCCATGGGGTCTGGCCTTTGCCGCGGGCGCAATGCTCTACGTCATTAGCCACGAAATCATCCCCGAAACCCATCGCAGCGGCCATCAGAACAGGGCGACGCTCGGTCTCGCAGTCGGGCTCGTTCTGATGCTGTTCCTTGATGTCTGGTTGGGATGAGGCAATGTCACTAAACAAGGTATCTCCGATGATCGGCGTCTTCGCAGCACTTGCTGCGTTCGCGATCGATCAGATCACCAAAGCCATTGTCGTTGCGAATGCCGTCACTTTAAGCGCCGGAATTCCCGTGTTTCCGGGATTCAACCTCGTCTTTTATCGTAATGACGGCGTGACTTTCGGGATGTTGGGCGGCGCGCCGTGGTGGAGCCTCATCGCTTTCGCTCTTGCCATCTGTGTTTGGCTGGGGGTTATGCTGTTTCGCGCCGACAATGCGGTGGAAACGCTTGCCTACGGTGCGATCATTGGCGGAGCCCTGGGCAATGTCATCGATCGTGTGCGGTATCGGGCTGTAACAGACTTTCTCGATTTCTACATTGGCACAACACATTGGCCTGCCTTCAACTTGGCCGATGTATTTGTCGTCAGTGGCGTGGGGCTCTTGCTCGCCGCGCCATGGATCAGCGCGCGGCGTTCGATCAAGTCGTGAAGCCGGAAATTCTGAACCGCATCGCTCTGCGCCACCGTTTGCTTTCGCGGATGACGCTTGGTTTCGCCGCCGGGGCGATGACCGTTCTGACTTTCCCGCCTCTTTCGATTCTCCTGCTCGTTCCCGTTGCCTATTCCGCGTTGTTTGTCGGGCTTCGCGATCTCTCCTTCGGGCGCGCTTTCCTCGTCGGCTGGGCGTTTGGTCTCGGCCAGTTCGGTTTCGGGATTTGGTGGATCGCGGAAAGTTTCTACGTCGAGGCCGAGCGGTTTGGGACGATGGCGATTCCGGCGGTCGCGGGATTGTCCGCAGGTCTCGCGATTTTCCCAGCCATTGCCGCTGCGCTTTTTGCCGAAATCGCGCGGCGCGGAGCCATGGGCAGTCTCTTGGCCTGCCTCCTGTTCGCGACCTCCTGGACCGTGGCCGAGTGGTTGCGTGGTCACGTTCTGACAGGGTTTCCCTGGAACCTGGCCGGTTACGCACTTGTAGACTACGCCGCCCTTCGCCAGACCGCCGCCTGGGTCGGAAGCTATGGGCTAAGCTTTCTCACCGTGTTCGTCGCGGTACTCCCTGGCGCGGCTGCTATGGCGTCCGGGCGGCAACGATTGACCATCTCGCTCATGGCGCTGGCCGGAATCGCGACGATGTGGGCTGTCGGCACGCTGCGCCTCCAGTCGGATGCACAACAGCCACCCGGTGTCGACCTGCGCATCGTCCAGGGCAACATTCCACAAGAGGAGAAATGGGCTCCCGAGAACCGCGAGGCGACCTTCGCGCGCTATCTTGAGCTTTCAACCCGGCCCGGCGATTTCGACGTGCTTCTCTGGCCGGAAACCGCCTTTCCGGGTTTCCTCGATGAGGATACGGAGGCACGGGCCCGCATTGCCGCAGCGCTACCAGACGGCAGAGTGCTGCTTACCGGTGTGCCGGACCGTGTACCGAGCGAGGATGGCACCCGATATTTCAACACGGTCCAGGCATTTGACGAGACCGGCGAGATCCTGACCGGATACGCGAAACACCATCTCGTGCCCTTCGGCGAATATGTGCCATTCCGCGGCTGGTTGCCCATCGAGCGGCTCACGGCGGGTCTGGGCGATTTTACGCCCGGACCGGGCCCGAGAACGCTTGCGCTTCCGGGTGTGCCGCTGGTCGCCGTGGCGATCTGCTATGAGATCATCTTCCCAGGGCATGTGGTCGACGACCTGTTCCGGCCGGACTGGATTTTCAACGCGACAAACGATGCCTGGTTTGGCACCAGCATCGGACCCGAGCAGCATCTGGCTTCCGCACGTATGCGCGCCGTAGAGGAAGGCCTTCCAGTCATCCGAGCCGCGAATACGGGCATCTCTGCGGTCATCGACGCGAGCGGAGAGATCGTTGCGCGGCTCGATACCGGCGAAACGGGCATCATCGACGCTAGCCTGCCCTCCGCGCGACCGCCGACACTCTACGCGAGCTTCGGGGACTGGATGCTGTTGGCGCTCATCTTGGCTTCGTGGAGCTGGGCAATGGCGCCAATGCGACGGCTCACTACCGCCGCATGAGAAAGACCGTCATGCAAAGATGTGGATAGGTGTCCCGTCCTTCACCATTGCATAGATGTCCTCGATCTCCCGATCCGTGACCGCGATGCAGCCAGCTGTCCAGTCGCGGACATTTGTCGGGTCGATGCCGGGGCGTGGGCCACCATGGATGAAGATGTCGCCGCCGGGGGAAAGGCCCTGCGCTTCGGCAAAGGCGATGTCGGCCTCGTTCGGATAAGAGATGCCAATCGAAAGATGGTAGGTGCTGTTGGGGTTTCGCCTGTCGATTGTGTAAACTCCTTCCGGAGTCCGGCCATCCCCCTCGAATTGTTTGTGACCCTCAGGAGCGAAACCCAGCCCGACCGGATAGGTTTGCAAGACGCGATCGGCTCCGTCGAGAACAAGCAAGCGCTGTCCCTTGTAAAGCCGAACACGGGTGACTTCGGGTCCGTCATAGCTGCGGAACTTGCTGGCACACCCGGACAGAAACGCTACCAGCCCGCCCAACAGGACGGCGCGGCGGGGAAATCGGATGGTTTTCACTGCTCGATGCCTCTTTCGTGAGGTCTGTTATGGACATTACGTTACCTTGCAAATGCTGCGTGATCAATGTCCGTGGGCAAGCGCGGCCTTTGCCATCTGTGGGCCAACCTGCTCACCGCCGGACGGCGGCGCCTTGGCCTCTTGGCTGTTCAGCAGGCGCAGGGCATTGGCCACCACCAGCAATGACACTCCTACGTCGGCTGCAATCGCGCCCCACATCGATGCCAGTCCGAACGCGGTAGCGACAACGAAAACGCCCTTGGTCGCCAAGGAAATACCGATGTTCTGATGAATGATCGACATTGTCCGGCGCGAATGACCGATCAGCCAAGGCACCTTGCCGAGATCGTCGGTCATCAGGGCTATATCCGCCGTCTCGATTGCCGCGTCCGAACCAACGGCACCCATTGCGATGGCGTAATGCGCGCGCGCCATGGCCGGGGCGTCGTTGACCCCGTCGCCGATCATGGCCACCATGTCATGCGTTTCGACCAGTTCTTCGATGGCAGTCACCTTGTCTTCGGGCAGAAGCTCGGCACGGACCTCGTCGATGCCGACCTCGGCTGCAACAGCGCGCGCTGTCCGCTCGTTATCACCGGTCAGCATGACGATGGTCTTCACACCCTGCGCGTGAAGCTGCGCCACGATGCCTTTGGCATCCGGTCGGATACGGTCGCGCAATTCCAAGATGCCGGTGACACCGGTGTCGTCGCCCACGGCAACAAGGGTGCTGCCAGCCCCTTCGATGCGGTCGCGCAAATCCTTCGGAATGGCGTCGCCGAAACCCTTCTCCTCGGCAAACCGGTCCGACCCCAGCCAGATCGACCGGCCGTCTGTGCGTCCTTCAAGTCCCCTGCCCGGAACGGTTCGGGTATCTTCCGCGGCGGATACCTTGATGCCGTCGGCTTCTGCCCGCGCAAGAATGGCGCGCGCCAAGGGATGCGAGGAACGTGCCTCCAGCCCAGCGGCGAGGGTCATCAGATCTTGCGCCGATGCTTTGCCCAGCGGATGCACCGCCGCCACCTCGGGCTCGCCCATGGTGATCGTGCCGGTCTTGTCCATGGCCAGTGCAGTGGTCTTGCCCGGTGCCTCAACATATGCACCGCCCTTGATCAGCACCCCGGCCCGCGCTGAGGCGGTGAGTGCAGCGACGATGGAGACCGGTGTCGAGATGACCAGAGCGCATGGGCAAGCGATCACCAGCAGCACGAGTGCATTGTAGAACCAATAATCCCAGGCCCCCCCGAAAATGAGCGGCGGCAGCAGGGCAATTGCAATGGCGAGAGCCATGACGATAGGCGTATAGATGCGGGCGAATTTCGCCACCCACTGCTCCACCGGCGCGCGGCGGGCATGGGCGTCGCCGACCATGCGGATAATCTTGGCCAACACGGTGTCCGAGGCGGCCTTCGTGGCGCGCACCGTCAGTGTGCCTTCGCCGTTGATCGTACCGGCATAGACTTCGTCGCCCCGTTCCTTTGGGACCAGCGCACTCTCTCCGGTGATCGGCGCCTGATCGACGGCCCCTGCCCCATCGACAACCTCACCATCCAATGGGATGCGGTCTCCGCCGCGCACGATGAAACGTGCGTTGATAGCAACCGCAGAAGCCGGAACGTCCGCTTCCGAGCCGTCATCATGAAGAACTCTTGCCGTCGGCGGCGCGAGGTCGAGCAGAGCTGAAACCGCATTCCTCGCACGCCCGACGCTCCAGCTTTCGAGGTAGAGCGAGAGCGAAAAGAAGAACGCGACTGTCGCCGCCTCGAAAAATTCGCCAAGCCCGATGGCACCGGCCACGGCGACCACCATGAGCAGGTTCATGTCGGGCGACAGCCGCCGAGCGGACGACCATGCCTTGGGTGCCACGAGCCAGACACCGAACAGGATCGCAACCGCGAACAGCCCTGCCTCGACCAGTGGCATCGGCGCTTCGCCGTGACCCGCGAAGAGGCCGAGCGCCCCGCCCATGCCGGTCTCGATGATGTGCCACAGAAATCCTGCGGCCCAGAAGCCTCCACTGAGCGCCGTAAACAGCCGCTGTCTTGCAAGATGGGCCGCCTGGTCGACCGACGCGTTCTCGGCATCCCAAGGCTTGGCGGTCATGCCGGTGCTTGCGACCAGTTCTGCAATTTCGCCGTCCGATAAACTCTTGGCGCTGTCGAGAATAGTCATCCGCCCATTGATCACGTCGAACGCGAGATGCTCGGCCCCGCCGATCTTCGGGCCGACCACCTTGTTCAGGATTGCTACCTCCTCGGCGCAATCGAGGCCGGACACCTGAAAACTGCGCCCGCCCGATGGCGCGGGCGTCGTCGGAACGATGTCGCCGCACGTTCCGGCGCCCCCGCAGCAGCTGCCGCCGCTTGTCTGGGCATCTTCGGCGTGATCGTGGTCGTGACGATGGGTGTCGGACGGCATGAATGGACCTCTGGATTCGGGTGCTTTACCATGGCATAACCCCTACAGTAGCTAGAGCTTCAAGAGCAAAATACGGTGGTATTTCAGTTTGTTTTATTGCTAGAGGATGCGGCGATCGGCTCCATCACGCCTTGAGGCATGAAAAGCCGATGCAAAGAAAAACAGACACGAAAGGAAGCTTGATGCGGGTTTTGATGCTGAAGCAAAAAATAATCGTTGCAGTGGCGCTGTCTCTTACGGCCGGGTGCGCAATCCAGCCGACTGGACCGGGCGACTCGGCAGACCGGCGGGGCAACGTTCCCGAAGCCGTGATTGCAATGGCTGCCCCGGATCAGGATGTTGCAACCGCGCGCTTGGTGCCCGAGGACGGGTGCTACTGGTACGAACACAGCGGCCCCGTTGAAACGACCTTGCTGCCGCTGCGCACGGCGAACGGCAACCCTATCTGCGTCGCGCGGGAAGTGTGACGACGACCCGCACGTCACATCAATGCGCTGAGAGTTAATTACCTCATTCAACTTCTCGCGGTAACGCTGTCCTCAGCCGAATAAAGATGTGCTGTCGATCCGATCTCGACGTTCGGATAAAGCTCGTTGATGTGTGCCATAACCATCCGCACGCAACCCGAACTCGCACGACCGCCGATGCTTCTCGGATAGGGTGTGCCGTGTATCCGAAGATAGGTGTCGCGATCACCGACATAGAGATAGAGCGCCCGTGACCCGAGAGCGTTTTCCGGCCCTGGTTCCATCCCATCGGCCCATTGTGCGTTCACGGGATCGCGTTCGATCATGTTTTGTGTTGGCGTCCAGTGCGGCCACCTGACCTTGCGCTTGATGTTATAAACACCCGGCTCGTAGAGGTTGCCCCGCGCGATCGCCACGCCGTAGCGCATCGCGGTTCCACCCTCCTCAATGTGGTAGAGATACCGCGCGACCGCATCGACATGGATGTCTCCCGGCACGAGGCCGTTTTTCGCGTCCACACGCTGAGGCAAGAAACGTGGGTGTAGTCCCCAAGGGTTTGATGTGGCCGGATCGAAGCCGGGCGGGCTGACTTGCGCGTCCCATTCAGCCTTCTGCGCCTCGGTGGGCCAGCTATCGGCAAACACAGGGTTGGCCACAGTCGCCGAAAAGAGCGCTGTTGTCGTTTGAATAAAGTGTCGTCTTGTCAGCATGTCGTACCCTTTCGGTTCCCACCGGCGATCAATGGCAAGAACGATATAAATTCTCGTCGACTAGATAGGACTTCTAGTGGCTAGAGGTTCAAGGGTAAATTTTCGTGAACGCTTGCACGCGACCCTGGTAGCACATGCTTGCCTTGCGGGCGGGTTAACGGCCAACTAGGTCAGGTCCGAATTAGCGTGGTAAAGCGGGAGTCAGGGGGCGGAGTAGGACAGATTTGCCGAATTGGTCCCCCGGTGGATCGGTTTTGGTCGAAAGATACTATCCTGACACCCTGTCGATCTTCACCCGCCCGTGTCATTGGCCGAAACTTCGGCTTGGAACTCACGTTGTCGCTCAGGCCAGGTGCTCTTGATGTAGACGAGGATAGCCGCGATCTCTGCGTCTGTCAGATCCTCTCCGAAGGCCGGCATGTCGCTCTCGTATCCCGGCACGACGGCCCCGACCCCGCCTTTAGTGATCTGAAAAAGCATGCGGTCTGAATGGTGCCAAGTGTGGCCTGAGTCATCATGCGGCGGGGCCGGCATTCTTCCTGTGTCAAGACGACGACGCCAATCGGGCTGACCCTCGAGGCTGGCACCATGGCAACTGGCGCAGTTGTCCGCATAAAGCTGTTGCCCTGCCATGACCTGGGATGCGAGCACGGGCTCTCCCAAAAACGTCAGTCCCTCGACACGCGGGTCAACCGGTTCCGATTGGGCCAGCACCACAACGCCGGTGGTCGCGAGCGCGGACACTAGGGCAGCGAGGTGCACTGACCGCCTGACCGTACACTTCGCCGATCGATCTTTCGGCCCTTTATTCATCGGCATAAATTGAAATTCCGTCTGGGCCAAAGGCATAGGTCCTTAGCGTGCCTGACTTGACCGCAGCCATGCCCGGCGCGTTCGCGGGCATTCCCGGCAAGGTGATACCCGTTATCGCCGGACGGGTTTCCAGCAGCCGATCGATGATGTCGACGGGGACGAGACCGCTGACATAGTAGCCGTCGATCTCGGCCAGGTGGCAGCCGATGCCCTGGGCGGGCACACCGACTTCGACCGAGCGTTTGTCGAAGTCGCGGTCATCCACACGCGTAACGGTAAAGCCGTGTTCTTCGAGATAATCCCCATAGGCATCACAGCAGCCGCAGCCCGGATCGCGCCAGATGGTGATCTGCCTTTCGTTGCCCGCCAAATCGGACGCCATATCGCCTGTCGCTTGCGCCCAGGCCGATGTGGACAGGCCCACCATTCCGACAATGCCGCTGCCAATCAGGCCAAGCGCGTTTCTTCTCTGCATCATTTTCTCCATCATTGTTCTCCTGTTTCGATCCAAGTTGCGCCGCCGTCACGGCTGATTTTCAAGATGCCGCCCAACAGGGCAGCGATGTAGGTCTCGTCTCTTGGATGAACCGCAACAGCGGTCGCAGCTTTGCTGGCCCGCTTTTGCCAGATGACTCCGCCGTCCTGCGATGCCCAGAGGCCCGAGGGCAGCGCGGCGTACATCACTTCCGGCGCCGAGGGGGCACTGGCCAGCGACAGGATCGGTTCACCTCCAGGCAATGGCGCTTCGGACGGTGGGGCTTCACCCGCAACCAATGCGTCCATCGCGTTGCCTGGCTGCACGTCCTGCCAGCGACAAAAGCAATCGGGCACCCGCGTTAGGCCAACTTCGGTGCCCGCATAGATCCAGATCCCGCCCATGCCGGTTTCAAGCTCGACCGAAGCCAGAGCAAGAGGATCGCGCTCTGCGTCGTCGAGCCAGGGGCGGTCCATGGCGAGCGACCAGGTTGCACCGGCGTCTTCGCTCTTCCACAACCCGTCGCCGCGAAGCGAGGCATAGATCATGTCCGGGTTCCGCGAGGCGATAGCAACGGCAGTGATTTCTCCGTCAGGCAGCCTAGCTTCAAAGATACGCCACGAAGCGCCCCCGTCTTCGGAAATGCTGACACCGCCCTCGGCCAGCCCCGCAACCACAAGCCCGGGCCGGTCGCGATGGGTCGCCAGCGACAGCACTTTTCCGGGTGTCTCTGCCGCGGTCCAAGTCCGGCCGCCATTATCACTGACGAACAGCCCTCCTCTCGCCAGCAGGATGGTATCACCATCAAAGGCAAGTGCCGCTGGAACACCATCGCTCGCCGCGAGTGCGAACCCCGGCAACATCGAAGCGACGCCGATACTGAGTGCCGCGGTGAGTACCTTGCGCCGGTTTGGCCGAAATTCGATCTCAATCGACTTCAATCTGCATGCTCCCCTGCTCATGCGACGCGGATCACGCCCATCATCCCGGCCGCCTGGTGCTCGAGGATGTGGCAATGGAACATCCAGTCTCCGGGATTGTCGGCGACCAGGGCGATTTCGACCTGCTCGCGCGGCGCGATCAGCACGGTGTCCTGCCATTCAGGGAATTCGGTCCGAACGCCATCGCGGCTGATGACGCGGAAGGAGTGGCCGTGCAGGTGGATCGGATGGTCGAACGCCGTGGCGTTCGTCATGTGGAGGACATGGCTCGCGTCGCGCTCCAATGTCAGGAAGGGATCGAGCATGTGCCCTTCGGCCGCAACGCCATTGACGAACCACATGCCGCCGCCCACAACGCCACCCATCATTCCGCCCATCATGCTGCCTGACTGGCTCAGGCCCATCTGGCGCTCGACCATTGCTCCCATCATGCCCCCGGTGAACAGGATTTCGTGACGACGGGCCGCGTTCAGATCAGGTTCGACAAGCGGATTGGCTGGAAGGGCAATTTCCCATTCCGGCGGCGCGGCACGCAAGGGCGTGTCGTCAAAGACGACATCCAGCAGGTTGAATTCATTATCGCGATAGGCGCGGTCGACGATTGGAAGCGTGGTTCCCGGGTCGGCAGGGCAATCGAGCATTATGTCGGCACGCATCGCCGGGCCCAGAACCACGACACCGTCAGGCGCGGCGTGCGGGGTCGGGTTTCTGGGCGGCATCGCCTTCATGTACGCGACGGCGGCATTGATCAAGATCTGAGCGGTGATCGGCTGTTTCGGCTTCATGGGGCGGTCGCCCAACTCTATAAACTGACCCCGTCTGTCCACGGGGAGATCGCAATTTTCGTGCCCCAGTTTGTGCGCCCAAGAGACTTATTCTTTCGTGATTTCGAAATAAAGAATTTGAGGCTAGAGCGACTAGAGGATCCCACAGATAGGTGAAAACACTGCAAATCCATCTGACTACTATTGCTGAGCCGCGCGTCGAAATAGACTGTCTCATATTTTCATTCTGTCACGATTCAGCGCCTCCGTTGAACTATCAACAGATGTTACGCACCAAAACGAGTGCTTCTGTAGAGGTGTTTCATGGCATCGCCCGCCACATGCGGAAACGCCCTTGTCCGGTCACCTCGCGGATCAGGTCGCGCGTTTCCATCCAAGCAAGGTTGCGCTGGACGGCGCCGCGGCTGGCACCGGTCAGGGTCTCGGCCATTGGGGCGGAGACGAGGGGCCATTCGGTCAGCACAGCGCGCAATGCAGGTGGTGTCCTGCCAGACAGCGGGGCCATCATGGCTTCCGCCCGCACAGACCATGCCTGGATATCGTCGAGGTGCCGCATCGCGGTCAGGCATGCTGTTTCCATTCCCTCGAGCCAACGCTCCAAGCGCTCAGCAGGTGGGCCACTGGCGCGCAGCCCCCCTGCCCCGCGCATAGCCAGAGGCGCAAAGATGGCCCCGCGATTCGAATTCGGGCCTTCGCTCGCGGCAATGCGTGCGGCGGTAACCGCTGCTTCCGTCCGGTCGCCCTGTTGCCTGAGGCCCGCAAGGTTCCAGAGGTGAAACCCCATGCAGGCGCGTGTGATCGAGTGCAGGTCGGCGGCTTGCGCCATCAGGTCAAGCCAACCGACCGCGCGATCCGCAAAGGGCTCGGCTTCATTGGCCATGTTTTCAGGGTCACGGCGATCGAGGAAAGCGGATAGGTCCACCTCTGGGCCGGGACCGCCTGTCAGACGCCGCACCGCCCATCCGACACGCGCGAGTGCTGCGGGGTCGTCCTGCACACCCGACAGGCGCATGGATATCCAGAGTGCCAGCCGATCCGGGCCAATTCGGTCGCCCACAAACCAGCTGAGGTCTGCCGCCTCCATCAGCGCGAGCCTATGCCGCCAGCCCTCCGGGCCACGGTGCAGACGGTCATCCAGCGCGCCAATCCGGCCCGCCACACGGGCGAGACGGGCGGCATTGCCTGCCTCTGCCTTCCGCCAGTCGTCGAGGACTGCGGTTTCACGCAGCTCTGCCCTCGGTCCGGGCGGCAGATAATCCGGCTCCACTTCCATCGGACCGGGCAGGAACCACAGATCGTCCTCAGACGTCACTTCAAGCCCCTCCGCATCCACTAGAGGATCATCAAAACTATCATACTGCGTAGTTACTTGAGGCTTCATATGTGCAAAATACGGCAGTTTTGCAGTTTACCCAAGTGTTTTGTCAGGGTGCGCCTGTACACCTTATATAGCACGCGCACGCGGTGGTCTGCGAGATCTCTCTGATCGCGCTCAGCTTATGAAAACCAAGGGGTTTTTGATGAGCAGCACCACAGAGAGCGCCCTTGCATCTGTTTACAAACGGTCGTTTATTGGCGATATATTAAATTGCAAACGGCCCAGTTTCATGCCCCTGATTGGCTATGCGCGCGTCTCCACCGAGGATCAAACCCCCCTGCCCCAGTCTGAGGCACTGCAGTCTGCGGGATGCGCCGAGATCTTTGAAGAGCACGCCTCGGGCGGCAATCGCGCGCGGCCCGTGCTTGCACGTGTGCTGGAGCGGATTGGCAAGGGCGACACGCTGGTCGTCGTGCGGATCGACCGGCTTGCGCGGTCTTTGTCGCACCTACTTGAGGTGATCGAAAGACTGGAGGGCAAGGGGGCGTTCTTCCGCTCGCTCCAGGACCCGATCGACACTGCCTCGCCCCAGGGCAAGTTCACGTTGCAGGTTCTGGGCGCTGCGGCTGAGTTCGAACGCGCTCTGATCCGCGAGCGTACCAAAGCCGGACTTGCCTCGGCACGCTCAAAGGGCCGCGTCGGCGGCAACCCAGGTCTTCGCGCCAAGGACCCTGAAGCGCTGCGCAAGGTGCGGCTGGCGCGACAGGACGGCTACATGGAGCGCTTGAACGAAACTGCGCAGGATTGGGTGCCCCATGTGCGCCGTTTGCGCCCCGATATGGCTTGGGAAGATGTCCTGCGGATCATCAATGGCCCCCTGCCCCATGATCGGCACTGGACGCAAGGCCGCCTGCTCCGCGCCGTGAAGGCATACGTGAGGGACGGATTCCTGCCCGCTGAAGTGCTTGGGCGCGCTGGACGTCGCGAAACCGACGATCGCCTGCCTGCGATTGTCGCCGCAATCAAAGGTGCTGACCCGGAGATCACCTTGCAGGCAATCTGCGACCGACTGGAATCCATGCGTGAGCGCACCCCTCGCGGTCGCACCAGCTGGCAGCCTTCCTCAGTCAGAATGCTGCTGGAGCGTGCTGAAAAGCTGGGGCTCCTCTGAGGATCACACTTGTGTTGGCCTAACCGATTGCCACTAAATCTAGAAAGTGCTTGCACGAATCTGATTGGTCGGGCAATAGTCTCGAAAAATAACGCGCGGTCACATAAAAAACGCGCCCACGGATCGGGGCAGACATGAGCGAAGTAGAGCAGGATCTAGACATCGCCATCGGGCACTACGCGGAACTTCTCGCGTCGAACCTGCATGCTCAGCGCGCTGCCCACTTCCCGCCGGATGCAAAGAAGGTGATGCGCACTTTGACCAGCGGCGAAGCTGCTGAACTCCTTGGCGTCGATCATACCTATCTTCGTAAGCTTCATCGAGAAGGAAAGATCGTTGACGTCGAGACGACAGCTGGAAGTCATCGCCGCTATACGCTCGATGATATCTGGGAAATCCGTCAAACGCTTGAAGGAAATGCAAAGAAGTCTGGAACTTACGTGCCTGGACGTCGCGACGGTGACGAGCTTCAAGTCGTTTCAGTGGTGAACTTCAAGGGCGGGTCCGGCAAAACGACGACGTCTGCTCACCTCGCTCAACGCTTGGCGCTTAAGGGGTACAGGGTTCTTGCGATCGATCTCGACCCTCAAGCATCCCTTTCAGCTCTTCATGGAATCCAGCCGGAACTCGACCTTATGGAGGGCGGAACCCTCTATGATGCAGTTCGCTATGACGATCCGGTTCCGATCGCCGAAGTGATCCGCAAGACCTACATCCGTGGCCTTGATCTTATCCCGGGCAACCTTGAACTCATGGAGTTCGAGCACGAGACGCCTGCTGCTATCCAGCGAGGCGGAGCGAAAGCGTTCTTCGCGAGAGTTCATGACGCACTCGATAGTGTTGAAGCGAACTACGACGTTGTTGTGATCGACTGCCCGCCGCAGCTTGGTTTCTTGACGATGTCAGCACTTTCCGCGTCCTCGGGTGTCCTCGTGACGGTTCACCCGCAGATGCTTGACCTCATGTCGATGTCCCAATTCCTGCGAATGACTGCGGATCTCCTGGGAGTGATCAGGGATGCAGGCGCAAATCTGCGCTTCGATTGGCTGCGCTTTTTGCCAACGCGATACAAAGTCGGCGACGCGCCACAAACCGAAGTCATCGCTTTCATTCGCGGGCTGTTTGGGAGGTCGGTCCTGACCAATCACATGGTTGAATCGACCGCAATTTCTGATGCCGGCTTGACCAAGCAAACGCTCTACGAAGCTGACAAGAAGGACTTCACGCGTCAGACGTTTGATCGTGCGATCGAATCCATGAACGCAGTGAACGATGAGATCGCTGAAATCATCCAGAACACATGGGGGCGGAATGGCAAGAAAGCCTAAACTCGGCCTGCCGCTGCAGACCCTTCGCAACGCTCCTGACGCTCTTGAAGGGCGCCGACTGCGTGGTGGTGTATTTGAGATCGATCCGGCGCAGATTGTTACCGAAGGACGGTTGGATGACAGGCTTCAGATTGAAGTTGAGGGCCTGAAGAACTCTATCTCCAAGAACGGTCAGCGTGTGCCTGTATTGGTCCGCCCACTGGAAGGCGATCGCTACAACCTGATCTATGGCCGCAGGCGCCTAGAAGCATGTCGCGAACTCGGTATCAAAGTTCGAGCCATCGTCACGGAAGTTGATGGTGATCAAGCGCTTCGAGATCAGCTTCTCGAGAACCAAGAGCGTCGTGATCTGAGCTTTATTGAACGGGCGCTTGTTGCGACGGCGCTTCTGGACGGTGACCATTTGGAAGGGGCTGAGCGCACCAATCGAGGTGTCGCCGAAGTCCTTAACCTCCACGAAGCCGGGGTTTCACAACTCTTGAGTGTCGTTCGGACGGTCGGCGAGGAACTCATCCAGGCAATTGGTGCGGCTCCCGGGATTGGTCGCCCGAGATGGGAAGAGCTCAAAAAGGCCTTGGGTACCTACGACGGTGATCGAGACCAACTGCAAGCGGTAGCTCATGCAGCCAAGTCCGAAAGTTCCGGCTCGGTCGATGAGGTTTCTGAGCGTGCGTTTCTCGCAGTTCTGGCAGCTGCGAAGAGCCCAGAGAAGAAAGCAAACCCGTCTAGAAAGGGCGTGCCTGCTTTGGCGATCCCCGGTGTCGGAGCTGCGACGGTTAAGACCGGCCGCCAAGGCAAGCAGCTTAAGCTCGATCTGACTACGGATGAACCTGATTTTATCAGCTGGTTGGAGGGCAATGCCCCAAAGCTGATTACCGAGCTTCATGAGCGCTGGAAGCGTTCAGGAGACTGAGGAAGAGCAACCAACAAGAAGGAGGCACGATACAGGCAAAAAGAAAAAGGCCCCGAGAAGCTAGCTTCACGAGACCTTTGTAAGGTTTCGCACCGGGATCAGCCCGCTACAAAATCTCAGTTTTCGCACTTCTGAATGTAGCGTTCTGGCCCCTACCCCGCAAGCGCAAAGCGATTCGCGGGCCGTAGAAATTTTGCCTTCGTGAACGTTTTCATGGAGTACACACCGATTTCGCCGTTTATGCGGCCGATCTCGCACGCCCATCTGCGCGTGATCGAGCGACCCGAGGCATCTGTTCCGGGCAGACCCGTCAACAAGTGGGAACTCCTGCGCGAGCTCTCCAAGGCGCAAGCGGCCTTTGGCGTGTCAGAACGTGATTTGACTGTTTTGCAGGGTCTCCTCAGCTTCTTTCCAGACGATGCACTTGGCGGGAACGCCGAGATGGTAGTTTTCCCCTCGAACAAGGCGATCTGTGAGCGCCTGAATGGTATGCCCTGCTCCACTATGCGTCGTCACCTCGCGCGTCTTGTCGAGGCTGGTTTGCTCCAGCGGCGTGATAGCCCCAATGGAAAGCGCTACGTCCGCAAGCACGGCGAAGAGCGCGTCGCCTTTGGCTTCGATCTTTCCCCGCTCTACTGCCAGTCCGAGGAGATAGCACGGGCCGCAGAGGCCGTACGTGAGGCTGAGGAGCGCGTCAGGCGTCTGAGAGAGGTTGTAAGCCTCATGCGGCGTGATCTCGCGGCCCTCGCGGAGTTCGGAGACGAGATGCAGCCAGGCCTAGGCTTCTGGGACCAGCTTCGTGACAAGGCTATCCTCACAGCGCGCGCGCTTCGCCGCAAGCTTTCAATTGAGGACCTCGCGGCATATCGAGCCGATCTTGAAGCTCTCCTTGATCAGGCACGCAACATCATTGATGGTTCTGAAACAGAAGAAATGAACACCAATGATGCTCGATCTGAGCGTCACCATCATAATTCAAATAAAGAATCTATAGATCTTGAACCTGCTTTAGAAAAAAGCGGGGCGGCGGCCGGCGTGCCAGATGTGGACAGGGATGAGCCCGTGGCTGACGTCGATGAACAGGACACAAGACACCTGCCAAAGATCCCGCTGCACCTGGTGATTGCGGCATGTCCCTCGCTCAAGACCTTTTACCAAGGCGAAATCCGGCATTGGCACCAGCTTTTCGATGCGGCATGCCATGTGCGACCAGCCATGGGGATCAGTGCATCTGCATGGGAAGAAGCGCAGCGGTTCATGGGTCCGGAGCAAGCGTCGATCGTCGTTTCTGCCATGCTGGAACGCTTTGAGGACATCAGATCGCCTGGTGGATACTTGCGAGCTCTGACTGCCAAAGCTGTGGCCGGTGAGTTTTCCTGTGGCCCGATGGTCATGGCATTGATTGGACGACGATCTGCAGCTTAACAGCTGTTAAGGTTGAGAGACTGCGTACTGTTCCGCCACCTCGGGACTGACGACTTAACAGCTGTTAAGGTCCTGTCTCGGGAGCGTCAGAACAGGAGAGGGAAAGGTTTGTTGGTTGGAGGGGTGACGGGAAGTGAGATCGGAAGAGTGGCTTCCGGCGCCCGTCGTGGAGAAGATCTGATGGCGAAATCCGCTCAGAAAGTCACCCTGTCCCCGTCCCGGGACATTCCCTTCGACAAGCTCGTGCTGAGCCAGTCCAACGTCCGGCGCATCAAGGCCGGCATCTCGGTCGAGGAACTGGCCGAAGACATCGCCCGCCGCGGGTTGCTGCAGAGCCTGAGCGTTCGGCCCGTTCTGGCGAATGACGGGTCCGAGACCGGCAAGTTCGAAATCCCCGCTGGCGGCCGGCGCTTTCAGGCCCTGTCACTCCTGGTGAAGCAGAAGCGTCTGGCCAAGACGACGCCCATCCCCTGCATCGTACGGGATGCCACTTCCGCGATCCTCGCCGAAGACGACTCGCTCGCTGAGAACATGCAGCGTGCAGCCCTGCATCCGCTCGACCAGTTCCGCGCCTTCGTTGCTTTGCGGGAGAAGGGGCAAGGCGATGAAGAGATCGCAGCCGCCTTCTTCGTCACGCCGCAGGTGGTGAAACAGCGCCTGAAACTCGCCGCCGTGGCCCCTGCCCTGCTCGAGCTCTACGCCGAGGACGAGATGACGTTGGAGCAGCTGATGGCCTTCACGGTCAATCCGGATCACGAGCGTCAGGTTCGGGTCTGGGAGGCGATCAAGTCTTCGTGGAACAAGGAGCCCTATCAGATCCGGCGGATGCTGACGGAAACCTCGGTGCGGGCATCGGATCGGCGCGCCGTCTTTGTCGGCGTCGAGGCCTACGAGGCGGCGGGCGGCACCATGTTGCATGACCTCTTCCAGGGCGATGACGGCGGCTGGCTGGAAGACCCTGCCCTGCTCGATCGTCTGGTCAGCGAGAAGCTTCAGGCCGAAGCCGAAGCCATCGCGACCGAAGGTTGGAAATGGATCGAGGTCTCGCTCGACCTACCCTATGGCTACAGCCACGGCTTGCGGCGGCTCAATGGCGACCCGGCGCCGATGACGGATGACGAAGGCGCAGCCCATGCCAAGCTGCTTGCCGAATACCGAGCGCTCGAAGAGGAATACGAAGGTCAGGATGAATTCCCCGAAGAGATCGACGTGCGACTTGGCGAGTTGGAAGTCTCGATGGAGAAGCTCGAGGCCCGGCCGCTGATCTTCGACGATGAGGAGATCGCACGGGCAGGGGCTTTCGTGACGCTTGACCGCTATGGCGAGCTTGCCGTTTATCGGGGCTTTGTCCGGCCCGAGGATGAGCCACGGGCAGATGTCGACGTCCACAGAGGTGAACAGGTGGCAGACGGGCAGGGCGCTGAGCTTTCATCTGCGAGCAGCACGGATGGTGTCGGCCACGGCACGGTGATCACCTCTGCTGGTCAAGCGCTTGGCGTCAACGTGCCGGACGACGAGCACGATGGTGCATTGAAGCCCTTGCCTGAGCGGTTGGTCATGGAGTTGACGGCGCACCGGACATTGGCACTGCGCGAAGCTGTCGGGCGCTCACCCGACGTCGCGTTGACGCTGCTGCTCCTGAAGCTCGTCAATGACACCTTCCGGACGTCCAGTTCGGCCGGCAGCTGCCTCGAGGTTTCGGTGCGTCACGTCTACATGTCCGCGCAGGCGAGCGATCTGAAGGACAGCGTGGTGGCCAAGCTGGTGGACGGCCGCCACGCGGAGTGGGAGGCCGACTTGCCGCTCGGCGACGATGCCGCTCTCTGGGATTACCTGGCTTCCCTCGATCAAGAGAGCCGGCTTTCGCTGCTCGCGCATTGCCTCAGCTTCGGGATCAACGCGCTCCATGAGAAGGTGAACCCCTATGGTGCCGGTATCTCCGCCAGCGGCTTGACCAAGCGGATGACCCAGTCCGACTTGGTCGCACAGGCGGTCGAACTCGACATGGTCGAGGCGGGTTGGGAGCCGACGGCCGATACCTATCTGAACCGCGTGCCCAAGGCACGGATCCTCGAGGCCGTGTGCGAGGCAAAGGGGGAGGGGACGGCGCAACTCCTCGATCACTTGAAGAAGGGCGAGATGGCGACCGAAGCCGAGCGTCTGCTGAAAGGCAGCGGCTGGTTGCCGGAGGTTCTTTGCCGTCACGATCTGACAGCACTCGACGGTGTGGAAGGGCAGGGGGCGTCTGAGCCCGTTTCCGGCACCGAGCAGGCCGAAGATGTCGATCTGCCCGCCTTCCTCACCGCTGACCTGCCGGGCAATGAGGCATCGATGATGGCCGCGGAGTGATCTGCGCCATCCGGGGGCGGGGAAACCCGCCCTCAATCACATAAAACAAAATAATATCAATATGATGAGTGCAAAATGACGCATTCAGGATGAGGAATCATGTCTGCAACCACTATTCTCGATGATGCGCCCCTGGGGGCGCTCATTCGCTATACCGACAGCAGTCCCAAGCCGCCCGCTCGGTTCACAAAGAAGCTCGCGGCCTGGGAACGCTCGAACGGCGTCGGCCGTCTTGTCAAGAAGGAGCCACCGCGACCCTATCCGACCTGGACTGCGCCGGCGTCGTTCACGCTGCACGAGGGGAACTTCTCTTCGGACGGGGTCATTCTCGTGACGATCATGCGGACTCATTCTGCTGACAGTGCCTTGACCTTCAAGGTCGCTGAGGAACCACAGCCTGGGCAGGTGCGTGTCCTGCTGGATTTCGGCGGTTGCATGGAGCTGCTCCACCTGGCCGAGTCTGTCACGGCTGCGGAACTCTGGATCGCCAGAGAAGGCTATCGCAACGCGCGGCTCGAGATCGTCGGCAGCGAGGGCGGCGATAGGGCAGGGGATGCGGAACTTGCCGCCTGAGCCTATGTAGAACCCAAGGGGCCCGCCAGAGCGCGGGCCTCTCACCCATCACGACCCTTTCCCGCGAGATCGCGGTGCACCATAGGATCCATTCCAACACGGAACGAGGTCTTCTACCAAGAGCCTGCCCGGGAGGCTGGCAGCGATAGCATCAGCGGGACACCCGGCTCCAGTCAGCGGTCGCACAATCCCCCGCTCGCCATTCCCTTCCTTGCCCCGAATCCCGTCTTCGAGATCAACCCGTGAGGGGTCGGACTACGGGCGAGCCCGTGCCGCCGGGTGGATTCGGACGAGCCGAACGCACCCGGTGATGTCAGCCAGTCTTCGGGCCTGCGGGGTCCTGTCGCGCGGGGGATGGTCCTCCGCCTCCAAGACAGGAGCCAAACAGATGTCCCGCAAAGATGCTCACGCCTTCGCCGCTTCCCTCGCCGCCACGCTCATGGTCTCGATCGTCGTCTTCCAGGCCGGTGATGGAACCTATGGCGCCGTCCCCGCTGATGAAATCGACGGAGACGAGGTTCAGGTGGTGGGTGAGATCGACCCGTGGGCGTGAAGCCAACGGGGTCGAAGACGGCTCGGGTTCGGAGCAAGGCTCCGATCCGGGCCTTTCGCCTGTCCACCGTTCCGGCCGACCGGCAAAATGAGCCGACGATGGTCGACATGCCTTTGCATTAAGAAAACAAGCTCGAGCGTCAGCCAATCTGACTTTGCCCAGACATCAGCGGTCAATTGTAGTGCAATGAATGCAGCTTGAATATCGTCAGGGTTCGTCGGAAACTGCGTTGTATTTGGTTCAGGTTACGTCGCATGCTCTACAAATCATTGATTTCCTTATACGGTTCATCGCTTGCGGGTAAATCGGCTCCTGCTGACGACTTAGTTTGGCACTTTACGCCGTCCGAGGATCTGAGGCTTTTTCGCGAGTATGCGCTCGATGCCCTGCAGCAGGCGAAAGTGTACCTGCTCGACCATATGGCTGCAGCCTATGCCGATACGCTTCATGACGCAGTCGCCAAGCAGGCTTCGGAAACCGGTCTTCCCGCAATGGCCATTCTGGGTGAGGTAAAGCTCCCCGCCGACGTTGTTTGGGTCGAATTTGATGATCGAGAGCTGGGTGTCGCGCGCTTTGAACGGGCTTCACCTGTAACGAGACATGACGACAAACCCATAGGCACTGGTCTACGCGGCTATCTCATCGATGATCGAAACAAGGGTCACTTGCGCATCACGATGTTCCATCGCCGCGAGAATTCGCGGGTCGTCGACCCAATCTGCGCTTTGCTTGTGAAGCGAACTCCGACAGGCGAATTGAACTACGACAACGTCGAAGTCGAATTGAGCCGTTCCATGGTCGATTTTCGTGTGCGGAGCGGTGATACGAAGGAAATGATCAACGGTCGGCGCACGGTGCACCAAGTTGAAACAGGTTACGATCTTTTCATCCCCTACGCGCTCTTTGCGATGCTGGTTTCCCCGGACTTGGGTGGCATCATTCCCACGGAAAACGAGACGTTCACAGCCAAGGATGCAAAGACCGCTCGAAAGTTCGGGAAGTCCTGGATTCTTGGCGCGCAGAAATCCCATCTTACAATCCGCATTGGTCCGCAGGCCGCGGCTCACATGCAGGAGCGGCAGGCTCGCCTTGAGTTCGAGCGTGAGGTCCAGGACGGGCGAAGCGGCCCTGTTCGCCATTGGGTGAGCGAACATGAGCGGCGCTATCGCAGCGGTAAGGTTGTGTTGGTGAAGGGGCACCACAGAGGTCAATTGCCTGCGCCTAATCTGCCAACGCGTGTGATGGGACCAAAACCCGACGCAACGATTTTCGAGTTGGACGCAGTTGATCCGTCCAACCCAGACTGAAACCGGCGTTTTCCGCGCGGCCATGTCGTCGGCCGTCAATCTATCGCCGCCACATCGACGAATAGCCGTAGTTTTCGGCCGCGACCTGACCAGGTCGGCGCCAAGAGCTCAGGGAGCCGGAAATCCGACGATACCGGCGCACAAGCGGTTTCCACTCTCCCCGATCAGTTAGGCCAGGAAGTAGTCCATACCTTGGCGATGGCTTCCGCCTTGGTGCAACCTTTCGCCATGCACCAATCCAAGACCGTGGAGAATGCCCCGGCGACTTCCTTTTGCATTTTCTGCAGAGCGTTGGGCGACAATGTCCCGAGATCGAAATCAGCCGTTGGTGCGGTTCGTGTCCTGAATATACCGGTATCGATAGCCTGTCTCGGCAAGGCCCTGCATTTCCCTGAAGGGAAGGGCAGGGGGGCGAGAGCCGATGATCGACATTTGCGCCGCTGGTGGGGTGTTGGGTTTTGGGTCAAACAATCCCTATTGGCAAGGGGACATGGTCCGGCATGAGCTCCCCGCATCTCTCTGTCTCCTGGGTCATCCCTTCGACTGACAATCCCCTAATCCCGTTCGGTCTCCTGCGCGCAACCCCGCGTCAGCCCGGGCCGTGTTGGCCGCCTTTGGCGTCCTGCCCGCTCCTCCCCGGTCCTCTGGGGGTGTCCGGCGTCCGTTCCGTCCACCGTGCACGCGTCACCCGACGGGCTTTTTCAGGGTCTTGTCGAAGGGACGGTCCCGAAGACAGGAAACACAGGAGCTTATCATGCAGAACATCGTCATCCTCGCCGGCAACATCGGTCAGACCCCCGAAGTCCGCACCACCCAGAGCGGCACAAAGATCACTAACTTCAGCCTCGCCACCTCGCGCCCCCGCCTCTCGGAAGGCCGTGTGATGCGCGACGAGAACGGTTACCGGGTCATGGACACCGAATGGCACCGCATCACCTGCTTCAACGGTCTCGGCAAGACGGTCGCGGAGCACTGCGAAAAGGGCATGAAGGTCCTCGTCCACGGTCGCATCCACTACACCAAGTGGATCGACAGCATGGGGAACGACCGCTACGGCTGCGAAATCATCGCCGAGAAGGTCGACTTCCTGAGCCGCCCGAAGTCGGCCGAGAACGAAAACCCCGAGCTGGTCGACCGCGACGATGAGATCCCGTTCTGAGGAACGGGGTCTCCCCCTCGGGCCCGGCGGGGAAGCTTGCCGGGTTTTCCAACTGCTGACACCAACGCTGATTGGCAAAATTGTTTTTCGCAACCTTGAATTGCCGACACTCGCTCACCAAATCGTTATTGCCCGCGGGAAATGGCCCACGGGTTTGGCCGTTGAACTTGTCAACTTCTTTATGGTGACCTGGCAGCACGATGCCGAACAGCATCGCCGCGACCAGAGCCAGACTGAATGAGACACTGAGCATAGCTCGGACCTCCACGGTTACATTATACCACCTCGCGTTTCGAGACCCGTGTCTGCGAGGCGTTCGGAAGTGAGACGCTGAACGTATACGCTGACAGAAGGTGGCGTGCGTTCGGGGGACGCCCGGCCTAACAATCCGGAGCCCAGGGTCAGGGCCAGTCCTCCGAACTCTGCGACAAGGAGGCTGAATGCCGCTCGATTGGTTTAAGTCTAGAGGCTACCGCCATTTCGATCTTCCCGTTGGCGAGAAGTTCGCTGGCAAGGCAATGGACCCGGACTTCGTGCTCAAGCACTCCTTCCTCCCACTCCTGCACTACACGAAATCCGAGAAACGCTACAAGAAGTGCCCGAAGACAGGGAAGCGGACGATCACTTCGAAGGACCGCCCGATCAAATACGCATCGCACCGGGACGCCTGTATACTTTCGTTCTACGCCAGCGAGATGAATAAGTTGCTGGACGCCCATTATAACGCCGCGGGCCTCTCCGATAGCGTTTTGGCCTATCGTGCACTCGGGCGTGGTAACTACGATTTCTCGGCGGAAGTGCTTGCGTTTGCCAAGACCCATGCCCCCGTCACGATACTGGCGTTCGACGTCAGCAGCTTCTTCGACAACCTTGACCACACGCTCCTGAAACGCCGCCTAAAGGCAGTGCTGGGCGTAACCTCGCTGCCCGAACACTGGATGCGCGTGTTTCGGGCGATCACCGCGTTCCACTATGTTGATATGGAAGAGCTTAAGGCGAACGCCACGTTCTCCTCCCGGCTCAAGGAGAAAAGCCGCGACCGGATCGCCAGTGTCGAAGAGCTCAAGGCCAATGGCATCAAGTTTCACCCCAACCCCGAACTGGCAAAGGGGCATCGGCGAGGCATCCCTCAGGGCACCCCCATCAGCGCAGCAGCTTCGAACCTGTACATGATTGATTTCGACATGGCAGCGCACGCTTTCTGCGACAGCATCGGTGCTTTGTATCGCCGCTATTCGGACGACATCTTGGTGATCTGCGCCCCTGCTCACGCCGCAGCAGCCGAAGCCAAAATCATGGATCTCATCAAGGCAGAGAAGCTGGATATCTCTCCCCACAAGACCGAAAGGACCGAGTTCACGGGTACGGGCGTCGTAGCGGGAAAAGCAGCACAATACCTAGGCTTCTCGCTCCACGAAGAGGGGCCAGCCATTCGAGAAAGCTCCCTCGCTCGGCAGTGGCGAAAGATGCGAAGGGCGATGCGCCGAACCCGCAAGATCGCGGAGAGAAACATCGCATCTGGAAAATCGACTAAGGCACACACCAAACGCCTGTATCGCCGTTTCACCCACCTGAAGGTGCGTGACGACGAAGGTGTTCGGATCGTACGCAACTTTTCTTCCTATGGGCGGCGCAGCGCCTCCGCATTCGGCGATGACGAAAAGATCACTCAGCAGATCAGGCGGTTTGAACGTGCCGCGCTCCGTGAGATCCAGGAACTCAAGAAGATCAAATAGACTTGCTCCTCCGCATGTTGGACCCGATTGCGTTTTCCCGATAGTGCATTGACATCGACGCGGAAGTTAACGCGGCGGAGCCGGCCACCGAGAGTGAGAGGAGTGCCGGTTTCCCGGTGACGGGTTGAGGGCTGGGAGAGTGGCTCCCGGCGCCTGTCGCGGGAGATAGCCGATGGGCGTTGTGGAAGTTATGGATCCGGTTCAGCCGGCGCGGGCCGGTGGCTGGAAAGTGGATGTGAGCCGGGGCGAGCGGAACGGGCGGGTGTCGTCCGAATGGTTTAACCGGCCCGATGACGAGCGGTACCTGTCGCTCGACGATCTCTGGGCCAATGTGAAGGGTCGCTCTGAGCGCAGCCGCAGCCGGGTGGTGCAAACCGCCGACATCCGTGTCGAGGCTGCGCGCGACAGTGCAGAGCGGCTGCACTTGGTTCTTCCGAAAGCGCATGAGCCGGTCGCGCCCACGCACTGGGCCTTCGGCCAGCTTGCGAGCATTGTCGGCGCGCCGGCCTCCTACCTGCGGCAGTTGCCCGCGCCGCTGGCGGGGATCAACCTGCAATACGGTTTGACCAACCACCGCGCCGAGCAGGTGAAGACCTTCGAGACGGAGGATGGCCGGACCGAACTGCGCGCCGTGACCGGTCCCGACTACGGTCGCATCCATGACTTCGAGCTTGTCGAGGCGGTGCAGCGCATCGCGGGCAATGGCACCGGCGACACGCGCTGGAAGGTGCCGGGTGTGCTTGACTGGTCGACCGGGGTCTATAACCCCGACGTCGAGATCAGCCGTGACACGACCACGCTCTACGCCTCGGACCGCGACGTCTTCCTGTTTCTGGTCGACGATCGCAATCCGATCGAGGCGGGCAAGCTGGCGGACGGCTCTCCCGACCTCTACTTCCGGGGATTTTACTGCTGGAACTCCGAGGTGGGGGCGAAGACCCTTGGCATGGCGAGCTTCTACCTTCGGGCGGTGTGCCAGAACCGCAACCTTTGGGGCGTCGAGGATTTCCAGGAGATCAAGATCCGCCACTCGAAATACGCCGCCTCCCGCTTCGCCCATGAGGCGGCCCCGGCGCTGACGCGGTTTGCCAACTCCTCGCCGCAAGGATTCGTGAATGGGATCAGGGCAGCACGGCAGCAAGTCGTGGCGCGCAGCGACGAAGACCGTGCGGATTTCCTGCGCAAGCGCGGTTTCTCGAAAGCCGAATCCGGCAAGATCATCGAGAAGGTGCTGATGGAGGAAGGCCGCCCACCCGAGAGCATCTTCGATTTCGTGCAAGGGATTACCCGGCTTGCGCGCGACAAGACCCAGCAGGATGCGCGGCTCGACATGGAAGGGCGCGCCAAGAAGCTCCTCGACCGGGTCGGCTGACGCGAAGCCCGGCACAGCGACCGCCTGCACCCGCGGCGGTCGCGTTTTTCTCTTCCACATGCACGCCACTGGCCCCGCCCCGAGAGGGCAGGGGACTTCGGTGTGCGCAATTCAGCGAGACCCCCATGACCCCCCAGGAACAAACTGTCATCCTCGAGGCCCGCGACATCCTCGGCCGCTACCTCAGCCAGAACCCGGTCATCGGCAGCTGGCAAGCGCTGATGGACTATTGTGCGCTGACGGTGCGCGGGCCGATCGAGCGGTTCCACGTTCTCTATCTCGACCGCAAGAACCGCATCATCGCCGATGAGCTCTTGTCGATCGGCACGGTCGACCATGTCCCGGTCTATCCGCGTGAGGTGATCAAACGGGCTCTGATGCTGAACGCCAGCGCTCTGATCCTGATCCACAACCACCCGTCGGGCGATCCGACACCGTCGGAGGCCGATCTCAGCATGACCAAGGAGACCCAGAAGGGCTGCAAGTATCTCGGCCTGACGCTCCACGACCACATCATCGTCGGCGCCGGGACAGAACTGAGCCTGCGGGCCCTGGCCAAGCTCTGACGCGCCTTTCGGATCTGCAGCCGTCGCCCCTTTCGAGGAAGAGGGCGGCGGTTCGGTCTTTGACGGTTTGTAGCGGGGAGAGTGGCTTCCCGCACCGTCGGAGATATTCGCATGTTTGATCTTCCCTCCCAAACTCCGCCGGCAACGCAGCAAGCAGGTTTGCCGCCGAGCTTCCCGACTGCCGTTGTAGACTCGAGCCTGCCCTTCGCACTCACGGAAGCGTGCCGCGCGCCTGCGGGCCTCATGTCTGGGCAGGCACGTCCCGAGATTCTGGACCGTTTCGCCACGCTGGCCGAGGCCATGCAGAGCGCGATCGATCAAGCGGAGGATTTCGTCCCTGAGGATGCGCCGCGTATCCTGGCAATCCTCGATCGAGAGGACCGCCTCGTTCTGGCTGGAGCCGCCAGCGATGGCGCAATGGCCTGGTGCCATCCTGTCGCAAATGCCGCCGAGGCCCGCGCCGTCGTCTCCGAGGCCAGCCAGACCCGCGCGCATGCCATACGAGCGGCCGAGTGGCATGAACATGGCCTCGCGCGACGGCTGCGGCACCACGCCGACGTTCTCGATGCTCGTCTTGTCGATCCGCTCTGGCGTGTCTTCGCGTCTCGCGCACTGCAGATCGCGGCGTGACGCCCGAGAGTCAGAGAAGGGCAGGGGAGGATGTGAGCCTAGGAGGACGAGAGAGAGCCTCGGGGTTCAGATCCTTTCCCTCATTTCGGAGTTTCCAATGTCCAAGATCGAACCCACCCTGGCCGCGCCGATGGCGCCGTCCAGGATTGATTTCGCCGCCGTGCTGGCTCGGCAGTCCGAGCGTGACGCGCGGATCGCAGCTTTGCGTCCGGCCA
>NZ_QWJJ01000023.1 GCF_003575965.1 Pseudooceanicola sediminis | reverse complement strand
TGGAACACCACCACACAAACAGGCCGGACAGACGACAGTACTGACAAAAATGACCGCAGAAATCGCCAAAAAACTCTTGCAATGCAGGAGCCACCCACAGAGGCCGTTCACAAGGTTCGGTCTCGCTGCGGTGCAGCTTGCCCGAACTGGTCATCGGTAGCATCGTGCAACAGCATCTGCTGGGCTAACCAGCGGCAATTCGTCCGATGGTCGCAACTTGGCAATTGAACAGGCTGGATGACCGGGTAGCGGAACGAGCGCCGACGCCTCCAGGTCCTCGCCCGCGTGTTTAGGCAACTTGGGAAGGCGCGCCACTTTGGCCGGCGGACCAGAAAGTATCTCCGCCAGCAGACCCCTTGACCGTGAAGCACTCCACCACCCTGGACAGTTGCCGGGTTTCCTGTTCGAGCGCGGCACAGGCGGCCGTGGTCTCTTCGAACATGGCGACGTTCTTTTGAGAGGCATTGTCGAGCTGGCCGACCGCCTGGTTGATTTCACCGATGCCATGGGACTGTTCGCCGGAAGAGGTAGCTATATTGCCTACGTGTTCCGAGATCTCCACCACCGAGGCGATGATCGTCTCCAGCGCCTTGCCGACCTGGCCCACCGAGCTGACACCACTGGCGATCTGTGACGTGGACTGACCGATGATCCGATTGATTTCGCTGGCCGATTCAGAGGCCCTCTGGGCAAGCGCGCGCACCTCCTGGGCAACGACGGCAAAGCCGCGCCCGGCCTCGCCCGCCCGGGCCGCTTCGACCCCGGCATTGAGCGCCAGCAGGTTGGTTTGGAAGGCAATGTCGTCGATGACGGCGGTGATGCGGCTGATCTGCTTAGAGGATTCCTCGATGCTGCCCATGCTGGCGACGGCTTCGGTCATGACCCCGCGGCTGGTTTCGGCACTGCGCCGAGCCGACCCAACCAGCTCATTGGCCTTGGCGGCGCCACTGGCGGCAGAAGCGACGGAGCTGGTCAGCTCTTCGAGGGCGGAGGCGGATTCCTCGAGGGTGGCAGCGTCGGATTCGGTGCGGCGCGAGAGGTCAGCAGCGGCGCGGGCGATCTCTTGGGAACTGTGCGAGATCGTCTGGGTAGAATCTGACAGTTGGTGGATCATTTTGCTGAGCGTGCCGATCGCGACGTTGTAGTCCGTGCGCAGGGCATCATAGGCCCCGGGGAAGGTCTCGTGGATCTCGTGGGTGAGATCGCCGGCGGCAAGTTGCTTGAGGCCCGTGGCCAGGGCTCCGACAATCTGCTCTTGTTCTTCCGCGCGCTCCCGGGCGACCTTTTCCTCGGTCTCCTGCAGCATCTTGCGTTCCAGCGCGCCGTCCCGGAAGATCTGCAACGCCCTGGCTAGGCGACCAAGTTCGCCACGGCTTGCCAGGCCGGTGACCTCGGCCAGGTCGCCGCCTGCCAGGCGTTCGGTGGTCCGAGTGATGCGATTGAGCGGGCGCACGACCATGAGCCATGTCAGCAGGGGCAGCACGCAGAACAGGGCGAGGCTGAGGATGCCGATCAGGGACATGCTGGCCCGGGCGCTGGTGATACTGGCTTCGATCGATCCAGCCGCTGCACCGATCGCAGTACGGGCAGACCGGCTGTAGGCCGAGATGCGGTTGAGGATTTCGGCCACGGTTTCGGTGGCGGTGTGTTCAGCCTTCAAGGCATCCGCCTTGGCATCGAGAGCTGCCGCGCGGATCCGGGAAACGCCGGCGTCGGGATCTGCGAGGCCAAGCATGGCATCAATGGCGGCCTGGAGTTCGGGCGTTTCGTCGGCCTGAAGCTCGTGCAGGCGCCCGGCGGCCCCGGAC
The DNA here is from genome assembly GCF_003575965.1 of Pseudooceanicola sediminis. Taxonomy (GTDB): domain Bacteria; phylum Pseudomonadota; class Alphaproteobacteria; order Rhodobacterales; family Rhodobacteraceae; genus Pseudooceanicola; species Pseudooceanicola sediminis. The sequence goes on along the minus strand of NZ_QWJJ01000023.1, from coordinate 40,196 downwards.
AGGGCGGCGGAGCGACGCGCAAGTTCCTCGGGGGTTCGGGCCAGCGAGGCCTGAAGCGCTGTCGCGAAGAAGGCCTTGGCAACGCTGTCGAGGGTGCCGATCTCCATGATCCGTGTCACCTGATCATCCAGGAGAGTGCGGATCGCGTCGGAATTGCCCGCCTTCGTGTCCTCTGTCTGGATCTCCAGCTCGAAAGAAATGTCATCCAGGGCCGTCGCGAGTGCCGTGTCGGAGGTGCGACGCAGTTCGAGAAGGTCGCGGATATCGGGCTTGCGGCTGAAGGGGATGGGTTCGAAGGCGGCAGCCAGGCCGGCACGCGTCGCATCAACCGCTTCGGCGGCGGCCCGGGTGTCGGGATCGGCGGCCAATTGTTGGGTAAGCACGTCGAGCGCCTGCGTGGAAGAGAGCTCCAGGTCGCGGAGGATCGAGAGGGTTGCGCTGTCGCTGGTGCGCAGGGCGGCCAGGGCCAGGCCGCTGATCAGGTTGATCTCCGCTCGGGCCTGCTGGGTGGCGGACAGGAGAGCCACGTCGCGGCTGACCAGCTCCGTAAGGCGCTGGTCGACGCCTTCGATGGTAGCCTCGCCGTTCATTGCCAGCTCGAAGTAGGCGTCATCGGCGGCTGTTGCGAGGGCTGCGGAGAGCTGGGCATCCAGGTCGGTGGCGTGGTCGACCGCAGCCGCGATTTCGTCCCCTCGCTGGAATTGCGTCTGCCGTTCGGCGGCGAGATCCGCCAGCGCCTGGCCGGCACGCCGCAGGGCAGGTTGAAGAGCGTCGCGGGCCTCGGGTGCGAGCCTCGAGATGCGCTCCTGTGCGGTGGCGATGATCGTGTCCGTTTGGGACTGCGTCTCCTGCAGGGTGGGGAGGTCAACGGCGGCAAGCAGGTTGGAAAGGTTGCGGCTGATATCCTGGGCGGAGCTCGAGACATCCGCACTTTGTTCAAGTTGGGGCAGTCTTTCCGAGCCGAGGTGTCCGACCTCCGTCGCAACGGACTGGAACACGTTCCAGCCGACGACGACAGCTGCCACGGTCATGGCGGCCATTGCGCCAAGAACCCCGACGAGACGTGCGAGTACGCTACCGAAGAAATCCATGCTGAAGCTCGTCCATTCCCTATTTCAGTTCAGGGCCGGCCGTGAGGCCGGCGCCCATGTGCAGTGAACGGCGTGGGGGCGACCCGGGTCGCGGCCTCAGCCGCCTTGACCGAAGGGCACGGGCGTGAAGCTGCCGTCGGGCTGGATCTTGGTCAGAAAGACGATGTCCGACCCCTGATTGTCATTCGCCCCGTAGGTGAGGGTGACCCCCCCCAGATCGAGGGTGCCGAGGCCCTGCAGCGCCGCGAGATAGCTTTCGCGGGTCAGGTCGGCGCCTGCGGCTTGCAGCGCGGCGATGGCGACGCGGCCGGTGATATAGCCTTCCAGGGAGACGAAGCCGGGTTTGGCATCAGGATCGGCGGCAGTCAGCGCGGCGTGATATGCGGCGACCAACGGCAGGCTGTCATCCCAGGGGAAGGGCACGACTTGGCTGATGATGACTCCCTCGCCCTCGGCGCCCAGTTCGGCAGCAAGGGCATCGGAGCCCACGAAGGAAATGTTCACGAAGACTGGCGTCATGCTCATCTTGTGCGCCAGGCGGATGAATTCGGCGATCGGCTTGTAGGCGCCGACCATGACGACGGCCTGCGGATCGGCCTTGCGGATGGCCAGCAGGGCGGTCTTCACGGCGACGGTATTGCGGGTGTAGGTGCCCTGGGCCACCAGTTCCATGCCATGGCTTTCCATGGCGGCGGTCACGCCATCCAGGCCGACGCGGCCGAAGCCATCATCCTGGTAGAGGATCGCGATCCGTTCCAGGCCCAGATCCTTGACGAGGTGGTCGATCCAGACCGCGGTTTCCGCGCCATAGGTCGCCCGGATGTTGACCACGTTCTTCAGCGCCGGGTCACGCAGGAAGCCGGCGCCGGTGAAGGGACCGATGAAGGGCAGGTTGGCGGCCGTCGCAAGGGGCTGCGTCGCCTGCGAGGTGGGCGTGCCGACGGGGCCGATGAGGCCGATATGGGCGTTGCCCTCGATCACCTCGCGGACCACGGTCATCGAGCGGTCGGGCTCGTAGCCGTCGTCATAGGTGTCGAGCGCGATCATCCGTCCGTTCACGCCGCCGTTCCGGTTCGCCTCCTCGAAGGCGGCCTCTATCCCCTGGCGCATCCCTGTGCCGAGTGCGGCGGCGGGGCCGTCGAAGGCGGCGACCTGGGCGAAGGTGACGGTTGTGTCCGTAATTCCCTGTTCCGCGTGGACAGGGGACAGGGCAGCGACGGCGAGCAGAGAGGCCACGCCAAGTACGTGCTTCATCATTGCAGGGTCCTTCCGACAAGAGCATCGCAAGGAGGCTTGGCACAAAATTCCTTTCCAGAATCTTAGGCCAGTTCAAAAAGGAACCGTCCTTCCTTAATGAATTCATACGACCGACCGCTTCCCGGCCAGGTCACGAACTGGGGGGAGGCGAAGGACAGCCGCCCCTTGGCACGCAGGCCTGCCAGGTTTTCGGGATACAGTCAGAGGCCAATGCAGCCGGTCCAACTCCTGCGTTACTGCAAGGCCTGTCACTCGTCCTGCAAATGTTGCCAGCCAGCCAGAAGACTGTCGCGGCGAGCACAATCCATCAGGTGGACATAGGTGTCCGCGGCAATATCGGCCCGGTCGAAAGCGCCGCGTGCCAACCAGGGCGTTAAATCTCGATCCACTTTGCCATCATTAGCTGCTGCTCAATCCTCGGAAAGGCCGCGATTGAGGCCGAAGCCTGCGAGGAAAGGGCGCGGGTAACCTCGCGGTCGATCGCAGCAAAAGTCCATCCGTGTGTCCGCCCCCGACTTCTTCTGGACGCTTATGCGCACCGCAGCGAAGGTCGGCTCTCCTGAAGGTTTTTCGATGTGGGCCGCGGCGCGACGGTGGCGGTCATGAGATGGCGGCCCACGTTGACAAATCTCGGAAGGAGGAAGCCGCGGGGGGCTTGGATCACCCTATGGGTAAAGTGTGCTGGCGGTTGGGGCACCGTTTGTATCAAGGGGGCGGCCGAGTGTGCACACGGCGCCTGAGACGGGCGCGAGTGTGTTCGTTACCCTCGGAACCGCTGAACGATTTGGCGTGATTGCCATCGTGTTTCGCTCCAAAGGAAGATGGGCACAGCCTTTCCTGACCGGATCTGCAGGGTGCAGCCGGTGGTGTTCTGTGTCATCTGACAGGCGGTGTGTCATGCGGCCTGCTCCCGTGGTGGTGCGCGCGACATCGGTTTTTGCCCGCGGCGGAAGATCTCGATGATGCGCATGGGGCCGCCGCAGCAGGGGCATGGCTCGCGCAGGGTGAGCGGGGTGATCTCGGTCTGTGGTGCCGGCCCAGCGACCTGATCAGGCCGCTGAATGCAGAGCAAGGCGCGGATTTGTGTGATGTTGGCCTTGCGGGTCGAACTGGCCAGCAGGCCGTAGTGCCGGATGCGGTGGAAGCCCTCAGGCAGGACGTGGATCAGGAAGCGCCGGATGAACTCGGGCGTGGCCAGGCGCATGACCTTTTGGCGATCGCCGGATTTGATTCGGTAATCCTTCCAGCTGAAGGCGACAGTTTGGGCATCGGCGCTGACCAGGCGGGCGTTCGAGATCGCGACGCGGTGGGTGTATCGGCCCAGATAGGCCAGCACGGCCTCAGGCCCTCCAAAGGGCGGTTTGGCGTAAACCACCCACTCGGCCTTCCGGAACGGGGCGAGCCAGGCCTTGAAGGCCTCAGCTGCGGCCAACCCTTCGAGATCACCGAAGAAGGCCAGTTGCCCGGTCCGGTGCAGTGCCATGAGCCCGTCCAGAAACAGGCGCCGGAACAGCCGCGACAGCACCCGCACATGCAGGAAGAACCCGGGTTTGCAAGCGACCCACTTCACACCGTCGGGCGACAGGCCGCCGCCCGGCACGATCATGTGGATGTGAGGATGGTGTGTCAGGGCTGAGTCCGTCGTGTCGAAGACGCGCCTCTGGCACGATGTGTGCAACACGCTGGTCATGCCCACCCGCGCGCCCATGCGTTTGGGGTCCGCCGCGACGGTCATCACCGTTTCCGCCGACGCTCTGAACAGCAGCCCGTAGACCGCACGCTTGTTCCAATAGGCGATCTGGGCAATCTCGCCGGGCAGCGTGAAGACGACATGGAAGTATTCCACCGGCAACAGGTCTTCGGCGCGCGCCGCCATCCAGTCGCGCGCCGCCGGCCCCTGACACTTCGGGCAGTGCCGGTTCTTGCAGGAGTTATAGGCGATGTGATGATGGCCACACTTGGTGCAGCCCGCCACATGCCCGCCGAGCGCTTCGGTTCTGCAGGCCTCGATCGCCGACATGACCTTCAGCTGGGTCAGGCTGACATGCCCCGCATTGGCCTGCCGCCACGCAGGACCGTGGGCGCGGAAAATGTCAGCGATCTCCAGCTTCGGCCGGGGCACGCGCCCCGGGTGCTATTCCAACCCTCGTCGCAGGGTCTCGTCCTGAAGCAGCTTCATCTGCTCAAATGGGCTGACCGTGCCGCGGATCGTCTTCGTCGCCACATGGGTGTAGCGTGCCGTCGTCGTTAGCTTGGCATGCCCGAGCAGAACCTGGATCACCCGCACGTCGGTATTGGCCTCCAGCAGATGCGTGGCGAAGCTGTGCCGCAAAGTATGCAGTGTCGCGGCCTTCTTGATGCCCGCCATATGCTTGGCCGAGGTGAACGCCCGGTTCAACTGACGCGGCGACAGCGGGTTGACCTTGGGCTTGCCCGGGAACAACCAGCCCTCAGGACGGGACTCGCGCCAATAGTCCCGCAACAGATCCAGCAGGCTGGGCGAGAGCATGGCCTTGCGATCACGCCCGCCCTTGCCGTCATAGACATGGATCAGCATCCGGTCGCTGTCGATATCCTTGACCTTCAGGTTGCAGACCTCGGATGCGCGCAGCCCGGCTCCGTAGCTGATCCCGAGCGCTGCGCGATACTTGAGCCCCGGGCCCGGCACCGCGGCCATCAGATCGGCCACTTCCTCGACGCTCAGAACTATTGGCAACTTCCGGGGGTTGCGGTGGAACTGCATGAAGCGCTTCATCTCGTCGCGTCCACATGTGATCCCGAAGAAGAACCGCAGCGAGATGATGCGCACGTTGAAGGTGCTGGCGGTCACGCCCTCTTGGGTCATCCTGAGTTGATATGACCGCAGATCCTCCGGCGTGGCGGTGTCTGGCGGCCGCCCCAGAAATGATGCGAAATGCTTCACATTCCGGATGTGCGCCTTCTGGGTCTTCTCGCACAACCCGCGGATGTTCATGTCCTCGATCATCCGCTGGCGCAGCGGCGTGGTGTTCTTCTCCTCCATGGGAACCTCCTGTCTGACGGTGGGAAGAACCCAATCGTCAGCCCAGAAAGCCCGGCCACATAGAAAAACGGTGAAATGACGAACCAACGCCAGCCACGGGCGCCTATGCCGCGGAGCGGCTTAGTCCCTCCGGACGGTCGGCTGTACTTGGGTGATGCGCCTGTGGCGAACGTCTGCAATTTTCCGATGCGGCGCAGCGCGAAATACGATCAACCCGTTCCAAGGTCCGGGTTTGCAAAATCAACTTCCTGCGCATCTCTGCCGTTCGAGCCCCCTGCAGCATCAACGGCAGCAGCGATCATGCCTGCCGTTCAGCACCTCAGGCGGTGCGCTGCTGTTTCACCTTCTCAGTAAGCTATATGAACGCACAAGAGTGGTCATCACGACAAACCTGAGCTTCAGCGAGTGGGTCAGCGTCTTCGATGATGCAAAGATGACGACTGCACTCCTTGATCGCCTGCCTCACCGCTGCCACATCCTCGAGGCCGGAACCGACAGCTACTGCTTCAAAGTCGGCTCCTAGGCAGCGAAAAAGAAACGGAAGGAAACAGCGCTATTGACCACGTCCTGAACCAGCAAACACAACAAACGGTCGGATCAGTTCTCGGTGACAAGGCGGGTCATTTCTGGGTGACATCCAACAGCCTAACTCACCAGATCATCACGATAGCAGCTATAGCAATAATCCCCAGAATTTTACGAAAAAATGATAAATATCATTATGGATCAATGGGGTTCGAGTCCCTTCACCCGCACCATTTTGAAATATTTCAGACGCTTACGTGAGGCATTGAATGTCTTTGCGGCGTCTCCTCTCGGGACGTTTTGCAAAGTTTCGCGCATGCATGTTCCGAGGTTTTTTCGTTCCCGACGCTGCCAAGCTACCTCCGAGGCCGACCTTTGACGGCCTTTCGCGCGGTACTTCTGGACCATCTTGAGCGTTTCGCGACCGGTCACTGCCTGAATCTCGCTGTCACTGCCCCCGACGTCGTAACGTTGAACCGCCGCGCTTTAGCACCAGTACCACGGCAAGAGCCCGTTCCTACATCGCGCCCCTCCCGCCTATCGCCGGCGCAAGGCGATCCGCGAGATTGGCACACCTGGACAGACACCCGGGGATCTGAAAGGCGGTGCGCAATCACGGTAGCCGGTATGATAACAGCTGTTTCAGTACGCGCCGAATTCGAAAAAAATATTAATCTATAATAGGTTAGGGGGCGATACTGAAGTTCATGACGTGAGTTGGATGAACCAAGGTGTCTCACAATCTGCTTCGGGCTCGATCCTGCCGTGTTTCCCTTTGCATGGTAAAACAGTTCCACCGGCAGCAAAGTGAGGCGAAGAAAACCTATTATGTCTAGATGCCAAGACCCGTATTGGGTTCAGGTAAAATGATGGGGTACGACCGACTGCCTGCGCAAGGTCTCAAGGTTGCTCTCACTCAGCTGCCAATGACGTCCGTCGAGGATGATATCGCGGCAGTCCAGAGAAGCCTGGACGTGCAGGGCGGGTCGGGCTGCTCGTGGGACATTTCTATGCCCGCGTGGTCATTGCCGAAGCCGGTATTGACCCGGCCGTCAAAGGCCTCGTCTACGTCACAGCCTTCCTGCCTGATATCGGGGAAAGCGGCGGCGACCTTCTGGCTTCGGCGAACAGCGATTTCGCGGTGGACAAGCTGACGATCACCGACGATGGCTTTCTCATGGTCAACGACCACGTGTTCCTGTCCTTGGCATGCAATGGTCTTTCAGAAGAAGACGCACTGTTCGTGGAAAAGATCCCAGGCATGGGGCCAAGGCCGGGAATCTTGCGCACAAAGTTGTTGCTGCGGCATGGAAGGATAAACCAAGCTGGATGGCGGTCGCGAACGAGAGCCTTCTCATCTCGCAACCGTTGCAGCGCCGTATGGCAGAGCACGCCGGCTCGACAGGCATCGAGATCAAGAACGGCCACATGCTGCCGATGACGAACCCTGATGAGGTGGCAGAGGTGATAGCGTTGGCCGTCGAAGCGGTGAACTAGTCCCGCCCTCCCGTGCGGACTGCGACAGGGATCCGCACGCTTTGCCCTTTAGGCAAGACCATCGTTTTGCCGATGGAGCCGGTTTCGCAGACCATCGTGGGTGACGGTCCACGGCAGCATCTTTTGTGAGATTTTCGCAGCGGGCGAAAAGTTGGCAGTTTGGGCTGCAACCGGCCTTGTGGCGGTGCGGCGAGGTGCCCCTTGGCGAGCCTGTCCGCCAACGCTCGGCTCGGAACTGACCTTGTTTGGATCAGGTCATGCCGTAGTGAAGCGTCACCAACTTTGACATTTAGCCATCATGGGCACCACGGATTGGCCGAGGCCAACGACACGCATAAAACACCATTTTTCTGATGCCGTGCAAGTGGCTGCGATTGGACGACAAGCCATTAAAAACATTAGTTCCGGGCCCAAGAGGCTGAGTGAGACGTCGACGGGGTGCGATCCAGTGGAGCATCTGATGACATGCAGGGATAAGAATATGTTTCACCGTTTTCGAACGGAGTATTCCTAATGCCTTCGACAATCCGAGGAGAGGTGCGAGCCGGGCAGTGCCGAGACGATTTTCAAAAATTTTCCGGTAGTTCGAGTTCGTATACCTGCGCCCAGCCACTGCGATCCGAGGTAAAGACAATTCGCCTGCCGTCGGGCGAAAATCGCGGATGGGGATGGGTATGCTGGGGGGCATAAACCTCTACTGGGCCGTCGTTGTATGGAAACGGGTGCGCCCAGTGCGCCCCTTCTGACGAGGCCTCGGGCCTGTGCAGGGGCCGCGGTGGATAATCCTGATCCAGCGTCAAGAGATGTAGCCCCAGATCGGGAAAGTTCGTATCGCAAACAAGCCGTGACCCCGACGGATCGGGCGCACCGTGCCAGACAGGAAAGTCCGTCACACCACGCACGTTTCCGGTTGCGACGTCAATTTCGCCCATACCGTTCGGCCAGTCGACGAACAGCACGCTGCGGTGACCGGGGCGCCAGACCTCGTGCGTGATCCATTGCATCGGGTGACGACGCTCAAATATCCGTCGGCTGTTGCCAGAGCGATCCGTCACCCAGACCCGGTCGGTCATCGGCCCTGCAAAAAGAATCAGATCACTGTCATCCGGGCAAAACTGCGGGTGCCCGATTGTCGGCGCCTCAAGGAACACTTCGGTCTTTTGCCGTTCAGTGTCGATCAGCCAGAACCTGCTGATCGCGCCTGACTTCACGGGAATGGCCCACCACCGCCCGCACTGCGACAGCGCCGTTGTCCCCATGGCGGCACCGACCATGCCAGGCTCGCGCATCTCATCGCTTTCGAAATGAACCAGCGTTTCAACCTGTCCGTCGCGGGTCGAGACGCGCTTGCCGTCTTGGCCCGCGACAAAGTAGATCCAGCGGCCGTCTCGGGAGGGGATGACGGACCACTCGGCCAGCGCCGGCTCTTGCGTCAATTGCACAAGATCGTTTCCGGGTTCACGTTCGATGAATATCTGAGGGGTCCCGGTCCGATGCGAGGTCAGCACCAAGTGCTCCATCTCAGTGTCCCAGGCATCCACGAAGAAAAAGGGATGATGGTGCAGCGACGGGTGCGCAGTGATCTGGCGGACCGTGAGCCCCCGGTCATCAGTGAATGTCCGGGATTCCGAAGGGTGAAGGATATGAGGCATGTTTTACTCTGCAGGGTTAGCGACGGGATCACCACGACGGCGCGACAGGGCAGCGATGCCGACGACGAGGATCCATCCGGCAAGCAGGCCGACCAGCCAAAGGGTTGTCCCGGTCGGGGCGATGACAGACACGAGACCCGCAAGGCCAATCGGCAGGCGCGTGGCCCATCCGAGCGGTCGTCCGGCCCAGCCGCCAAACGCAACGGCCCAGAGCGCGGTCGACACCAGCAATGACAAAGCGCTGAACGCGATTTGCGCCATGCTGCCCTGTCCCAGAACCCCTGGATCAAACACGAAAGCAAAGGGTACGAAGAAAGCGACGAGGCTGAGACCGAATGCGGACAGGCTTGTCTTGACCGCAGAGGCCTGCCCGACGGCTGCCGCGGCGAAGGATGCAAGTGCGACTGGTGGCGTCACCATCGACAGGACGCAATAGTAAAAGATGAAGAAATGCGCTGCGAGTGGGTCGATTCCAAGGTCCTGGATTGCAGGCACGAACAGGACAGCACCGATGATGTAGGCTGCGACTGTCGGCAGGCCCATGCCCATGATGATGCAGCCCAACATGGCCAGCATGAGCGATGCGTAGACCGACCCTTCGGAAAGAGACAACAAAGAGCCCGCAAATTTGAGCGCAAGGTTGGACTGAACGGCCACTGCGATAACGATGCCGATGGCGGCGATCGGGACGGCCACTTCGGCGGCCTGGCGCGGTGCTTCGCGCAGAGCTTCGGTCAGCTCGGACACGCCGATCCGGGTCGAGCGGCGCAGAAACGGCGCGACAAGGCAAGCGAGCGAAGCCACGACGGCGGAATAGGCTGCGGAATAACCACTGATCAGAAGTGCAATCAGGACCAGCGGCGGCAGGATAAGATGAAGCCTTGGCAAGATAGCCGGGATTTCAGCGAGCTCGGCCATCGTCAGCGCGCGCACGCCGTCGCGCCGTGCACTCAGGTCGACGACAAGAACCAGCGCGAGATAGAAGGCGATTGCGGGGATAAGGCCGGCCAGCGCCACCTGCGTGTAGGGGATGCCCAGAAGCTCTGCCATGATGAAGGCCGCCACGCCCATGACCGGCGGCATCAATTGCCCCCCGGTCGAAGAAATGGCCTCGATGCCTGCGGCGCGGTGAGCGGGAACGCCGGTGCGTTTCATCAGCGGAATGGTGAACACGCCAGTCGATACGACGTTTGCCACAGCGGAGCCGGAAATCGAGCCCATCAGCGACGATCCGATAATGGCGGCCTTGGCCGTGCCGCCCGTTGCGCGACCTGCTGCGCGGATGGCGAGGTCAATAAACAGCTGACCACCGCCGACTGCGCCGTAGAACGCCCCGAACAGGACGAAGTAGAAAACGAAGGCCACAGAGGTCGACGTCGTGATCCCCAGTACACCGGCGGTGGTCATGGTCATGATTTCGGTCGCCGCCTCAACTCCGAACCCGCGAAAATTGAGCCATCCTGGCAGCGAATTCCCCCAAAAGGCGTAGGCGATAAAGGCCAGAAGGACCCAGACCAGTATCCAGCCAACCGCCCGGCGCGATCCTTCAAGCAGCAGGAACACGAATAGCGCCCCGAAAAAGATGTCCATCGAGAAGATCGGAGAGACGTTTTCCATCCGCGTGGTCAGACGCTCGAACCCGGTCAGGTAATAGCACAACACCGCGACGGAAGCGCAGATCAGCGTGGCATCCACGCAAAACCTTGCCCATTGCGGCAGGGCCTCCGTGGTCAGCGGTTTATACAGGAACAGAAGGACGAGCGCGAAAGCCAAGTGGATGGGACGTTCGAAAAGCGGCTGTTGCGGTTCGAAGAGTAGCCAAATCTGAAAGGCGACCATTCCCAGACCAACCACAAAGGCAATGTTCCGGATGGCGCCGTGTTGAAGCAGATCACGCATGATTTCCTCCTCTCATGCTGGGTCTGGAATGGGTGCGCCGCAGGGGCCCTGCGACGCTACGCGTCTTACATCAGGCCGGCTTCCTCGTAGTAGCGCAGGGCACCGGGATGGAGTTCGATACCGACGTTCGCGGGCAGCATGGCTTGGGCAGGATCGAACGAAGCCCACGCCCCATGAGAGGCTTTCAAAGCATCCGCATTTTCGATGATCGTCTTGGTGATCAGATAGGCGGTCTGTTCGTCCAGTGACGCGTTCGCGATCAGCACCGTGCCCAGATTTGCGCCGGTCGTGGCGCTCGTTTGCCCTTTGTACCAGTCGGGGCCATAACTGCCGGGTCGCAGGCCATGCGCCTCGAGGACGTCCATCGCGGGCTGCGGGATGTCCAGAAAAGTCACGTCGCTCGTCAGGGCGACCTCGGTGATCGCCGGGTGCCCTTTGATCATCGTGTCGATATAGATATCGGCATTGCCATTGCGCATCTGGTCGGCAATCTGGCCGGTGTCGACTTGGATGATGTCGCCGCCATTTGCCTTGATCTGTTCGGGCGAGGTGCCGAGGCCTTCCATGATCATGTATGCGACGGGCACGGCGGACGATCCGACGGGCTTTATCAGGACGCGGATCGGCGCGCCGGATGCCACGATTTCGGCCAAGTCCGTCGTGCCTTGCTTTTCAACGAAGGCTTTCGTCGCCATCACGCCGACGTAGACATCGTTCAGCCCGCCAACGAGGGCGCGAATGTCCGGAGCTTTCATCCCTTGGTAGACATCGTCGCCATTAGCGGCCCAGACGGCGGAGGCGACGTTCGACAGCGCAATTTCGGCTTTGCCGGTCTGAACGACCATCGGATTGGCCACACCGCCGCCACGTGCGATGATCTCGACCGAATTGTCGCCCAAGATCGGTTCGATCATCTGCTCGAGTGTCGCAGCAAAGATGTACCAGGACGATCCTTCGCGCATGGCGCCAATTCGGATGTCCTGCGCGCTGAGGGCTGTTGCCGAAATGGCCGTGACAACAGCTGCTGCCATCATCTGACGAATGCGCTGGCTGGTAAATTCAAACATGTTTGTCCTCCCTGGTGAATTGGCTTGCTCCCTCTCCCCAGGGGGCAAGCCAGCTTGCTACCTATTCTGCGGCCATCGCCATATCGACCCGGCCGATCCCGGCTGCATCGAAAGCTGCTTCGATTTCGCGCTCGGCCTGCGCGCCTAAATTCTTGAGCGGCTCGCGGATCGTGGCGTTGTCCAGAAGCCCACGGTAGCGAAGGCCGATCTTGAGCGCGACAGTCCCTTCCATGTGCGATCCGCGGTGATAGACCGCACGGGTCACCGGAAGAAGCTGTTCAAAGACTTTGCGGGCGGTCGGATAATCCTGTGCCTTACCTGCCTTGATCAGTTCGATCAGCAGTTCCGGTGCGATGTTGCCGTAACCGACCAGCAGACCGTCGACGTCGAACATTGTCGGCAGCAGCCATTCGTCGTGGCAGGACAGGATCTGCAGATCGGGCTGCGCTTTCTTTAGCTCGGGGATCTCGACATACCAGCGCTTCATGTTGCGCACTCCGTTCTTGGTCGCAACGCATCCAGGCTGCGCCGCGATTTCAAGCTGAGTGTCGAGATCGTAGGAGGCCTTGGTTGCATCGGGATATTGGAACAGAATGGTCTGAAGGCCACCCTCTTCGTAGATCGCCTTGTAGCGATCCTGCGGCGCACCTTTCTGGAAGCCAAAGCGCAGCCACCCATGGTTCGGATAGACGAGCGCACCTGTTGCACCGGCGTCAAGTGACCGCTTCGCCTCTTCCGCGGCAACCTTGGTGCCTTCACCGGTAATACCGGCGATGATCGGAATATCCACGGAATCCTTATAGGCGCGGATCAACTCCAGGCGTTCGTCGGTGGTCAGGAATGTGCCTTCGCCTGCATGGCCAAGAATGACCAGCGACTTCACATCTTCAAAACTGGCAAGCCATTTTGCGATCCGCACGTTGGATTCGATGTCCAGCGATCCGTCTTTCTTGAACGCTGTAACGGGTGCGGGGCTCAGGCCGCGCATGTCCATGGGGGTCATTTTCGGAAACTCCTCCGGCTGGTGTGTCTGACTGTGCCGCGTCATCCACAACATCTTTCGATGATACGGGAACGATTGCGGGAACGTTCCCAGAAATACATTGCACCAGATAGCTGTCAAGTGTTAGTTTAGCGTCAGAGCACGATGCACCAGCAAGGACGGCCAAATGGACGGCGACCAAAATCATCACAAACCAAAGGGCAGGGTGACCTTGCTGGACGTGGCAAAAGCTTCCGGGTTCTCGAAATCAACGGTGTCACGAATACTCGATGAACGTTTGCCGACGGCAGATAACCCATCTGCTCGACATGTGCGGGAGGTAGCGGAAAAGCTGGGTTATGTGCGCGACCTGTCGGCCGCGAACCTGCGGCGCGGATCAACCGGGCAGATTGGCGTGATCGTACCGCGCCTGACCGATACGGTGATGGCAATGCTTTATGAATCTTTAGCAAAAGCGGCCGGTCGAAATGGTCAGTTCGCCATCGTTGCCACGACAGACGACCACCCGGACGCCGGCCGTGCCGCAGCAGAGGCGCTGATCCGACGGGGGGTCGATGGATTGATTCTTTCGACGGCGCGTATCGACGACCATTTCACGGATGAATTGCGCGCACGCCATATTCCTTTCGTTCTTGCACTGCGCCAGAACGGCCAGAGTTTGGCTGCTATCGGGGATGACCCACTTGGCGGCTACCTCGCCACGCGCCATCTTCTTGATCTTGGACACCGTCGTATAGGCTTGATCACTGGCCCGGACTACGCGACGAGCGCGCGCGGTCGGCTCGAGGGGTATTGCAAGGCGCTAGAAGAGGCCAGTGTTTCGTTGTCGTCAGATTTAATCGTGCCGTCGACTTTCAGCATCGAGTCTGGCGAACTTGCGGCAGAGACATTGCTTAAGTTGAAAGATAGACCAACGGCAATCTTTGCGGTCAATGATAACACTGCAATCGGTGCTCTGTCCGCTATCGCGAGCTTTGGATTTTCAGTTCCACATGACATTTCGCTCGTCGGCTACAATGATATTCCGATCGTGTCACGCCTGCCGGTACCCCTCACGACTGTTAAGGTGCCGTTTGACCATATCGCTGAAATGGCGCTTCAGCTATTGAACAATGCATCCGAAGGCTCGAGCGAGGTTCGCATCGCGACGCCGAGCCTTATCCCAAGAAAATCTACGGCGGCGCCTCGATCTCACTGATCATTTCGACACTTGTTCAGGCTGAAGCTAAAAGAACGGTAGTTTTGTCGTCGTGGGCGCGCCGTCGAAACCTACTAGGATAATTTTGGATCACAAATCCTTCTGCCGGCTCTCGGATGCGACGGCTCTGGCCGGTTCGGTGCGACGGCTTCGTCCGCCACCGCCGCGACGCAGGCAAAGCCTTAGGTGGCTAATCTTCTGTAGAAGTGTAGGTAAACGGGGGCGGCTAAAGCTCGTAGCTGAGCGGTCGCACCCAATTTCGCGCGAAGCTTTTCGGCCAAAGGGGCGGGTCTTGTATTGGCAGCATGGACCTAGCACGCCAGCGTTTCAAATTGCGCTACGTGTTGCGGCAAGCGGCGAGGGCCGCCGCCGCTTCATCTTCGAAACCTTTCCCCTCCACCTCAGGATAAAGAAACCGGCCGAGTTCCCATTCCGTGTTTAGTGGCACTTGGATGATGACGACTTGCCCGACGGAATCGCCGTCGCCTCTGGCCTCGATGATAACGGCGCCACACCCAACGAGGCTTCATCGCGCGTGATCAGCACAAAACATCCCTCAACACACAGACGCGGTGAACGCCCCTCGATGTAGACCCCTTGGTCTGAAGACATGGGGCGATGATAATCCGGCTAGTCATCTGCATGCATCAGGCGCAGTGTCAGGCGGGGAGTGGTCCGCTTGGGGATTAAACTCATGCGGCCGCAATTGCCGCATTTTCATCGCGGATCAATGCTGGCTTCACAGGGTAGCACTGACATTTCAGCCAGGGTGAGAGGTCAAGACAGAGGCGTAGAATTATCCAAGGGTCTCTGATGGCTGATCATGTGCTTCGTCTGTTGTTTCGCTGGCGCCTTCATTATTTTAGCCTGCCGAGTTCTTGATTCATAAGGCGTTTGCCCTCCCCTTGTCGTGTGTGGTCGTGCAATCGAGGCGTTGCGTCCACCTATGATACTTTGCGAAAGGCTCTCTTCTGTGCTTGATCAATGGTCGATATTCGGATTGCTGGCTGCGTTTCTGGTCGCGGCGATCATGGTCCTGTTCAGTGGACTGAGGATGACCGACCTCGCCGACAAGCTGGCTGACCGAACCGGACTTGGCGAAGCGATAGCGGGGGCGGTTCTGCTGGGGGCGGCGACCTCGCTAAGCGGCACAATTGTATCGATCACATCCGCACATGACGGGCTTGCCTCTCTGGCGTATTCCAACAGCATCGGCGGCATCGCCGCTCAGACCGCCTTTCTGGCCATCGCCGACATCACATATCGCAAGGCCAACCTGGAACACGCCGCGGCCGAGCTGGCGAATGTCTTTCAATCCATCGTTCTGATCATTCTGCTGACGCTTCCCCTGTTGGCCATCAATATGAAAGAGTTCACAGTTCTTGCGAT
This sequence comes from Pseudooceanicola sediminis, assembly GCF_003575965.1. Taxonomy (GTDB): domain Bacteria; phylum Pseudomonadota; class Alphaproteobacteria; order Rhodobacterales; family Rhodobacteraceae; genus Pseudooceanicola; species Pseudooceanicola sediminis. The sequence continues at coordinate 24,596 of NZ_QWJJ01000023.1, read as the reverse complement.
TCATCCTGTCTCGTTTGTAATCCCGGTCGTCTATGTGGCGGCGCTTGTCTCGACACGCAGCTTACGCGAAAATCCGATGTGGCGCCCTGTTTCGACGCGTGACAGCAGGACCGACACGCCAGATCAGGAAGACGCCGAAACCGGACAGAAGAGCACGTTGCGCCTGTTCATGGAATTTGGCTTTCTGATGGTGGTGATGGGCCTTGCGGGTTGGGTTATTGCCAAAACCGCTGCAGAGGTGACCGGCCGCCTGGAACTGCCGGAAACCCTTGTCGGAGCATTGGCCACAGCGGTTGTGACGTCGCTGCCGGAGCTCGTGACAACTTTGGCTGCGGTCCGCAGAGGGGCACTCCAACTGGCAGTTGGCGGTATCATCGGGGGCAACACCTTTGATACGCTTTTCCTCTCAGCCGCGGATGTCGCCTATCGGGACGGATCATTATATCATGCGGCCAGCACGGGCGATTACTTCTGGACGGCGACCTCAATCTTGATGACGGGCATACTTCTCGCCGGGCTTGTTTTGCGACAGCGGGCAGGGCCCGGTCGTATCGGCTTTGAAAGTGCAATGATCCTTGTGGTGTATGGCGGAGCGGTCGCCCTGCAAGCAACGAGCGGATCTGGTTAGCGCACATCTTAAGTTAGATCCTGAGGTGGGCGGGGAGTCTCAGGTAAAAGTGCTTCTTTGTTTGCCAAATGTTTTTGTGAGCAAGTTTCGTTCAGTAATTTGCATCAATAGGGAAAGGATGAATTCAAAGCCCCCCGCCGCAAGGCTCGCCATTTCGAGCTTGGCCTTCGATAGCTCATTGGTTTTATTGATATTGGGCATTCACGCCGAACAGTGTCCGGAGAGTTTAGCCCCCAGGCTGGGGCCATTCGTGGCGAGATGACGTTCGCTGAACTGGTGGCAATGCTTGGATGGGATGCATGAAACTCTGATCAACATTTGGTAGCGAAAGTCGATCGAAGACCTCTCCGGGATCTTTTCGGACAAGGGCGAGGCCAAGACGAGTGGGAAGGCAGGCCAGATAGAAAAGCTGCGCGTCAAGATAGGGCAACCTACCGTCGAACTCGTGCAATTTTTCGTCGAACAGGAATTTCTAGCGACCGACTCCGGTCGGTGAGCGATTCCAGATCACGAGAGATGATCGAGCCGATGCTTTCTGCGCTGTAGACCGTTTAGCAGTGCGCGCCGGACAGCATGAGCCGGCCGGTGCGGTAGGGCGTGTGCAGGATCGAGGCTCCGCTGAAACTGGCTTTGATGAATCTGGACGACCCACCGTTCTAGCGCAGTCGCCATGGAGAGGATGACGCGCCATATTCGGGCCTGGCAGCTATTGCCCCCTTGGATACGGAGCGCTGCATTGTCGTGCTGGAAGAGGCTCTAAAGTTGCATGCTCGGCCCGCGATCTTCAATACGGGCCGGGTCAGCCCTTTCATCAGCCTGCGCTTCAATCAGATCCTGTTCGGCGCCCCGCTGAAGGTTTCGATGGAAGGGGGGCCGCTGGATGGGCAACATCGAGATCAAAAGGCTATTGCGAAGCGCGAAGGCCGAGTGCGTCCCCCCCCCGAATTCTAAACCGGGGCAGCGGCCTTGGCAGGCATTGACAGGCGGGGCGAGCTTTACAACGTTTAGTGCTCGCCTCGGGGCTGGGCGGCGGAATATCGGCCGCGGCCCACCAAGGCTCCCTCGTCGGGTGAAAATGTGCTCAAAAGGCAATCTCAGCACTTTCGCAAATCTGTCCGTAATCGGGAAGACCATAGATCTGCACCATTCTCACAGGCCATCTGGCATAGTTTGCGACCCATATTTCGCTGAAACGCCCTGCTAGCGTAAGTCTTTGCATTTGATCAATTTAGTCCGACTCAGAATGGGCCTGTCGTCGAGGTGAGATTCGGCATCGGACTTTGGAAATAGGGCGTGAGGGGCGCCATCTGCGCGTCGCTCGGACCGGAGGATTTGGAAAAGACACAATGCTATTTCAGGAGTCGTGAAACACGCAGCGCGATCATCATCAATGGACCCTGAGCCAGTTTCGCTATCGAATGGCAAAGCCCACACGGATGATTTTGAGACGATTGCTTCGTTGTAGAGATGCTTATGCCAATGGGATCTGAGCCGGAATTTGCAGTTTCCCAAGCCTGCCGCTTCGGCCCAACACCTCAGGATCCCAGCTGTCAGACGAAGGTCAGCAGCCGCGCGGGGTTGTCGATCAAGATCCGGTCGACCATCCCTTGAGTGAAACCCCGGCGCAGCAGCAGCGGCACCACGTTGGCAAAGATGTGCTGAAAACCGTGGCCGCCAAACTGCTCCAGCCGCCCCTTGGTGCAGACATCATGGCTGATCAGGATCTGGTCAAGATGCCCACGCTCTGCCAGTTTGCGCAGCCAGCGCACCCGCATCGCATCATTGGGCAGGTCGATATCGGGGTTGGGCCAATAATAGCTGTCCTCCCAGCCGAACAGGTCATATTCGATCATGCAGCCAGTGTCGGCCAGCCGGAACAGCGTGTCGTCGTCAAAGATGGTCCGGTCGATATGGCTGAGGATCAGGCGTTCCGGGGCACCGCCGCGCGCTGTGACAAAATCCACCACCTCTTGCGGCTGATGCGGTTCGCGACCTGGGTGGACGTTCAGCGCCGCGCCGGTAGCCTTTTGCGCCGCGATGGCGCCTTCCATCACCCGCTTTTCGCGGTCGGTCCAGGGTGTCTGGCAGCCGATTTCACCGATGATCCCGGCGCGCACATCGGTGCCCCAGGCGCCCTCCAGTATCTGCGCGGTCATCTGCGCAGCCAGGGCATCGACCGACATTTCGGCGGTTTCGGCCATCTGGTATTCCTCGACATAATGCCCGCAGCCCATGACCAGCTGCACGCCGGTTTCCTCGGCCATGCGGCGCAGGAGTAGCGGGCGCGGGCCAAGGCCGCCGACCGTCAGATCGACCAGGGTGCGGCCCCCGGCGCGCTGCATTTCCTCGACCTCGTGGCGGACCACGGCGAAGTCGTCGATGCGGTAGTTGTCGGTGAAATGGCCCTGCCCATAGCGGGCGCGAAAGCAGTTGCACAGGTCGATCGGCGCGTCCGAAACTCCATCGGGCAGGGGGGTGGTGCGAAACTTCGGCGGGTTCAGGTCGATGAACAGATGTTCGTGCATCAAGGCCGCGCCGAGTGTTTGCGGCGCGACCAGCCCGGTGACGGTCTGCACCTTGCCTTTCAGATCAGAGGGGGACAGGGCGGTCATTTGCAATCTTTCTTGTCAGGGTGCTGGATCAGGGCGTCAAGCCGGGCGCGCGCCGCATCCGCGTCAAAGCCGTCGGTTTCACCGATCAGCACCAGCCGGCATCCGGTGCGGGTGCTGGTGCCGGTTTCAAACCCGGCGCGCCGACCGACCATCTGGAACAGCAGCGGTGGTCCCGGACGCTCGATCACCGAGACAAAGCCCTTGGCACGCCACAGCACCGGCGCCAGATCCTCCATCAGGCGCTGGAAACCGTTGAAGGGCAGACGCCCTTCGGCCTGCCAGTCCAGTGCGGTGAAGCGTTCGGCGCTATGCACCCGGCCCGGCGGCAACGGGGCACGCGGCGTTATGGCATCGGTGAACAGCACTGCCAGCGGCAGCCCGTCGCGATCGACGTCGAAGGATTTCAGCCGGTATCCGGCAGCGATCCGGGTGTTCAGGCGCGCCAGCCCTGCAGGATCGGCCAGCGCGGTCTTGGACAGGATGACGTAATCCGCTGCGCCGACCTGTGCCTGCCACAGCGGATCGTCGGCGCGCGCGGGGGTGTCTGCCAAGTCCTGGGCGTCGACGACGCACAGGATTGCGTCCAGCCGCACATCGTTCCACAGCACTGGATCGGAGAGCGTTTCGACAATGCCGCGCGGGTCCGATACGCCCGAGGCCTCAATCACGATGGCCTCGGGCTGCTGTGCCAGTACCAGTTTCAGGCTGCGCAGCAGATCACCTTGAAGAGAGCAGCAGATGCAGCCGTTTCCCAGGCCGATCACCGCATCGCTGCGCCCTTCAAGGATTTCCGCGTCGATGTTGATGGCGCCGAAATCGTTGACGATGGCGGCGACGCGGCGCAAGCCGCTTTCCAGCAAGGCATTGATAAAACTGGTCTTGCCCGCGCCCAGAAAGCCGGTCACCAGAATGACGGGCACGCTCATGCGCGTGCCTCTGCGATGCCCCGCCCGACGATGGCCACACCGGGTGCGGCATCCGTGTCGAGCGCGCCGTCGCAGATCACCGGCACGCCGTTGACCAGCACATGCACCATGCCTTCGGCCGTAAGGTTCATCTGCCGGAAGGTCGCGCGGTCTTGCAACCGATCGAAATCGAAGACCACCACGTCGGCGTCGCACCCGACCTGAAGCCGCCCCTTGCGGCGGATCTGCGGTGCAGTTTCCTCGATCACGCGGGCGGGCAGCAGGGTGCATTTCGCAAGCCCCTCCATCAGTCCGATCAGCGCGCGGTCGCGCACGTAATCGCGCAGGAACCGCGTGAACGTCCCGGAGGAACGGGGGTGCGAGGTCGCCTCCTCGGGCAGCGGCCAGTCGGCGCCGTCGTAAAAGCTGCCATCAGGCATGGTCCAGGGCAGGGCGTCCGACGCGATATTGCCGCCTGGATATGTAACCGACAGGTCCAGCAAGCCGCGATGTGCCGGTTCGTTTTCAGTATCCAGGAAGTGCCACAGGATCAGATCGCCGGGATCGCGCGCGCTGGCGGCGCGAAGGGCCTCGACATTTGTGAACCGTTCGCCGCTGCGTACCAGTTCGATCTGGTCATAATCGGAGCCGGTGCGGGCGGCGAAATCTGGCTGGGTGAAGAAGCCGGCACTGACCACGGTAGATCCGGTGCCATAGGGATAGGCTTCGACGGTGATCGGCAGACCCTGTGCCTGAGCGCGTTGCAGCACGTCGACGGCGCTTTTCACATCCAGAATCGAGGTCGAGTTCAGATGGCACACATGCATGTGCGCGCCCGTCGCCCCGGCCAGCCCGATGATGCGCACGTAGCTTTCGAGCGAGCTGTGCGGGTCGACGTTCGACGCATTGGCGATGTGGGTAAAAGTCAGGCTGCCCGCCTCCGCCGCCAGCGCGCAGACGCGGGTCAGCTCCTTCACACCCGCGCCGGGCGCATAGCCGTTGGGGATGCCGATGCCGATACCACCCTCTTTCAGACCGCCCTTCAGCAGCGTCACAATCTGCTCTGCCTGCGCCTCGGTCGCGGCGTCCAGCGACCAGCGCCGGTCGTCCGCACCGCGCCCCATCAGCGTCATCGACGGCACAGTGCCATCGGCGGGCATGTCGGCGATCACCTGGCAGCGGGCGAACAACCACCCAGCCGACGTACCATAGTTCAACAGCCGCGGGCGCTCGGTCTGGGTGGCGTACCACTCGGCCACTGGCAATGCGCCGACCTCAAGCTCAAGCGCCGTTGTCACGCCATCGAAGGCCTGCATCCGGTCGGCGGCCAGCGACTGGCCATGGGCGTGGATGTCAACGAACCCAGGTGCGACGATCCGCCCGACCGCATCCAGTTCGGTGCGCCCTTCGGGCAGGTCGCGGCCAATGGCAACCACCGCTGCGCCGCGAATGGCGACATCGGCAATCTGGTCGAAGCCGGTTTCAGGGTCCATCACCCGACCGCCCCGGATGACGATATCGAAGGCCGGCTTCATGCCTGCAACCCCTGTTCAATAGCCGTCAGAAAACCGCGGATCTCATTCTCTCCGACCGGCAACGACAGGGCGATCAGACCACGCGCGGCAAAATAGTAGCCCCGTTCCTGCATCCTGAAATGCAGAAGGGACAGCAACTTGCGGTCTGTCGCAGCACCCTCGCCACTGCGGGCATGCAGGTTCATGATCGCGCCCATACCGGTGACGGCAAATGGCAAACCGGTTTCGGCAAATACCGCCGTCAACCGCCGCTGCAGGTCTTCGCCGCGCTGAAACAGCGCCTCCAGCGCCTCCGCCCCGAGGTAGTGGTCAATCGCCGCCACCCCCGCCGCCATGGTCAGGCTGTTGTTGTTGAAGGTGCCCGCATGGGGCAGGGCATCGGCGCGCGCGGGATCGAAACGGTCCATGATCTCGGCTCGCCCGCCAAAGGCGCCGAAGGCCAGCCCGCCGCCAAAAATCTTACCCAGAGTTGTCATGTCCGGGATGATACCCAGCCGCGCCTGTGCGCCGCCAACCGACATGCGCGCCGTCTGCACCTCGTCAAAGATCAGGATCGCGCCGTGCGCCTCGCTCAACCGGCGCAGCGCTGCCAGAAACGCGGGATCGCCGGGCACGCAGCCCCCGGCACCCTGCATCGGCTCAACCAGTACCGCCGCGATTCGTGCGCCGCTCTGGGCGAACTCGGCTTCGGCGGCGGCGATGTCGTTATATGGCAGGCAGGCATAGTCGAACGGCACATCGACGGGCGACACCCCGTCCCCGAAAGTCAGCACCCCACCGTGATAGCCGCCCCGGAACACCACGATCCGGTCCCGCTTCGTGACCAGCCGCGCGGCCATCAGCGCCATCAGGTTCGCCTCGGTCCCGGAATTGGCGAAACGCAGCCTCTCGAGGGACGGAAAGCGCGCACAGAGCCGCTCGGCCAGCTCGACCTCATAGGGGGTATGTGACGACAGATTGATCCCGCGGGCGTGGGCGGTCGCGATCGCCTCGGCGAGGACGGGAGAGGAGTGGCCGAAGATTCCGGCGGTGAACTCACCCAGCATGTCGACATAGTCATTCCCGTCGACGTCGCGGATGTGACAGCCCTGACCGGACGCAATGCACAGCGGAAATGGATTGGCCCAGAGTGAGCTACGAGTATTGCCCCCGGGCAGCACCTGACGGGCGCGCTCCAGCATCTCGGCACTGCCCGGATTGCGGGCGCGGTAGCACGCGATGGCCACTTGCAGCGCATGATCAAGCGAAGTGTCGGTGGTCAAGGCAAGGTCGGTCGGCATGGGCGTCTCCGGGTTACCGTCGGAAAGGGGTCAGATCATCTGCACTGCGGGCGACAGCGCCTTTTGCAGTTCTGAGGGCGCGCCCTCAAAGGCATCGGCCAACAGTGTCGCGGTGGTCGGGCCAAGGGTAAAACCTTGATGTCCATGACCAAAATTCACCCAAAGGCCAGATTGCGCGGGGATTGCGCCGACCATGGGCAACATGCTTGGAAGGCAGGGCCGTGTGCCGACCCACTGGGGTTCCTCCAGCCGCGGGCCAAGTTCGATCAGCGTGCCGACTGCGGCTTCGGCGCGGCGCAGCTGGCGCGGATCGGCAGCAGCGTCCATCGGCACCAGCGCGGCACCGCTGGCCATCCGCAATCCGCGCGTCATCGGTGACAGGACAACACCGTTGTCGGCGTCCAGAAATGGGCGGCGCGGGCGCAGCGGGGCGTCGTAATGGGCGTGGTAGCCGCGCTTCAGCACCATCGGCACCCGCAGGCCGAAACGGCGCAGATAACTGCCGGTCCAGGGGCCAAGGCAGAGTACCGCGGCCTTGGTCGTGATCGGACCATCGGGGCCGTCGATCTGCCAGCCGCTGCCAGTGCGCAGCAGCGTTTTCGCATCGGCCAGCAGGATGCGCCCGCCCTGTCGTTCGAACAGGTCCGCATAGGCCGCTGTCAGTCCTCCGGGGTCCGAGGCGCTCCAACTACCAGTATAATGCACTGCGCCTGCCGGGGTCAGGCGCAGCGCGGGTTCTTCGCGCTGCCACGCTTTGCCGTCCACCGCGCGCGAGGCAACACCGTAGGCGGCACGCAGATGCTCGGCCGCGCGGGCCGCGGCGTCAAAGTCGATCGCTTTGCGAAACAGCAGCGCCAGACCGTCGCGCGCGATCAGGTTCTCGCTGCCCGAGGCGGTGATCAGCGGCTGGTGATCAGCGGTCGCGCGCGCCGTCAGCTGGCTGTAGATCTGCGACACGACCTTGTGCCGGCGCGGCCCCGAGGCGCGGAAATAGCGCCACAACGCGCCCGACTGGTGCAGCAGCCCGGCAGGCGAATAGGCGATGTCATTGCTGCGCCCCAAGGCCATGCGCGCCAATGTCATCGGATCGCGCGGCATCGGATAGGGTTCAGCCGCCTCAACCTGGATGACCCCGGCGTTGCCATAGCTGGTTTCAAGACCTGGAGCGCGGCGATCAGCCAACGTTACCGCATGGCCGCGCGCCTGTAGGGCCAGCGCTGTCGAAACGCCGACCATTCCAGCGCCCAGAACGAGGATTTCGGACATCAGCCAATGCCTCTCAAATTTGGCGCACGCGCCGATAGGATGGGCTTATGCCTCGGCGATCACGGTGATCTCGACGCAGGCGTCAATCATCAGCCCGCTTTCCACGGTCGTGCGCACCGGCTTGGGATCGGCGAAGAACTCTGCATAGGTTGTGTTAAAGGCGGCAAAATCGGCCTTGTCCGTCAGATAGCAGGTGCACGACAGCACATTCGCCATATCCAGTCCTTCGGCCTGCAACGTCGCCTTGATGCGCTGAAGACAGTTTCGGGTCTGTGCTTCGATGCCGGCGGGCAGGCTGCCATCGGCGTCAAAGCCCAGTTCGCCCGAAAGATAGACGGTGCCACCGCTGCGGCGGACTTTCGAGAAGGGAAGATTGGCAATCGTGGTCATGGGATGTCCTTTTCAGTTGGTCGTGTCGGTCGGGGAAGAGGTGTCGGGCCCGCGCGGCGCATGTGCCGCCAGCCCGTCGATCAGCAGGTTCAGCAGCAATTCGTAGCCACCCGCATAGGAGACATTCGTGCCATTCTGCCAGCGCAGCACGAAGATGCGGTTGGAAAGCTCTGGCAGCACTGCATGGGTGCGGGGGTACAGTTCGGGGTCGATGGCTGCGACACGGGCGGCGAACAGCTCTTCCCATTCTCGGGCTTTTTCACTGGGGGCGGGGGCGAATTCCATCGTGATGAAACCGCCGAGCCCGCCGATCAGCGCGTTGAAGGCATCACGCAGCGCCTGCCCGTGGTATCCGGCGTCGCCGAGCGCACCAAGCACCGTTTCGACCCAGGCGAGGTTGGCCACGCCGTTCGATTTCATCTGGGCACCCAGCATCGGCGCCAAATTGGGATGGGTACCCACCGTATCGCGATAGGCCAGAAACACCTGCCGCAACCGGTCCTGCCAAGGCATACCAGCGTCGATATTCTCAGATACCGATGCCGTAAGCGCCCCGGAAATCTCGGCAAACAGGTCTTCCTTCGCGCCGCCCAGGTGAAAGTAGATATTACCCGGTGAAACGTCGAGCGAGCGCGCAAGCTCGCGCATCGAAAATGCCTGCAGCCCTTTTTCATCAATCTGTGCCAGCGCAGCTGCGATCACCTGCGCCTTGGTCAGGCCGATGGCCGCCGCGCGGCCCCGCAGCTTGCTCCTTGGCTTGGGATCGTCATTTTCCGGCAAAATGGCCACTCCTGATTAATTTTCGGGCAAACTCGGGAATTTCCTTGCCAGCCGCAGAATCCTTTTGCCATCTTATTGAACACCGTTCAATTAAAAGATCAACAGCACTGCGACCGAGGTGGCGCGATCCGATCACGCCCTCAGCCGAACAACGGAGAGCCGCGATGGCCGCCATTTCGATACTCATCTTTTCTGTCTGCCTTCTCATGGGGGGAGCGGTTCTGGCGCATCTGATCGGCGCGGCTTCGATCCTGTCGTTCGTCGCGGCGGATCGCGCGCGCTTTCTGGCCGCCGCGCCGCAACGCATCATCGCCAACATCGACCTGTTCTCGATCATGTCGATGCCGCTGTTCATTCTGGCGGGCGAGATCATGAACCGCGCCGGGGTGACCAAGGCGCTGGTCGATCTGTCGATGGGGTTGATGGCACGGCTGAAGGGGGGGCTTGGGCATGTAAACATCCTGACCTCGGTGTTCTTCGCGGGAATTTCCGGCTCGGCTATGGCCGATGCCGCCTCCGTATCCAACACTCTGGTGCCCGCGATGCGCAAGGCGGGCTACAGCGCCAACTACGCCGGTGCAATCACGGCGGCGTCCTCAGTCATCGGGCCGATCATTCCTCCTTCGATCATCATGATCTTCTACGGCGCATTGATGAACACCTCTGTCGCGGCGCTGTTCGTGGCGGGGATACTGCCGGGACTGTTCATGGCGGTGGCCCTGTTCGCCACCAACGCCTTTCTGGCACATCGCTACGATCACCCTGCAGGCGAACGTCTGCCCGCGCGCGAGGTTTTCCGCCGCTTCGTCCATGCGCTTCCCGCGACAGTCATTCCGGTAATCATTCTGTCGGGCATCGTCTTCGGCATCATGACCCCGACCGAGGCCGCGGGCCTCGCTGTCTGCTGTTCGATCATCGCGGGCATGATCTATGGCAACATGAACCTGCGCCTGCTGGTCGAAAGCTTTGAGCGTACAGCGATCCTGTCAGGTTCGATCTTCATTCTGCTCTCGGCAGTGGCGATCTTCGGCTACCTCGCGGGGCTGGAGAAATTGCCGACCCTGCTGGCGGAGATGGTCATCGGGTTCGGGTTCGAGGGCTGGAAGTACCTGCTGCTGCTGAATGCCGTCTTTCTAGTGGCGGGGATGTTTCTAGAGGTGCCGATCGCACTGGCGTTGCTGGTGCCTTTGTTCGTGCCCGCCGGCATCGCAATGGGTGCGGATCCGATCCATCTCGGCGTCGTGCTGGTGGTGAACCTTATGCTCGGCATCGTCACGCCACCTTTCGGAGCCGCGCTTCTGGTGGTCTCGACCGTGTCGGGGGTGCCGTACTGGGGCATCGCCAAGGCTGCTGCACCCTTCCTGTTGATGCAGGTGGTCGTGCTGTTGGTGCTGACTTTCGTGCCTGAAATCAGCCTGTTCCTGCCGCGCCTTGCCGGCTTCATCAATTAGGGAGGACGCCACGATGATCCGACTCTCCGAGGCGCTCTATGCCCTTTCCGCAGCGCTGAACTTTCTTGCGCTGCGCCTGGCCGCCTTCTGCTTTTTCGGGATGCTGCTGACGATGATGCTGCAGGTGGTGGCGCGCTACGCCTTCGCCTCGCCACCCTTCTGGACAGAGGAGCTGGCGCGCTGGCTGATGGTCTGGGGTGGTCTGCTGGGCGCCTCATGCGCATTTCACGCCCATGCCGACCCGGCGATGGTCACCCCGCCCGCCAAGGTGATCTGGCGACAGAAGGTGCAGGTGGTGGCGCGCCTCGTCGCCTCCTGGGCATTTTTCGTGCCGGTGCTCTGGTACAGCTTTCCCTTCGTTTTGCGCCAGCTTGGCCGCACCTCCGAAGGGCTTGAGATTTCGACAGCCTGGATGGCTTCCGCCCTGCCGGTCACCATCCTTCTGATCCTGCTGCACGGGCTGGCCGGACTTGGCGCGCTGGTGTCGCCACGCGTGTTGGCCCGTGAAATCGCTTTCGCCGACCAATATGAAACCAACCATTCGGAGTAGACCATGAAACTTCACGTTCTCTGCACTGCTGGCCTTTTCGCCTTGGCCCTAACGACCTCTGTTCAGGCGCAATCCATCGCGGTGGCGCTGGACGCAACCCCGGATCGCGACACCCAAGGCAGCTATCGCTACGTCGACAACCTGCTCACCGCCCTCAAGGCTGAGGGATGGGAGACCGAGACCTTCCCCCGCGATTCCCTGGGCGGTGAGGATGACCGGCTGGACCAGGTCCGTTCGGGCATCCTGGACGTTTCGATGTCGAACTACGCCATGTCCTACCAGTTTGTCCCGGAAATGCGGGTGATGCAGCTACCCTATACCTTTGACAGCTCGCAGCACGTGCACAAGTTCTTCGACGAAAGCGACTACCTGGATACGGTCAACGAAAAGCTGGCGGCAGAGGGCATGCACATTCTGGCCGTCGTGCCGACCGGTGGCATGCTGGGCATCTTCAACAACCAGAAAGAGGTCCGCTCAGTCAAGGACATGGAAGGTCTGCGGATGCGCGCGCTGGATGCCAACCAGCTGGAAATGTTCAAGATGATGGGTGCAAGCGGCGTCGTCATTCCCTTCTCCGAAGTGCCGAACGCGCTGCAAACGGGCATCGCAAATGGCTATGTCAACGCATCGGTCGTACCGCTGGCCTTTGGTCAAGCGGACCTCTTCTCCAACTTCACCGATGCGCGGGTGATCATCTCGGCCCGTATCGCGCTGGCGTCTTCGGCCTGGTGGGACGGGCTGTCGGACGCGGAAAAGGCGCAGGTCAACGCGGCCTCCGAAGCGGCGCTCGAGGATGTCTATGCCTGGGTCGATGCCACGCAGGAAACGTCGAAAGCCGACCTCGAAATGGCTGGGATCGCCGTCTATGAACCCACCGCAGAAGAGCTCGCGACCTTCAAGTCCGCCACCGACGGCATGGGCGAGCTGCTGACCGACGTCGACGCTGCCCGCATCACCGAATTGCGCGATATGGTCGGCGACTACGCTCCAGACTGATCGATCCCGCACCAGCACCAAAAAAGGGCGCCCCTCCGGACGCCCTTTTTCAATTCTATGTCTTGGCTCAGAAGCTCAGGAAGCCCTCTGATTCCGACAGCGGGCGCGCGGCGGCAAGGGCGGCCAGATCCGGACCTTTCGGTGCGAAGTCCGACAGCCCGGCCAGCACAGCCTCGACCTCGGCCGCAACCGCCAGAACGTCGCGGTCGGCGTGGCGTCGTCCGATGATCTGCAAGCCGAAGGGCATGCCGTTTTCGTCGTGCCCGCATGGGATCGTGATCGAGGGATGCCCAGCGAGGGACGAGGCATAGGCCATCGCCAGCCAGTGATAATAGCTCTGCGTCGCCACGCCGTCGATCTCGGCAGGGTACAACTCGTGCCAGTCGCGCGGGCTGATCGTGACGGCGGGGGTAACGATGACATCCCAGTCGCGGAACCAGTCCTGCCAGCGCAGGTAAAACGCGCTCTGCTGGCTCAGAGCCCAGGCGATGTCGTCGGCGGTAAAGCTGCGCCCCTCGATGACGTTCTCGGTGACATTCGGGCCTATCTTGTCCGGGTGCGCATCCAGCCGAGCGCCATGCTGGCCGACGAACAGCACCCCGCGCAGTACGGCAAAGATGCGGTCTGCGCCGGTGCAATCGGGGGTCGTCTCCTCGGCCCGCCCAAGGAACGGAGCCAGTGCGGCGGTGGCTTTGCGGAATTGGCGACGCACCAGCGCTTCGGTCGGGGCAAAGCCGAAATCTTCGCTCATGGCAACGCGTAGCGACGACAGGTCGCGCCGGGGCAGGGCGGCAAACCCCGCAGGATCCCAGGATGTCTGCCCGTCGATCACCGTGGTATAGGGGTCGCGCGCGTCCGGTCGCGCCAGCACCGACAGCATCAGCCCTGCATCGGCCACGTTGCGCGCCATCGGGCCAGAGGTCGACAGCGGAATGAACCCCATGCCGCGCGACTGTCCCGGCACCACGCCGGGACTGGGGCGAAAGCCGACGACCCCGCAATAGGCCGCTGGATTGCGCAGCGATCCGCCCGTGTCCGATCCGGTCGCCAGTGGAGCATAACCGCAGGCCAGCGCCACCGCCGATCCCCCCGACGAACCCGCGCAGGTGCGCGTCAGGTCATAGGGGTTGGCCGTCGCGCCATAGACCCGGTTGCGCGTATTGCCGCCAGCGCTCCACTCCGGGTTGTTGGTCTTGCCCAGGGGCAGGCCTCCGGCGCGGCGCATCGCGGCAACGATCGGATCGTCGCCCTTTGCGATAGCGCCGGCAAACAGCTCCGACCCGAAGGTCGTCGGCAGGCCCGTGACATCAATCATGTCCTTTACCGCAAAAGGCAATCCGTGCAGCGGTCCAAGAGGGTCACCTTTCGCGAGTGATTCGTCCGCATCCTTGGCGCCCGCCAACACCGTCTCGAAATTTCGCGCGACAAGGGCGTTGACCGCGTGGTCGATTGCCTCGACCCGGGCAATGCAGGCCTCGGCCAGTTCCTTGCTGGAGAGGGCGCGTCTGCCGATGAGGTCGCGCGCCTCGGTCGCACTAAGGTCAGCGGGAGAAGTCGGGAGTGAGGTCATGCGGAATGTCCATGATTGAGATGGCCAAGGGGCAGCGGGCAGGTGCGTGATAAACCAGAGCACATGCCGTCAGTACTTTCCCAACCAAGATACGCGACAATTGAACGATGTTCAATTTAGTTTCAATTGTCTCGGCGATTCCCAAAAGACGCCGGAGCAGGCCGCTTGAACGCCCAGCAAAAGCAAGAGAATTTCGGCGTCGCGGATGCCCGATGGCAACCATACTCAATAGGGCGCAGATTGAGTTGGTTTGAGAAGTGCATGGCCTGACGCCACCTTTTTTTCGATGCTTTTGTAGGGCTTGGGTATTATGATCAAACCATATTGCCGAAGGTGGATGTCGAGGGTCTGCCGGGGTGCCTGCTGAAGCGTCTTCCTTGATGGTATCGGCAAGAAGCAGTCTGGCGTCGGTGTCCTATCGGTTCAAGGTATTTCTGCGAATACCGCGACAGGCCGATGCTAGCCGGATCGTGACTTGCTGCGATGGCTCTGCCGAGAGTTTTCAGTGAATGCATTCGCAGGGTGAGGGCCCAAACCTGTCGGAACACCAAGGCAGGGCGTGCGCCGGGTGGCTGCCATGCCTACTCACAACAGGTAGGGTGACAAAGCGCTGACTCTGCCAAGTGGGCATGTGTATCAACGAACGTTCTTGTTCGTTGATACCTTGTCGACCCCTTCTGTGCGGCATGTTTGCGCCCAGAGCCGATAGCGACAGACGTCAGTCCCATTCGGGGGACATGTCCTCCGGCGAGATGATCCGCCCTTCGGGGCGGGCGAGGTCGTGGATGGCCTACCTCTCGGCGGCGCTCAGGTCAAAGTCGAAGATACCGAAATTCTCGGGTAGCCGCTTGAGCTTCGCGGTCTTTGACAGGGTCACGACGCGCGGCTGCTGGACCAGCCAGCGCAGGGCGACCTGGGCGGCTGTCTTGCCGTGCGCGGCGCCGATGTCTTTCAGGACCTCGTCTTGCGGCACGAGGCCGTCGGCCATGCCATAATACCCGGTCAACGCCATGCCCATTTCTTTGCAGGCCTTCAGGATCGCGGCCTGCGAGAGATAGGGGTGGTACTCCACCGGGTTGGCGGTCAGCGGCGCATAGGACAGTTCAGCCGCCTCATGCATCTTGGCGGCGTTGTAGTTGCTGACGCCAATGTGGCGGGCCATGCCCTTTGCCACTGTCTTGTTCAGTTCGGCAATCTGCATCGCACGCGGGGTGTCGTTGCGATGCAGCCAGTGCAGCAGCAGGTCGACGTGGTCGACGCCCAGCTTTTTCAGGCTCTCCTCGACGGCGGGCAGGAAATCGGCCTTGGCGAACTCGGTGACCCAGACTTTCGTCGTCAGGAAGATCTCGTCCCGCGGCACGCCTGAGGCACGGATTGCGGCGCCCACGGCGGCCTCGTTGCCGTAGACCTGGGCGGTGTCGATGTGGCGGAAGCCCAGTCTCAGGGCCTCGGGCAGCACGGCGGCCACCTCTGCATCCTCCATCCGGAAGGTGCCGAAGCCCAGTGCGGGGATCGCGGCACCGTTTGCGGTTACGTTGTGCATCTTGTTCTCCTTCACTTGGCCGCGGGCGGCCGTGTGTGTTCGGCGTGATGGCGCGCCTTGTCCTCTTCGGACTGGAACTTGCGCTCGGCCCCGGCCTTCTGCGTCGCCTCATCGCAGCCGATGACGCTGTTCACGCCGTTCCGCATCGCCTCGACCCCCTGACGGGCGACCAGCACCGGATCGTTCTTCCAGCTGTTGTCACCAAAGTGGGTTGCATCCATGCCGGCGCGGTGGTGCAATTCGGTCGCGGTGGCACCGGTATGCAGCAGCGTGACGCTGACCCCGGTGTCGCGCAGGTCTTCGCGAAGACCAAGGTCGAACGACGACATGAAGGCCTTCGAAGGGCCATAGACGCTTTCATAGGGCGTAGGGCGTAGGGCCCAAGGGCCGAGATCGAGCTGACCATGAGGATCTTGCCGCGGGTTTCGATCAGCTCGGGCACAAGCGCATGACACAGCCGCACGGTCGAGCCGATGTTCAGGTCCAGCAGCTGCAAGTGCCGCTCCAGCGCGATGTCGAGAAAGGCGCCGCCGACTGCGATTCCGGCGTTCAGCACCATGACATCGAGCGGCCCGGCCCCGCGGACGGCCTGCACCACCTCGCGCACGCCGTCCTGCCGCGACAGGTCCGACCGGACGGCAAGGACATCCGCCCCGAGGGTCCGCAGGCTGTCCGCCGCGTCCTGCACGCGGGCGCTGGAGCCGGTGATGATCAGGTCGTGACCGTACTCGGCCAGCAGTTTCGCGATTTCGAGGCCGATCCCGGCGGAGCCGTCGGTGATGAGTGCGCGGGGTTTCACGATTTCATCCATTGCGAAAAGTCCTCCTTGTACTCGGGGTGCCAGCGCGACAGCGCCGGGCGGTTCAGCACCATGTCCTCGGCGGCCCATCGGATGCGCTTGGCATCCATCGCGGGCGTCACCTCGTTATCCGGGCAGAGGATGTAGAAGTCGCCGTTCTGCAGCCGTGCCATGAAGTAATCGACCATCTGTTCGGCCGACCACGGGGCGTCTGGCTTGCCGTCGCCAGGTTGCGTGTCAGGGAAGTTCATCGGCGTGTAGGTGTAGCCCGGCCCTAGCAGGTGCGCCGACAGGCGGCCGTCGGTGGCAGTGCGCAGCGCGTGGTCCAGCTGCTCGGTCAGGACCTTGATCCCGGCCTTGGCAACCGAATAGGCGGCCTGCCCAGGCGGGGTCGTGATTCCTTCCTTGGAGCCTAGGTTGACGATGACCCCGGGCTGATCGCCTGCGATCATATCCGGCACGAAGAGGTGCTGCATCCGCAGGGCCGAGGTAAAGTTCACGTCCAGCACCTCGCGCCATTCCTCCGGCGACGCCCAAGGTCCGGGGCGGTGCATCATACCGGCATTGTTGATCAGCAGGTGGGGGGCGCCGTAGCGGTCGGTCACGGCGCGGTGCAGGCGTTCACAATCCTCGGCCAGGGAAACGTCGCCGGTGACGGTCAGTACTTCGGTGTCGAGGCGGCCGGCGAGCGCCTCTGGCGCCTCTGCATCGCGATCAAACAGCGCAAGCTTCAATCCGCGCGCCGCGAGATTTGTGGCGATGGCGGCGCCAATGCCCCTAGCGGCGCCGGTGATGACGGTGACGGAACCGGGGGCGAGGGTGTCTTTCATACGGGGCATTGATCAGTCCTTTCGGTCAAGTTTCTGGGCAAAGACAAAGATGACGAGGCCCACCAGCGCCAGGGCGGCGCCGACGTAGCCGGTGGCGGCCCAGCCGAGCCCTGCGGAGATGGCCAATCCGCCTGTCCATGCGCCGATGGCGTTCGACAGGTTGAAGGCGGAGTGGTTCATGGCGGAGGCCAGCTACTGCACTCGCGGCGCTGCGTCCATCAGCTGGGCCTGCAGCGCAGGGACCAGGGCAAATCCGATGCCCACGAGAAAGAGCGAAAGTCCCGCCAGCCAGACCGAGCTGGCCACGGCGGCAAACAGCGCCAGCGTCGCGATGGTCCAGACGAAGAAGCCAAGAATCGCGCGGGTCAGGGACTTGTCCGCGAGCCAGCCCCCGGCGGTGTTGCCGACGACCATGCCCAGCCCCCACAGGGCCAGCATCCATGGCACCTGCGCCTCGGCGAGGCGGGTCACCTCGGTCAGCGTCGAGCTGATGTAGCTGTAGACCGCGAACATGCAGCCAAAGCCGATGGCCGCCGTCGCCAGCGTCAGCCAGACCTGCATCGAGCCGAAGGCCGAAAGCTCCGACAGAGGAGACGCGTCCTTTTCCGCAGGCCGCGTCGGCACCACGAGCGGCAGCAGCACGAAGAGCAGCACACCGCCTGCCGCCACCAGCCCGAAGGCCGAGCGCCAGCCAAAGACCTGACCCATCCATGTCACCAGAGGCACGCCCGCCACGTTCGCGGCGTCAAGCCCCAGCATGACGTGGCCGATGGCCTGCGTGCGCTTCTCGCGCGGCACGAGGGATGCCGCCACGAGGCCCGCCGCACCGTAATAGGCCCCATGCGGCAGCCCCGCGACGAAGCGCGCCAGCTCATTCAGTCCGAAGCTCGGCGCCAGTGCCGAACCGGCGTTACCCAGCACGATCAGCAGAGCCAGCCCCATCAGCAGCTTGCGCTTTTCCATCCGCGCGGTGAGCACGGTCAGCAGCGGCGCACCCACGACCACGCCAAGGGCGTAAAGGTTTACCAGATTGCCAGCCGTAGGCATGTCCACCGCGTGGGTCTCGGCAATCGACGGCAGCAGCCCCATGGCCGCGAATTCGGCGGTTCCGAGGAACACCCCCCGAGCGCGAGGACGATCTGTGCCGCGATGATAGTCATTCGGGGCGCCTGTCTTGGATTCGGAGCAAGACATAGAGGCGCGACCCTATCTCGATTAGGCGAACAGAATTGCACGCGATGATGAATGAATTTCACATCAAAGCGTGCTACATGGGCACAAAGGAGCTGCCATCAACCTCAACCGCACCGATCTGGGCGACCTTAATTTCTTTCGCGTCATCGCCGAGTCAGGCGGATTCAGGAAGGCCGCGGCCGAGCTTGACCTGTCACCATCTGCGCTCAGCCATGCGATGCGCGGGCTCGAGCAGCGGCAGGGCGTGCGCCTGTTCAACCGTACCAACCGCAGCGTGACCCTGACCCAGGCCGGGCGCGAACTGCTGACCGATGTTCAGGCGGGGTTGGAGGCGATCGAGGCTGGCCTCGAAGGTTTGAACCGCTACCGCGACCGAACTGCCGGCAACCTCAGGCTCAACGTGCCCACTGACGCCGCCCGCCTGGTCCTGGCCCCGGTGCTTGCCGACTACATGCGTGCCTTTCCCGAGGTCCGGGTCGAAATCGACATCAACGACCACGTGATCGACATCGTTCAGGAAGGCTTCGATGCCGGTGTCCGCTATGGCGGCACCGTCCCCGAGGACATGATCGCGCTGCCCTTGGGACCGGACCTTCGCTGGCTGGCGGTCGCCTCGCCCGAATACCTGGCCGCAGCGCCGCCGCTGCATCATCCCGATGATCTGAGGGCGCACCGCTGCATCGGACTGCGGATGGGAACCGGGCGGATCTACAACTGGGAGCTGGAGCGCGGCAGCGAGGAGGTCGTGCTGCCGCTCGACTGGGCAGTCATCGTCAACGAGACGACCATGTCGCTCGACATCGCCGAAACCGGCGGTGCGATCTGCTACACGCTCGAAGACCGCATCCGTCCGCAGCTCGCCGATGGTCGCCTGGTCCATGTCCTGCCCGAGTGGTGGTCGATGAGGCCCGCCTTCCACCTATACTATCCCAGCCGTCGGCAGTTGCCGGAGGCGCTTCGCGCCTTGCTGAGGGTCATTCAGCGTGGCCACCCGAGGTGATCGGTCGATCCCGGCGCGCACCATGAAAACGTATCTGAACACGCGCAGATGGCGGTGCTGGCAGCTGCGCCGCCATCCGCACTCCGTTGGCCCCAAGGTCCTGCGCAGAAGTATCGCGCATGGGTCATAATGTGAAAAATGACCTGCTTCCACCGACGGCAGGCCCGATCCCAGCCCACCGGTCGTGCCACCAGTGAGGTCGTCGTGAACGTGGATCGGGTGGACTTTCAGCGGTTGCTGAAGTCGGGCGCTCGCGCTTGAACATCGCAGACACCCTCGCATCGACGACGTGTTCCTGTTCTTCGTTCGTCCGGTTGATGAAGAACTCCTGCGGTTGGAAAAGTGATCGGCAGAGCTTCACGAGGTTACGTGCTGTCTGGCGCGGTCTGTTCAGGGGAAGGGGGTATCGCCTTGTATCGGTCATCTGGGTCTACCGTTCGGCCGCAGGGTGCCAATGCCGCCGAGGTGGTGAGGTGAGCGCAAAACAGTGGCACACCGGCTCCGATGTGCCGGGGTGGCGCGTAGACATCCCCTTGTCACTTTGCTGCGGCGCAAGACGTTTGGCTCGGATCGCGCTTGAAATGCGCGCGTTCGCTCATCAGAAATGGTGCGCACGGCTCTTACGGCTCTTGAAAATGCGTTTTGCTCAACAGCAGGTGCCATAGGCGGTATCCCAGGTTTTGCCGCGCTGCACGACCGGGAGGATGGCCGACATGAAATGTTCTGGCGGCAAGTGCCGGATCAACCATCCAATCACGTCCGGGGGCACGTCAAGCCTGCGTCGATGGACCAGCCCTTGATGCACAGGTAAAGCGCGCTGTGGCAAACTAATGTGATTTCCGGATGAGCTGATATGCTGGGAAAGTCGCGATCTACAACTACCTGTCGCCTCGCCTTGTACGAAAGAAAGATGCGAATGAGCCCCAACCGCGATCACCAGACCCTCCGCGACACCGTCCTGACCCACGGCGTTGTCAGTGAACGCCCTGAGGTTCTGCTAACGGGGTCGGGTTGGCGTGTGGCCGTGGCAGTGGCCCGCGAAGCTGTCCTGCGGCTGTGGAGCGACGACGCCTTCGGTCTTGCCGGCAACGTGGCCTTTCGCATGCTGCTGGCGATCTTTCCGTTTCTGATCTTTACGAGTTCGCTGACGGCCTTCATCGGCGACCGCTCAATGGCGGACGACCTGACTGCTTTCCTGATCGAGATCGTGCCGCCGGTCATCGCCGATCCGATCGTCTCGGAAGTGGAGAAGGTCATGACCGCGCAGCGTGGCGGCGTGTTAAGCATCGGTATCCTGCTGACTGTCTGGTTCGCGGTTGGTGGGGTGGACGGTGTGCGCGTGGGTCTGAACCGCGCCTATGGCATTAGGGAAACGCGCTCGGGTATCCTGATCTACGTGATCCAGGCCGGCGTGGTCCTCATTTCAGGATTTGCCCTCGTTATGGTAGGTTACCTGTTGGTGCTGGCGCCCAGGGCGGGCTCATGGCTGCATCAGCTCATGCCTGGGTTCGATCCAGCTTCTGTCACGGTCCGTCTCATCCGCTACCCGGCGGCCGGGATCATCTTCCTTTCCTTGCTGTTTGCGGCGCACGTCATTCTGCCTGCACGCCGCACCCGGTTCTCCAGCGTTTGGCCGGGCGTGCTCTTTACAGTTTGCGGATGGATTGTCCTGACTGCGGCCTTCTCGGTCTATCTGGCCAAATTCGCGGCCTATGCGAGCTACTATGCGGGCCTCGCGGGAATCATTGCAGCGCTTTATTTCATGTATCTCGCGGCCCTGATCCTGATTTTCGGCGGCGAACTTAACCGGGCCATCAGAATCCGGCGTCTGGCGCAGTCCCTGCGGACAGACAAGGGCTTGTGACCAATAGGCCCGCGCTCACGTGCCAGTCGAGCGTCTGCAATTACGCCCCAGATATCCTTGGCCCTAGGGGGAGCCGCTTTTTACGGTTATACTGCGGTCATGGGGTGGTCTCGCGGATGACATAGGTACAGCGACGGCCACCGCCGACGATATGCTCGACCCGTTAGACCGACACGCCATCGCCAAGCACGGCCTCGAAGACCGCCTGCTCGGCGCGGCAAAATCCCTGACAAAAGGACGCTGCAGCGCAGCTCGGGCAATGGTTTTCGACAAGACACAATTCACCGGTTTCGTCGCGCTCGGCCACCGCCATGTAACCCTCCAGATTGCGTATCTCCGCCAGCTTCTCGACCCGTGCGCCAAGGGTTTCGCATCCGGCCATGGCCTCCTTGTAAAGGGCTTGGGTCGTTGACTCGCGGGCGTCGATGATCCGCTCGAGTGCGTCTTCGCCCAGAACCTCTGAGATGCTGCGCAGGATATCGACGGTCAACGCCGTGTGGGTAGCCTCGCCATCGCAGAGTTCATTGCAATTCGACCCTGGGGGTCGTCTTCATTCCGGTGTGTTGCGGGCCAAGCGGCGCCATGCGCGGGCGCTGCGGAGTGTTTTTGTTGCAGATGGGGGATGGGTTGCGCAGCGTGTCCACATTTTGACCCCTCGCTCGAGCGCTCGGCGGGCGTCGATGTCGACAACTTCTCAGTCTGTGTTGAAAGACCGGCCTTGGTGACCGTCTTCAAGAGCCGACCAGCAGGGTTGCTGCAATTGTCCACATTACCAGCGCTATGACCATTTCGAGGATACGCCAGGCAGTCGGGCTTTCGAAAACCGGTCGCAGCCAGGTTGCTCCGTAGCCGAGTGCGAAGAAAAAGATGAAGGACCCCAGGATCGCACCGAGTGCGAAAGAGGCCGTGTCGCTGCCGAACTGTGTGGAGATTGTCCCAAGCAACACGACGGTATCCAGATAGACATGCGGGTTCAGCCAGGTGATGGCGAGGCATGCGATCAGGGTTCGCATCATGTCGCTCACACCGTCGGACGACGCTGCCTCAAGTGTTGCGTTCGAACGCAAAGCTGACAGAAAACTTCTGACACCGTACCAGATCAAAAATGCGGCGCCGCCATAGCGCATGATCGGTTCCAGCAACGGCAGCCAGTCAGACACGGTTTGAAAACTGGTTACGCCGATGGTGATCAGGACTGCATCGGATAGTGCGCAGGCAAGGCAAACCGCCAACACATGCTCTCCTCGCAGGCCCTGCCGCAGGACGAACGCATTCTGCGCGCCGATGGCCACGATAAGCCCGAGGCTCATCATGATGCCGGTCAGAAATACATAAAAGTTCATGAGGGTCGGTCCGCTCCGCTAATGCCTGCCTTGTGCTATTACGGGTGAGCGGATTAGACAAATTAAGGCTACTTATCCATCTTAAGGAATTCTAACTCATGATCGACTATGCGGCAGCCCGTGCCGTCATGGCAATTGTCCGGACCGGCAGCTTTGAAAGGGCGGCCGCGACCCTCAATGTCACACCTTCGGCCATTTCTCAGCGGGTCAAGACTTTCGAGGAACGGATCGGTACCGTGTTGATCGAACGCGGTGTACCTTGTGTCGCGACTGACAAGGGCCTCTGGCTGTGCCGGCACATGGAACGCGTCGGGATGCTGGAAAAAGACCTGTTGGAGCATCTGCCAGAGCTTTCCGCGCCTGGCGAAGCCATGCCGCGGGTGACGATCAATGTGGCCACGAACGCCGATAGCCTGGGAACTTGGTTCCTCGACGCCATTGCGAGCTTTGCGAAATCCAGTGATTACTTGATGAATGTCTCCATCGACGACGAGGAGCACACGGCGGATTGGTTGCGGCGCGGGCGCGTGCTTGCCGCGGTGACGTCGCTGGAGCGCCCAGTGCAGGGGTGCCGCGTCACACCACTTGGGGCGCTGTGGTACAAGGCCACGGCCAGTCCCGAATTTGTCGCTCGGCACTTTCCAGATGGGGTCACCGCAGGCTCATTCCAGTTGGCGCCAGCCCTGACGTTCAATCAGAAAGATCGGCTTCAGCATGCTTGGGCCCGCCAGGTCTTTGGGCGTGACCTGGCATTTCCGACGCATTGGTTGCCATCGACGCAAAGCTTCTTGCAGGGCAGCATCGCCGGCATGGGGTGGGCGCTGAATCCGGCCAAGCTTGCCGAGGAACATATTGCACGCGGGGATCTTGTGGAACTTGTCCCCGGTCTCGGCTTTGAGAGGGCTTTGTTCTGGCAGATCAACAGGCTGGCCGCCGATCAGCTGACCGAATTGACGCGCAGCATCCTGGCCGTGGCGCGTCGTGAGCTGGCATAGCAATCGCCCGGCAAACCATTGCCTCACCGTGACCCGGTCCCAAGGGCACGTGGCCCGCCGTATCGGTGCCAGCGAGGCTGAGGCACCGATGGTCCGCACGCTGGCCGTCAGCGCAGGTGGTCGGGGCATGAACGCCCTGTACCCGACCTGACCCTGTCATCGAGGAATGACCCCCGCCCGGCCCACGCTGAGGTGAAAGTCGCGCGACATTCTAGGCGCAGCGTCCGTCATTTTGCTTTTCACTTGGGTCGCGCCGGGTGGCTTGCCTTCGCGATGAGTGTCGCAAACAGGGTCAGCACCGCAGCGATCAGAAAAGCGGTCCGCATCCCGCTCGCGATGTCACCCGGCGAAGCTGTTGCAACGTCGCTGGCGCCTAACGAGTAGACGAAGATTGCCCCCATCATCGACGCGCCTGTCGTGAGGGCCAGGCTCCGCGACAGCGTCAGCACGCCCGAGATCGCCCCCCGCTGATCTTCTTCGACACCGGACATGACAGACATGTTGTTTGCCGCCACAACGACTTGGTAGGAGGGCGTGAGAACGCACATCGCCGCGCCGTACCCGGCCAAGCCGTAATGAAGTGAGGTCAGAGCGAGGCTGACAAGGCCAAGCGTCATACACCCGAGGCCCATGACGATCATGCGCCGTGGTCCGAAACGGTCGACCAGCAAGCCCGCAGGCACACCGCTGAGCGCGGCGATGACGGGGCCAACGGATACGACAAGGCCGACTGCGGCGGCGCCCAACCCAAGTGCGCCGAAAAGGTAGGGAGGCCCGATTGCCAGCACGGACATGATCACGCTGGCCGCACTGGTGTTGGCGAAAAGGCTGCCGATCATCCGCCGGTTACGCAGCTGCGCCAAATGGATCAGCGGAGACGGGTGCGCAATTCAACCCGTACTAAAAGCATGCCGAGCATGACGGCCAGTGCCAGCGCAGCAAAGCTGCGCAGACCGAATGCTCCGCTTTGGGTGGCTCCTGCATTGCAAGAGTTTTTTGGCGATTTCTGCGGTCATTTTTGTCAGTACTGTCGTCTGTCCGGCCTGTTTGTGTGGTGGTGTTCCA
>NZ_QWJJ01000022.1 GCF_003575965.1 Pseudooceanicola sediminis | reverse complement strand
GTGGCTCCTTTCCTAGCAGTCAACAACAACTGCACTTTGGCACACATTCGATGCCGGTGGAGCAGGAGCCACCCACCTCATCCGCTCTGGGCCGTCATCACTCTCCCCGGGATGGAAACTCACCGTGTACATTCCGACCGCCTTCCCTAGTCAGCGAAGGTCCATCTATAGACAGCACAATATAGCCCCTCCCCTGCCGCGCAACCGCAAGATGCTTCTGGGCGGTCACAGCCCTAAAGGTCCTGAGACCTTGCACTTCGTTCTGGGGTCGGCAGATAGGAAGCCGGGTGCGTCCCGAATAACCACAGACGGTTTCGCGCCATCCAATCATAGACAGCATCGCGCAAAGCAGGCTCTACCTGCTCCAACACACGCAGTCAGTGCCACAGCGCGCGCAGGCTTGCGAGCAGCGCCAACTAGGCGTCCGAGAGGGGTATGCCGCGTCGCCGCAACTAGCCACATAACTAAGGTCCAACGCCTCATGGTCGATGCCATGCACCCGCGCCATGGGCTGCCCCCAGGGATTTCCGGTCGAGGCAAACTGCGTCGCGGGCCACCGTTCGTGGCGCGGCACAAAGCCCAGCCGCGGGGAGCAAAGGACGCAATCTCCGTCGAACAGAACGGTCATCATCAGGCGGTCGCCTGTCATCAAATACTCAGGTTAGGTGTGAGCACGAGGCTAGGCCGCGGTATAGATGCGGTCACTCAGTCCGCTGGTCGCAGAGCCTTGGCGCAACCTATTGCGGTAATGCGTGGTGTTCTGCGCGCGGTGTGCGGACTGCGGCCAAACAAGCATTTCTTCGCCTCGGCCCGAATATAAAAGCTAGTAATATAGCTTAATGTGGTTTATGGCCATTTGCGGAGAGAATTTGCCCCGCCGCCACCGCGGCCCACGTTGACCGGGAGAGGATACCATGACCCATCAACTGCCTCTGGCCTGCAGACCGCACCTGCCCACAGCCCCGTCCGGACTATCTGCGCCAAAACTGGCCTAAGTATCTGACACTGTGTGGCTTATGGACACCGCCTGCCTCTTTCCAACACATACGACCTGCAGGTGGGCCTGTCTGTGCGACACGGCATCGCCGTGTGCCCACAGCCTCTTGGATTTTGCAAAAGGACCCGCCCATGACCCCTCATGCTCCGACGGCTTTTGGCACTGTGCATCGCGCTGTACGCGCGAATGTGCTGTTTCTGACCATCGACAACCCGCCGGTGAACGCCGGGTCGCATGCTGTGCGGCGGGGGCTGGTGGCGGCGCTGCAAGACGCACCTAGCGGCCTGCACGGCGCGGTGTTGATCGGGTCCGGGCGCAGCTTCGTGGCCGGGTCGGACCTGCGCGAATTCAGCGCGCCCTTGGTCTATCCCGAACTGCCCGACGTGATCGCCGCGATCGAGGCCGCGCCCTTTCCGGTGATCGCCGCAATCCACGGAGTCGCGCTTGGCGGCGGGCTGGAACTGGCGCTAGGATGCGATCATCGCATCGCCACGCCCGAGGCCAAACTGGGCCTGCCCGAGGTTTCGCTTGGCATGGTTCCCGGGGCGGGCGGAACGCAACGCCTGCCGCGACTGGTCGGCCGCGAGATCGCGCTTGAGATGGTCTGCGGCTCGACCCGCATTTCAGCCAAGCGCGCGCTTGAGATCGGCTTGGTTGACGCCGTGACCACGGATGATCTGCTGGACGCCGCGCTGCACTATCTTGACCAAGGCGCAGGCAAACGCCGCGCCGCGCAACTGACGATTCCACAGGACGACCCACAAGTGCTGGCGACCTTGTCAGCAAAGATAATGAAAAAGGGGTGCAATCGCCCCAACATGGCGGAAGCGATCCGCCTTGTGATGGCCTCGAACCTGCCCGATGTCACAGCCACTTTGGCGGACGAACGTGCCAGTTTCCAACAGCTAAGGCTGGCCGAGGACGCTAGCGCTCTGCGCCATCTGTTCTTTGCTGAACGCCGCGCCGCCAGTGTCGACTGGCTGTCCGCCACACCCCGTCCGGTGACCGCCGTGGGTGTCGTAGGGGGTGGCACCATGGGTCAAGGGATCGCCCGCGCCTGCCTCGCGGCCGGGCTGACGGTCATCCTCGTCGAGCGTGACGCGGTTTCTCTGGTTCGCGCGCTTGACAGTCTGCGCCACGCGCTTCAGGCACGCTGTGACCGGGGGCGGATCGATGCTGCCACCTTAGCCAGCCAATTGGCGGCGCTGACCGGCACCACGGAACTCGCCGACCTGCAAGACACCGATCTGGTGATCGAAGCGGTGTTTGAAGAGACCTCGGTCAAGCAGCCACTGTTGGCGCAGCTCGATGCGCTGTTGCCGCCCGAAGTGGTGATCGGCACCAACACGTCGTACCTAGATATTGACGCTCTGGTGGCCGATCTGCCAGGGCGCTCCCGGGTGCTGGGGCTGCATTTCTTCTCGCCCGCCGATGTCATGCGTCTTTTGGAAGTGGTCCGCGCTAAGGCCACCAATGATGTCACGCTCGTCACCGGGCTGGCCTTGGCGAAAACCCTAGGAAAACAGCCCGTGGTGGCTAGGGTCGCCGAGGGGTTCATTGGTAACCGCATCTATTCTGCCTATCGCCGCCGCGCCGAGCTTCTGGTGCTGGACGGTACCGACCCGCAGGACATCGACGCTGCCGTGACCCGGTTTGGCTTTGCCATGGGGCCTTTTGCGGTCGCCGACCTCAGTGGATTAGACATTGCGTGGGCCATGCGCAAACGGCAAGCAGCGACCCGCGACCCTCGGGCGCGCTACGTGCCGATCCCCGACACTTTGTGCGAGGCCGGTCGGCTGGGCCGCAAGACTTCTGCGGGCTGGTACGACTACCCCGAGGGAGCCGCGCTGCCATCACCTGCCACGCAAGAGATCATCGAGAGCGCCCGCCACGACGCCGGAATTAGCCCCGTGGCGGCCGACCCCGCGACCATCCAGAGGCAATTACTGATCGCTATGGTCAACGAGGCGGGTCTGCTGCTGGCCGAAGGCGTTGCGCAACGCGCCAGCGACATCGATGTGGTGCTGACCAATGGCTATGGCTTTCCGCGCTGGATCGGGGGGCCGCTGTGGTGGGCCGCCCAGCAAGACGCCTGCGCCTTGCACCAAGACCAAACCGCGCTCGCCCGCGCCATTGGTCCTGGCTTCACTCCCGCAGACATCACTGCGGCCCTGCGCGACCTCGCGCGCTCCGCCTAAAACACGTGACGAAAAGGACTTTCCCCATGGGCATCGACATCAGCTTTGACGGCAAAGTGGCCGAGATCACCATCGACGTGCCGCCGGTGAACGCTATCACCTTAGCCAATTACGCCGAGATCGGCGCAGCCTTTGACGCCGCCGACACTTGGGAGGGCGTTAACTGCATCCTGTTCACCGGAGCCGGATCGCGCGCTTTTTGTGCGGGCCTTGACCTCAAGGAATTTCTTGCGGCCACCGTCGCAGACGACCCCTCCCGCGCACGCGTCGTACGCCGCTGCTTTACGTCGATCCGCGACTGTGCGCTGCCGACTGTCGCCGTCGTGAACGGGCCTGCGCTTGGGGCCGGTACGGTCTTGGCCTCGGTCTGTGACATACGGTTGGCCGCGACTACCGCCACCTTTGGCACGCCTGAGATCAACGTGGGCCGCTGCGGAGGGGCGGCGCATATGGGCCGCCATCTGCCCCAAGGCTTGCTGCGCAAGATGTTCTTTACCGGAGAGCCTATCAGCGCCACCGAAGCGCATCATTTTGGCTTTATTCAGGACCTTTACGCCCCCAACGAGCTGCTGCCGCAGGCCCGCGCCCTGGCCGCCAAAATTGCTGAGAAATCGCCACTTGGCCTGCGTATCGGCAAGCAGTCGCTAAATCAGATCGAGTTTCTGCCCGTCGACGAAGGCTATCGCATCGAACAGCAGTTCAGCACGCAGTTGATGAGAACCGAAGACGCCCGCGAAGCCACCGCCGCCGTGGTCGAAAAGCGCAAACCCGTCTGGAAAGGCCGCTGATGACCCGCTACCCGATCAACGGCACGACACTGAACATTCAGATCGATCTCGTGGGTGAGCATGCGCCGTGGCTGGTGATGTCCAATTCGCTGGTCACCGATTTGTCGATCTGGCAGCAGATTCTACCCGCCTTTCAGGGCTGGAACCTGCTTCGCTATGATCAGCGCGGGCACGGTGAATCGGACGCGCCAAGCGGTGCCGTGGATTTCGACCTTTTGTCTGAAGACCTGCTCGCGGTGATGGATATGGCCGGGGCATCGCGCGCCGTGTGCATGGGTCTTTCCATGGGCGTACCGACCACGCTGGCCGCCTATGAAAAAGCGCCTGAGCGGTTCCGTGCATTAGTGCTGATGGATGGCTTGGCCCGCGCCGCCGCCACCGCCAAGGAAACATGGGGCGCACGCATCGCCGAAGCGCGTGAAGGCGGCATGTCGGGCTACGCCGAAATCACCGCCAAACGCTGGCTAACCACGCCCGAGACCGACCCCGGCACCGCTGAGGGCCTGAAAGCGATGATCGCGGGCACCTCCTTTGCAGGCTTTGAGGCCTGCGCCACCGCCTTGCAAACCTACGACTACGCACATGTGTTGCCGACACTGTCGCTGCCGGTGCTGCTGGTGGCGGGGCTGTGTGACGGGGCTATCGGGAAGACCATGCAGGACATCGCCGACGACATAGGCGCCCAGTTTCAAGGCATCCCCGAGGCAGGCCATGTGCCCTGCTTTGAGCGCCCTGAGACCGCCGGCCCCGTCGTCGCCACCTTTTTGAAAGGGGTTGCCAGATGAAACTGCATTGGTCTCCACGCTCTCCTTACGTGCGCAAGGTCATGATCACGCTGCACGAAACTGGGCGGCTGTCCGAGGTGACGCAGGTACGCACGGTCGTCTCCGCCCATGAGCCTCCCAACCCCGAAATCCTGCGGGACAATCCCTTGGGCAAGATCCCGGCGCTGGTCACCGAGGAAGGCGTGTTGTTCGACAGTCGCGTGATTTGCACTTGGCTGGATAAAGACGGCGCTTTGTTGGCCGACAGCGTTCAGGCGCGGCGCTGGCAAGCGCTGGCCGATGGCGCGACCGAAATCCTGCTGGCGTGGCGCACCGAACTGACGCGACCCTCGGGTCCGTGGCAGCCACTGACCGATAGCTATCGGACCAAAATTCGCGCAGTGATGGCCACGCTTGAGGGCGAGGCGCAACTGCTCGCCGATGTGGACTTTGGCGCGGGGCATGTGGCGCTGGTCTGCTACCTTGGGCAGCTTGATTTCCGCTGGCCCGATTGCAACTGGCGCTGCGCCTTTCCTCGCCTCGCCCAAGTCGCTGCCACATGGGAGGCTCGCCCATCTGTGCGGGCCACGGCCGTGCGCGACGACGGCGGCTCCGATACAAGTCTGACCGCAGGCCAACTGACTTTTGCAAAGGAAACCCCATGAGCGGACCTCTTTCTCACGTTCGGGTGCTGGACCTCAGCCGCATCATGGCCGGCCCATGGTCGGGCCAAATTCTCGCCGACCTAGGAGCCGAGGTGCTCAAGATCGAACGCGCAGGCGTTGGCGACGATACCCGTCGCTGGGGGCCGCCGTTCATGACGGGCATCGACGGAGAGCCGACACAAGAGTCGGGCTACTACCTGTCGGTCAATCGGGGCAAGAAATCGATCGAGGTCGATATCGCCAGCCCTGAAGGCCAAGAGATGATCCGGGATCTGGCCCGCGAGTGCGACATCGTGCTTGAGAACTTCAAGGTCGGTACCCTCAAACGATATGGCCTAGACGAAGCCTCGCTGCGCGCGATCAATCCGCGGCTGATCTATTGCTCGATCACCGGCTTTGGCCAAGACGGGCCTATGGCGCAGGATGCGGCCTATGATTTCATGATTCAAGCCATGGGAGGGCTGTTGTCAGTAACTGGCGCGCCCGATGGCGCACCAGGGGCCGGGCCGCAAAAGGTGGGAGTGCCGGTGATCGACATCATGACGGGCATGTATGCCACCGTAGCGGTGCTGGCGGCCTTGGCACGCCGCTCCGAGACCGGACGCGGCGACACGATTGATCTGGCGATGCTGGATGTGGCCACCGCAATGCTAGCCAACCAGGCGATGAACCACCTTGTATCGGGTCAGACCCCCACCCGTACGGGCAATAAACACCCCAATATCCAACCACAGGATATTTTCCCGGTGCGCGACGGCCATATAGTGATTGCCGTGGGCAACGACGCGCAATTCCAACGCTTTGCTAGCACCATCGGCCATCCCGATTGGAGCACGGACCCGCGCTTTGCCACCAATGCCGCACGGGTCGAGAACCTCGACACCCTGCATTCGATGATCTGCGAGACGCTGATGACCCGCGATCTGGCAGAGTGGAGAGCCGCCCTAGTGGCGGTCAATGTGCCTTGCGCGCCGATCAACACCGTGCCCGGCGTTCTGGCTGAACCGCAGGTACAGCACCGTCAGATGTTGCGCCATCTGCCGCACCCGCTGTCGGGCACAGTACCTCAGGTCATTTCGCCGATGCGCTTTGCCGAAGCACCGCTGCGTTTTGACAGACCGCCGCCGCTGTTGGGCCAACATACCGACGAGATCCGGCAGCGCCTTGCTGCCCGAACGGAACAGGACTAGCTACTATGGGACGTATCCATTTCCCCGACCACGCCACCATGACCGAGGCCCAGAAAGCGGTCTTTGACAAGATCAT
This sequence comes from Pseudooceanicola sediminis, assembly GCF_003575965.1. Taxonomy (GTDB): domain Bacteria; phylum Pseudomonadota; class Alphaproteobacteria; order Rhodobacterales; family Rhodobacteraceae; genus Pseudooceanicola; species Pseudooceanicola sediminis. The sequence continues at coordinate 38,229 of NZ_QWJJ01000022.1, read as the reverse complement.
CTCGGGCAAACGGGGCGAGCTGGTGGGGCCGTTGCGCGCCGCATTGCACAACCCCGAACTGGCCGACCGCTGGCAACAGCTTGGCTCGGTGCTGCGCTTTGACACTACCCTGCCCGCGCAACTCAATGAGCTTGCGATCCTGATCACCGCGCGCCGCTGGAGCAGCATTTTGGAATGGGCGATCCACGAACGTGACGCGCGCAAGACCACGCTGGACCCAGCGGTGATTGACTCACTGCGCCATGGGCAACCGCCCGCGTTCGGCGAGGATCACGCCGCCGCCGAAATCTATGATTTCGTAACGCAACTGCTGATGCGCGGCGTGCCCGAACAGGCGGTCTATGACCTGGTGCGAACCCGTTGGGGCGAGCTTGGCGTGGTCGAACTAACCGCCGTTGTCGGCTATTATTCGATGGTCGCCATGACCTTGAACGCCCATGAAATTCCACTGCCCGAAGGGGTCACCGCCGATCTGCCCGACGCGCCCGGTGCGCTGTGCGATCTGCCCGCCAGAGTCTAAGGGCGGATCCAAAGTCATGCATTCCCTTTTCCACCGTCAAAATGATATAAAGCTATAAAATCATGTTTAGGGGCAAAACGCCCTCGCGGAACAGGGAGCCAGCCATGGCCAAAAGCAGCCCGACCGACCTTCTCGAAAAAAGCAACGTGGCGCGTTACATCCAGTTGGCATCGGTGTTTCGAGGCCGGATCGAGCGGGGCGACTGGCCGATTGGCGCGCGCATTTCCACAGTCGAGCAACTGGCTAAGGAATTCGGCGTGGCCTCGATGACGATCCGGCAGGCGCTGGATCAGATCGAGAAAGAAGGCCTGATCGACCGCTTTCGCGCCAAGGGCACCTTTGTGCGTGCCAAACCCGAGCGCGACCTTTGGTGCGAGGTGCAGACAGACTGGAACGGCTTGTTGATGTCGCGCGCCGATGCTCAGATCGAGGTGCTGTCCGACAGCCCCGGCGCGACGTTGCTTCAAACAGAATTCGACCATGGCACCGTCGCTCCATCTTATCGCCACCTGCGCCGCCTGCACCGCCGTCAGGATGCCGCCTTTCTGGTCGCCGATGTTTACGTGGACGAGCGGCTGCAACCCCTGATTCCCGAGCAAAACTACACCACCACCACTGCCATGCGCCTGGTTTCGGACCTGCCCGGCGTCAAGGTGAAGGACGCGCGGCAAATTTTGTCGGTGGCAACCGCGGACGTCGAAACCGCCAACTTTCTGGGGATCTCGCTGAACGATCCCATCGTGTTGGTGCAGCGGTTGGCTATCGATCAAGACGGCAGTCTGATCCTTGTCGCCAATGGCATCTACCGGGGCGATAAAGTCCGCATTGAGATGTCGCTTATCGAATGAAATAGGAGCCCCCCATTTATTTAAGTGACAAACCTAGCTTTTTCACTTATAGACTCTTCCTGGAGGAACATTAAGGGAGGAACACTATGAAATCGCAGACATATCTTCGCATGGCCGCCGGCGCGACCTTTGCCCTGCTCGGGTTGACCGTGACCAGCACCAGCTCCTTGGCCGAGGGCTATCCTTCGCAGCCGATCACGCTGGTGAACCCCTATTCAGCGGGCGGTTCGGCGGATCTGATCGCCCGGACATTGGCCGAAAGCCTGACCGAGCAACTGGGTCAGCCCGTTGTGGTGGAAAATCGCCCCGGTGCGGCGACCGCGATAGCCGCAACCCATGTCGCGCGCGCCGATCCCGATGGCTACACGTTGTTGATCGCCAGCGCGCCGACCCACTTCATCACTCCCGTGCTGCAAGATGTGCAGTACAAGGGTCTTGAGGATTTCGCCCCGGTCGCCATGGTCGCCAGCGTACCCAACGTGCTGGTTGTCTCGGGCAAATCAGGCATGACGTCACTTGAGGATCTGGTTGCCACCGCGAAACAGGCCCCCGACACCTTGGCCTTTGCCTCGGTCGGCAATGGTAGCCTGCCGCATCTGTCCAGCGTCTTGTTCATGCAGGAAACCGACACCCATATGGTGCATATCCCCTATGGCGGATCGGCCCCTGCGGTGGTCGATCTGCTGGCGGGCAACGTCGACATGGCGTTCCTGAACCTGCCACCGATGCTACCGCATATCGAAAGCGGCGATCTGGTGGCCCTTGGCATCGCGGCCCCCAACCGCGCACCGCTGCTGCCCGATGTCGCCACCATGACCGAGCAGGGACTGGGCGAGTTCCAGATGAGCACTTGGTACGGCATCTCGGCCCCTGCGGGCACGCCCGATGATGTGGTGACCAAGCTGGACGCGGCGCTGCACACCGCGCTGGAGCAAGACAGCATCAAGGACCGTCTTGGCAAAAGCGGCGTGCTGGAATTCTACAAGGATCATTCCGAATATGCGGCCTTCCTGAAAAGCGAAGCGACCAGAATGCTGGATCTGCTGACCTCGGCGGACGTGCAGAACTGATCCGCGCCCCGTGGCCCCACGCACACGACTCCGCGGGGCCACGGGACACAATTGCGGCAGCGTGCTCTGCCGCGCCACGCAAGACCGCAAAGAGGGCGGTCTGCGCCACAAGCAATGGACGTCTTGTATGACAGATCACGAAAGTGACACCTCCCCTACCCGCCCGGCGGGTCTTTGGGAATATGGCGTAGCCACAACGCTGCTGCTACTTGGGCTTTACGTCGCCTACTCGGGACAGCAGATCGGCGTTGGCACGCCGCGCCGCATGGGGCCAGGCTTTTTGCCAATGGCGGTAGGCGTGAGCCTTGCGGCGTTGTCGCTGGGCATATTTTGGGAGCTGAGCCGCCTTGGCGGACGCTCCGCCATGGATGTGCCGCTGCGCCCGCTTGTGCTGATACCGCTGAGCATGGCGGTCTTTGCCGCCACCGTAGGCCCCTTGGGTCTGATCCCGGCCACGGTGCTTTTGGTGCTGATAGGGGCCTTTGCTGACGCCACCATGACCGCCAAGCGTGCCGCGCTGACCGCCGTTGCCCTGTCGGTCATTGGCTATCTGCTGTTCATCCGCGGCTTTGGCCTGCCGCTTTCGGCTTTCTGAGGCACTCCCATGTATTCTGACATCCTTTTGGGCTTCGAGCGCGCGCTGTCGATGGACGCGCTGCTGTTTTGTTTCATCGGTGTGACCGTGGGAACCTTTGTGGGCGTGTTGCCCGGCGTCGGCGCGCTGGCAGCCGTGTCGCTGTGCCTGCCGCTGACCTATTACCTTGATCCGACTATCGCCATGATCATGCTGGCAGGGATCTTTTATGGCGCGCAGTACGGCAGTTCGACCGCCTCGATCCTTTTAAACGTGCCGGGCACCGTGACCGCCGCCGTGACCGCGCTGGATGGCTACCCGATGGCGCAGCAAGGTCGCGCGGGGCTGGCGCTTTTTGTCACTACGATCTGTTCCTTTGTCGGTGGCACCATCGCGATTGTGCTGATGATGGGCTTTACCCCAGTGATCGCCAGCGCCGCGCTATCATTCTCCTCCGCCGAGTACTTCCTGATCATGGCCTTAGGCCTGGCGCTGGCCTCGACGATCTCGACCGGATCGCAATTCAAAAGCCTTGCCATGGTGGCCCTTGGCTTGACATTGGGGCTGGTGGGCACCGATCTTAATTCCGGCGTGTCGCGGTTCACCTTTGGCCGGATCGAGCTTTATGACGGCATCAGCCTTGTGCCGATCGCCATGGGGCTGTTTGGCGTGGCCGAGATCCTGAATTCCATCGGCGGCAGCGGGTCGCGCACGCCGCAGACCGGCAAGATCAGCTTTCGCTCGATGATGCCCACCCGTGCCGAATGGCGCACCATTGTCAAACCCACCCTGCGCGGCACGGCCATCGGCACGGTGATCGGCGCGCTGCCCGGTTCGGGCGCGACCGTAGCGACCTTCATGGCCTACGCGGTCGAAAAGCGCCAATCCAAGACGCCCGAGCGCTTTGGCAAAGGCGCTATCGAAGGTATCGCCGCGCCCGAGGCGGCCAACAACTCAGCGGTGCAGGCGGCCTTTATTCCCACCCTAAGCCTTGGCATCCCGGGCGATGCGTTGATGGCCTTTCTGCTGGGCGCAATGATGATCCACGGCATCGTGCCTGGGCCACGGTTTCTGACCGACCAGCCCGAGATGTTTTGGGGACTTGTCGGCAGCTTTTGGGTCGGCAATGTATTGCTTTTGGTCCTGAATATACCGCTGATCGGGGTCTGGATCAAAATGCTCAGCATCCCCTACAATATCCTGTTCCCGGCCATGTTGTTCTTCATCTGCATCGGCGTCTATTCGATCGACTATCAGGTTTTCGACATCGCGCTGGTGGTGGGCTTTGGCCTGATCGGTCTGGTGATGAACCATTTGGGCTATCCCCCTGCCCCGCTGCTGTTGGGCTTTATCCTTGGCCCGATGATGGAAGAGCACTTCAAACGCGCGCTTTTGATGTCTCGCGGATCGTTCTCGATCTTCTGGGAACGCCCGATCAGCGTGGTACTTTTGCTGCTGCTTTTGGCCCTTGTGCTGATGAGCCTGCGCACCGCCCTCATGGCGCTCCTCCCTACCTCCAAACCGAAGAAAGACGGCAAATGACTGAGTTCCAAACCCTCGACACCCACGACATGGATCCGGCCACCGCCTACCGCCTGCTGGTGGGAGCAGTGGTGCCCCGCCCGATTGCGTGGATTTCCACCGTGGGCCCGTCGGGCAAGGTCAACCTTGCGCCATTCAGTTCCTACAACTATGTGGCCACCACGCCGCCGATGCTGGCGGTGAACATAGCCCTGCGCGCAGGCACCGACGGCGAGATGAAGGACACCGCCCGTAATATCCTTGAGACCGGGGAGTTCGTCGTTAACGTCGCCACTCTTGAGGCCATGGAGGCGATCCGCCAATCGGCGCAGAACTTTCCCCCCGAGGAAAGCGAGGTCGATGCGCTTGACCTCCCCACCCTGCCAAGCCGCCATGTCCGCGCGCCGCGCATAGCGCTGTCGCCGGTGCAGATGGAATGTCGTCTGGATCAGACCGTGCCCTTGGGCAAAGGCATCAACACGCTGTATATCGGCGAGATCCTGGCCTTTCACTTTTCCGACCATGTGTTCGACGGGCGCCGCATTGACGTAGCCAAGATGAACCCGATCTCACGACTCGCGGGACCGTTTTTTGGCGGACTTGGGGAGATGTACGAGCGCCCGATGCTGCAATACACCCCTGGCGGCGAAGGCTCGAAGGCTTAGGGTGCGCGTCAGATCGACAGTGCCGAGACCAAGAGCAAGGTAACCAGCGCGCGAGGGTCTGCGCCGTCACCTCCCCCGGCATCAAAGGGCGCTCGCCCTTCATCTGGTTGGTCAGCACATAAGCAGTGGGCGCCGTAGGTACAGCGGAACACAACACCAGCAGAAGCATTTCGCTGCCGATTGGCCCCGTCAGCGTACCGATCCACAACCTTCGCCACGGCCAATGCAGTGTCGGATCTGGAGCAGATAGAATCGATTCTCGCTGCTCTTGGAAGGGCGTGCCCGATGCCACTCGACCCATATCGCCCATCTAGCCAAGATCGCTGGCAACCTCATGATTGGCGGTGTCATTGAGGCGATGTCCGAAAGCGCTGCCATGATCTCCACGCATGGTGGTGATCCGGCGCCGTTTCTTGACATGTTGCGTCAAACGATACTCGCCACACAGATATATCAAACTTACGGCGCCGCCATTGCGAGCGGAAAGGCACCCGGCGCGCTATCGGCCTTGAAGTTGCCTCTGAAGGATCTTGATCTCACGCGCAAAAAGGGGCGAACAGCAGTTCCGCTCATTCCCTTGGCAGACTTGCTATGCGATCAACTCAACACGGCGCGCGGGGTCGGGATGATGGATGTGGACTGGTCAGTTGGATTGGCCATGGTCGCCAGATAACCCAGGCAGCAGTAAATCGCCGCTATGCGGGGCAGACATGCGTAGAAAGCGCAGCGAAGTTTGACTTCATCGCACTTTGCAGCCGGTCTCGTTGGCTTTGTTGCTGCAATTGCATTACACGACGACGTTCGGTCGCGGCCTCCGAAGGCAAGCGAGGCGGAATCCGGTCGGGCAGCGGAGCTTGCTTCACCTTAGCCAAACTACCCTTCCCGTCACCCCCTAACCTCTTCCACCTTGGGCTTTTTTCTCCAATTCGGCGCGTACAAAAACAGCTGTTATCATACCGGTCAACGTGTTTGCGCCCAGATTTTCAGATACCCCCCCGGGGGTCTGACCGGGCGCGCCGGTCTCGCGCCGCGCCCGATCTCCCGCGCCCTCAGGCAGCCCAGATCGACTGCGGGCCGTCGCCGAAGTGCGCCACCTCCAGCACCTGCCCGCGCGCCGGGCCCATCATCCGCTCCAGCGCCTCGGCCAGGGCTTGGGTGCAGCTGCGCCGCGCGGTCCCGCTCAGCGCCCAGTTCGCCCGCTCCAGGATCTCCGACACCGACCGCTCGCTCAGGCAGATCTGATCGACCAGCTGACGGTCCGGGATGTTGACCCGGGTGCCGCGCACCGAGGGGCGCATCCGGCGCACCTTCAGGCTGACGCCGCTGCCGATGCGCGCGTGCAGCAGCGCCAGGCGGCGGCCGTCGCGGATCACCGCGTCCATGTAGCCGCCGCCCGCGCCGCCGCTGCCCGAGCCGCCGACCAGCCCGTCATAGCGTGCGCCGCGCATACCCGAGGCCGCGTGCCGCTCCGTCAGGTCGCGGTAGTAGCGCCCCATGGCGATCTGGCTCGAGGTCAGCGGATGCGGCTTGCCCGCCCGCAGCGCCTGCAGCGCCATGCGGTCGAAGGCATCGATCTCGCGGATCGCCTTGCGCCCGCGATAGCCGGAGGGGCGCGACGTGCCATCCGGTGCGTGCTGGACGGGCTCAACCACCCGGAAGGCGCCGCGTGCCGGGGCCTGCGGGATCTCGCTGCCGCAGGCCTCGGGCACATGGCCGCGCGCCCGCACCCGGTCGATCCGCGCCGCCTCTGCGTCGCGGTGCTCTGCCCGTTGCCGTGTCGAGATCCGTGCGCTCATGCCCTGCCCCCTTTGCGGCTGCTTGTCGTGTTGCTGCTGTCCGTCGTGTCGATGGTGTTCTCTGCCAGCGTCGGATCCTGCCAGCCCGGATCCCGCTTGCGGCTGCGCGCCCGGGTCCGCCCGCGCGCCCGGGCCCGCGTCACCGCGTCGCTCGCGCGGCCCATCCGCCCCTCCGACCAGCTCAGCCGCTCCGGCTGCAGGCGGCGATCCCGCCACTCGGCAATGTCGCGGGCCGTGATAGAGGCGATGACAAGTTTCGCCAGATCATCCCGCGCCAACTTCTTGAGCCGGATCACTTCCCACCTCTCGCCACGTCGTGTCGGGCTAACTTCATTGGCATAGCGATTGAAAACATCGGCCAGAAGCATGGTCTCGCCAGTGGGGGCGGCGTTAAGTATCAGATACTCTTCGCGCGCGGCCCAATCCTTGGCCTGCTGCTTCGTATCGAATAGCTTGGACTTACGGACACCACGGCGAGCAATCTGCGCCTGCTAACGGCCTGTTTTTTGCTTCCGAATACTCGACAAATTACGAATCCCCACGCGCTTCGTATTTCGCTCGTAAACGGCTGTCCAAAACTACGAAATCTGCCGGACAGGGCGAGCGACACTGGGCGCCAAAAGTTCATATTCTTCCGCAAAAGTCTAGTATTGCCTTGCAACCAAAACAATATGTGGTGCGGGTGAAGGGACTCGAACCCCCACGCCTAGGCGCCAGAACCTAAATCTGGTGCGTCTACCAATTCCGCCACACCCGCAACCGTCGACGATGAAATGCCACCGCATCTCCGTGTCGATGAGGCGCTGTCTAGCAAAGCCGCGCATCGGAGAGAAGCGCAAAAATGCAGCGGCGTGCCGTTGCCTGTGCGTGGCCGTGGGGGGCTGCGCATGGCCGTGAAACAGCGCACCGCCGCACGTCGGTATCTGGTCGGTATCTGGGCGGTATCTGGGCGGTATCTGGACGGCGCACAGACCGGCGAGATCGGCGCGGTCAAGTCGGAACGCTGAGATCGGCACAACAATGTGGTCACGGCGAGATCGGTACGCTCAGATCGGTACACTCAGATCGGTACGGTGATCAGATCAGGGCGCGCAGAACCCCCGGCAGGGCCTCGGGCAGATCTTCGGCGATCAAACCCGGCCCGACGTGGCGGGCGCATTCGACATGTAACCAGGCCGCCCGGGCCGCCGCATCGAGTGGCGCCTGCCCGCGCGCCAGAAGGCCGGTGATCAGCCCCGCCAGAACATCCCCCGCCCCGGCCGTCGCCAGCCATGGCGCCGCGCGACCGCGACAGGCGGCGTGCACATGCACCGGGGCGTCAGGCGCGGCGATCACGGTATCGGCGCCCTTGAGCAGGACCGTGCACCCTGCCCGCGCCGACGCGGCCTGCACCGCGTCCAGCCGGGACCAGGCCGGGCCGGTCGCTGGCGTGGCCGCCAGACGCTCGGCCAGGTCGGGGAAAAGGCGCGCGAACTCTCCTCCGTGGGGGGTCAGAACGGTTCGCGTGCCGCGCGACAGATCGAAGAGGGCTTCGGGGTCATCAGAAAACGAGGTCAGCGCGTCGGCATCCAGCACCACTGCGCGGTCGGCCTGCAAGGCCGCGACAACAAGGGCACGGGTGCGCGCCCCGATACCCAACCCCGGCCCGAGGCAGAGGGCCGAAAGGCGGTGGTCGTGCAGCAATGCGACAAGCGCCGGGGCATCGGGCACGCGGGCCAGCATCAGTGCGGTGATCTGGCAGGCCACCTCCTGCTGGGCGGCGGGGGGCACGCCGAGCGTCACCAGCCCTGCCCCGATCCGCAGCGCGGCACGGGCGGCCAGCCGGGCCGCGCCGGTGCGCCCGGCCCCGCCCGAAAGCACCAGCGCGTGACCCGACCCGAACTTGTGCGCGGCGGGATCCTTGTGCGCGACACTGGCGACGTCACCGGAGGAGTCAATCAGCTGCGCCAGCGTATCATTCTGAGAGGCAGAGGGCGCGGGTAAGCCGATGTCGACGATCCGCAACGCCCGGGTGGCCGTGGCCCCGGCAGACAGCACATGACCCGGCCGCGCGATGTGAAACGTCACCGTCAGGTCGACCGACAGGCCTGCGTCGGCGCCCAGCCATCTGCCGCTGTCGGCGCAAAGACCCGACAGGATATCAATGGCGACCGAGTGACCTGCCCGCCCGATCGCCAGGCGCAAGACCTGCATGACATCCTCTGCCACGGCGCGGCTGAGGCCGGTTCCGAACAGGGCGTCGACCATCAGGTCATGCCCGCCGTCACGTCCGATCAGCCCCGCCACGTCGGCCAGCGGCCACACCGGGTGGCGTCCGCCATCGACCCATTTCGCATGATTTGCCGCCGCATCCGGGGGCAGGCGTGCCGGATCGCCCAGCAGCGCAACGTCGACGGACCAGCCCGCGGAGGCCAGAAGACACGCCACGACAAAGCCGTCGCCGCCATTGTTGCCCGGTCCGCACAGAATCAGCGCCCGTGTACCACGGCGCATCGCGAGATCCGGCCAACGCTTTGAAATTGCGTCGAAGACCCCCTGCCCGGCACGCTGCATCAGGGTGGCTCCGGTGACCTTGCCAGTACGTATTGCGGCCTTTTCGGCGTCCCGCATCTGGCCGCCCGTCATCAGTTTCGACATGCGTTTTTCATATTGCCCATAATTTAATCGACATGCACAGTATTCTTGCGGCTTTTTCCCGTGGCCTCTGGCCTCTTCCCCCGGTTTCACATTACTCAATTGTTAGGGCGCCGTGAAAGTGTTCTGACCGATCCGACGTTACTGCGAGGAGTTTCCGATGAAGAAAATCGAAGCGATCATCAAGCCGTTCAAGCTTGATGAAGTGAAGGAGGCGCTTCAGGACGTGGGCGTTCAGGGCCTTTCGGTCATCGAAGTCAAAGGCTTTGGCCGTCAGAAAGGCCATACCGAGCTCTATCGTGGCGCCGAATATGTTGTCGACTTTCTGCCGAAGGTGAAAATCGAGGCGGTATTGGATGACGACCAGGTGGATGGCGCGATCCAGGCGATCATCGATGCTGCCAAGACCGAGAAAATCGGTGACGGCAAGATCTTTGTGTCGCCGATCGAAACGGCGATCCGCATCCGGACCGGGGAAACCGGCACCGACGCTCTGTAAAGCAGCGCATTCTAAGAGACTCAAAACCGAAGGGAAAAGGGAATGAGCAAGGACAAGGTTCTCAAACTGATCAAGGATGAGGACGTCGCCTACGTCGACATCCGCTTCACCGATCCGCGCGGCAAACTGCAACACGTCACGGTTGTTGCCGATCTGGTGGACGAAGATTTCCTCGAAGAAGGCTTCATGTTCGACGGCTCGTCGATCGCGGGCTGGAAGTCGATCGAAGCTTCCGACATGAAACTGATGCCCGACACCGAGTCGGCCTATCTGGATCCGTTCTACGCGGAGAAAACCGTCTGCATCCATTGCTCGGTCGTCGAACCCGACACCGGTGAAGCCTACGACCGCGACCCGCGCGGCACCGCCGAGAAAGCCGAAGCATACCTTGTATCCTCGGGCATCGGTGACGCGGCCTACATGGGCCCCGAAGCGGAATTCTTCCTGTTCGACAACGTGAAATACTCCGTTGAAATGAACAAGGTGTCCTTTGAAGTCGACGCGATCGACGCCGCATGGAACACCGACACGGATTACGAGATGGGCAACACCGGCCACCGTCCCGGCGTGAAGGGCGGCTATTTCCCGGTCAACCCGATCGATGACGCGCAGGACATCCGTGCCGAAATGCTCTCGACCATGAAGCGCATGGGCATGAAGGTTGACAAGCACCACCACGAGGTTGCCTCCTCGCAGCACGAACTGGGCCTGATCTTCGGCACGCTGACCAAGCAGGCCGACGAGATCCAGAAGTACAAGTACGTGATCCACAACGTGGCACAGGCCTATGGCAAGTCGGCAACCTTCATGCCGAAGCCGATCTACGGCGACAACGGGTCGGGCATGCACGTGAACATGTCGATCTGGAAAGACGGCAAGCCGCTGTTTGCTGGCGACAAGTATGCCGATCTGTCGGACGAGGCGCTGTACTACATCGGTGGTATCCTCAAGCACGCCAAGGCCCTGAACGCCTTCACCAACCCCGGCACCAACTCCTACAAGCGTCTGGTCCCCGGTTTCGAGGCCCCCGTGCTGCGCGCCTATTCGGCCCGCAACCGTTCGGGCTGCGTTCGTATTCCGTGGTCGGAATCGCCCAAGGCAAAACGTGTCGAAGCGCGCTTCCCCGATCCGTCGGCGAACCCCTACCTGTGCTTCGCGGCGCTGTTGATGGCCGGCCTGGACGGGATCAAGAACAAGATCCACCCCGGCGACGCCATGGACAAGAACCTGTACGACCTGCCCCCCGAAGAGCTGGCCGACATCCCGACCGTCTGCGGTTCGCTGCGCGAAGCGCTGGACGAGCTGGAGAAGGACATGGACTTCCTGCTGGCCGGTGACGTGTTCACCAAGGATCAGATCCAGGGCTATATCGACCTGAAGACCGAAGAGATGCTGGCCTACGAAACGATGCCGCACCCCATCGAATTCAAACTGTACTACAGCTGCTGATCCGAACCGATCATGCAGATGTCGGGGCGCCCTTAGGGGCGCCCCTTTTCGTTTGCCATACCCCGGTCGGCACGCAGTGGAGCGCGGCGCGTGTAGGGCAGTCCGCCGCCCGGTCCAAAGTTTCCGGGAAATCGCGCAAGTCATTGCACCGCAACGGTACACAGATCAGAACTCCGCGCTAGGTCGAGCGAAAGATACATCGGAGGCAAAGGATTTCTGAATGCGGGTTTTTATGTGTCGGCTAAACGCCGGAGCCGCCCTGTTACTTGCGGCATCAGTTCTGCTGGGGTGTTCGCGCGACGAACCCTCGCGCGGGCGCCTTGCGGACCCGCGCCCCCTGAATGCCGCAGACCACCGCACACCGGGCATTCCGGCCAATTTCGGAGACACCAAACCCATCGAATGGGAAGGCATAACGCCTGATCGCTATCCCGTGCACGGCATCGATGCCTCGCGCTATCAGGGCGAGATCGACTGGTTCACCGCGCGCCGGTCGGGTGTGAATTTTGCCTGGCTCAAGGCAACCGAAGGCGGCGACCACATCGACAGCGGCTTTGCCGTGAACGCGCCGCGCGCCCGCGCCGCCGGGGTGCCGGTCGGTGGCTATCACTTCTATTATTTCTGCCGCACCCCGGTCGAGCAGGCCGAGTGGTTCATCAAGAACGTTCCCGCCGTTTCCGGCGACCTGCCGCCCTTGCTGGACATGGAATGGAACCACCAGTCCAAGACCTGTCCGCGCCGGCCCGACGCCGCAACGGTGCGGGCCGACATCCGGCAATTCACCAACGTGATCGAACGCCATTACGGTACGGCGCCCGTCATCTATACCACGCCCGATTTCTATGCCGAAAACGACCTGGGTGCGCTGGTCGGCTACGATTTCTGGCTGCGGTCGGTCGCTGGCCACCCCTCGGAACGCTATCCGGGCGAACGGTGGACATTTTGGCAATACACGGGCACCGGCGTGGCGTCCGGGGTCAACGGCATTGTCGATCTGAACGTCTTCGCCGGGGATATCCGAAGCTGGCAGCTATGGCTGGCCCTCAGACGGCAGAACTAGGCGCGCCAGTATCGTCGTGGGGCATCCGCACCATGTGTGTGTGGATGCCAAAGACCACCGCCCGCGATTGCGGCAGGCGCCACAGGCTCTGGCGTTCGCTGCGCAGATACCGGCCCGCGGGGGCAATGCGGTGCGCGCGCTTTTCCTCTTCGCCACGGGGCTGAAACAGGCCGGGGTCATCGCGGCGCAATTCGTTCGCGCGCCACATGGGGCGGCCCACCTGGATGCCATCGAACAGCCGCTGCACCCGCCGCGCAAGGGCCTCGTCATATTCGGGTACGGGGATGTGGATGGCAGTCATCGGGCGCATGAACTTTTCCGCCAGCCGCCAATAGGCCGGAAAGCACAGGACCGCCCCGGTCAACAGATGCTCGGCCCCGCCGCGCTTTTCCATCAGGCACAGATCCTGCTGCAACAGACGCCCCAGTGTCGCCATCGGCCTGGCGTGATCCAGCGGGACCGTCACCCCGTCAGGGCGCGTGACACCATCGTCGCGCACGACATGATCGGCACGCTGCGCCAGGATGCCCAGCACCGTGTCCAGCAGTTCCTGCGCGGCCGGGCGGGCGCCATCGTCAAGCGCCAGCACCTCGGCCGGCCGCGTGGCGATCAGCGTGTCGCGCAGCGCCATCTGGCCGGCAAAGGCATCGTCGACCATGATCCAGTCGGCAGGATCCATCGGCGCGGTCCCCGGCAGGCGGTTCGCAATGTCATACGGCAGGCGGGATTGCAGGATCTCTGTCATGGGCGCAGGCTAGACCGCGCCACCGGACAGGAAAAGAGCCGCCCATGAAAAAGGGCGCCCCGAAGGACGCCCTTTCCACAATACTGTCTGGCCTGCGGAGATGCGGCATCAGCCGCGGGCGCGACCGATCGCCTTCCATGCCAGCGGCAGCACCAGCGCGGCCAGCGCCAGCTTGAGCACATCACCCAGGATGAAGGGGGTCAGACCCCAGGCCAGAATCGGTTTGTCCCAGCCATAGAGCGTGCCCAGCCACAACAGGCCCGGCACATACATCAGCACGTTGCCCAGCAGCATCGCCGCCGCCATGCCCGGAACCGTCCTGTCCCAGCCACGACGCGCCAGCACGCCCAGCAGAACCGTCGCCAGCACGTACCCAACAAGGTAGCCACCGGTCGAGCCCATCATGTAGCTGATGCCGTTCAGATCGGCAGAGGAGCTTTGGAACACGTCAAAGCCCAGCATCCCGACCAGCATCCAGCCCATGATCGTGGTCAGACCCAGACGCGGGCCGTAAGCCGCGCCAATGCTCAGCACGGCAAATGTGCCCATGCTGATGGCAACGGGCGAGCCTGGCACCGGCACCTGGACCTTGGCGGCAAGCGCCAGAACCGCAATGCCCACAAAGACCATCGCAACCTGCTTGAGACGCAGCGCGGTGCCTTCCTGGGGGCCGAAAACTTCGCTCAGCACCTTGTCGGATGCTCGAACTGAGGCTTGGGACATGGTTGTTCCTCCTTGGATCCCTCATTTCGTCCTTAATGCCTGACGCCGCGATGCCAATCAAGCCTCATGCCGCATCGCGGAAATAGCGTGAACACATGCGATAATCCTTGCGCGGGCCGCGCACGTGCCACTCTGCCCGCCAGGTGGGCCAGGCGGAAAAATCATAGTGCACGCGATAGACGTCAGGGGCGCAATCGTGGTGCGCGGCGGGGGTGACAGTGCGCGCGTCAAAGGCGTGAAAGAACCGGCCATCGTCAAAGCGCACATGGATGAGGTTGTCGACCTGTTGCCACAGGTAGCGGCGTTCGGCATGAAACCCCTGCGTGCCGATCCGCATCTCTCCCGCTTCGGTCAGGCGCAGGCCCCCGGGTGCGGGCGTGAACGCGGCGACCCCGGCAAAATGCGCATCCTCTCCCATGGCATTGCGCACACTGCGCTCGATCCGCCAATCGCCCTCGAAATCCGCCAGTTCCGGCACAACGCCCCCTCCCCGATCAACCTGCGCAGTCGCATCCCTTGTCCGGCGGTCTTGCCGCCCTTGCGTCAAGGCAGTAAAGACCGCGCAAGTTGACGTAAAGCCTCCGGTCCGCGGGGACAGCCCTCGATCCGGTCCGAAACGCCCCGTGCGCGCCCAAACCACCAGGAGCCTCCGATGATCCCTCGCTATTCCCGCCCCGAAATGACCGCGATCTGGGAGCCCGCGACCAAGTTCCGCATCTGGTACGAGATCGAGGCCCACGCGTGCGACGCGATGGCCGACCTGGGCGTGATCCCGCGCGAAAACGCCGATGCGGTCTGGAAGGCAAAGGACGTCGAGTTCAACGTCGCCCGCATCGACGAGATCGAGGCGGTCACCAAGCATGATGTCATCGCCTTCCTGACGCACCTGGCCGAACATGTCGGGGCGGATCAGGCGCGTTTCGTACACCAAGGCATGACCTCGTCGGATGTGCTGGACACCTGTTTCAACGTCCAGCTGACGCGCGCCGCCGACATCCTGCTGGCCGACATGGACCGCGTGCTGGCCGCGCTGAAAACCCGCGCGTTTGAACACAAGGACACCGTGCGCATCGGGCGCAGCCACGGCATCCACGCCGAGCCGACGACCATGGGCCTGACCTTTGCGCGTTTCTATGCCGAGATGGAACGGGGCCGCAAACGCCTGGTCAACGCCCGTGAAGAGATCGCCACCGGCGCGATTTCCGGTGCCGTCGGCACGTTCGCAAACATCGACCCGCGCGTCGAAGAACACGTCTGCGCCCAGCTTGGCCTGAACCCGGAAACCATTTCGACGCAGGTGATCCCGCGCGACCGTCACGCGATGTTCTTTGCCACGCTGGGCGTCATCGCGTCGTCGATGGAAAACATCGCCACCGAGGTCCGCCACATGCAGCGCACCGAGGTCCTGGAAGCCGAGGAGTTCTTTTCGGCTGGTCAGAAAGGCTCCTCCGCGATGCCGCACAAGCGCAACCCGGTGCTGACGGAAAACCTGACTGGCCTGGCCCGCCTGGTGCGCATGTCGGTCACCCCGGCGCTGGAGAACGTCACCCTCTGGCATGAGCGTGACATCTCGCATTCCTCGGTCGAACGTGCGATCGGCCCCGACACCACCGTGACGCTGGATTTCGCGCTGAACCGCCTTGCGGGCATGATCGAGAAACTGGTGATCTACCCCGAGAACATGCTGGCCAACATGAACAAGTTCCGCGGACTGGTGATGAGCCAGCGCGTTCTGCTGGCCCTGACACAGGCGGGCGTCAGCCGCGAGGACAGCTATCGCCTGGTCCAGCGCAACGCGATGAAGGTCTGGGAACAGGGCAAGGATTTCAAGACCGAGCTGCTGGGCGACGCCGAGGTCACGGCGGTCCTGACCCCTGCCCAGATCGAAGAGAAATTCGACCTCGGGTATCACACCAAGCACGTCGACACGATTTTCAAACGCGTCTTCGGCGAGGCCTGATCGCCGCCGCCCGCAGGCCGGAATCGAGGCCTGCGGCGCGGCTTTGCCGCGCATGAAACAGCGTAGGTGATGGTGCAAAAACATGGTATTCTGCCTGAAACACAGGGAGAATTGCCATGATCCGAAGCATCGTGATTTCCGCGCTGTTCCTGCTGCCCGTCGCGGGCCATGCCCAACAGACCTGCGCAGAAAAACACCAGGCACAAAGCTGCGCCAGCGGAACCCAATGGAACAGCCAGACCAGCACCTGCGACGTCATCGTGTCAAGCTGACGCGCGCATCAGGCTGACGCGCGGCGACCGGGCGGCCTTTGCGCGCGTTCGGCCGGGCGTGAGCATTGTTTACCCCCCTGCAACCATCGCGCCGGGCAGCGGTCAGGCGACGAACGCGCGCGGTCGTGCTGCCGCCTTTCAGCCTTTGTTCACCCTTCCCTGTTTATCTGCCCGAAACCAGACACGAGGGGATCATGGGCAATCTGACGCCGCTGGCACAATTCTCGCCGACGCCCCAGGCGGCACCGGGTCTGCTGACCCGCAAGCAAAAGGCCGCAATCATCGTCCGGCTGCTGCTGCAACACGGGACGGACCTGCCGCTGAAGGAACTGCCGGACGACATGCAGGTCGACCTGACGATGATGATCGGGTCCATGCGCCATATCGACCGCGATACGCTGGGCAACGTCATCGACGAATTCATCGTCGAGCTTGAAGAACTGGGCCTGACCTTTCCCAAGGGGCTGGCGGGGGCGCTGGCACAGCTGGATGGCAAGATCAGCCCGCACACCGCCGCCCGCCTGCGCAAGGAGGCAGGTGTGCGTCAGTCAGGCGATCCATGGGAACGCGTGCGCGCGCTCGACATCAAGAAACTGCTGCCTGTGTTCGAATCCGAAAGCACCGAAATCGCGGCGGTCATGCTGTCAAAGCTGGACACCGGCAAGGCGGCGAAACTGTTGTCGATGCTGCCCGGCCCGAAGGCCCGGCGCATCACCTATGCCGTGTCGCTGACCAGCAGCATCACCGCCGAATCGCTGGACCGGATCGGTATTTCCCTTGCGGCGCAGCTGGATGCCGTGGCCGACAGCGTCTTTGACAAGGATCCGGTGGAACGCGTGGGGGCCATCCTCAACTTTTCGACGGCGGCGACACGGGACGATGTTCTGACCGGCCTTGATGAAACCGACTCGGATTTTGCCGAACGGGTCCGCAAGGCCATCTTCACCTATACCAACATTCCGCAACGCATTGCCCCGCGCGATATCCCCAAGATCGTGCGCGGTCTCGATCCTGCCGTTCTGGTGACCGCCCTCGCCGCGTCCACCGATCCGGAGGCCGCCAAGACCGCAGAATACATCCTCAGCAACATGTCTGCGCGCCTTGCCGACTCCATCCGCGAAGAGGTCAAGGACCGCGGCAAGGTCAAGGCCAAGGACGGCGAAGAGGCCATGAGCGATGTCGTCAGCGAAGTCCGCGCGCTTGAAACGGCGGGCGAACTTTTGCTGCTCAGCGGTGACGAGGAGGAAGACGCCTGACTTGGCTGAGCAGACCGGGCGGGGCAGACCGGGCGGGGCGTTCTGCGCTGCGGCCGAACCGGCGTCGACAGACGCGGCCCCGCTACGCCGCCGTGCCAATCGCAGGTCCGGCGGGGGCATAGGCACGCCGCTGCGGCCACTGGACACGCTGCGGTGTCGCACATAGGGTCCGCGCGAACCGGTTGATCCGCAACGTGCGGCTGCCCCTGCCCGCACCTGCGCCTGCTCTCGACCCTGCCAGCGGCGCCGCCAAGGATCGTCAGATGTCGAACAATGCCCGCGCGATCCTGATGATGATTCTGGCTGTCTTCTGCTTCAGCTCGATGGATGCCACGGCGAAATCCGTGGCCCTTGAAACCAATACCGTCATGGCGCTGTGGGCACGTTACGCAGGTCAGGCCCTGCTGGTGATCGTCCTTGTCCTGCCGCGCATCCGAAGCGTCGCGCGCACGCAGTATCCCGTCCTGCAATTCCTGCGCTCTGCGTTCCTGCTGACAGCCACGGCGAGCTTCTTTTACGGGCTGACGCGCAACGGGCTGGCCGAGAATACGGCCATCATGGACGTGAACCCGGTGCTGGTCACGCTCGGCGCCGCGATATTCCTGGGCGAGAAGCTGGGGCCGCGGCGCATTGCCGGCATCCTTGCCGCCATGGTCGGGGCGATGATCATCATCCGCCCCGGAACGGCGGTGTTTTCGCCCGACGCGATCTTTCCGCTGATCGCCGCATTTGCCTATGCCGGGTATTCGCTGACCACGCGCTATGTCGGCGCCCGCGAAGACCCCTGGACCTCGCTTTTCTATGCCGCTTTGCTGGGGGCGCTGGTCATCACCACCCTGCTGCCCGGCCATTGGCAGACACCGTCGACAGGCGTGTTGCTGAAGATGCTGCTGATTGCCGGCCTCGGGACGGTGGCACAGTTGATGATGATCCGCTCGCTCTCGATCGGCGAGGCCGCGATGCTGGCCCCCTTTGCCTATGTCGGGCTGATCAACGCGACCTTCTGGGGTATCGTTGCCTACGGCGAATTCCCCGACACGTGGACGATCTGCGGGGCGCTTGTGATCGTGGGGGCGGGTGTCTATGTGTGGCACCGCGAAACGCGCGGCGGGACCGCTTCGCTGCCCGCCAAAGCAAAGACACCGCCCGAGGGGCTCTGAGAAACGATGACACCCAGCGACCTGCCGCTGCGCCAGCGCGTGACACAATATATCGTCAATCTCGTTCTCGGTGGGCTGGTCGGTCTGGCGCTGGCCCTGCCCTATGCCACGCGGGTCCGCCTGATGGGCTGGGTCGTCAGCCGCATGGTGGCCCCTGTCGCCTATCGCGGGCGGGTGCGCGACAACCTCACCCATATCTGGCCGGAAATCCCGCGCGCGCAGATCCGCGAGATGGAGCGTGCGGTGCCCGACAATGCCGGGCGCACCCTCATCGAGATCTACTCGGGTGCTGAGTTCAAGGCGCATCTCGGGGAGGGCACGCTGGAGGGGCCGGGCCTTGCCGCGCTGGACGCCGCCCATGCCGTCGGGCGCCCCGTCGTGCTGGTCTCGGGTCATTTCGGCAATTACGACGCCTTTCGCGCGGCCGTGGCCATGCGCTATGGCAATGTCGGCGCGCTCTACCGGCCTTTGAACAACCTGTATTTCAATCGCCATTACGTGCGCGCAATGGAAAGCATAGCGACACCGATGTTTGCGCGCGGCCGTCGTGGCCTGGCGGAAATGGTGCGCTATCTGCGGCAGGGCAACATCATCGCCATGCTCAGCGACCAGCATTTCGGCCAGGGGGCCGCGCTGAGCTTTTTCGGACAGCCGGCCTTTACCGCCACCTCGGCGGCAGAAATGGCCCTGAAATACGATGCGCTGATGATCCCGATCTACGGGATTCGCCAGCCGGACGGCCTCAGCTTTCGCGTCGTGGTGGAGGAGCCGCTGGCCCCCAGCACACCGCCCGAGATGTCACAGGCCCTGAACGATTCACTTGAGGCGATGACCCGAAAATATCCGGATCAATGGTTCTGGATTCACCGCCGCTGGAAACCCGGCAGCGACGATAAATCGACCTGAAGAGTTCCGGCCAATCAACTCATCTTAAACGAAAATCCTGGTGGGACCGGTCTATTGCGGCAACCGTGCCGCGGCCTCGATCGCCCCAAAGCCCTGGCGTTGCAGCAGGACGGCACCCGGCTCGTCCCGGCCCGCATCTATCTCGATGTTCAGGTCCGACCGGCCATCCCATTCGGCCACCGGCGCCCAGTGGGTGACGACATTGACATAATTCATCTGCACGCCCGCATTTTCGCCGCGCAGGATCTGAATCGGCTTGTTGGGCAGATAATGCACCAGCTGCACGACCATCGGCCCCAGTTCAGCCCCGCGCAGGGCATGTGCCAGAACACGATAGCGCCCCCCCGCCTCGGCGGTGACGCGGATCTGGTACTCGGGCGCGCGCTTTTGCATGATCTCGATGTATTCGGCCAGCTGCATGGGGTGCGAACCCTTGATGAACCCCGTCCCCGCCACGATCATCTGCGGGGTATAGATCATGCGCTTGCCGTGGGCGCGGGCATAGGATTTCTGGCGGTGGGTGTACTGCGGATCTGCCAGAACGTCCTTCCAGCCCAGATAATCCCAGTAGTCGACATGCAGCGCCAAGGGCAGCACATCCGCGCGTCGCGCCAACTGGGCCATCAGGCGATCGGCGGGGGGGCAGGACGAACAGCCCTGCGACGTGAACAGTTCGACCACCACCGGCGATACGGCATCGGCGGCACGGCGCGTCGCGGCATCATCGGCCACCGCATCCTGAGCGAACGCGGCGGAACCACCGGACCACAGGCCCGCCGTCGCCAACAGTCCCGCCATCAGTATCGCCGCGCGCCGTCCGATCATACCCAATGTCTCCGGTGGTTGCATGTCACCGACCTAGCTACCCAAGGCGTCGTGAAATAGCCAATCAAGGTTTTGCGAGAGACCCGTGCACGGAGCACGACTGTGTCTTGTCGCCAACGCCTAGATGCAAGGCACTCCCCTGCCACATCGCCGCATCCCCTGACGCGATCCATGGAAAAACGGGGAAATCCCGCCGTTGTGCACAAATGTATACTAAAATCTCGCACAGGCTCTTGATTGCCAATGTCCGATGGGGCAGAAGCAAAAGCAGCACGAACCCCTCATACATACCGGAAGGGAGCCATCTCCATGACCATCGTAGTCGGACAGGATACCAGCAAGACGCGCAAGACGCTGACGGTTGGTGACCAGAGCATTGCCTATTATTCGATCCCCGAGGCCGAAGCCGCAGGGCTCGGTGAATTCTCCAAACTGCCCGCCGCGCTCAAGGTGGTTCTGGAGAACATGCTGCGCTTCGAGGACGGCAAGACCGTCACCGTCGACGATATCAAGGCATTCTCCGAATGGGGTGCCAAGGGTGGCCAGAACCCCCGCGAAATCGCCTATCGCCCGGCCCGCGTGCTGATGCAGGATTTCACCGGCGTTCCTGCCGTGGTCGACCTGGCCGCAATGCGTGACGGCATTGTCGCCTTGGGTGGCGACGCGAAAAAGATCAACCCGCTGGTGCCTGTCGACCTCGTGATCGACCACTCGGTGATGATCGACGAATTCGGCAACCCGCGCGCGTTCAAACAGAACGTCGACCGCGAATACGAGCGCAACATGGAGCGCTACCAGTTCCTGAAATGGGGCCAGACCGCGTTTGAAAACTTCCGCGTCGTGCCGCCGGGGACCGGGATCTGCCACCAGGTCAACCTGGAATACCTGGCCCAGACCGTCTGGACCGACAAGGACCAGAACGGCGAGGAAGTCGCCTATCCCGACACCCTGGTCGGCACCGACAGCCACACCACCATGGTCAACGGCGCCGCTGTTCTGGGCTGGGGCGTGGGCGGGATCGAGGCCGAGGCCGCGATGCTGGGTCAGCCGATCTCGATGCTGATCCCCGAAGTCGTCGGTTTCAAGCTGACCGGCGCGATGGTCGAAGGCACCACCGGCACCGACCTGGTGCTGAAGGTCGTCGAAATGCTGCGCAAGCACGGCGTCGTCGGCAAGTTCGTCGAATTCTACGGTGAAGGCCTGGACAACCTGCCGCTGGCACAGCGCGCCACGATCGCCAACATGGCCCCCGAATACGGCGCCACCTGCGGCTTTTTCCCGATCGACGCGGAAACCCTGCGTTACCTGGAGCAGACCGGCCGCGACAAGGATCGCATCGCGCTGGTCGAAGCCTACGCCAAGGAAAACGGCTTCTGGCGTGGCACGGATTACGACCCGGTCTACACCTCGACGCTGGAACTGGACATGAACAGCATCGTTCCTGCCATCTCCGGCCCGAAACGCCCGCAGGACTACGTGGCCCTGACCTCTGCCGCCGCCGCCTTTGAAAAGGTCGTGATGGAATTCCGCGGCCAGGACGAAAGCGCCGAATCCGAGCGGATGCTGGACGAAGCCCCTGCCCCCGACGTGATCGCGGACCCGCGCAAGTCTGCGTCGGTCGATGGCGAAGACTACACGCTGCGCGACGGTTCGGTCGTGATCGCCTCGATCACTTCCTGCACCAACACGTCGAACCCCTATGTGCTGATCGGTGCGGGTCTGGTCGCGCGCAAGGCGCGCGCCCTCGGCCTGGATCGCAAGCCCTGGGTCAAGACCTCGCTGGCGCCCGGTTCGCAGGTTGTCACGCAGTACCTCGATGCCGCGGGCCTGTCCGAAGATCTGGATGCCGTCGGTTTCAACCTGGTCGGCTACGGCTGCACGACCTGCATCGGCAACTCGGGCCCGTTGCAGCCCGAGATTTCCAAGGCGATCAACGAGAACGACCTGATCGCGACCTCGGTCCTGTCGGGCAACCGCAACTTCGAGGGCCGTATCAGCCCCGACGTGCGCGCCAACTACCTGGCCTCTCCGCCGCTGGTCGTGGCCTATGCGCTGGCCGGTGACATGAACATCGACATCGCCAACGATCCGATCGCGCAGACGCCCGACGGCAAGGATGTCTACCTGAAGGACATCTGGCCCACGGATGCAGAGATTGCCGAGCTGGTCGAAAAGGTCGTGACCCGCGAAGCGTTCCTGTCGAAATACGCCGATGTCTTCAAGGGCGACGAAAAGTGGCAGGCGGTCGAAGTGTCGGGCGGTGCCACATACGACTGGCCGCCGACCTCGACCTACATCCAGAACCCGCCCTACTTCCAAGGCATGGCGCAAGAGGCCGGCACGATCTCCGACATCAAGGACGCCCGCGTTCTGGCGCTGCTCGGTGACATGATCACCACCGACCACATCTCGCCTGCAGGGTCGTTCAAGGAAACCACCCCCGCCGGCCAGTATCTGGTCGAACGTCAGGTGCCCGTGCGCGAGTTCAACTCCTATGGGTCGCGTCGCGGCAACCACGAAGTTATGATGCGCGGCACCTTCGCCAACATCCGCATCAAGAACGAGATGCTGGACGGCGTCGAAGGTGGCTATACCAACGGCCCGGATGGCAAGCAGACGTCGATCTACGACGCCTCGATGGCCTACCAGGACAATGGCACGCCGCTGGTGATCTTTGGCGGCGAGCAATACGGTGCTGGCTCCTCGCGCGACTGGGCGGCCAAGGGCACGGCCCTGCTGGGCGTCAAGGCCGTCATCGCCGAGAGCTTCGAGCGTATCCACCGCTCGAACCTGGTCGGCATGGGCGTGATCCCGTTCGAGTTCACCAATGGCGACAGCCGCAAGTCGCTGAACCTGACAGGCGAGGAAAGCGTGTCGATCAGCGGTCTTGAGGGCGATCTGAAGCCGCTGTCGAGCGTGCCCTGCACGATCACCTATTCCGACGGCACGGTGAAGGAGATCGAGCTGAAATGCCGGATCGATACCGCGATCGAAAAGGAATACGTCGAAAACGGCGGTGTTCTGCACTATGTGCTGCGCGATCTGGCAAAGAGCTGACGCCTGCTGATACCATGCGGAAAGGGCCTCTTCGGGGGCCCTTTTCTTTTGCGCCGAGGCGGGTTTCGGGCCGCGCCGGGTTTGGGACGAGGTGGGGGGCGCTGCCCCCGCCTGCCGGCTCCCCCGGGGTATTTCCAGCCAGATGACAGGGAGGCCCGGGGGAACTCAGCGGCGGTTTCGACCGTTGGCCCACCTCAAGGGTCATTCGAGCGCGCGATTGGAGTCGTATCCGATGCAAGGCATTCAAGACATTGTTTCCAGCCCCTATTTCATAATCACCTGGGCCATTCTGATGATCCCCAGCCTGATCATCGTGATCCGGGCCCTGCGGGTGAACAACGCCCACCTGATGCCGTTGATGAAAGTTGTCTGGGGCTTCACGGTGGCATATTCCGGCCCGCTGGGGTTGCTGATCTACTGGCTGACCGGGCGAAAGGAGATTTCGGACGACAACGACTGGCGGCGTGCCTTTCGATCTGTCGCACATTGCTATTCCGGCTGTGGAATGGGGGAAATCGTCGGCGTGCTGATTGCCGTGGGCCTGTTATCCCTCGGCAATCTCTGGACCGCGCTGATCACCTTCGTTCTGGCCTACGTGGCTGGATTTGCCCTGACCATCGGCCCGGAAATGCAGGGAGGCACCGCCTTTCGCCAAGCCTTTCATGACGCATTGCTGGCCGAAACCCCCTCAATCGCCGTCATGGAGGTTGTCGCAATTGGCGTCGATTTGCTGCTGGCAGGCAATGCGGGCATGGGGGACTGGAAATTCTGGTCTTCGCTGGTGATATCGCTGACCTGCGGCCTGCTGGCGGCCTATCCGGTGAACCTGCTGCTGATCCGCCATGGCGTGAAGGAAGGCATGATGGATCCACGCATGACGGACCATCATGCGTGACGACCCATCATCGCTTGGCGCAGCCGGCGATGGACCGGTGGGGCGCTGCGGCCCCCGCATCGACACTCGTATCGAGCTTAGCATCGGCCCTGCTGCACCTTGCACAGCGCGGGAAGGCCCCGGCGGTCTCAGCCGCCCTGCCGGGCCGCGTCGATCACCGGCGCAATCTGCTCCCGGATGACGCGCTGCGTGAGGGGGCCGGCAAAGCGCAACAGCACCTGCCCTGCGCCATCGATCACATAGGTTTCGGGCACACCGTAGAGGCCCCAATTGATCGCCATCCGCCCCTGTCTGTCGGCGCCTGTCGCGACATAGGGGTTGCCAAGCTCCGCCAGGAAGGCGCGCGCATTTTCCGGCTGATCCTTGTAGTTGACGCCGTAGATCGGCACGCCTTCCTGTTCGCTCAGCGCGGTGAGGTTGGGGTGTTCCACCCGACAGGGCGCGCACCAGCTGGCCCAGAAATTGACCAGCTTGATTTGTCCATCGCGCAACGCGGCATCGTCAAAGCCCGGCAGGTCGCCCAGCGGGGTCAGGGCCACGGGCGGGGCCTGCTTGCCCGCCAGCGTGCTGGGCAATTGATCCGGGTCTTCGCGCTGCATCCCGAAATAGAACATCCCGGCCAAGGCGACAAAGATCACCGGCGGCAGGATCATGAGGGGGCGGATCCTAGCCATGACGTCTTGCCCGATCTTCGACCTTTCGCAGCGCGGCCCGGACGCGCCGCGCCCGCCACAGGCTGAACGCCGCAAGTCCCGCCAGCAACAGCAGCGAAACAGCGTAGGACGTCAGCACCGCGGCCGCGTATTTTCCAAGTTCCGGCATCATCTTTCCTCAGCTCATCCGTTCGCGCGCCAGCAGGGCCCGCATCCGCCGCGCCCGGATTTCGGTTTGGGTGCGCAGCAGGACCAGCGCCAGGAACAGCATCACGAAACCCGCCATGCAGACCAGCAAGGGCACGTAGAACACGTTCGCGACGTTGTCCGCCTTGTCCATCGACAGCGACGCCCCCTGGTGCAGACCCTGGTTCCAGAAATTCACGGCATAACGGCTGAGCAGCGCAAAGACCGACCCGACCAGGCACAGGATCGAGGTCAGATCGGCGGCGGTATCGTCATCTTCGATCGCGGCCCAAAGGGCGATATAGCCGAGGTAGAACAGGAACAGGATCAGGAACGACGTCAGGCGCGGATCCCACGCCCACCAGGTGCCCCACATCGGCTGGCCCCAGATCGCGCCGGTCAGCAGGGCGATGACGGTCATCGTGGCACCGACCGGGGCCGCGGCGCGCGCCGCCAGGGCGCTGACGTGGTGCCGCCGGATCAGCCAGATCAGCGAGGCGACCAGCATCATCAGCCAGCCATTGATGGCGATCAGCGCGCTTGGCACATGCAGGTAGATGATCTTGACCGTGCTGCCCTGGCGATAATCGTCCGGCGTGAAAAAGAACCCCCACACCAGCCCCACGACCAGCAAGATCGCGGCCAGCAGCGCCAGCCCCGGCAGGACCCTGTCGGAGGTTTCGAGGAACTTCCTCGGGTTCGCATATTCCCAGATCGAGGCCATGCCCCCTCCCTACCTGACACCGCGGCGGCGTCACTTCACATTATCGCAAGTTGACCCGCAAGACCGCAGCGCTGGCAAAGGGCAGCAGCGCCACTGTGCCGCAGGTGATCGCCCCCAGCAGCAGCAGCGGCACCTGGACCGGTTGCGCCTCTGCACCGCGCCGGGCGACGTCTGCTCCGAAGATCAGCACCGGCACGTAGAGCGGCAACACCAGCAGGCTGAGCAAGAGACCGCCCCGCTTGATCCCGACGGTCAGTGCTGCGCCGAACGTGCCGATGACACTCAGCGCCGGGGTGCCGACCAGCAGGGAGATCACCAGCCAGAGATACCCCTGCGCAGGCAAGGACAGCAACACGCCCAGCACAGGGGTCACGAGGACGAGCGGCAGCGCCGTCGTCAGCCAATGCGCCAGGGCCTTGACGCTGACGAGGCCTTCCAGGGGGATCGGCGCGGTGGCCAGCAGATCCAGCGATCCGTCCTCCCAATCCAGCGCCAGGATCCGGTCCAGCGACAGCAGGCAGGCCAGCAAGGCCCCCAGCCACAGCACCCCCGGCGCGATCCGGCTGAGCAGGGCGCTGTCCGGGCCGATGCTGAACGGGACCAGTGCCATGACGATCAGGAAGAACGCCAGCCCGAGACCAAAGCCGCCCCCCGCCCGCAGCGCAAGCTGCACATCCCGGATCAACACGGCAATCACAGGAAGGCCTCGTCCAGCGATCCGTCGACCGGACGCGTGGCGCGGAATTGCGCGACATCCAGCACCCGGCCCGCCGACAGCCCCAGATCGAGATGCGTCGCGATCACCGCCATGCCGCCAGACCTCAGATGCGCCTCGACCGCCGCCGCGAACCGAGCGACGGCCAGCGAATCGAGCGAAACCGTCGGTTCGTCCAGCACCCAGAGCGGGCGAGCCGTCACCAGCAGCCGCGCCAGCCCCAGCCGACGCTTTTGCCCGGCCGACAGCGCCCCTGCGCGCCGGTCCTGCAGATCGATCAGATCGAACGCCTCAAGCGCCGGTCCGATATCGTGCACGGCGTGCAGGCGGGCCCAGAACATCAGGTTCTCGGCGACACTCAGCTGCACCTTCAGCCCATCGGCATGTGCTGCGTAGGCAACGCAATCGGGCGCCATCGACACCGTTCCCGCCACCGCGGGCTGCAACCCCGCAAGCACGCGCAGCAACGTCGTCTTGCCGGACCCATTCGGGCCACGCACGATGAGGGCCTGACCGGCGGACAGCCAGAAAGAGAGCCCTTCGAGCACCCGCACGCCACCGCGTGCCACGCCAAGTTCGCTGACCACAAGTTCCATGCTGATCGCTTATCGTATTGCAGGGCGTCGCAAAAGCCTGCGTGGCGCGCTTCGCGGCGAAAACCGGCGGTGGGACGACCCGAGGTCCGGTTTGCCTCCGGCGGGGGTATTTCCGGCCAGATGACAGGGAGAGGTTCAGGGGGAAGAGAGCGCGCGCGCCAGGCGGGAGGCGCCAGGGCTTTGCCGGCGAGAGTTTCGCGTCGGGCGAAACCGTGTGGCCGGGGGGCGGACGCGCCGGCGTTAAGTCAGACGGGCAGCAAGGCGGCAGCGACCCGGCGCCCCTCGGAGAGGAGGACATTGAAGGTTCGGCAGGCGGCATCCGTCGCCATCGGTTCCACACCTATTCCCGCAGCCTCGAGCCTGTCGCGCAAGGCCTTCGGAATTGCGGTCATGGTCTGGCCGGTTCCCACGAACAGGACATCGACGTGACCGGAGAGCGTCAGCGCCGTTTCAAGATCCTCGTAGCCGCCCCAGGGTTCGGCGGCATCCGCCGTCACCAGGACTGCTCCGTGATGGACATCTGAGCCGATGCGGAAAAACCCCGGGCCGTAGCCCTCGATCGGGCGGGCATTGCCGTAGTCGATTTCATTCAGGCGCATACATCAGCCTTTCTGTTGTCGAACCCGCGGGAGCGTTCGGCCCCCGGCGGTGTTGCGGCCTGTCACGGCAGGGGCAGATGCGCATGTGCACCGGCCCCTGCCGTATTGGGCCTGCCCCTCAGGCGTCGATATTGGCGAACTGGTTGCCGGCGGTCTTGTCCGGTTTGCTCCAGTCGCGCTTGACGCCCAGCCAGAGCACCACGTTCTTGGCGACATAGACCGAGGAGTAGGTCCCGATCACGACGCCCCAGGTGATGGCAAAGACGAATCCGCGGATCACGTCACCGCCCAGCACCAGCAATGCGATCAGCGCGATCAGTGTCGTACCGGAGGTCATCAGGGTACGGCTGAGCGTTTCGTTGACCGACAGGTTCATCACGTCGACCAGCGCCATCGTCTTGAACTTGCGCAGGTTTTCGCGGAGCCGGTCGAAGATCACCACCGTGTCGTTGATCGAATAGCCGATGATCGTCAGCAGGGCCGCGATGGTGGCCAGGTCGAAGCGGATCTGCAACAGCGAGAAAATCCCGATCGTCACCAGCACGTCGTGGAACAGGGCGAACACCGCCCCGAGCGAGAATTGCCATTCGAACCGCAGCCAGATGTAGAACAGGATTGCCGCCAGCGACGCGCCGACGGCGAGCAGCGCGGTCGTGACCAGCTCGCCCGAAACCTTCGGGCCGACCGATTCAACCGAGGTGAAGCGCACGCTGTCGTCCACCGTTTTCAAGGCCGTTTCGACCTTTGCGATCGTATCGGCGGCCACGCTCTCCTGTTCGTCCTGGCTCTGGATGCGCACCGAGGCCACGTGCCGGGTGCCCTCGAAGGTCGGGTCGAAGACCTCCGAGATCACCACGTCGCCCAGGCCGAGCGGGTCCAGCGCGGCGCGGTAATCGGCCACGGAAACCGCGCTTTCGGATTCCGTGCGGATGGTCGTGCCGCCGCGAAAGTCGATCCCGAAGTTCAGCCCCATCGTCGCCCAGAGGATCACCGAGGCGACCATGGCGATGCAGGACAGCCCGAAGGTCAGGCCCCGGTACTTGAAAAAGTCGATGTGGGTTTCGTCGGGAACCAGTCTCAGACGTTTCATCTTACACCTCGATCGTTTTGGGCCGCGCCCGTTCGAACCACAGTACGATCAGCAACCGCGTGATCCAGATGGCCGTGAAGACCGACGTGATGATGCCGATGCCGAGCGTGACGGCAAACCCCTTGACCGGGCCGGAGCCGAGCAGGAACAGGATCACCGCGACGATGAAGGTCGTGATATTGGCATCGACGATGGCCGACAGGGCGCGGTCATAGCCCAGCTCCATCGCCCGCGCGGGGCCCTTGGCGCTTTTCAGTTCCTCGCGGATGCGTTCGAACACCAGCACGTTCGCGTCGACCGCCATGCCGATGGTCAGCACGATCCCCGCGATCCCCGGCAGGGTCAGCGTGGCGCCGATCATCGACAGCAGGCCGAAGATCAGCCCGACGTTGATCAGCAGGGCGATATTGGCGAAGAATCCGAAAAGCCCGTAGCTGGCGAACATGAAGACCAGCACCGCGATCCCTGCCACCAGGCAGGCGATCTGGCCGGCATGGATG
Source organism: Pseudooceanicola sediminis (assembly GCF_003575965.1). GTDB lineage: Bacteria > Pseudomonadota > Alphaproteobacteria > Rhodobacterales > Rhodobacteraceae > Pseudooceanicola > Pseudooceanicola sediminis. Next base: position 8,731 of record NZ_QWJJ01000022.1, on the reverse strand, counting down.
CTATCCGCGCCCAGCTCGGGCCCGATGGTGCGTTCTTCGAGGAAATCGAGACCCGCCGGCAGCGCCCCTGCACGCAGCAGGACCGCCAGGTTGGTGCTCTCCTCGACGCTGAAGCTGCCGGTGATGATGCCAGAGCCGCCCGCGATATGCGACTGGATGACGGGGGCCGAGATGACCTCGTTGTCCAGCACGATGGCGAAGGGGTTGCCGATGTTCTGCGCGGTATAATCGCCGAACTTGCGTGCGCCCGAGGGGTTGAAGCGGAAGCTGACCGCGGGGCGTCCGTTCTGGTCGAACGTCGGCTGCGCATCGGTCAGCTGTTCCCCCGATACGACGGGTACGGTTTCCAGCACGTAGAACATGCCGGCCTCGTCACTGGCGGGCAGCACTTCCTGGCCTGGCCCCGGTGGGGTGCTGCCATCTGCGGTGCGGCTGACAACCGGCTGGAAGGTCAGCTGAGCGGTGGTGCCGATGATGCTCTTGAGTTCTTCGGCGGATCCGACACCGGGCACCTCGATCAGGATGCGATCGGTGCCCTGGCGCTGAATCGTCGGCTCTCGGGTGCCGACCTCGTCGATACGGCGGCGAATGATTTCCAGCGACTGACGCACCGTGCGGTCATCCATCGCCTGCTGTTCGGGTTCGGACAGGGCGACGCTCAGCGTGTCCCCCTGCGCGGTCACGACGATGTCGTCGGTTCCCGCCGCGGTCAGGCTGCTGACCGGCTGCGCCAGGGTGCGCACCAGGCGCATTGCCTCGCTCATGCCGTCGGGGTTGCCGATGCGTACTTTCAGCGTGCCGTCCGTGGTGGTCAGCAGGCGGATCGTGCCGACCGTGTCACGTTCGTTGCGCAGCAGGTTGCGAATCTCGGGCCAGAGGCCCTGCATCCGCGTTTCATAGACATCCGCGACGCGGACCTCTGCCAGCAGATGCGCCCCGCCCCGCAGATCGAGGCCGAGGTTGACCAGCCCGGACGGCAGGAACGACGGCCAGCCGGAAATCCCGGTGTCATCATCGCCATTCGCCGCGACGGCATCGTTATAGGTTTCAACACGGGAGTAGAAGGCATTCGGAAGGGCCAGCAGCAACCCGAGGACAACAAGCCCCCAGATCAGGACCCGTTTCCACGTCTCGATGTGCAGCATGTGCCGGCCCTTTCGAGGTTATGTCGAGGATTCGAGAGCTTACTTGCTCTCTGCAGCCGCCGGCTCGGTCTTGGAAATCACGTTTGCGAGGGTCGACCTCAGAACGCGCACTTTCACGCCTTCGGCAATCTCGACTTCGATCTCGCCATCTTCGCGCACTTTCGACACCTTGCCGATGATGCCGCCTTGGGTGATCACCTGGTCACCGCGGCGGACGCCTTCGACCATCTTCTTGTGATCCTTCAGCTTTTTCTGCTGCGGGCGGATCAACAGAAAATACATGATCGCGAAGATCAGGACGAGCGGCAGAAACTGCGCGATAGCGTTCCCTTGCATGGGGATTCCTTCTTTTGACTACGCGGGTTGCCCCGCTGACGATCTTTTCGACTGTGCGGGGCGCCCCGCTGACAATCTTTCTGACTGCGCGGGTGGCCCCGCTTACGATGTGACGGGACGTCCCGCGTGATAGCCCGACACCAGGCGCGAACGCCGGTGCGAATTCCGCCGGAACCTATGTGCGAGAGGCCAAGATTGCAAGGCACAACCCCGTAACCCTGTCGTCGGAGACAATCGCGTGTGGGCCGTGGGGAAATCGAGGTCCGAAGGCGCGTTCAGGGTCATGTGCAGAGCCAACCGCAGAGCGGCGGGGGGCCTTGCGCCCCCCGCACCCCCCGCAGGATATTTTCAACAGGGAAACATCAGGGGCGCCGCGAGGTGGCGGGGCGGGCCAAGCGAAATTGGCCGCCCAGACCCGGCGACTTGGTCGAAGAGAATTAGGCGGGCACCTGCATTGCGACCCCGCGCAGGCGTCCTGACGAGTGAGCCTGACCTGTGGCCTTTCGTTGCAACGTGCAAATCTCGCTGGTTACCCTTTCCAAATAATTCCGGCATAACCGCGTCACGAATCCATCTGAGGGAGTGCAAGACATGCATGATATCCGCACCATCCGTGACAACCCCGCCGCCTTCGACGCGGCCCTGTCCCGTCGGAATGCCGCTCCCATGTCATCGCATATCCTGGCGCTTGACGATGCACGTCGCGCCCGCATCCATGCGGCCGAAACGGCCCAGGCGGAGCAGAACAAGGCATCCAAGCTGGTGGGCAGCGCCAAGGCCGCCGGCGATGAGGCCGAGTTCGAACGCCTGCGCAGCCTGGTGGCCGAAACCAAGGCCTCCATCGCGGCCATGCAGGCCGAGGCAAAGGACCTTGACGCCCAGCTTGCCGAGCTGCTCATGGGCATTCCGAACCTGCCGTTCGACGATACGCCCGACGGCCGGGACGAATCCGACAACGTCGAGATCCACCGCCATGGCGACATTCCGACATTCTCGTTTGCGCCCAGAGAGCATTACGAGATCCCCGGCGTCCTGCCCGGAATGGATTTCGAGATGGGGGCGAAGCTGTCGGGGGCGCGCTTTGTCGTGCTGTCCGGTGCCATCGCCCGCCTGCATCGCGCCCTGGCGCAATTCATGCTCGATACCCATGTCGACGAAAACGGGCTGATCGAAACCTGGACCCCGGTCCTGGTGCGCGAAGAGATGATGATCGGCACCGGTCAGCTGCCCAAGTTCGGCGAAGACAGCTACAAGACAACCGACGGCTGGTGGCTGGTGCCGACGGCTGAAGTGACCCTGACCAACACCGTCAACGGCGCCACCGTCGACGAGAGCAGCCTGCCGACCCGCATGGTGGCCCACACCCAGTGTTTCCGCTCAGAGGCAGGCTCGGCTGGCCGCGACACGGCCGGGATGCTGCGCCAGCACCAGTTCGAGAAGGTCGAGATGGTCTCGCTCACCCACCCGGATCACTCGCGCGCCGAACTTGATCGCATGACCCGCTGCGCCGAAGGGATCCTCGAACGTCTCGGCCTGGCCTATCGCACCGTTGCGCTGTGCACCGGCGACATGGGCTTCGGCGCGCGCCGCACCCATGACATCGAGGTCTGGTTGCCCGGTCAGGATACCTATCGGGAGATTTCCTCCGTCTCGGTCTGTGGCGATTTCCAGGCGCGCCGCATGAATGCGCGTTTCCGCCCCGAAGGCGGTGGCAAGCCCGAATTCCTGCATACCCTGAACGGCTCCGGCCTGGCGGTGGGACGCTGCCTGATCGCCGTGCTCGAAAACGGTCAGCAGGAGGACGGATCGGTCACCCTGCCCGCCGTGCTGCACCCCTATCTCGGCGGCAAGACGACGCTGACCGCTCAGGGCACACTGGCCTGATCTGCCGCCATCTGCGAAAAGAAAAAAGGCCCCGGTGAACCACGCCGGGGCCTTTTGCGTATCTCTCCTGTACCAGGCACGTGAAAGGCAAGACCGACATGAAACCTGTAAAAGCGGCCCTCGTCCTGCTGATGGCGCTGGCCTTCATGCTGTCCCCGATCCTGTCGAGCGGTTTTTCCGGCTTCACCGCGGATCAGTTCCCGGTGCCGCAGACCGACCCGCCGATCCAACCCACCGGCTGGACCTTCGCCGTCATCTGGAGCGTCATCTACCTCTGGCTCGGCGTGATGGCGGTCTTCGGCCTGTTTCGCCGCAGCCGGAACGACGCCTGGGACCACACGCGCTGGCCCCTGATCGCCAGTCTCGCCCTTGGTGCCGCCTGGATCCCGGTCGCCAACCTCTCACCAATCTGGGCGACCGTGATGATCTGGGCCATGCTGGTAACCGCCCTCTGGGCGCTGATCCGCACGCCTGCGCAGGATGGCTTCTGGCTACAGGCGCCGCTGGGCCTCTACGCAGGCTGGCTGACGGCCGCCGCCAATGTCGGAACCGCCGTCGTCGCGACAGGCTACGGCGCAACGCCGGTTCAACCGATCCACGCCGCCTTCCTGGTCGTGGCCAGCTGGATCGCGTTGACCCTTGCCCGCCTCGGGCCGGGCTATCCTTTCTACCTGCTGGCAATGCTCTGGGCCAGCTTCGGCATCCTGGTCGACAACCTGCTCGCCGGTCGCATGATCTTTGCCGGCCTCGCCGCTGTCGTCATGGGGGTGCTGATCCCTGCGGGCTGGCGCAACTACACCCGCTTTCGCGCCCGCAGGGGCCAGCCGCCGACCCCGCGGTACCGCCCGCAATGATGCGACGCCCGGCTCACCTCATCTGGCCATAAATACCCCGGGGGAAGGGCCCTTGGCCCTGGGGGCAGCGCCCCCTGGCGCCGCGCACAAGACGCGGGCGCCTCGGGCCCTACTTCGGCTTGCGGCCCAGCGGGCGCCCGCCCGTCGGCCGCGTGCCGCGCTTGGGCTTGTGGTCTGCGGGCGCCTTGCCCAGGTGCTTGCGCAGCCGCGACGGCGTCGACTTGGTGCGCCCCTTGAACGGGTTCTGCTCGCCCTGACCACGCATGTACAGCCGGATCGGCGTGCCGTGCATGTCAAAGCTTTCGCGCAGACCGTTCACCAGATAGCGTGAATAGCTCTCGGGCATCTTGTCGGGATGCGAACACATCACCACGAACCCCGGCGGGCGCGTCTTGGCCTGCGTCATGTAGCGCAGCTTGATGCGGCGGCCTGCGGGGGCGGGCGGCGGGTGCTGTTCCAGCATGCCCGTCAGCCAGCGGTTCAGCTGCCCGGTCGACACGCGGCGGTTCCAGGTTTCATGCGCCTTGACGATCGCCTGTTGCAGGCGGTCCAGCCCCCGGCCCGTCCTGGCCGAAACCGTCACCAGCGGCGCACCGCGCAACTGCGGCAGGAAGCGTTCGAAATCTTCCTTCAACGCCTTCAGCTTGTCCTGTTTCTCGTCCTCGATATCCCACTTGTTCACCGCGATCACCACGGCGCGGCCCTCGCGCTCGGCCAGGTCCGCGATGCGCAGATCCTGCGTCTCGAACGGAATGGCCGCGTCCAGCAGGACCACGACGACCTCGGCAAACTTCAGCGCCCGCAGCCCGTCACTGACCGACATGGATTCAAGCTTGTCCTGCACCTTGGCCTTCTTGCGCATCCCGGCGGTGTCGAAAACCCGCATCGGCACGCCATCCCAGTCGATCTGAAGCGAGATCGAATCCCGTGTGATCCCCGCCTCAGGTCCCGTCAGCAGGCGTTCCTCGCCCAGGATCTTGTTGATCAGCGTCGATTTGCCGGCATTCGGGCGGCCCACGACGGCCACCTGCAAGGGGCGTTGCACGGTCGGACGCCAGGCGCGTTCCTCGGCCTCCAGGTCGACGGTGTCATCTTCATCCGACACGCTGACATCGGTGGTCGGGGCAAATTCCTGAACGTCGTTGCCACGGTTCTCGAACTCGTCGGAAATCGGCATCAGCATGGAATACAGCTCGGACATGCCCTCGCCGTGCTCGGCAGACAGGCGCAGCGGCTCGCCCAGGCCCAGATTCCAGGCCTCGATCACACCGGCATCGGCGGCGCGGCCCTCGCTCTTGTTGGCCGCGACCAGGACGCGGGCGGATTTCTTGCGCAGGATTTCGGCCAGCACCTCGTCGGTCGGGGTCACACCGACGCGGGCGTCGATCATGAACAGACAGACGTCGGCCATCTCGACCGCGCGCTCGGTCAGCTTGCGCATCCGCCCCTGAAGGCTTTCGTCGGTCGCGTCTTCCAGACCGGCGGTGTCGATGACGGTGAACGAGATGTCCCCGATCCGCCCCTGCCCCTCGCGCAGATCGCGCGTCACGCCGGGCTGGTCATCGACCAGCGCGATCTTCTTGCCAACCAGACGGTTGAAAAGCGTCGACTTGCCGACATTGGGACGACCGACAATGGCCAGGGTGAAGGACATGAGGAATGCTCCGAAGCGTTAGACCGCGCCAGATACACGAATTATCCCGGCGCGGAAAGGGCCGTCTGCGCAGGCCCTCTGTGCGACCGGATCAGACGCCGCGGCCCGGCTGCGCCACCACCCCACCCCGGCGCCGGCAGGACAAGACGCCCGGGACCGGCCAAAGCGCGGGCGTGTCACTTCGCCCCCGCACCCAAGTCCCACCGACGTGATACCGAAATCATACCGACGTCGCATCGCAGCACGCAACGGTGCGGCCCGGCGGGCGGCACCTGTCAAGCGCCCATCCATCAACCCGCCATGCGGGGGGCCAAGCTCGCCGGCCTTCCAGGCCGGTTCGCGACCGCCCACGCCACGGCCTGCCTCAGCGATAGGCCAGCAGTTTGCCGTCCTTGGACAGCACGTAGAGCACGCCTCCCGCCACCACCGGCGAAGAGGCCGCGCCACCTGGCAACGGAACGCTGGCGGTCAATGCGCCCGACACCGGGTCGAAGAACCGCAGCACGGCATCGCTCGACGCCACGACCAGACGGCCACCCGCCAGGATCGGACCGTAGTGGGCATAGATCGCCTCTTGTTTCTTGGGCTTGTCCTTGACGAAGAACGGCAGCTTCACACCCCAGATCCGTTCGCCCGTGCCGGCGTTCAGCCGCACCAGCTCGCTCTGGTCGCTGACCAGAAAGACCGATCCGCCCACGGGCCAGACCGGGTGCATCGGTCCTTCGTCCGCCGTCCAGACGCGCTCACCGTTGCCAAGGCGCAACCCGACCATGCGGCCCGACTGGTTGCCGGCATAGACCATGTCGCCATCAACCACGGGATCGCCGGTGATGTCGTTGATATTGGCCCGCGCGAACCCGGCCCGCCGCCCGGAAATCAGCGCATCCCAAACGCGCATCCCGCCCTGCCGAAAGGCGGTCTGCACTTCGCCCGACCCAAAGCCGAACAGCACGTATTGATCCGTCACCGCAGGTGTCGGCGCGCCCGCCAGGTTGTTGACGTCGGGCGTCGCGGACAATTGCCAACGCACGCGCCCGTTCGCCTGATCGACCGCCCAGGCCTGATCGCCCCCGGCGGTGACATAGACCAGGTCGCCATAGACGCCCGGCGCGCCGGTTGCGGCGGCCAGCAGCTTCTGCTGCCAGACCTCGGCCCCCGTTGCCGCATCCAGCGCCGTCAGCGTGCCAAAGCCAGAGGCCACGAACACCTTGCCGTTGGCATAGGCGACGCCCCCGCCCGAGGCTTCTCCGGCGCTGTCCTGCGGCGGCACCAGGCTGACCGACCACAGCGTCTGCCCGCCGGGCGATGTCGCGCGCACGGTCGCGGAACTGTCCAGGGTAAAGATCCGCCCGCCCGCAACCACGGGTTCCGAGGTGATGCGCGCCTTGCGCACGTCGCCCTGCCCGATGTCGGCGGACCAGATCAGCTGAGGTGCGGCCCGCAGCGTGGCATTCGCGGTGCGGCTGCCGGGCGAACCCGCGCCCTGGGGCCAATCGGCGTTGGTGCGCGCCGCGGGCAGGGAAATCGGCTGGCTGACATTGACCGGCGCGGTGTCCAGATCGCCCGGCACCTGCTCGCTCATGACCGAGCGCAGGGGTTCGCGCTGACCGCTCAGCAGGACCTCGCGCTCGGTGCACCCCGCAAGCGCAAGCCCGCCCAGCACGCCGACCGACAGCAGCCGCAGCGCCCGGGCGCCCGCCCCAGCTCTGGCCTTGACCACGTCGCCCGTGTTGGCCACATCGCTCTGGGTCCCGCCGGCCATAAGGGAAGGCGTCGCCGTTCCGGCCAACAGCCTGCTCAAATTCGTCACTGCCTTTGCCATGCCCCTGCCTTCGCTTCGCCTTGCGGCCGTGGCACCTGCGCTTTGCGCGCCTGCCCGGCCTGATCCGTTTCCTGCCGCGTCAGTGGCTTTCGCTGCATGGCCCCTGGGGGTCACGTCACCCTGACGCCCTGTTCACCCGCCGTCGGCCCGTTCCGGCCGCCCCGCGGTCTGCTGCGCGTCGTCCCGCCTTAGCCGGCCTGCTCCGGGGCGCCGCCAAGCGCCACCATCAACTGAGACGCCCTCTGACGCAAGCTCTGGGTCACCTCGGCATCGTCCAGGATGTCCTGCAAGGTGCTGATGGCCTTGGCGGTATCGCCCTCTTCGACATAGGTCAGGGCGATCTGCTCCTGCGCCAGCAGGCCCAGCGGGCTGCCCGGTGCGGCCAATTGGCGGAACTCTTCGCGCCGGGCCTGCGGCTCCATCGTATCGGTCGCCAGCATCAGGCGCTTGAACTGTGCCAGTTGCGCATAAAACGGCTCCAGGCCCTCGCCGCCAACACCGTTCAGCGCATCGGCTGCGGCCTGCTTGTCATCCGCCCCTGCCGCGGCCTCGGACGAGGCAAGGAACGCGACCAGCGCCGCCTGTCCGGGGCGATCCGTCGGGATCGCCTGCAACGCGGCAATCCGCTCCTGCGATGTTTCGTCGTCCAGCGCGTTCAGGATGGCATCGCCAAAGGCCTGCGCGTCGCTTTCCGTCTGCGACCGGGAATATTCCAGCCAGGCGGCACCGCCGACGATGGCAATGACCACCACGACGGCGATCCAGCCATACCGGCGCATCAGCGCAAACAGCCGGTCCCGTCGGACCTCGTCGTTGACTTCATCGATGAAACTGTCGGTCTGGCTCACACGTGCACTCCTCGCAACTTTCGGCCCCTCTTAACCCAGCCCACTGACCCTGCCAAGCCCGCCCCGCCCCGCGGCCCCGACGCACCCCCGCCGCAGGCAAGGCCCCGCCGCTTGCCCCGCGCTTGCCCCGCGCTTGCCCCGCCGCTTGCCCCGCCGCTTACCCCGCGTGGCGCCAGGTGCGCGTTTAC
>NZ_QWJJ01000021.1 GCF_003575965.1 Pseudooceanicola sediminis | reverse complement strand
GGGCATCACTTAAACCTTGTTCTTAAAATGACCGAAGAGGCCCGGACGGCCAGCGGCTCAGATGCGACCTAGACCGGATGGAAACAAAAATTCAAGCGTGGGGCAGGGGGCGCCTGCAGAAAGCCTGGGATGGCCCTGATCGCACCGGGCGGGCACCGGGATTGCACCGGGATTGCACGGGGGGGGGGCACGCCGGGGGCGGCCCGGAGGTGCTGACCTGCCGTGCCCGCAGGAGGGCGGAGGCGCTGATCGCGGCGGGGTGGGGATGCTGTGCCAAGATGTGCCCGGCAAGCCCTGCGTGCCCCTAGCTGTGCGGTGTCGTCGGCGGAAAGCTGCCTGAACAGCGTTGAAAACCAATTGTTTGCACTGTGTTGCCTATTCGGAAGATCCAATTTGCAACGCGCCGGCCGGATCTGCCATTCGTCCGATCTTTTATTGTCCTTTGGGAAACGTTCAATGAATCATTTGCAATGACTCCCGTGGGATAGATGGGGCGGTTAATGCAGGTGCCGGATACTTAGTACGTATTCGTGTTAATAATTGCTATGTGTTGGGATGATCAATGCCGCATCCCTTTCATGAAATTTGTCTGAATTGGCGGGGTAAAATTCGTGATCCTGTTGACAAAAGGGCATTAAGACTTTGTAAATCGTTGTAATGTTCAGATGTGCAAGACTCGCGTGTTGGAGCTGTCACTTTGTTAATAATCACCCGGTAGGGCAGTAATTACGACACGAAACTCATAGACGCTGGCGTCCACAATTTTCCCTATCATTCTAATCAGTTGAGATCAAATTATGACCCTCCATAAGTCGATCAAATCGCCCTCCTCCGCAGTCGAGGGGTCGAAGCAACCTCAGGTTGAGGGGGTGAGCAGCCGTAAGCTCCAGGCGATTATGCGTCAAATCAACGAACGCAAGGCCAAGACCATCTTCGGCCTGACCGGATTGCTGGTTCTATTGCCGATGATGAGCCACGCTCAAAGCGCATCTTCCGAGGCGGTTGCGCTGGACAGCGTCGAGAATGTCGTCAGCTACGAAGTGCAGGCCGACGGGACCATCCAGGTCACGCTGTCGAACGGCCAGAAGGTCGTCGTCAGCGAATCCGCGGTCAGCCTGTCCGCGGACGGCAGTGTCATGGTGTCGGCCCTTGCCGCCAGCGAACTGACGGCCGCCGGCGAAGTCGCCTATGGCATGGGGGATGTTCCCCCCGAGGCGCTGGCCCTGGCGGCTGGCGGTGTCGGCATTCTTGCGGCGGCGGCCGGCGGTGGCGGTTCGAGCTCCGGCGGCGGTGATGGCGGCGGTGATGGTGGTGGTGACGGCGGCGGTAGCACGACGATCTCCAAGACGCTGCAAATCGTCGACGCTCCGCTGCACAACGCGCTGGTGTTCTATGATATCGACCTCGACGGCAATCCGGATGAATCCGAATACCTCGGGCTGACCGATGCCAACGGTGCGGTCAACGTCACCTATACCCCCCAGCCGGGGGCCAAGTTCATCATCGTTCCGTCCCCTGCAGGCAGTGATGATACCTCGTATGGCTGGAGTGACAGCTTCTCGGCGCAGTTCGACGATGTCGTGACCCGCGACATTGCCACCGGCAACGTGTTCTCGAACATCCTGCAAGCGGAGGATACCGGCACGGAAGGCGGCCAGGTCGTCTCCCCGATCTCGACGCTGAAGGCAGCGGGCATGACCGATGCCCAGATCAAGACGGCCTTCAACATCCCGGCCGAAACCAATCTGACCACCTTCAACTTCTATGAACAGCTCAGCTCCAGCGATCCGGCCGTGCGCGCGACCGCGCAGAAAATGTCGGCCGCTGCCGTCGTGGCGACCAAGGTGATCGACTCCGCTGTTGCCGCGGCCGAGGCGAACACCTCCGGCGGTCTGACCGCGGCCCAGAAACAGGCGATCGCGACCAAGGCGGCACAGGATGTCACCAAGGTCCTGAACACCCTGCCGGCCGGGACGTCGCTGTCCGAGGCGACCGAGGCGGCGTCGGCCGTTGCCGTTGCCGGGGCCCTGAACCCGACCCTCGACACCACCTCCATGGCCAGCTCGATTTCCACGGCGATCACGGGCGGCAGCAGCGCGGCCAGCGCGGTCAGCAACACTGTCAGCGCGCTGCAGACAGGCGGGCAGTTGTCGTCGCAGGCCTCGGCCACGGTCAATGCCGTGTCGCAGGTGATCAAGACCAGCACGACCCAGATCGAAACGCTCTTCAACAACCTGCCGGAAACCGGCCCCTCTTCCGATTTCAACACCCAGCTGGATGCCGCGACCGATGGTATCTCCTCCGGTGTGGCCGAGGGGATCAACAAGGAACTTCTGGGCGTCGTCCTGACAAAGGATACCAACACGGCGGTCGAAAACCAGCCGACCTTTGTCAAGGGCAACCTGCTGGCCAACGATCACTTCAGCGATGGTGAACTGCTGCCGGCGACCACCGGGATCTATTCGATCAACGGCACCAAGATCGCGGCCCTGTCCACCCAGGAAGGGGCGGGCATCTACTACATCAGCTCCTCCGATTGGGCGTCCATCTCGGGCAACCGCACGGTGTCGGACAGCACGATCGAGGATGCGATCAACCTGAACGGTGACCTGCCCGCGGCACGGGGCGGTGGCGCGGCGACCCGTGGGTCGGCCATCACCAACCAGTTTACGGTCGAGGCCGGCGATACGCTGACCTTCGATTATTTCTTCGGGTCCTACGATTACCTGCCCTACAACGACTACAGCTATGTCGCGATCCAGCAGGTCGACAGTTCGGGCAATGCGATTGGTGCAGGGATCGTCCTGCGCGGCACCGGCGCCGATGGCACCTTCGACGTGCAGGATCTGAAAGGGCCGGTCAATTACACGCTGGCGGGCCAGTGGGTGACCAGCTCGCTCCAGGAATTCTCCTATACCTTCCTGGCGGACGGTATCTACAATATCGCCATCGGTGTCACGGATGTGCGCGACAGCATCGTCGACAGCGCCATGGTGGTTTCGGACATCCAGCTGGAAAGCGGTGGCTCAAGCATTGCCGTGCAGCTGGCCGATTTCACCTCCTACGGCAACGCCGCGACGCTGCTCGAGATCCCCAATACGGTGAACGCCCTGGTGGCGACCGGGCAATACGGCACGCTGATCGTGACCAAGGCCGGTGACTACATCTACCAGGTCAGCACCAGCAACGCCGATCCGATCCCCGAAGGGGTCGTGGTCACCGATGACTTTACCTACACGGTCGAACTGGCGGATGGCCGCCGCGCCACCCAGACGCTCAGCATCAAGGTGACGGGCGTTGCCGATCCGGTCGACAGCCAGCCGGTGATCGGTGTGCTGGATTCTCCGGTGAATGCGGCCGGTGCCGCGGCCGCGCCGATCATCGGCCTGACGACCAATGTCGCCGAAGGCACGGTGGTGTCCTTCGTGATCACCAACGCCAGCAATCAAACCGTTGCCAGCGGCACGGCCACGGTCGAGGCGAACGGGTCCTTCTCGGGTACCGTGGACCTGACGGGCGTTCCCGATGGTGCACTGACGGTGACGGTCTCGGTCACGGCGAACGGCTTTACCGAAACCGCCAGCAGCAGCGTCGAACTGGACACCACTGCGGATGTCGGGGATGACATCTCTGTCGAGATCCTGACCGGGACCGATGGCCCCGCCCTCAACTTCACCGACAATTCCGAGGTGGAGCTGGATGTCTCGGGCCTGGACAGCGATGCCACGGCCATTCTGACGCTGACCAGCGGAGAGACATCGACCTCCATCGAATTCGCGCTGAACGGCCAGTACACGCTCGATCTCAGCGCCTTCGCGGCAGGGTCGGTCATCACCGGCAGCCTGGCCGTGACGGATGATGTGGGCAACGAACTGATCGATCCGGCGGCGCTCAGCTTTACCGTGCAGCCGACCCCGACGGTGATCAACACCACCACCAACATGGGCTACACCAGCCTGGCCGAGGCGATTGCCGCAGCCAGTGCCGAGGACGTCCTGCAACTGGCCGCCGGCGAATTCTCCGAAAACATCGTGCTGGACAAGCCGCTGACCATCCTCGGGGCCAATGCCGGTATCGCGGCCTGGACCGATGCGGACAGTCTCGATCCCGATGGCGGGTCTGGGGCACGTGGCCCGGAATCGATCATCACCGGTACCGTCACCATCGCGGCCAGCGATGTCACCATCGACGGTGTCAGCCTCGACAATGACACGGCGCCGCTCAGCTGGGCCGAGGATCTGCTGACGACAACCCCCGGCGCGCTGGACAACTTCACGCTGACCAACTCGATCATGACCGGTTATGAGGCAGACGGGGCCCCGACCTTCAATGCCAACTCCGACGATCCGCGCGGCCTCTACAACGGTCCCGCGGTGGCCTCGGGCTGGGAAATCAGCGGAAACCTCATCGGTGGCGTGCTGAACGGCAACGCCGGTGCGCTCTACCTCAGCGGCCTGGCGGATTCCGAAATCTCGGGCAACATGTTCTGGCGGCCCGCAGCCGGGCACCTCTACCTGTCGTCCCTGACCGACACGGATATCAGCGGCAACTTCTTCTACCACGGCCTGCATGCCGGGGGCGCAGACTTTGACGGCTTCGCCGATTACTACGACGGCTCAGGCTACGGGTATGGCTACGGCTATGGCTATGGCGCGTCCGAAGACTTCTTCGGCCGCAACTTCTGGATCGAGCTGAAGGGGACCAACGACGGCGTCACCATCACCGCCAACGATGGCAAGTACAACAGCGGCGGCATCCAGCTCTTCGGGGAAAACGAGGGGTACTCCTTCGCCAACATCACGATTTCGGGGAACAACTTTGCCGATTTCATCAACGCCGATCCCACCGGTGTGCTGGAGGCCAACGGCAAGTCCGGCTTCATGGGCGCCATCGTCGTGTCGGTCAGCGAAGGCAGCACGGCAGAAGGCATCCTGATCACCGCCAACACGATTTCGGCGGCGGTGGACCAGGTCTATTCGGGCCGTGACCAGAGCAGCCTGATCGTGGTTCAGGGGCTGGTCGATGGGGTCACTGTGACCCAGAACATCCTGACCTGGACGACATCGGACCCCGAGCTTCTGACGATGCTGTCCGACATGGAGCTTCCCGCGTCGACCTTCGATACCAACTTCAAGGGCGTGTTGCTGGCGGGTGGCATCGAGGGGGACGTCGTGCTCAACGGCAACGACTTCAACTTCTTGGCCGAAAGCGGCAGCAACCCGATCGCTTTCTATAGCATCGGCGAACTCGACGGGTTCGACGGTTTCGGGATCTTCGCGGCCAGCGTCGTGGAATCTGCCAACGACTACGCCGACTGGACCAACGGTCTGGGCGCGCTCTTCGACAACATCTCGGCCAGCTACGACATCGATACGGCGATCTTCGAGACGACCAGCCTCTACCTGCAAACCGACAACGCGGTCTATGCCCTGCAACTCGGCGGCGCAGGGGCGACGACGCTGTCGGGGTCGGCCGGGTCGGATGCGATCTATACCGGTGCGGGCGATGACATCGTCGACATCTCTCAGGGGGGCAAGGATATCATCCTGATCAACGCCAACCCTGAGGCCAATGGGGAAGACCTGATCACCGGCTTCACCCTGGGTGATGGGGCGGATGGCGACTTTGTCTCGCTGGTCAACTTCGATCAGGCGTCGCTGCGCGGCACCGGCGAATACATGCAGATGATCAGCACCGGAAGCGAAGAGGTCAACGCCAACAGCGGCCTGCTGATCTTCACGAACGAGATCAGCGCGACCCCGGATCAGGAAGGGGATGCCCTGGCAAGTATGCTCAGCGGTCTTTCCGGGCTGAACGAAGGCGATGAGTTCTATGTGGTGGCCGATTTCTCCAGCACGGACCTGATCTTCGGTCATGTCACTGTCGGGGCAGGGGGCACCAGCTTCGAAAGCGTCGGCCTGGCCGAGTTCAACAACCTGAGCTTCTCCGACCTGGCGGGGATGACGCAGTCCAACTTCGACAACTTCATGGCGCTGCCGGAAGTCTGATCACACCAAAATAAAAAGGGCGGCGGAGCAACCGCCGCCCATTGACCAAGGGACGGCCCACTTGATGAAGATTCTTACGCGTGGCGTAATGCTGGCAGTTTCCGGACTTGCCGCGGTTCCGCTTGGCCTTGCGCCAGTCATGGCACAGGACGCGACCCCGACGTTGTCGTCGGATGAATACCTGGCCTACCTCGTTACCCTTTCGACCCCGCAGGAAAGCAAAGGCAGTGCCAGCACCGTCGGCATTCCCAGCGGCTTTTCCCTGCCGCACGGGGCCGGGTTCATCGCCGGGGCGCTCAGCGATGTCAGACGTGAGGGCGCGGGCACGAATGGCGCAAACGAGGCGGATGGATCCGCCGCCTTCGGCCTGGGGTTCGGCAACGCGGCCGATGCGGTGGGGGTCGAGGTTCTGCTGAGCCTCGAGAGTGTGGATCCTTCGGATTTCGCGGATTCAGGATCGCTCCACCTGAAGTTTTCCCGCCAGTTGTCCTCGATCCTGCCGGGGCAGGTCGCGGCGGTGGCGATCGGCGCCAGCAACCTTGGCGCCTGGGGCGATTCCTCGGCACGGGACGAGAGCTATTATCTCGCGGCCAGCACGACATTTTCGGTCGGGCGCCTGCCGGGGCTGCTGTCGGCGGGCTACAGCACCGCCATAGGCACGGACGACGAGGAAGACGGCGGTTTTGTCGGCGTCGGGCTGGGTGTGACCGACTGGCTGTCGGTCGGCACCTCCTGGTCGGGCAACGAGGCGATCGTCGGGCTGACCACGACGACAAAGATTTTCAAGGCTTACGATGTGCAGCTGGGTCTGAGTTACGGAGATGTCACGCACAACGGGTCGGATGGTCGCTGGACCCTGAGCATGGCGATCATCGATCTGGATCTGTTCTGAGATCCATCCTGGGTGCTTGAGTGGCGTAAATGGGAAAAGAGGTTTCAAGATGCGTAGTTCCATTCTGGCAACATTGATCACCGTGGCTGCGGCCACGACGGCGCAGGCCGGTCAGGTCTCGGTGATTTCCCCCCCGGCGATCGTCGTGGTGATCCCCCCGACCACACCCGTCGTCGTGCCCCCCAGCACGCCGGTCGTGGTTCCCCCGACCACACCTGTCGTCGTGACGCCCAGCACGCCGGTCGTGGTTCCGCCAACGACCCCTGTCACGGTCAGCCCGGTCACGCCCGTGACCCCGGGGGGCACGGTGACAGCCTCTGTCAATGGGGGGTCGACCTCCCTGGGGACGGGGGCCAGCAGGACGGGCGGCGGGGCATCGTCGCGGGCCGTCGCGGTGTCTCTTCCCAGCCTTCAGGGCTTCAATGTCGGGGCGCTGTCGCTGCCGCAGATGCAGACGGCCGTCGCGCTGATCCAGGGTGTCCTGGCCTCGCCACCCGCCGGTCTGACCCCGGCGCAGGCGGCAACATTGCGCAACCAGATGGCCCAGATGCAGGCCATGCTCGGCCAGTAAGGCCGGTGTCCCGCGCGGCCTGATCCGCCCCCGAGGCCCAATCTCGCCTCTCCAGTCAGGATCCCGCGCGGCTGACCTGCCTGAACTTGGCCGATCCAAACTTCGCCGATCCGAACTTGGCCGATCCGAACCTGGCCGATCCGAACCTGGCCGATCCGAACCTGGCCGATCCGAACCTGGCCGATCCGAACCTGGCCGATCCGAACCTGGCCGATCCGAACCTGACCTGCCTGAACCTGACCTGCCTGAACCTGGCCGATCCGAACAGAAAAACCGGCAGGGCCTGCGTCCTGCCGGTTTTTCATGTCTGCCTTCGCCCCCCGGCAGGGCCGGCGGAGCTATTCGCGGAACGCCTGGTCCTTCACCTTGATCACCGGGCGGGTGATGTAATCCAGCACCTTCTTGCGCCCGGCCAGGATATCGACCTGGGCGACCATGCCGGGCAGGATCTGCACCGGCGTGCCAGCGCCGTCCAGCATGGTGGTGCTGGTGCGGATCTCGGCCACGAAGACCTCTTCCTCGCTGCGTTCCGACCGCTGGATGGTATCGGCCCCGATGCGCACGATCTCACCCTCCAGGCTGCCATAGCGGGCGTAGTCATAGGCGGTGATCTTCACCTTGACCGCCTGCCCGGGGTACAGAAAGGCGATGTCGTCGGGGGTGATATAGGCCTCGATCAGCAGGCTGTCGTCCAGCGGCACGATCTCGATCAGCGGCTCGCCGGCGCGCGCCATGCTGCCCAGGGTGGTGCGGTGGATGCGGTTGACGATGCCGCGCATCGGCGCGCGGATCTGGGCCCGCTGGGCCCGCTGTTGCAACGCCGGCAGCGACGGTTTCAGCGCCGCCAGTTCCGCGGTCGACGTCGCCAGGTCCGTCAGCGCCCCGGATTCATAGGTCCGCCGCTGCGAGGCGATCTGGTCGTCGATTTCCTCCAGCGCGGATTGGTACATCTTCAACGAGGCCTCGGCCCGCACCTTGCGCCCGTTCCAGTCGGCTTCGTCGCGGCGCAGGGTCAGCAGGGTGGTCTGCGGTTCGATCCCGCGCTCGACCAGCGGTGCGATCAGGGCGCGTTCCTCCTCCAGCAGGCCCAGGGTGGAATTCGCCGTCTCCAGGTCGACCAGCCCGGACTGGTATTCCTGCTGGCGTTGCTGGCGTTGCGTTTCCAGGATGGTGATCTTGCCCGCCAGGTCGTCGCGGCGCCCCTTGTAGAGCGCGGTTTCGCTGTGCACGACGTCCGGCGCCCGCACGACCAGGTCGCTGTCGAAATCCAGCATCTCGCCGCTGATCTCGGCCTCCAGCCGCTGAATCCGGGCCATCAACCCGTAGGCGCGCTGTTGTTCCTGGTCCAGCTGCGATGTCAGCTGCACCCCGTCCAGTTCCATCAGCAGGGTGCCGGCCTCGACGATGTCGCCCTCCTGGACCAGAAGATCCTGCAGGACGCCGTTCTCCGAGGCCTCGATCACCTGCACGTCGCCCGAGGGCACGATGCGCCCGTCGGCGCGGGTCACATCGTCGATCTCGGTGGTGGCGGCCCAGGCCACGGCCACCACGATGAACCCCAGGATGGTGGCCAGCAGCAGGCTGTTGCGGATCGGAGAGCTGCTCTTCATCGACCGGGCGAGGCGTTGGAAATCCTTGTGCTGGCTCATGCTTTCACCCCCACGGCAGGCGGTGTCGCGGTGCTGCTGGCGCGTTGCAGCAACGATTTCGGCCCGTCCGCCTGCACCTTGCCCTCGGACAGCACGATGACGCGGTCGACCAGGTCCAGCAGGCTGGGGCGGTGTGTGATGATCACCATGGTGGCATTCTTCATGTGGGTGCCCAGGTTGCGGATCACCTCGTTTTCATTCTGCACGTCCATGGCGCTGGTGGGTTCGTCCAGCAGCAGGATGGCGGGCGAGGCGACGATGGAACGGGCCAGGCAGATCGCCTGTTTCTGGCCCCCCGACAGGCCTTCGCCCTTTTCACCAAGCGGCATGTCGTAGCCCGCCGGATGGCGTGCGGCAAAGGCCTCGACCCCGGTGATGCGCGCGGCGCGCAGGATCGCGGCGTCATCGGGGCGCAGATCGCCGATGGCGATATTGTCGCGCAGCGAGCCCGAGATCAGCCAGGGGTCCTGCAGGGCGGCGCCGATATTGCGGCGCAGATCGCCGGGATCGATCTGGCGGATGTCCACGCCATCGACGCGCACCGATCCCGATGACGGCTGGTACAGCCCCAGCAGCATCCGCGCCACCGTGCTCTTGCCCGATCCGATCGGGCCCAGGATCGCCACCTTTTCGCCCGGCTTGATGGTGAACGATATGCCCTTCAGCGTCTCGACCAGCTGGTTGGGATAGGTGAAGCGCACATCCTCGAAGGTGATTTCGCCCTCCATCTCGGGGCGGGAAATCCACTTGCGGTCATGGGGGCGTTCGCTCTCGGAATTCATCAGCGCGTTCAGGCTGCGGTACGAGGTGCGGGCCTGGTTCATCCGGGTCAGGGTCTGGGCCAGCTGCGCCAGCGGCCCCAGGCAGCGCCCGGTCAGGATGACCGAGGCGATCAGCGCCCCCATGCTGGTCACACCTTCGGAAATCAGGAACACCCCGTAGAAGATGATCAGCACCTGTGCCGCCTGCTGGGTCAGCCCGGTGATGTTCAGGGCAAACTGGGTGATGGCGCGGCTTTGCGCGCCATGGGTGGATTGCTTGGAAATCGCCTCCTCCCAGCGGGCCCGCATGAATCGCGACGCGCCCGAGGCCTTGATCGTCTCCAGCCCCGACAGGGTTTCCACCAGCACGCTCTGCTTGGACTGGCCATCCGTATGGCTCTGCTTGGCCAGCCGCCACAGGAACGGCTGCACCAGCAGTCCCACCACCAGCACGATCGGCACCGCGATGGCCGGGATCAGCGCCAGCGGCCCGCCGATCATGTGGATGACGAAGATGAACAGCACGACAAAGGGCAGATCGACCAGCGCCACCAGGCTGGCCGAGGTAAAGAAATCCCGCAGGCTTTCGAATTCGCGCAAGGTGTTGGCCATCGCCCCGGTCGATCCCGATCGCGCGGCCAGCCGCAGGTTCAGCAGCTGGTCGAAGATCCGCCGCCCCATCAGCAGGTCGGCGCGCGCCCCGGCGCTGTCGATGAAACTGGCCCGCAGCGTCTTGATGCCGAAATCGAACAGCAGCGCGATGCCGATCCCCACCGACAGCGCGATCAGGGATTCCGTCGCCTCGTTCGGCAGGATGCGGTCATAGACCACCATGGAAAAGATCGAGGTCGACAGCCCCAGCACGCTGGTCAGCATCGCCGCCAGGATCACCTGCATGTAAGACCATTTGCTGGCCGCCAGCGCCGACCAGAACCAATGGCCTTCGGTGGTGCTCTGGCGGGTCAGGTCCTCGCGGTAGTTCGGGCGCATCAGGATGGCATGGCCGGTATAGGCCTTGGCCAGCTTCTCGGGCGCCATCTCGCTCAGCCCGTCCCCGACGACGGGGTCATAGAGGATGCAGCGGGTCTTTTCGACCCTGTGCAGCACCACGGCACGATCGCCCGCCAGCAACAGCACGGCCGGGGTCAGGCTGTCGTCGAAATCGCTCAGCTTGCGCGCGCCGAAGGCGGCCTGCAACCCGGCGCGTTCGGCCACCTGCAGCGCGTCGCGCAGCGTCAGAAAGCCCTGCGGGTCGGAAATTTCGGCGAACAGGGCAGCATGGGTGATCGGGCGGTCCAGCTTGGTGGTGACATGCAACATGCAGGCCTCCAGCGGCGACAACTTGCGCGCGCTGCGGGGGCGTTCGGTCTGGATGTCGTGGATATCACTCATCTGGGGTCACTCATTTCCGGCCGCGCGGGGCGGGCCACTTAACTGGGAGGGGTCATGTTGGAAAAATCGGCCTGGAAGATCTCGACGATATCACCGGTCAGGGCCAGGGCATCATAGCCGGTATAGATCTGCGTGCGTTCCGATGTGATGAGGGTGTTCTGCGCCTGCACGTAGTCGCGCTGCGCCTCCAGCACGTCCAGCAGGTTGCGCCGCCCGATCGAGAATTCGTCCCGTGCGGCGGCGACGTTGGCCCGGTTCGCCTCGACCGCGGCGCGCGACGAACGCAGGCGCTGCACCCCGGCGGCCGCTTCGGATTTCACGTAGTCCATCGAGCGGCGGATATCGCGTTCCAGGGCGGCCTTCTGCGCCTCCAGCCGGGTGACTTCGGCGCGGGCGCGGTGAATGGCGCTGCTGCTCTGGCCGCGGGTGTCGAAGGCATATTCGACATTCAGCCCGAAGGTGATGTCCTTGCCGCCGTTGTCGGCACGCTGCGCGGTGCCGTCCAGTTCGACCTGGGGGCGGCGGCTGACCTCGGCCAGGCGCAATTGCGACCGGCTGGCGGCCAGCTGGGCATTCAGCGCGCTGATGCGCGGGCTGGTGGCGACGGCGGCGGCGGTATCGGCGGGCAGGGCCGGGGCCACGGGCGGGGTTTCCAGGGCGCCGGGGCTGGTTCCGAACATCTGGACAAAGCGCGCCTCGGTGCGTTCCAGCTGGGATTGCGCGTCGATCACCAGGGTTTCGGCATCGGCCAGACGCGACCGCACGGTCAGCACGTCCGATTGCGATCCGGCGCCGGCGCTGCGGCGTTCCTCGATCAGATCGGCCATGTCCTGGTGGGCGTCCAGGTTGTCCTGCGTCAGGGCCAGGATCTTGCGCGCCGAGATCACGTTCAGGTAGGCGTCGACCGCGTCCAGCGCCGTATTGGCCGCCGTCACCAGCCGCGCGTTGGTGCTTTGCTGCACGTTCGCCGTCGCCGCGGCCTTGCGGCTGGCCGAGGCCCCGCCATCATAGATCAGCTGGCTGACCTGCAGATAGGGCGTGGCCTGGTTGTTGGTGCGGTCACGGTCGCCGATGACCCGCGATTGCGCGCTGGCCCCGATCGACACCGCGGGCCGCAGTGCGCCCCGGCTGGATTCCAGGTCTGCCTGCGCGATCGAGATATTGGCCCCTGCGGCCTCGACATCGGGGTGGCTGCGTACGGCCTGCGCCACCATGCGGCCGAATTGCGTGCCTGCCACCGCGGTCGACAGGCGGGCGGTCGGCGCACGCAGCGTGGTTGCCGTGGCCGGTTGGGCCGTCGGGGATGGCGTGCCGGTCATGGCTTGCCCCGTCAGGCTCTGGCCCGTCATGCCCTGGCCCGCAGGGGTATCGGCGGGGCTATTGCGCATCTGGCACCCGGCCAGGGCTGGAAGGGCGATAAGAATGAATGCTGGCCACAGGCGCGTGGAAATCATGTCGGCGGCGTCCCTATGTCTTGAAAAAAATCTCGTCTTTGTCGGTCTCGTAGGCGCGCGCCATGGCATCCAGGAACGGGGTCAGGGCAGGGGGGTGGCCCGAAATCTGCGCCGAACCCTGTGCTGCCTCCTGCGCTGCGGTCTGGCCCATTCCGTCCTGCGCCGTATCGCCCTGCGCCGTATTGCCCTGTGCCCTGCTGCCGGGCTGGGGCACGCCGGCCCTCTGCTTCATCTGCGCGATCTTCTGCAACGACAGGATCTGCGCCAGGGCCAGCGCCACGGCCTCGCTGCGAAACAGCTCCTCCAGCCGCGGCCCCGACAGCCTGGACAGCGCGGCGCGGTCCGCGGTGTAGTACCCGGGGCCGGGCAGATCCTGCATCCGGGCCGGTTTCAGCACCCCGGCCTGCCACAGCGCCCGGCTGGCCGCCAGCGTGCTGCGCAGAGAGGCCTGGTAATGGCCGAAAAAGCTCTGGATGGCGTGGAACGCCTCCGTGGGGGTGCCGGTCAGATCGAACAGGCGCCCGTGTCCCGTGCCCCTGGGGCCCGGTGTCGGGGACAGGCAGGCGCTTTGCGGGTCCAGGTGCAGGGTCTCCGGCATGCTGTCTGGCGTGCTATCGGGGCGCAGGTCGCAGGCAAAGGGGTGGATGCGCAGCGCGCCGGGCACGTAGAACGCCTGCCAGGCGCCGCTGTCCGAAACCACCCGCGCGGTCGGATCGGCCAGGTGCAGCAGGGCAACCGGGCGCAACCCCGCCTGCGGGCCGCGCGCGCTGTCGATCTGTTCGAACAGGATGGGCAGGGTGCCCGCCACCGGGTTCAGCTCGGCCAGCACGATCGGCACGCTGACATAGCCGCGGGCGAACCCGTATGAGTTGAAGGGCTGCCAGGACCATGTGCCATGGCGCTGCGCCGAAACCGGCTCGAACCGCTCAAAGAAATCCTCTGCGAAAGAGCGTGTTTGATCTGCGCTGTTCATGATCAGAACTGGTTGCCCATTGGGAGATCGGAACTCTTACAATTTATTGCGGTTTTCGCAGCCGATGCGCCAGTCCGGCGTCAGAAGGGATATGGGCATCAAAGGTTTTATGCTGTCCGGCCGGTTGTGGTGACAAGCCTCGAATATCCGATCCCCCCCGATTTGGATATCCTTAAGGCGGCCTTTCATCAATACGCCGGGCCGGGATCGGCAAATTGTGCGTCTTATTCGCAATAGGGATGGATCCTGCCCGAAACTGTATCGCGGTCTTGTCGGGACTTTCGTCCCCTGCGCGGCGCGCGCCCCGATCCCTGGCCGCATTGCAGGGCGATGGCTGATGCGCCGCAAGGGTGTGCGGGTCATCGGGCAGGCGATCTCGGCCTGTTGCAAAGGGAATCCTGATGTCACACGGCGCCTTTGACCTGTGTTGTGCAATGGAGGCACAAGAGGGGAATGCAAAGGCTATGTGGGTTTTCATTAATATTGTATTAATACGTAGCAATCAGCCGGGACTGATCTTTGTCAGGGCCAGGGCGGCAATGCCGCCATGCTCAAATCCCGTGATTTTGGATGTTTTCCGAAAATCCGCGCGGGATCGGCGGGGCCAGTCGAGAGTTATGCCCGTTCAGATTTATGCCTCCCAGACTCGTGCAGGGCCAGACTCGTGCAGGGCCAGAGTCATGCAGGGCCAGAGTCATGCGCGCCCAGAGTCATGCAGGCCCGGATTAGAACACGCCCGATCCTGCCCCGATCCTGCCCCGATCCTGCCCCGGGCCTGGTTTGGGCCCGGTTAGGGGGTTGGCGCGCCTCAGGGGGGGCGCCGTCCGGGCCAGACACATGCGCCAGACCTATCCCGCAAAGGCGGGGCCTGGCGCCAGACCGGACGGGTTCAGAACAGAAAGTCGTTCGCATCCAGATCGGTGATCTCGACCCCCCGCAGCAGCACCCGGTTGCCCTCGCCCGCGTCGATCAGAACGCCGCTGTCGATCTGGCGCATGTGGTTTTGCGACAGGTCGTCGAAATCGGTGATTCCGCTGACCCCGGACAGGTCGATCTTTTCGAAGTCATTGCACGCCTCGAAGTCCCATATCTGGTCGCTGCCGAAATCTCCCGCAAAGACAAAGACATCGGCATTGAACGCCCCGATCAGGATGTCGTTGCCGGCGCCCCCGTCCAGCACGTCGAACCCGGCGCCGCCGCGAATCCGGTCATTGCCGCCGCCCCCCTCCAGCGTGTCGTTGCCATGGCCGCCGAACAGGGCGTCCGATCCGGTTTCGCCACGCAGATGGTCATCGCCCGTCCCGCCGAACATCCGGTCATCGCCCGATCCGCCGAACATCCGGTCCAGCCCGCTGCTGCCGTGGATCGTGTCGTTGCCGGTGCCGCCGTACAGGTTGTCGGCCTGTCCGCCGCCGTCGATCAGATCGTGCCCCGCACCGCCCTGGATCAGGTCGAATCCCGCGCCGCCGCGAATCCGGTCGTTGCCCGCGCCCCCCAGCAGCACATCCTGATGCGCGCCGCCATACAGCCAGTCGTCGCCCGATCCGCCGTTCAGATAATCGTCGCCGCTTTCGCCCAGCAACACGTCGTCGCCGGCGCCCATCTCCAGCCGATCCGCGCCGCTGCCCCCCAGCACGGTATCTGCCGCGGAACTGCCCAGAACGCTGTCCGCGCCGCCCCCCGCGTCGAAGATGAAGCCCTTGTAGACCTGGAACTGCGCATCGGCGCCGTCCCCCTGCATCACGTTGCCGGTTGCAACGGGGTCGAGGCCGGGCAGATGTGGCAGGCGGTCGGCATAGCCGGCCGACATGGCAAAGCTGAACTGTGCTGCCTCGGCGGCCCCCGCCGCCCCGGCCGCCAGATCCCCATCGAGCGAGATCAGCGTCATCGCCCCGGCCGCCAGGTTCAGCGTCAGGCTGTTGTCGCCGGGGGCCAGCAGATGGCTGTCGCCGATCTCGAACACCGGGGCGCCGCTGCCGGTGGCGTTCAGCTGCGCGACATGGGCCAGCGCGGCATCCTCGGCGGCGATGCCGTAGCCCGCGAAATCCAGCGTGACGCTGGTATCCTGCGCGGCGCTGGCAAAGGTGTGCAGGCTGCCGCCCTGGCGGAAACTGTAGACAAAGACATCGTCGATGCCGTCGCCATCGCTGTCATGGGCGGTCGGGGCCTGTTCGACCGCATGTCCGGGCACGAGGGTGCGCAGCAGGGTAAAGGCCGCGCCGGTGAACTGCATCTCCAGCGCGCCGTCCTTCTGGTCGATCAGGGTCGAGCCGGTGTTCTGCAGGGCGGGCCAGACGTGCATCTCGTCCACGCCCTCGGCCACCAGCCGGTGAAACAGCGCCACGGTGGCAATCCCGGCCTGCGCGCCGCTGACATCGCCATTGGAAAAGGCGGCATTGCGGATGTTCCATTCGCTGGCCACGCCGTCCAGCTCGACCGCCTCCAGCCCATGCGTCTCGGCATAGTCCTCAAAGGCCTCCTGCCAGTCCCCGATCAGCCCGGTGTCGCCGGTGATCGCGCCGATCCCGTCATCGGTGTCCAGCCAGGGGCGATAGGGATAGACATGGGTCGCGACCCCCTCGATGGCGGCAAAGAAATCGGCCACGCTCTCGACATGGGCATAGTCCTGCCCCAGGTCCTCGTCGAACAGGTCGCGCAGCAGCGGGGTGTTGCCCTTCTCGCCGTATTTCACGAATGCCGTCTGGGCGATGATCTGCGGCTGGTCGCCCGGTGCCAGCCCGGTCTCGTCCAGCGCCTCATTGATCCAGACCGCCATGTTGCGCATCAGCGCGGCGGCATCGGCGGTGCTGCCCAGGATCGCGCCGTTATGCCCGCCCATCCACGAGGCGAACTCGTTGCCCAGCTCGAACCCGCTGATCACATGGCCGGCGGGATGCGCCATGGCGGCGGCGACAAAAGCCTTCACATCCGCCTCCAGCGCCGCGACCTCGGCCGGGCTGCCCGATTTCACCGTTTCGAAGAACCGGATCATCGGCACCACCACGGTGACCTTGCCGCCCTCGGTGGCGGCGAACGCCATGAACTGGCCCAGCCGGGTCAGCTGGGTGGTGTCGCCGGCATCGGCAAAGGACGCCACGCTCAGCGCATCCTGCGCGCCCGGGTCGAAATGGCCGGGGTCGGTGATGTCGAAATACTTCTCGGCGATGGTGCCGCCGGGATAGCGATAATGCGTCACGTCCAGCCAGTCGGCCGCCGCCCCAAAGGCCCCCCCGGCCTCGATCGTCTCGCCATGGGCCTGCCGCGTGGCCAGGTAGTTGGACCCGAAATGCCGTGCGGTGACGGTGGCCGCGCCGGTCGCGCCGCCTGTCTGCCCGGGTTCCAGGGTGATCTTGTACGCCATGCGGACCTCCGTCGGCTTCATGCCGCCAGGCTGCGCGGACCGCGTGGCAAAATTCCGGCAAAATTCCGGCGTTATGATAAAATTTGAGTCAAATACCGCTAAAATTTGACGCAAATTGCACAGGATGCCCGGGCAGAAGGCCCGCGCGACCAGGATCGGGCACAAGGCCCGCGCGAGCCGGGCCGGGGAGAGCGCCCCGCAGAACGGCGGCCAGCAGGGGCCCACCAGCGTTCGCCCGCCGCAGCAAGGCCGACCATCAGCAAGGCCCCTGTCCGCAGCAAGGCCCTGTCCGCAGCAAGGCCCTGTCCGCAGAAAGGCCCGCGTCCGCTGAAATCTCAGGGTCGTCAGCAAGGCCCGTGTTCAGGCCCTGTCCGGCGCCCGCTCAGGGCGCGCGCCATCCCCGATCCGGTGGCGCCACGGCTCAGGGGGTGAATTCCACCTTGCCGGGGCTGATCAGCGCCGCGGTCAGCCGACCGGTGGCATAGGCGCCGGTGTCGACGGGCAGGCGGCCCATCTCGGGGCGCGGCTGTTCGACGATGGTATGGCCGTGCACCACCCACAGGCCGTCGGTGCGCGGCGTGCTGGTGAAATCGGAATGGCCCCACAGCAGGGTGGCCTCGCTCTGCTTGGCCGGGGGCCGGGCGGGGTCGGCCCCGGCATGTACCACGATGACATTGCCGGTCTGCCAGATCAGGGGCAGGGCGCGCAGCCAGGCCTCTGTCGGGGCCCCCAGGGCGGTGCGAAAGCGGTCGCGCGCCTCCTCCCACTTGTCGGCGGGGGCGGTGGCGGCGGGCGGGGCGACGCCGAAACTGGCCATGGTCTGCAAGCCGCCATAGCGCATCCAGCGCGGCCCGGACTCGCCCGGGGTGTCGAGGAATTGCAGCAGCATCTGTTCATGGTTGCCCATCAGGCACAGGGTCGAGGGATGGTCGCGCTGCAACGCCTGCAACCGGTGCAGCACGGCCGCGCTCTGATCGCCGCGATCGACGTAATCCCCGACAAAGACCAGCCGCGCCGACCAGGGCGCGCCATTCCGGGCCTCATGCTGATCCTGCTGGCGGGCATAGATTTCGTCGATCCGCTCCAGCAGCCCCGGCATCAGGTGGTCACAGCCATGAATGTCGCCAATGGCAAAAAACGGCTCACCCGGCGCAAGCGGAGATGAAAATGTGGGTTTTGGGGCACGGAAGCGGGTCAGGAAACGCATGGAGGGGAAATAGGTCATTTATTCGTCGCTGTCATCTCTGCCACAAAGTCATGCGTGGTTAATGCGGATTCTCTGCCCTTGGGGGCTATCCCCCGACGTGGGGTCTGGTTAGGAAACCGTATGTGATCTGGGGCAAGGGGCTGATCTGGGTATGACGAGGCGTGGGCGGGTTTTCCTGCGAGGCAGTGTCTGTGCGATCGTCCTTGCAACATGGGGCATCGGGCCGTCTGCACCGGGTCGGGCCGTGGCCCAGGATGGCACCGTGGGGGCGATTGCGCTGCGTCCCACGCTGGGGTTCTACGGCACGCCGGGCGTGGTGGACATGCCGACCGCCCATGCGATGCCGGATGGCGAAATGTCGCTGAGCTCCAGTGCGTTCAACGACACCCTGCGCACGACCTTCACCTTTCAGATGGCGCCGCGGCTCAGCGGCAGCTTCCGCTACTCGGTACTGGATTCGGCGGGCGGGGCCCGGCTGCGCGACCGCGATTTCGACCTGCAATACCAGCTGATGCCGGAAACCGGGGCCTGGCCGGCGCTGGCGGTCGGGCTGCGCGGCCTCGGCGACGACAGCTATTATTCCGGGGAATACCTGGTGGCGACCAAGACCATGGGGCGCTTGCAGACCACCGGCGGCATCGGCTGGGGCCGCCTGGGCAGCTTTGGCGGCGACCGTCTGGGCCTGATCCCGCAGGATCGCCTGGACAGCGATTATTTCAGCGGCGATGCGGCGCTGTTCGGGGCGGTGCAATACCAGGCGACACCGCACCTGGTGCTGGGGCTGGAATATTCCTCGGATGCCTATGACGCCGAGGTCGCCGGGGGCGGGTTCGAACGCAGCTCGCCGCTGAATTTCGCCGCCACCTACCGTTTCGACAACGGCATCGATGTCACCGCCGCCTATCTCTACGGCAATTACGCCGGTCTCTCGCTGACCTATGCGCTGAACCCGAAATCCCCGCCGCGATCCCCGCTGCGCGGCGCCGCGGGCGAGACCGCGCAGGGCCCCGCCGTGGTGCCGCGCAGCGCCGCCGCCCTCGGCTGGGACAGCGATGCGGCGGCTGTTCCGCTGAACGAGGCCGCTCGCCGCAGCCTGGCCGCGCAGGGCATCCGCCTGCTCTCCTTCTCCCGCCAGGGCAGCACCGTGCGCCTGCACATCCGCAACGAACGCTACCAGTCCGAAGCCCAGGGCCTGGGGCGTGCCGCCCGCGCCCTGACGGGCGTTCTGCCCGCTTCGGTCGACACCATCGTGCTGATCCCGGTGCGCCACGACGTCGCCGCCTCGGCCGTGACCCTGCGCCGCGCCGACCTCGAAGAGCTGGAACATGACCTCGAGGGCAGCTGGAAAAGCTATGCCCGCGCCGATATCGCCGATGCCCGCCCCTATCCGCAGCCCGCCGCCACCGGCGCGGCCCGGCTGCGCTACAGCCTGGATGGCTACCTCGGCCCGACCTTCTCGGATCCCGACAACCTGCTGGCCGAAGGCGGGCTGCGCCTTGACGCCGCCTACCGGGTGCTGCCGGGCCTCGTGGTCTCGACCCAGCTGCGCCAGCCGCTGGTGCAGGGCAACGGCGGCGACCCCGATCCGACCTCCTCGCGCATCACGCCGGTGCGCACCGATGCCACGCTGTATGAATCCGACATGGACTTCGAGGTCCGCGACCTGCAGGCCGACTACTTCTTCCGCCCCGGCACCGACCTCTATGGCCGCGTCACCCTCGGCTACCTCGAGGAAATGTACGGCGGCCTCTCGGGCGAGGTGCTGTGGAAACCGGTCAGCGGGCCGCTCGCCCTCGGGGCCGAGGTGAACTATGTCGCCAAGCGCGACCCCGACGACCTGTTCGGCTTTGCCGATTACGAGGTCGCCACGGGCCACCTCTCGGCCTATTACGACTTTGGCGACGGCTACCTCGGGCAGGTCGATGCCGGGCGCTATCTCGCGGGCGACTGGGGCACCACGCTGTCGATGGAGCGCCAGTTCGCCAATGGCATCAGCATCGGCGCCTATGTCACCTTCACCGATGTCTCGGCCGAGGATTTCGGCAGCGGCGATTTCGACAAGGGCATCCGCGTCTCGGTGCCGCTCGACTTTCTGCTGGGCAAACCCACACCGCGGGATCTCGCCACGACCGTGCGGCCCTTCAACGGCGACGGCGGCGCGCGGGTGCAGATCTCGACCCGGCTCTACGACGAGGTCCGCCGCGGTCAGGCGGGCACGCTTCAGCGCAGCTGGGGGAGCTTCTGGAAATGATCCCGGGCCCGCACCAGGCAGGCGGCCACGCCGTGACCCGCATCGCCCTGTCGGGCATGGTCCTGTGCGCCCTGCTGGCGGGCTGTTCGTCGGATGGCGAATTGCAGCGCGTCGGACGGGCGACGCTGTCCGACGCGCTGCGGGCCGCCCCTGTGTCTGGCGACCCGGTCCCTGCCTACCAGCGCCTGCCGGCCCACCCGGCCATGGGCGCGCGCCGCGAATCCGGCGGAGCGGAGGTGATCCTGCGGCGCCGGGACCGCTCTGCCGATGGGGTCGAGACCTGGATCGCCCCCGATGGCAGCGGATTTTCCTTTCGCGATGGCGTGCTGATCGGCACCCGTGGCCTGGGCGACGACCTGATGGCGGCGGACGTGACCGACCTGCGGGCCCGCCTGGCCGACGGGCAGGATGGCCGCAGCGAACGGTTTCACAGCTATCTGACCGGCGAGGGCCAGATCGAGGTGCGCAGTTACGTCTGCGATCTCACTCATGTCTTGCAGCCCCGGCCCGGCCTGCGCGAAACTTGCGCGGGGGTCTCGGACAGTTTCACCAATACCTACTTCACCCCCCCTGGCCCGACGACAGACAGGACCACGGACAGGACCCGTGCCGAGGCGCCCGCGCGCTCCGTGGAAACCTCAAGGCAATACGTCAGCGCGGCCACCGGTGCCCTCCGCTTTCGCAACCTCGACTGATGCGCCCGCAGATGGAAAGATCATGACACAGACCTCATACTCCGCTCATTCCCGACGGGGCGCACTGCCTGCGATCCACGGCCCGCGCGCCCTGTCCACCCCCGTTTACATGATGTTTTTCAAGGCCAGGATCTCGTAATGAAAATCAGAGCCCCCCTCGCATTTCTCTTTGCCACGCTTTTCCTCGGCGGCTGCGGCGTGATCTATCACAGCTCGTCCATCAACAGCATGTCCGGCGACAGCAAGGTCAGGGTGGTGCCGCTGACGGCGGAAACCGTCCTGCTTGCCAACCGCTCGGAATACAGCCCGCGCGCCCTGCCGGCGGCGTTCAACCAGATCGCCGGCACCGGGTCCGGCCTGGGCGTGCCGGCCCCGGCCCCCGATCCGGTGTTCGATTCGCGCCAGCGCCCCGGCGGGATGGAACTGCGCGTGCCCCCCGCGGTCGATCCCGAACCCTATCGCATCGGCGTCGGTGACGTGATCCTGCTCGCCACGCCGAACCCCGGCAATACCGTCGAACAGCTCAGCGGCCTGCTGGCGGCGCAGAATGCCCGCCAGGGCTATACCGTGCAGGATGACGGTGCGATCGCCATCCCCACCGTCGGCCGCGTCGAAATCGCCGGCATGACGCTGGAGGAGGCCGAGGCGCAATTGTTCCAGAGCCTGGTGTCGAACCAGATCGATCCGACCTTCAGCCTCGAAATCTCGGCCTTCAATTCGAAAAAGGTCTCGGTCGGCGGCGCCGTCGGCTCGCCCCGCGTGGTGCCGATCACCCTGACCCCGCTCTACCTCGAAGAGGCGCTGGCCCAGGCCGGTGGCATCACCGTCAACGACCAGGATTACGCTTCGGTGCGGATCTACCGCGACGGCACGCTCTACCAGATCCCGCTGACCGAGCTGTATGCGCGCGACAGCCTGCGCCGCGTTCCCCTGCTGGATGGCGATGCGGTCTTCGTCGATACCGCCTATGACCTGGAACTGGCCCGGGGCTATTTCGAAGAGCAGATCCGCCTGGCCACCTTCAAGCAGACCAGCCGCCAGAGCGCGCTGAGCCAGCTGAACTCCGAAATCGGCATCCGTCGCGCGGCGCTGAACGAACAGCGCGCGCTGTTCAACTCGCGCCTCGGCCTGGGGGCCGAACAGCGCGATTACGTCTACCTGACAGGCGAGGTGCGCACACCGGGCCGCTACCCGCTGCCCTATGAACGCAGCGCCGTGCTGGCCGATGCGCTCTACGAACAGGGCGGCGGCATCTCCGCGCTGTCGGGCGATGTGCGCCAGATCTACGTGCTGCGCGGCGCATCGGACCCGCGCGAATTCGGCGCCCTGACGGCGTGGAAGCTGAACGTGGCCAATGCCGCCAACTTCCTGCTGGCCACCAAGTTCGAACTGCGTCCGAACGACGTGATCTTCATCGCCGAACAGCCGGTCACCCGTTGGAACCGCACGATCCGCCAGATCCTGCCGACCCTGAACGTGACCAATACCGCCGGCAACCTGACGGATTGATCCTGGCCGCCCGCCACCGGGCCGCGCGCCCTCCGGCGTCCTGATCCACATCGTCACCCAGGCGGGGCCCCCGAAACGGGGCCCCGTTGCACGTTCCGCCGCCGCGCTCTCTCCCCCTCCCTCTCCCCCTGTGCCGCTCGCCTCTCCCCGCCCGCGCATTCCGGGCCCTCGTTCCGGTCCCGCATTCGGGTCTCACGTTCGGGTCTCACGTTCTGGCCTGTGGCCTCTTCCCCCCGGGCGTTTCCGTCCTTGCTTCCCCGAGTCTTCGGCCCCGCCCCAGTCCTCGCCCGCCTGTCCTCGCTCCCGCCCGTCCAAGGCGCACATCGCAAAACACGCCCCCCCACCGCCGCCGCGCCGGCCTCCCTGTCATCTGGCCGAAAATACCCCGGGGTCCGGGGCTGGCCCCGGTCCGGCCTCTCCCCCCATCCTGCGCCCCCGATCCTGCCGCCCGATCCTGCGCCCCCCCAGTCCTGCCGCCCGTCCTGGCCCTTTCCCCCTCCGATTTCCCCCCTGAAAAATTCCCGTTCAGTTACCGACAGGATACCGCCCAGATACCGACGTCGAAAATCATTGAAAACAAGGGGTTGCGGCCCCCCACCCGTGAAATGCCGACACACCCCCCGCGCGCGCCCCGCGCCCAGGCACAGACCCCCCTCATACCCCCCCTCACAAACGCTGCCCCGCGCCCTGCGATCCGGCCCTGAGCCCAGCCCTGCGATCCGGCCCTGAGCGACGTGCCCGGCCGTTTTCGAACGGCCCCTCGCAAACGACAACGGGCCCCGTCGGGACCCGTTGTCAGTTCTCGTTCAGCCTGGGAAAGGGGGTGTCTCAGTCGACGTAATACTTGCGCCCGTAATTGGCATAGGCGCCGTATTTGCCGCCATATCCATAGCGTTTCATGCCCTTCGGGCTGATCTGGTTCAGCACCAGCCCGGCAATCGGCTGGTTGGCGCTTTCGAACATCTGCAGCGCGATTTCGACCTGGCCCTTCTGGGTGCGGTCCCAGGCCACGACGAACAGCATCGCGTCGACATGCTGGGCGATCACGCGGGCATCGGGGACCACCAGCACCGGCGGCGTGTCGATGATGATCGTGTCGTACCGGGTGCGGGCGTCCTTGAGGAACCGCACGAAGCTTTCCGACGAAAACAGGTCCGCGGCGTTCGTCGCGGTCTGTTCCCCGATCAGCACGTCGGCGCCTACCCTGTTGTCTTTCAAGACAACGTCTTCCAGCTTGCGCTTGCCGGTCAGCACGGCGACCAGCCCTTCCTCGGCCTCGGTATCGAGGTACTGGTTGAAGACGCGGCGGCGGATATCGCCCTCGATCAGCAGCACCTTCTTGCCCAGGCCGATGAAGTTGTGGGCCAGGGCCATCGACACGGTGGTCTTGCCCTCGCCTGGGGTCGAGGAACTGGTGGCGATGACCTGCGGGGGGTGATCGATATTGGACAGCAGGACCGAGGTGCGCAGGTTGCGCACCGCTTCGGCGGCGGCCGAGGTCGGCTTGTCGACCAGGTACTTGATGACATCCTTGCGGTGGCGCATGGGCAGCAGCGGCAGCTGGCCCATCACGGACAGGCCGGTGGTCTGTTCCAGGTCGCGGGCGGTGCGGAAGGTGTTCTGGCGCAGCTCGCGCAGCAGCACGATCCCGGCGCCCAGCAGCACGCCGAAGAAGGCCGACATGATCAGCACCAGCGATTTGCGCGGCGCCGAGGGCCCCCCCGGAATGACCGCATTGGACAGCACGCGACTGTCTGCCTGCTGGGTGCCTTCCTGGGCCGATGTCTCCTTCAGGCGGGTCAGGAAATATTCGTACAGCAGCCGGCTGGCCTCGGCCTCGCGGGTCAGCTGCTGCAAGGTGATCAGGTCGGTGTTCTGCCGGTCGATCTGGCTGGCCAGTTCGGTGCTGGATTTCTCCAGCGCGGCCAACTGGTTCTCGGCCCGATCGGCCTCGACCTGGGCGCGGGCGACCAGCTGGTCGTAGCGCTGTTGAAAGGTTTCGCGGCTGCCGGGCTGATCGATCTGCAGCAGGATCCGGTTCAGCGTGGCATCATTGGCCAGTTCGGCCTGTTCCTGTGGGGTTTTCGCGGCCTGCAGCCGGGCCAGCGAGGTGGCCGAGCGGTCGCGTTCCGCCGTGGCATTGTCGATGCGCACGCGCAATTCCTTGATCTGGCGTTCCAGCCCGATAAGGGTTTCGGTGCTGACCAGCTCGGTATTGGCGTTGAAGTTCTTGACGCGGGCCTCCGCGCCTTCAAGCTCGGTCTGCAATTCGGCGACACGCTTGGACAGCCAGCTGGTGGCCTGCTCGGTCGCGGCGAATTTCACGTCGAGCTGGTTCATGATGTACTGATCGACCAGGGTATCCGCGATCCTGGCGGACTTCTGTGCCTCTTCGGTTTCGACCGTGATCTCGAAGACGACACTCTGGGGGACGGTGCTGATGGTCAGCGTGCGCAGCAGCTGGTTGACGGTGCTGTCCAGGATACGCTGCTGGCGCAGGGCCTCGCTTGTCGCCGTCGGGGCGCTGGCGGGGGTCGGTTCGCCGGTGAACAGGCGGTTGGCGGTGCGCTTGATCCAGTTGCGGATCTGCGCCTTGAGGGGCGGGCTGCGCAGCGAGGGATTGAATTCGGGGTCCGAGGTCAGGTCCAGCGTCTTGACCACCTTCTCCAGCAGGTTGCGGCTTTGCAGAACCTCCACCTCGGAATTGATGGTGGTGGCATCGCGCCCCAGGCCGCCGACGACGCTTTCGAAATCGACCACCTTTTCCTGGCGGGAATCGAGAATGACGACAGCCGTCGCCCGAAAGAGCGGTGTGGCAACACCATAGGCATAATATCCGCCGATGATCAGCGCGATCAGGGTCACGAGCGCGATCAGCCATTTCCCCCGCCAGAGCGTACCCAGCAGGGCACTGATGTCGATGACCTCGTCGGTGGCACCCGCAGGGGCCTTCTGCTGATCCGAGGAAGAGAAGTTGGTATAGGAACGGTTCATGAACTGATGTCTGACTGTTTTATCTGTATCGGAAAGATGCGATGGCCTGCTGAGTTAAGGTGCCGGTGCGCGACCGCTCGGGCCGCAGGCAGGGAGTGAACTCTAAGTACCATGTCCCTTCGCGAATGGCATTGAATATTGTGTCGTGGCATTCGAAGTTTGTTGAAAAACCCATGCGCGGGACGGTCAAAATCCTCCATCCGCAAAGTTGGCATGGGCCAGTGTGAAAGTGTCGTCGTGTCCTGACGCTATTCAATAGGGGCTTGCGCGGGTTTGTCCAAATCTTGCGACCGGCCCTGAGGCGATATCCCGCCGAGGCTGCGGCAGGACGCAGGCAACGCCTGATCTTTTGGCACGGGATTTGCCATGGCGCGCGCAGCTCCGGGCGTGACGCCGGGGCAGAAGGGGGCCGGCAAGGTTTCGGACAGGGGGTTTTCGGGGCACGAACGACCCTGTACAAACACGCCATAAGCATAGTTATGTTAATAACATGGTATCCGCCCGGGCTCCGTTTTCGAATCCGGGCTGCACTGGGCGCAACTGTGGAATGCGCCTGCCGGATAGGTCGATGCAAAAGCCGCTGTTTTTGCCCCTTTGCGACGGCAACATGCTGCCGTCATTGCTTTCGAAAGCAGCACGTTCTCTGCATCGCAGCAATGATTTGCCGACGGGGTCCGTGCCCCTGCACGCCGACCGAACCCCGGCCGGTTGGCCGGGGGATGTGGCCCCCAAAACACGCCGCAGACAATATTTTAGGACATTTAAAACAGTATCTTATCGGATCTCTTCCGAAAGAGGCGACAGCCGGATCCGGCCCGGGGTGCGCCCTGGCGATCCTGGAACGAGGCGCCTTATCCCCTGTTTTTCTGCCTTTCTGCCGGGCGGCATTGCTGCGTGTGCATCTCGACAGGCTACCCAATGCACAATAAGATCTGTACACAAGCGGTCAGTCCTGAGAGTTTCGGGCCACATAAATTTTGAAAACTATGGAAATCCATGCGTTTTGATAGATGCCGCAAGGGAGTTCATCTGTGAAAGCTTTTGATTTAGGTAATATTGCAGGTTCAACGGCGGTTTCCTCTCGTGGTCGAAGGACCACGATTCGCCGGGAAAGCCAGACGTTTTATATTCGCTACGGGAAACGGGTCTTCGATCTGGTTCTCGCCTTTCTTCTACTGCCCCTGCTGCTGCCGATCATCGCAGTTCTCTGGGCCATTACCTGCCGTGATGGCGGTCCCGGTTTCTTCGGGCACCGTCGGGTCGGGCGCAACGGCAAGCCGTTCCTGTGCTGGAAGATCCGCTCCATGGTCATCGATTCCGAGGCGCGGCTGAAACAGCACCTGGCAGAGAACCCCGAGGCGTTGGTGGAATGGCGTGAAAGCCAGAAACTGACGAACGATCCGCGGATCACCAAGCTGGGTGCGGTGCTGCGGGCGACCAGCCTGGATGAGCTGCCCCAGATCTGGAACGTGCTGAAGGGCGAGATGAGCTTTGTCGGGCCGCGTCCGGTCGTGCGGGACGAGATCCGCCGCTATGGCGAGCTGCGCACCGCCTACCTGTCCCTCAAACCCGGTCTGACCGGGCTGTGGCAGGTGTCGGGTCGCAACGAGGTCAGCTATGACGAACGTGTCCAGATGGACGTGGAATACCTGACCTCGGCGTCGTTTGTTCAGGATGTCGTCATCCTGTGCAAGACGGGCGGGGCGGTCGTCAACCAGACCGGGCACTGATCGACGGCATTCGCCGTGATGCAGGCCCCTTCTCTTGTCGCACCCCGCCGGGCTGGTGGGTTGCGGCACCATGTTATTGAAAAGACTGTCCGTGTCATTGTGAATTCACGTTGTGGGTTCATGTCGTCAAGGGCAGGAATAAGGGGCGTCTCGCTTCTGTGCGCGGATATTTCACACCCACAAGAGAGACGACAATCACGTGACGACTGACAAGATCGTGCTGAATGGCCGCTTCCTGCTGCAATCCGTAACGGGTGTGCAGCGCGTGGCACGCGAACTTCTGATGCAATTCGATGGCATGGTGACGCGGGGCGAGATCCCTCCGATCCGGTTGCTGCTGCCCACCAAGGGCGAGATCATCGGACCGCTGGCGTTGCAGTCCATTGCAATCGAGCGGGTCGGCCACCTGTCCGGCCACGCCTGGGAGCAGATCGACCTGCCCCGCCATGCCGGCAAGGGGGCGCTGCTGTGTCTTGGCAACACGGCGCCGGTTGCCCGGCTGCTACAGCCGGGGCGGCGCACCGTGACGATGGTGCATGACCTGTCCTACAAGTACTTTCCCGCCGCCTACAGCTGGAAATTCCGGGCCGCCTATTCCGCCATCATGCCCTTCGTGCTGCGCTTCAGCGACAAGGTGGTCACGGTATCGGATGCCGAACGCGCCTCGATCGAGACGCATTATCCCTTTCTCAAAGACAGCGGCCGGCTGAGCTATCTGCAAAACGGCGGCATCCCGGATGCGGCGCGCGACATTGCCCTGGATCAACCTGCGGCCGGGGCCGAGGCACGCCCCTATGGCCTTTATGTCGGCTCGCTCACTGCGCGCAAGAATGCCCCCGGCATCCTCCGCTCGGCCATCGCCTTCTTGCGCCGCTATCCCGAAATGCGCTTTGTCGTGATCGGGGCCTCCGGCGCGTCGTTCGAGAGCGTCGATCTGGCGGTTCCCCCCGACCTGGCCGACCGGTTCGAATTCTGGGGGCAGGTGAACGACGCCGAGCGCATCTATGACGCCTACAAATCGGCGCGCTTCCTGCTGTTTCCGTCGTTTTACGAGGCCTCTCCGCTGCCGCCGATCGAGGCGATGACCTTTGGCTGCCCGGTGGTCTCCTCGCGTATTCCCAGCCTGACGGAGCGCTGCGGCGACGCCGCCGTCTATTGCGACGGCGAAGACGTGGACAGCATCAGTGCCGCGATTTCCGCGCTGATGGACGACCCTGCCCTCTGGGCCGAAAAATCCGCGGCGGCGCGGGGGCGCGCGGCCGATTTCTCCTGGGGCGAACAGGCCCGGGACACCCTGGCCCTTTGCGGAGCAGACATATGAAATCCCCGCGGCTGCGTATCGTGCATGAGACCAATCCGGGCAAGTATTTCCCGGCGCTGTTCCTGCTGGCAGATCGCGGCGATGTCGTGCTGACCGGGGCGCATCGCTACAGCGTGTTCAAGGAATGGCTGCGCGCCTGGCGGCGGGATCGCACACCCTTTGCGGCGCGCACCCGCAACGCCGCCGCTGACATGCGCCTGCGTATGGACATGTCGCGGATCTCGGGCGAGGTCATCGTGCTGGGCTTTGCGCCCTGGGATCCGCGCCTGCTGATCTATCGCGGATTGGCCCGCCGGAATCGCATTCTCTATCACACCTCCTGGCATGACTGGGGGCTTGATGCCACGCCGCGCCAGCCCAGACCCGCCGCCTTCAAACGCTGGCTGCGTGACCGCTGGGTGGCCTTCATGGCGCACCCCAACGTGCAGACGATCGCCGTGACCCCTGTCGTCGCCGATGCGGTCACAGAGGGCACCGGCCAGCAGGCACTGGTGATCCCCCATGCCGTGCCGAGCGTGTTCTTTGAAACGGGGGCCGCGCGTGCGCCGCGCGAAACCGGCCCGCTAAAGCTGCTCTACGTCGGTGAAGTGTCGGAAAAGAAGGGTCTGCGGATCCTGCTGGACATGATGCAGACGTTCACGGCCCAGCAACAGCCGATCAGCCTGACCATCATCGGCAATGGGGCCATGGCCGGCGCTGCCGAGGCAGCAAGTGCCGCGGCCGGCGCCCGCGTCGATTTTCGCGGGCCGGTTCATGACCGTGCGGCGCTGGCGGCAATCATGGCCGATCATGATGTGCTGATGCTGTTGTCGCAGCGCACCCCCACCTGGGAAGAACTGTTCGGCATCGTCATCGTCGAGGCGCTGGCGGCGGGCCTGGCCGTCGTCGCGTCGGATCATGTCGGCCCGCGCGGGATCCTGCCCGGGGGGGACGGCCTGTTCGCCGAAGATGCCCACGCCGAGGTCGCCGCCGCCCTGCGAGGGATGGCAACCGACCGCACGGCGCTGGCGGGGCTTTACGCCCGCCAGGCCAAGGCCTGCGAGCCCTATCACATCGACAAGGTCTGCGAGAGCTGGCGCAGCGCGATCCTGCGCGCCGCCGAAACAGACGTGCCCGGTGGACGCTGACGTCCCCCGGATCAACAGGCGGCCACCCAGACAAAGGACGTGCCGACAGGGAGGTGAGGCGACATGACTATTCGGACCATGGCCCGCGCGGGATATGACATTCTGTGGAAAAGCTGGGCGCGGCTGCGCGAAAAGGATCAGGGGATCTACCCGGTGGTGCACCAGGGTATCCAGCGTTCGGGGACGAACTTTCTCTCGGCGGTGCTGAGCAAGGCCGATTACCGGATCATCAATCGCATCGATCCGGCCCGTGATGCGCCGCGTCACAAGCATTTTCGCTGGCAGGACGACAAGAGCAGCATCGTCATGGACAGCCGCTATGGCAATGACCGCCATGTCGGATCGGTGGCCGAAATCAACCGGATCTGCGGCTATCCCGAGGATCAGAAACACATCGTGCTGTTCCGGGAACCGCGCGACTGGCTGGACGGGATCTTTCGCTGGGGGCTGGCAAACGGCTGGTTTCCTTCGCAAGAGGCGTTTTTCGAAGGGGATCTGCACCGCGCCTATCTGCGCGAATGGGATGCCTATTATGCCAAGTGGGCCGACCTTGCCGCGCGGGACCCCGCAGGCGTGCTGTTGGTGTCCTACGGCGATCTAAGGCGGGATGCGCGCGCCGGGGTTCTGGCCATCGACCGGTTCATGGGGGTTGAGCGCGCCACACCGCTGGGGACCGATTTCACCATCGACAAGGTGCGACATTCCAAACCGATGACGGAAAAACGCAAAGGCCTGGAACACCCCGGGATCGACGCGGCGCTGAACGCACCCTTTGCCTTTGACTGGCAGGCGCATGTGCTGAGCGGCGTGCCGGCATGAGGGTGCTTGCCTGGCCCGCCCGGCGCAACGCCGCGCGCAATCCCTATCAAAAGCTGCTCTATGACGCGATGGAGGCCGAAACAGGCACCAAGGTCATCGAGTTCGGGCGCAAGACCATGTTCGCCCGCCCTGCCCCGGATATCCTGCATATTCACTGGCCGGATGTGTTCCTGGCCGCCGGAAAGGGCTGGAAGTTCTGGCCGCGCTATTTCTTCCTGCGGCTGCTGTTCCTGGTGGCCGGGCTGCGTGGCACCAGGGTCGTCTGGACCGCCCATAATCTGCGCCGCACCGGGCAGCGCAACGCCGCCCGGCTGGAGCGGTACTTCTGGCCCTGGTTCCTGGCCCGGATCGATGGCGTCATCTTCATGACCGAGGCCTCGGCCGAAGTGGCGCTGGAGAGTGAACCGGCGCTGGCAGGCAAGCCGATCACGGTGGCCCCGCACGGCCATTACAAGCCGGTCATCGCCCCCTTTCCCGCTTACCATGCCGACACGCCCGATGCGGGCTTGCCCAGGATCCTGTTTTTCGGGTCGGTGACACGCTACAAGAATGCCAACGAAGTGCTGCGCGCCTTTCTGGAAATGCCGCGCGGCAGTGCCGAGCTGCGGATCTGCGGAGAGATGAGCCGGACGATTCCCGACACCAGGCTGACCGAGATGCTGGCGGGCCTTGGCCCGGAGTGGGACGGTCTTGTCACCTTCCGCGAGGCCTTTCTGCCCGAAGACGAGCTGGTGGCCGCCATCCGCGCCGCCGACCTCGTCGTGTTTCCCTACAGCGACGTGCTGAATTCAGGCGCGGCGATCTTTGCGCTGTCGGCGGGGCGGCCCATGCTGTGCTCCGACAACCGGCTGTTTCAGGAGTTGCAGGCCGCCGCAGGCACAGATTGGGTCCGGCTGATCCGGGCGCCGCTGGACGGCGCGCAGATGGCACAGGTCCTGGCCGAGGTCCGCCGGATGCGCCAGGCCGGTCATGCGCCGGATCTGTCTGCCTTCGACTGGGATCGCATTGCCTTGGATACGGTGAGCTTCTATCAAAGGGTTTCCGGTTCGGCAGATAGTGCGGATCGCGACACGCCATCCTCTCTGCGGCAGGAGTGATCTAAAGCCTATGCGCACCCGGTTGATGAAAATCTTCCAGCTGGCCGCCTGGTTCGGGCTGGCGATCGTCATCTTTTCCGCGCCTTTCGGGCGGTCGGAAAGCTATATCGAATTTGTCTCGATATTCTACCTGGTCATCGCCGGGCTGGTTCTGGCCAGTTCGATCATGAGCACGCGGCGCGGCGGAATCGATTACCTGATCTCGTTCTTCTACCTGTTCTTTCTGGCCTATCCGGGCCTTGTGCAGGTCTCTTTCGGGATTTTCCCCTGGGGCGCCAGCCTGAGCTATTCCGACCTGGCCCTGGCCTATGGCATAATTGCCCTGTCGCAGGCCGCCTACCTGTCCGGGACCGGGTTCTACCTGATGCAGCGACGTCAGAAGCTGCGGGTCAGAAGCAGTCTGGGCAATGACTTTGACCTGGATTCTTGCGTGTTCTACGCCCGCTGGGCCGTGGGTTTTGCCATTTTTGCCCTGCTGCTGGCCGTGATGGTTGGCCCCGGCCAGCTGTTCAGGGCCCGGTTCGAGGGCGGCGGCGAGGGCGGCGGCCTGAAGACGCAGTTCCTGTTCATCGGACGGTCGCTGAGCCTGCTGGCCATGGTGATCTTTCTCAGCCTGGCGCGCTATGCGCCCTCCATGATGATCAAGCGGTTCACGATCTGGAGCGCCATTCTCTATACGCCGATCTTTCTGATGCTGAACTTTCCGCCGGCCCTGCCGCGGTTTCTGCTGTTCGGCAACGCCATCGCGCTAAGCTGCATCTACATCGATTTCCTGAA
Source organism: Pseudooceanicola sediminis (assembly GCF_003575965.1). Taxonomy (GTDB): domain Bacteria; phylum Pseudomonadota; class Alphaproteobacteria; order Rhodobacterales; family Rhodobacteraceae; genus Pseudooceanicola; species Pseudooceanicola sediminis. Next base: position 21,865 of record NZ_QWJJ01000021.1, on the reverse strand, counting down.
GCCCAAGGTCAAATTCCTGATGACCTTTGCGGCGGTGTCGATCCTGTTCGTGGTCTTTCCCGCGGCCAAGGTGATCGCGCGACCGGATGCCAGCTTTCAGGACATCGTCAATATCTTCCGGATCCGCGACATCGTGCCAAAGCTGCTGACGGGCGAATTCGACGGTTTCATGCAGATCGCCTCGACCGTGCAGTACCTGGCGACCGAACCGATCCGCTGGGGCATGAACCTGCTGGGCGCCTTCCTGTTCTTCGTACCACGCGCCTTGTGGCCGTCGAAACCAGTACACAGCGGCGTGATCGTCTCGGAAGAGCTTGGATATCTCTACAACAACGTGGCCAACCCCCTGCCCTCGGAGGCGCTGCTGGCCTTCAGCCTGCCCGGTGTTCTGATCCTTTTCGTGCTGCTGGGGTTCTGGATTTCCCATGTCGAGACCAACGGCAGCGCCATCCTGTCGAGCGAGCGGGGGTTTCACAACTTCTTCCTCTACGCGATCTTGATGGGCTTTATCATCATCATTTTCCGTGGTGCGCTTAACGCCGTTGCACCGCAAGCTTTGACTGGCATTCTCGCTTATTGGGTCATGATGCTTGCCAAGAGATGGAAAGTTACTTGGAAAACCAGAACATGAGACGTCGGCCAGTGTTCCAGCCTTGATTTTGACGGCCATTCTGCGCGGGATTGCGATCCTTCTCGCGGTCGGTTGGCATGTCAATCATGTCGATACAGGGATGGCCTGGCTGAACCTGCTGCTCTGGCCAGGCGCGCGCTTTGGCTGGGCGGGGGTCGACCTGTTCTTCGTGCTCAGCGGGTTTCTGGTCGGGCGGCTGATTTTCCGTGAAATCGACAGGACGGGCACACTGGATCTGCGGCGGTTCTTCCTGCGCCGGGTTCTGCGGCTCTGGCCCGTGCTCTATCTCTTTCTTATCGCGATGGCGTTTTCCGGGGCGGCCCCACTGAGGGAGTTCTTCTGGCAGATCGCGCTGCATATCCAGAACTACGCCGATGTCAGCGTTGCCACCCATTCATGGTCGCTGGCGGTCGAGGAACATTTCTACCTGATCTTCGCACTGGGCCTGACGGTGCTGTTCGCATTCAAGAAACAGGTCACGCTGTTGCCGGGGATCTTTGTCGGGATCATCGTCCTGTCCCCCGTCCTGCGCGGTCTCGGGTTCTGGCTGGGGGCGGATTTCGTCCAGCTCCAGCAGCAGACGCATTACCGGCTGGACGGGATTTCGGCCGGGGCGCTGCTGGCCTATCTGACCGTCTTCAAACCCGATGTGTTCAAACGCGTGCATCAACAGAAAGTCCTGCAGGTGCTGGGGCTGATCGCGGGGGTGATCTTTGTGTCGATGGTGTCGAAGAACACACCCGCCGGCGCGATCATCGGTTATTCCATGGCCGCCCTGGGCGGGACATCCGCACTGCTTCTGCTACACCAGTCGGGGATCGAACGCCACCTGCCCCGGCTCTGCTTCGCCCTCTCCTTCGTCGGCCTGATTTCCTATCCGCTCTATCTCTGGCACGTGCCGGTCGTGCGGATTCTCGAGATCGGCTTGCACGGCAAGATACCCGTCTGGGCCCTGGTGGTGCTGCAATACAGCCTGTCGATCCTGTTCTCCTATGTCGTGACGCGGGTGCTGGAACGGCCGATGATGGCGCTGCGGGACAAGATCATGCCGACCGGGCACGCCTCGGTCTCGGCCTGAACGCACCTGAAGTCGCGAGCTGAGCAGATCCACCGTCACGGTCCCGCAGGACCCACTTAAGAAAGATAGAGCAGGGTTTCATCGCTTGCTTCCCTCTGCCCGGCCCCGCGGGCGGAGGGGGCATGTTTCTCATTTCCGAAGAAAGCGATGCAACATGGCCCCGATAATCTATTCGAAGTCACTGAATGTGCCCGCGGAAGACCTTCCGCAGAAGATCTATTGGAAGCAGCCGCCGAACCAGATTTCCTCGATCTCGGAACTTCTGGCGACCTCCTATCCGGGCTATGGTCAGGGAACCCGGCACTACTTCGGAAGCTTCACCTACGAAGAGGCGGCGATCGATGCGACAGATCACCATCTGACCACGGTCGGGGGGGTTAAGTTGTATGTTCTGCCGCTCTTCGGCCCGGCTTCGCCGGAATACAACGCCTTTGCCTTCGATGTGAAAGCGGATGGGGTGACCGATGACACGGCCTCTCTCAACCTTGCCCTGAACGTATCGACGCGCCTCTACTGTCCTGCGGGCACCTACAGGCTGACATCATCGATCTATTCGCCCGGCAAGTCCCTCACGCTGCGTGGTGCCGGGATCGGGCAGACGGTGTTCGAGCTGGACCACACGGGCTATGGCTTTTACCTCGGCGGGACAGATGACGCCTACAAGACGGTTCAGCTGATCGACTTTTCCATCCGCCGGCCGGGTGTCGAGAGCTATTCCGGCGCCATCGGGGCCAAGACCTTGCACCTTCAGTACTGCGCCGGGGCGACCATCGAAAAAATCGAAACCGAGGGCAATATCGGCTTTGCGATCAACGTGATGGATGCCAGCGACGTGGTGATCCAGAACTGCAAGGTGCACAGCAGCAAAGGCGACGGGATAGAGCATTATTCCGGCACCGATGGCATTCACCTGACACGGGTGCAGCGCGGCAAGGTCATCGGCTGCACCATTCACAACATCAGCGACGACCCGATCTCGACCGGCAGCTACAATCCGGGCAGTGACCGGCAGAACGTCGACATTCTGTATATCGGGAATTTCTGCCACACCTGCACGGGCGGGATGAAGTTCTACGGCAATTTCCGAGGTGGCCAGATGATCGGCAACCGGATCAAGGATTGCCCCTCTCCTGGTGGCTATATCGTCTATGAGGATCGCAGCGGCACCGAAGGCTATGATCAGGAAAACATCCTGATCCAGGGCAACTGGGCGCAGAATTGCGGTGGCGCGGGCGGCAGTGGCGGTATCTCTCTCTATATGCCGCAGGGGACCGCGATCACGACGATGCGGAAGATCGATATCCTGGACAATGTCATCGAGGATTGTACCAGCGGGATCACCTGCCTCAGCTACGACAAGGCCATCAAGACCGTCGAGGCGCTGACCATCCAGGGCAACATGATCCGCAATTGCACGAAAAACGGTATCACTCTGTTCGGTCTTGAGGGGACCGGAAACCGGGTCGTCAACAATACTGTCCGGGGGGCGGGCGAATACGGTGTTCTGGTGGACAACATGAAGACGGGAAGTGCCCTGACCGTGCAGCAGAACGCCTTCGAGACGGTGAACAAGGATGGCCTTTACAGCTTTGACAACTGGATCAGGCCCAATTCCCTGCGCAATCGTTTCATTGTGAAGGATAACGTTTTCGAAGGGAACGGCGCGGCGGATGGAACACCGACATCTGCACTGCAGATGGGCGCTTCCGTGATGCCCACCTCGATCATCGAGGGCAACCGTTACGATTTTTCCAAGGGCTTCGGGTTGGGCCTGCCTTTCGACAGCGGTTTCCAGTCGCGATCCGATGCGCGGCGGGGGGCGGTTCCGACAACGGGGACCTGGCGGCGCGGGCAATTCATCTACAACACCAGTTCTGTCGAGGGCAGCTCATGGGGCTGGCGCTGCGTGGCAACGGGCACCTTCGGCTCGCTGAGCGGGGTGACTGCCGATGTGACCAGCGGCAGCAGAGAAGCCCTGTTCAGCGATGTCACCAATATCGCCGAGGGGATGTTCCTGACCCTGGGGGCGGACCCTGATGAGCCCTTTTGCGTGCAATGGGTCGATCCTGCGACAGGTGAGGTGCGCTTTACCAAGGCGGTCAGCCTGACACAGACCGGCATAGCGGTGGGATATCACACTCCCACGTTTGAAGAGGTCGCCGCCGCGCTTTCCGCCTGAGCAGGCTTTGATGAAAAGCCCTTTGGAAGGCCCCGGGGGGAGACCTGTTCAGATGCTGCGCAGCGCCGTGCGCAGCATCCTGACCCCCTTCAGGGCCTTTTTGCGATCCACCAGAACCAGCAGCACGAAGAACAGTACCGCGAACAACAGCGCCAGCAGCACCCCCTGCAGGATGACCGGCAATCCCAGCAATGCGACCTCGGGCCTGGCAAACCAGACCATCGCAAAGCAGGCCGCATTGATCAGGGCCGGCGGCAGCAGCAGGCGATAGGCGGCCCACATGCCCATCTTCAGCTCTCGTGTCACGAAGAAGAACGAGATCGGCGTGGCGGCCACCTGTGCCAGAACGAAGATGATCGTCAGTTCGATGATGCTGTCCGAAGGCACCAGCAAAAGCGCCAGAATCGAGATGCCGGTCTTGGACAGCCCCGTGACAAGCATCAGATGGCTGTTGCCACGAGAGGCTTGAAAGGGCCCGTTCAGGTATTGAACGCAGTTCACGGCCCCCATCAGCATCAGCAGCGTCGCGATATCATCGACCCCGTCCCAGCGGCTGCCGAACAGAACATGGCATGTCTCCGGCGATATGGAGGCCAGCAGAACGAAGATGGTGGAGGTGCCGTAGCCGCCCATCATCATGGTCTTGCGATAGACCGAGACAAGGCGGTCGCGATCGTCCGATATGCGCGACAGCGCCGAAAGCGAGACATCCCCCAAGGCCCCCTGCAACATACGCATCAGTACGGTATAGAGGCGCGAGCCAATGGCATAGATCCCGTAGGCCGCGAGACCGAACTTGCCGATGATGATGAAATCGATCAGCCGCGTACCGACAAAGGCGTTCAGGGTCTGCAACGACAGGGGATAGCCGAACCTCAGCATCTCCCGGAACGACTGGGTGTGCAGGGACAGGCCGGGCGTCCACAGGGGGCGCCGCCAGATCAGGAAGGTATTGATGATGCAGGTCACGTAGGCCTGCACCAGAAAGCTCCAGACACCAGCCCCCAGCAGGGCGGCAATGACCGCCAGGACACCACCGATGACATTGGCATAGAAGGTCCGGATCGCCAGGAACTTGAACTGCATGTTGCGCTTGTAAACAGCCTCCTGGAACAGGCTGGGAACGTTCAGAAGCAACGTGGCGATCACCAGGCTGATATAGAGCGCGGCGTCTTCGGCGTGCAGCTGGCTGCTGATCCAATCCGCGTTCAGCGACACCACAAGCGTCACCAGAAGGCAGATGCCCAGAGAAAAGAAGAAGGGCAGGTTGATGTCGGAATCCTGCAACGCCTTGCGCTGCATGATGGAGCGGCCAAATCCCAGCTCGGCCAGGGTCGGGGTGACCTGCAACAGCAATGTGCCGGTGGCCGCGATCCCGAAGGCAGTCGGATCCAGCAGGCGCGCCAGCACCGCCCAGAGGCCAAGGGCAAAGATCCGGTTCACCCAGACTTGCACCAGCGACCAGAATACGCCGCTGGCGGCATATTTCATCAGCGAGCCTTCTACCTTCATCTACCTAGCTTCCATGACAGAGGGGGGACACCGGGACCTAAAACCCTATGCAGCAGGGCGTAGGGTGCGGACGAGTTTGCGTATCACACGCTTCACCAGGTTCTTCAGGCCGCCTTTTTCGGCGCGGCGATAAATCGCCTGCATTCGGTCGGCATAGCCCTGCATCTCGCGGTAAAAGGCAGGCATGTCTCCGCTCTTGCGGGCCTCCAGCCAGGCGGTATGGCTGCGCGCCGCCATGTCGCGCCGGATCTCGACGATCTTCTTGCGGTCTGCCGGCAGGGTAAACTGCCCCGGAGCGACGCGCTTTTTCGGCACCATCCGACCAGCTGCGACATCCAGTTCCAGCCGGTAGGACAGGCCTTCGCGACGATGGCGGAAATTGCCGGCCTGGGTCTTTTCCAGATCGGCGAGGTCGATGGTCTCGAGCGTGATGTCGTCTTGCGCTTCGGCAAAGATTTCCGCCGCCTCGGTCGTGCGGCAGAGCACGACGTTGGTACCGCGCCAGTTCGCCTCGAAGCGGGGCAACCAGGCATCCCCAAAACAGATGTCCGCCGTTTCGGCAAAGATGTCGTCGCAATAATCGCAGGCCTTCAGCTGGAACAGCGCATGCCCCCAGTTCCCCCCCAACAGGGTGCGCGACATCCGGGTTTTCCAGGCCTCCTGCCCCGCTGCGCGCACGCCGAAGGAATAGGCGTTTGCCGGGGCTTCGGGGTCTTTCACGCGGAAATCCACCGCACCAACCTGCTGGGGCGGGACGCCCAGCTGATCGGCCATCGCTTGTGAAAACGCGCCGCTTTTCATGTGGCCGCAGACCAGCCCGACATGCCAGACCAGCTGTGACTTTAGCACTGCATCCTCATTGGCCAATGCCCGCATCGATTTCACGAAACAGGGAACACCGACAAAGGCGTAGCGGCGACCATTGCCCCGGATCCGGGCGATGACGTCGGAAAACTGCACGGCGTAATACTGGGATTTGCGCCGGCCCAGCACCTCGTCCGCGCTCTCGGAGACCGTGAAATCATAGAGCGGTTGCTGCGTACCGGTGCTGCCGACATGGATCACCCCATCGATGCGGCCCTGTTCCAGCAGCCGCAGCAGGAACCAGCTGGTCAGCCCGCCGGAACTGCTGCCCAGAACCTGCGCATCGTCGTTGATATGGCCTGCATGAAGCGTCTGGTAATAACCCGCGCTCTCTGCCCGGTGATCCACGCGCCCCTCGTAGAGATCCTGGGCGAGGTCCGTTTCGTCCCGCGAGGCATCCGAGAACGGACAGACCCGGTTTGCCGCCTCCAGCACCTCGGGCGCGGCATCGGCAAGCTGCGGCAGGTAGGTCTGTTCATCGCTGCGCTGCATCTTGATGCTCTGGCTGGCCACGGCAGCGCAACCGCCACAGCCCACACAGAACCCACCTGAAACGACATCCTTGATATCCACGCTCAACTCGCTTTCCAACTTGCCAACTTGGGTGTCCCGGCCCGGAGGCCCGGGTGGGCCTACTTCAGCTTGTGCAGGACGTTGCGCATGATCCGCACCCCAGAACGGCCCTTTGTCCGGTTCAGATCCTCGCGGTAGGCCTCGATCCATTTCTCGGCCAGACCGCCGGATTGCTTGCGGGTGCGCGGCTGGTCGGGAATGGCGGCCTCGGCGAGGTCGATCCCCGCGAAATCCGCGATCCGCCGCAGCACATTCGCCGTATCCGTGCGCGACGCTTCGAATTCCACCGTCAGGGCGGGCACACCGGCCGCAGCCAGCTCGCTGTCCCAGAGGGCATTGTGCAGGGCCACCCGTTCGACCTCGGCCCGGATCGCCTCGTAATCATAGACGGGGGTCTTGCCGTTGCCCGTCATCGAGCTGATCCAGACGCCGGTCTGACGTGCCACGCAGAGAGAGATTGCCTGACGCAGCAGATCGGCGCGCACCACACGCACCACCACGGGATTCGGGAAAAAATCCAGCGCCGCCTGCAGGCCCCCGAAGAGGGACAGGTGTTCATAGTGAAGTTTGGCCGCAAAGACGCCGTTCCGGGTCGTGCGCCGCTTCATGATTTCGCGCAGGGCCGATTTCATGTCGGGCTGACCCAGGCGGCGCTGCCATTCCTCGGCGTTCTGCGGCGGCGAATATTCAAACGGGCGCCCCATGGCATCGGTCGCCGTCATCGCGTGGCCCAGCATGTGACTGCCCGAACGCGGTGTCGAGGCGATGATGATCGTCCGCTCGGGGGCGGGGGCATCAGCGATGTCGTACTCAGGCGAAAACTGGTCTTCGTAGGCATGTGTCGAGGTCGTTTGCATACCCTTCACCCCCTGTATTCGTGATGTCATCCGTATCATGTCCGGCGATGTCGATCGCCGGGCACCCTGATCTCAGGCGCCCGAAAGGCACCGGCTGAGGGCACTGGCCTGCTCTGCGTTCCAACGCTCGGCCTCGGCATAGGCGGCGGCGCCCATTTCCCGGCGCAATGCCTCGTCGCGGGCAAAGCGCACGATCTCGGCGGCAAAGGCCGCATAATCGCGATCGCCGACAATGACGACGCCCTTGCGATAGCTCTCGGGCAGGCCGCGCACCCCGGTCTCTGTCGAGATTGTCGGCACACCTGCGGCCATTGCATCCAGTAGCTTGATGTTGATGCCGGTGCCAACCAGCATCGGGTTCACCGACAGCGGCGAGCGCTGGAAAGCATCCTTGAGGTCATCGACCCGCCCCAGCTTGGTCACGTTTGCCATGTCCGGGACCTGGCTGCAGATCGACCCGACCAGCGCCAGATCGAAATCAGGGATCTCTTGCACCACCAACGGCAGGACGTTGTCGATGAAATCGCGGATGGCCTGGCGGTTGGAGGGGTTGTTGGAGGCCAGGAACATTGCCGTGTGGCCATTGCTGAAGTCCTCGATGGCATCCCCGAGGTTCAGGAAATGGCTGACGATGTCGATCTCGGGTCCATTCCCGCGCCCATTCCCCTGGGAACCGCCCTGCCCGTCCGATGCGAGCTGCTTTCTAAAGCGCTCGGCCTCTTCTTCCTGAATGGCCAGGATCGCATCGGCCCGCCGGAACCCGGCGTTTTCATCCTCGGGGCGCAGCGAGATCCAGTAACCGATCTTCATGCCCTGGGCGAGGTAGGATTTATGTCGGTCGCCAAAGGCGTCATGGGTATCCAGCAGCCGCCGTGCGGCTTTCGGAAAGGCCTCGAAGACGCGGGAGTTGAAGACATATTCGACGATCACGGCATCGGCATCCCGCCCGACCTCTTTCAGGCGGGCCTGCCAGCGATCGCTCCAGGTCTGATCAAGCGCGGAATAATGCCCGGTCTCGAAGCCCATCAGGCGCAGCGCCTTGCGCACCCCGAGGCGCACCTTGCGGCGGGCGCGATAGAGCTTGTGGCCAAAGGCACCGCCATTGTCGATCTGCACGTAATTATCCGCACCGAAGGCCGCCGCATGGGCTGCAGGATCGCCCTGGTCCAGTTCGGAGGGCAGCGACACGAAGGTCAGCTCATGCCCCAGGTCGGTGATGGCCCGGGCCAGTTCCCGAATCCGGCTGCGGTTGCCGGCCGTGGTCGGAAAGGCGGGAACGCTGGTGACGAGGACGATTTTCATGCGGGGCATCCGTCTCTGCAGCACATCGTCAGACGGTTTCCTGCGCAGTATAGCGCGTGTAGTTTTCCCGGGCCAGATCAAGCACCTTGGGCTTTGCCTCGGCAACGATCCCGGTCAGGTCCGGCAGCGCGGTCACAAAGTCTTCCATGTTGCTGGCCAGCGCGTCGGGTGTGTCGAAAATCGCCGGAGGCAGCAGCAGCGAGCGCGGCAGGCCGAAATGGCGGTAGAGCCCTTCGAACTTGTCCTGATAGGTCAGGCTCAGCACCGGCACGCCTTTCCCAAGTGCGGCAATCGCCAGGTGCATCCGCCCCGTGATCACCCCGTCCAGATGCCCCGCCACAGCCTTCAGGTCGGCCGCACGGTGTTCGCCATCCAGGTAGTGCAGGTTGGTCAGGCCCGCAGCCTTCAGGCGGTCGAAGATCGGGCGCAGGCAGGTCGCATCACCATCCGAACCGCGATAATCATGCGGCAGCATCAGCCAGGACACCGGCTGCCTGCCGGAAACATCCCGCAGCGCGGTCACGGAGGCGGCGACGATCTTTTCCACGTCCGCCTCGGTCGCGCCCTTGATCAGCATCGGGTGCACATTCACGCCGACCACGCTGCGCTGCGCCGCGCGCTGCGCTTCGACCCAGGCCACGGCCTCGGGGTCGGCATGGCCGGGGGCCAGGGTAAAGGCGGAATCGGCCACGAGACGGGGTGTGACGGGGGCGAAGGCCCTGACCCGGTCAAAGGAAATCTCGTCCCGCATGTTCAGATCGACCCGTTTGTCGAGCCGTCCATAGACCGCGGCCAGCGCAGGGGCGGGCTTGTCGTTGAAGCTGCAGCCCAGGATCGTCGCGGGAATGCCGTTGCGCACGGCGAGGTCGGCGGCGATCAGGATGCGGGCGGTCGAGGTGACACTGTAATAGCCATCCATGATATCCGCCCCCAGGGCGATCATCGCGTCATAGGGCGCGCCCTTGAAACGGTCCGCCATGGCCTGGGGAAAATCTTTCATCGGGGGCAGGATCACCGGAGTGAACCCCTTGGCGCGCACGATCTCGCTGGCGCCCGCGCTGCAGAACATGTCGACGGCCAGATCGGGATGCACGGTGCGGAACATGTCCACGGTGGCGGTGATCATCGCATCGTCGCCCAGGGCGCCTGTGATGGCGTCCAGATCACTGGGGAAAATCAGGATCCGTCCGCGCTTTTGCGACAGGGTGGCGGCCTTGCCCTGCGCGGCGGCCTGCGCCCAGTTGTTCAGCACCTCGTCCCAGTTTTTCCTGGCCCTGTAGGCATGAATACGGTTCCGCAATGCTGGGGGGAGCAAGGCACTAACTATGCGTTTCATTTGATATTATCTCGGGTTTCTGAAAATTCGGGTCCGGGCGGCGCGGAAATCGGATGGATGCGCCTGAAGTATCATCTCATGTCCCCATGACGCCAATGCGTCTGAGTAAAGTATAGCTGTTCAATTACCTTCAAGGCTTATTCCCCACGCTCCGCCATGTCGAGATGAAGCCGGCGAAAAATCAGGGCGAATGTCGCGGGATCTTGCGCATGGCGGTAAGTTGAGCAGTCGCCCGGCCCGCCCCTGCAGCCCCTGCCGTCGCAGGTGCGGCGCACGGTGGCAGAAGATACGGTTAAGCATTCACTTCTAGAACCTCCTGCAATGCAACGTCGCACGGGCCGTGCAGATTTGCCCCCCGGACCATGTAGAGGAGAGTTAAGTGAGAAATCCCTTTGAAAGCCGCGCCCAGGCCCTCAACGGACCCAGCCAGGATCTTGTCCCGGTGACGCCTGCCGATGACACGGATCTGGCGCAGGTCGCCGTCGCTCTCTTTGTCGAAACCGCTGGAACGATCGCCTTCATGTCCGTCAAGGGAGAGCTGCGGTCGGTCAAGGTTGGTGATTTTTCCATTCTGCCGGTCGGTGTGCGCCAGGTCCAGGCCAGTGGCACGACCGCCTCGGGTATCCATGCCTTCATGGTGACATGATGATCGGTCTCGATCATTCCATCGCAACGCTGGCCGGGGGGCGACCCGCAGCGCGCGCCCTGGCCAGCTTCGATTGCACCACCGGCAGCCTGCCCGCCGGGCTGTCGCTGACCCGGGCCGGGCCTGCGCCACAGATCGGGGCCACCGGTCTGTTTGCCACGGTCGGTGCCGATACCGCCCGCCTGGCCCGCGATCCTCTCTCTCCGGTCATTCTGGGCCTGCTGATCGAAGCTGCCGCCAGCAACCGACTGCCCTACAGCCATGACCTGACCCAGGCCGCTGTCTGGCAATCTCCGAACGGCCTGACCATCTCGGCCTCGGCCGAGACCTCGCCCGATGGCACGACGAACGCCTCCATGGTCTCGGGCAGCGACGGTTTCCTCTATGCCCTGATCCCCGCCACCCCGGGCGAGACGCTGACCTTCAGCTACTATCGCAAGTTCGGCACCGCGAGCGAGAACCGCCTTGCGGTCTACAACCAGACGGCCCTGAGCTTCATCACAAGCGCCACCCCGACCACCGCCTATGAAACGGACATCCATGGCAATGGCTGGACCCGCATCGCGCATGTCTTCACCGTCCCTGCGGGCTGCACCGAGATCCGGGTTTACCCGCACCGGGTAGATTCCATGCCGGCCGCCGCAGGCACGATTCACCTCTGGGGGCTTCAGGTCGAACAGGGCAGCAACGCCAGTTCCCCTATCCATACCAGCGGTGCGCCCGCCACACGTGCCGCCGATATCGCCGCACTCGAAACTCTGTCGGGGACATATGATGTACGTCTGACCTATGGCGACATGTCTGTCGGGGTGCTGCCTGACCAGGGGATCACGCCGGGCTGGTGGCCCCCCCTCGGCAAGGCCCAGCTGCGCCGGATCGAGGTCTTCTCGGACGGGGTTCTGGGCTAGGCATCCACGTCTGCGCGTTCAGGCCAATTGCGCGCGCACGCAGTCCTCCAGCTCCCGGCGGAACCGCGCCACGCCAAAGCTGAGGGCATTGTTGCGGCAGGCCTCGGCATTGAAGGCCGAAAGCTCGGCCTCGAAACGGTCGACCGCTGCACCCAGATCCTCGGCTGTCTGGCGGTCGAACCAGACGCCCGTCGGATCATCCATGCCAAGGTTGCGCACCGTTTCCGCGGTCCCGCCATGGCCAAGCGCGATCACCGGACAGCCGCAGGCCTGTGCCTCGACCGGGACGATGCCGAAATCTTCCTTGGCGGCAAAGACGAAGGCACGGGCCTTCTGCATCTTTTCGCGCAGGGTCTCGAAAGGCACATGGCCCAGCAATTCGATATTCGCCCCGGCCAATGCGCGCACCTTGTCCATTTCCGGGCCATCGCCAGAGACGACCAGTTTCAGATGCGGGCGGGCGTTGAAGGCCGCGACGATCATCGGGATCCGCTTGTAGGGCACCATGCGTGATGCGGTGAAATAGAACTCCTCGCGCGGGCCGGTCCCGAGGTCGAAGGCCGAGGTGTCCACGGGGGGATAGATGACCTGGGCCTCGCGCCGCCAGGTTTTCCAGATCCGCTTGCGGATGAACTCGGAATTCGCGACGTAGTGATCGACCTGCGCCACGGTGCGCATGTCCCATTTGCGGAACCGGTGCATCATCTCGCGCGCGGCGCGTTTCTTCAGCCCGGCGGCAAAGCCCCCCAGCTCATCGATATATTCGTGCGTCAGATCCCAGGCATAGCGGGCCGGGCTGTGAATATAGGCGATATGGGGCTGCTCGGGCGAGGTGATGACCCCCTTGGCCAGCGCCGCCGAGGAGCTCAGCACCACCTCGTGATGGGTCACGTTGAATTCCTCGATCGCGCGGGTGCATTGCAGCAGCAGGTAGCGATAGTATTTCTGCACGCCGGGCCAGGTGTTCAGCCGGCTGACCTCGATCGGTGCACCGCCAGAGACCTCGGCCCGCTCGGCCGCGCTCAGGAAATCGAACAGCGTGTATATCTTGCTGTTGGGAAAGGTGGCTGCCATCTGCTGCACCACCCGCTCGCCCCCGGCCAGACCGGGCATCCAGTCATGCACGATCCCGACATCCAGTTGCGGGCGCGGCGCACCCGATGCTTCGGAACCCAATTCGCCAGCGATCTCGGTCATGGAAATCCTCTTCGGGCCGGGGCCCGCCAATAGAATACTTGGGTCATCGCCCCGCAGGCAAATCCGCGGGGCCGTCCAGCCTGATCAATCCGCGCCGAACAGGTCGCGGGTAAAGATCTTGTCGGCCACGTCGCTCAGCTCAGCCGTCATCCGGTTGGCCAGGATCACATCCGATTCCGCCTTGAACGCCGCCAGGTCGCGCACGACACGGGAATTGAAGAAGGTCTCCTCGGCCAGCGCGGGTTCGTAGACGATGACCTCGATCCCCTTGGCCTTGATGCGCTTCATGATGCCCTGGATCGAACTGTCGCGGAAATTGTCCGAGCCGGTCTTCATCACCAGCCGGTGCACACCGACGATCTTCGGTTTCAGCGCGATGATCCGCTCGGCCATGAAATCCTTGCGGGTGCGGTTGGCATCGACGATGGCGCGGATCAGGTTCTGCGGCACCTCGGTGTAATTGGCCAGCAGCTGCTTGGTATCCTTGGGCAGGCAATACCCGCCATATCCGAAGGAGGGGTTGTTGTAATGGCTGCCGATCCGGGGGTCATGGCCGATCCCTTCGATGACATCGCGGCTGTTCAGCCCGTTGCTCATCGCATAGCTGTCGAGTTCGTTGAAATAGGCCACGCGCATGGCAAGGTAGGTATTGGCGAACAGCTTGATCGCCTCCGCCTCGGAGGACCCGGTGAAGATAACCGGGATATCCTGTTTCAGCGCCCCTTCCTGCAACAGCGCCGCAAAGGTCTCGGCGCGCGCCGACCGCTCACCCACCACGATCCGGCTGGGGTGCAGGTTGTCATAGAGCGCCTTGCCCTCGCGCAGGAATTCCGGGCTGAAGATGACATTGTCGCAGCCCATCGTCTCGCGCAGCGAGGCGGTGTAGCCCACCGGGATCGTCGACTTGATGACGATCGTGGCGGCCGGGTTGATCCGGTTGACCGCCCGGATCACGGATTCGACGGAACTGGTGTCAAAATGGTTGGTGACCGCGTCGTAATTCGTCGGGGTCGACACGATGACGTAATCGGCCCCCTGAAAGGCCTGCACCTGATCCGTCGTGGCGGTCAGGTTCAGGGTCTTTTCGGCCAGATAATGTTCGATCTCGGCGTCCACGATCGGGCTCTTGCCGGCATTGACCAGCGCCACCCGATGTTCCGACAGGTCCAGCGCCACGACGTCGTGGTGCTGGGCCAGCAGAACCGCATTCGAGAGACCGACGTATCCGATTCCCGCGACGGCTATTTTCATTGTGTCTTCCTCGCAACCGATGCCGATGGATCACGCCCCGGCGTTGTGCCGGGGCAGGCTCCGATCTCAGCTTCGGGCATAGACGTCTTCGTAACGAACGATGTCATCCTCGCCGACATAGGCGCCGGTCTGGACCTCGATCAGGACCATCGGCACCTTGCCGGGGTTCTCCATGCGGTGCACACAGCCAAGCGGCAGGTAGACCGACTGGTTTTCCGTGACCAGTTTGACCTCATCGTCGATGGTCACGCGGGCGGTACCCTCCACCACGATCCAGTGTTCGGACCGGTGGAAATGCGATTGCAGGCTCAGCGCCGCACCGGGATGGACCATGATGCGCTTCACCTGGAAACGCCCGCCCACGACAAGGCTCTCGAACCAGCCCCAAGGGCGGTGATCTTTCGGGAAATGCGTGGCCTGCGCCGCGCCCTTGGCCTTGAGCGCCGAGACCGCCAGCTTGACGTCCTGCGCACGGGTCATGTCGGCCACCAGAACCGCGTCGTTCATCGCGATGACCATGATGTTCTCAAGCCCGATGCCGACGACTTCCAGGCGTTCGCTCTCGGACCGCAGCAAGGTGTTGGAACAATCGATCGCCGTGGCCTCGCCACTGGTGGCGACGCCGTTTTCGTCGGGGCCGGTTTCGCGCCAGACGGCATCCCAGCCGCCCAGGTCCGACCAGGCCTCGGCAAAGGGCACGACCGACAGGTTCGGCGCCTTTTCCATGACCGCGTAATCGATCGAGATGTCTTCGGCACCGCCCCAGTGTTCGGGGGACAGGCGCAGGAAACCGAGATCGGTCTTGGCCTCGGCCAATGATGCCTTGACCGGGGCCAGCAGACCCGGTGCCAGAGCCTCGAAGGCCGCGATCATGTCCTTGGCGCGGAACAGGAAGATCCCGGCGTTCCACAGGAAGGTACCAGCCGCCAGCATTTCGGCCGCGCGCGCCGCGTCGGGTTTTTCCACAAAGCGCGACAGCTTGACCGGCTGGCCGTCGGATTTTTCCGACAGCTCCAGATAGCCATAGGCGGTTTCGGCATGTGTCGGGGTGATTCCGAAGGTGACCATGTCACCGGCGGCGACCGCCTCCAGCCCCAGGGCCACGGCGGCGTGAAAGGCCGCCGCATCGGGCACGACGTGATCCGAGGGGGCCACCAGCATGATCGCTTCGGGGTCCGTTTCAGCCTGGCGCAGGGCCGCGGCCAGGATCGCGGGCGCCGTGTTGCGCCCTTCCGGCTCGATCAGAATCGCGCCCGGATCGATACCGGCACCGGCCAGCTGCTCGGTGACGATGAAACGGAAATCGGCATTGGTCAGCACCATCGGCGCGCCAAAGGACAGCGTTTCGGTTGTGCCCGACAGCCGTTTTGCAGACGCCTGAAACAGCGTCTCTTCTCCGACCAGGGGAACGAATTGTTTCGGGTAGCTCTTGCGGGAAAGTGGCCAAAGCCGGGTACCGGAGCCGCCACAAAGAAGGACCGGGGTAATTTGGGTGAATGGCATCGTATCGAAACCTATGCGTAAAAATTCTTATGCCGTCACTGTTAGCAGGCTTCGCCCAAGGCTCAACCCCTCGCAAGCGGGTCACCGGGATCGCGCCGGACATTCTGTGCTGCGGCGCGGCACAATGAGGCAAAGCCCGATCTGGCGATACAAAAAATTCACATCCCCAGCGGCGGATCGCACCGCCGCGCACAGCGCAAATCCCCGGCAAAGGCGCAGGAACGGGCCTCTGGCCACGACGCCCGGACAAGTGGCCCTATCGCTGGGGCAGGCCGGCGAAGCGCGCGATTTTCAGCCGCTGCATCACGACCAGCGCGATCAGTGGCAGTACGACCCCGGCCATCGTGCCCAGGACAACAAGGAGCGCAGGCGAAGAAATGCCGAACCCCGACAGGATGATGCGTGTTCCGGCGGCGGCCAGGATATGCATCACGTAGATCGCGATCACGTTCTGACCGATATAGGACAACCAGCCCCCGACCCCCTCAAGCATCTGCGCCAGCATGATGACCATGCCGATTCCTGCCAGCGTCACAGGCAACATCACCAGCGCATAATAGCCATCGACCGGCACACCGGCGAACAAGGCCAGACCAGCCCCCCCGGCCCAGACAATCAGACAGCCCAACCCGACCAGCGCCCGCGGCCCCGCAGCAAGGCGCGGCGGCTGCCACAGCACCCCGGCCACGTAGAAGGCAAAGAAGTACAGGATCTGAAACAGGATCCAGCCGTCCATATCCCGCGCCAGCGGTGACAGCAGCAGCAGCACGGCCGCCACAGCCATCATCGGCCACCCCGGCCGCCAGACAGACACCACGCCGACATAGATCAGCAGCACGTAGAGGAACCAGAAGGGCGAGATCGGGAAAATCGGGATCAGCAGCAGGTCGGCCCATCCCTTGTTGCCATTGGTGCTGCCGGCCAGCACCACCTGCACCGCGCCCTGCAACAGGGAAAACACCAGATAGGGCAGCACGATGGCGCGGGCGCGGCGGGCAAAGAACCCCGGCTTCTCGCGCGAGGGGCGCACGTTCATCCCGCTGAGAAAGAAGAACAGCGGCATGTGAAAGGTATAGATCGCGAAATCGACCTGACGCCAGACCGGGTCCGCCAGGATATGGGAGCTGAACAGCCCCCGCACCACATGTCCGTAAACGACGAGGACGATGCCGATCGCCCGGCCGATATCCAGCCAGACGATGCGCCCGCCCTGGGCCTGGCCTGACGTGCGTGACCCTGAGGCCTGTTGCTGAATGCTCATATGTGATCCCGTGAAATATCTGGTCGGTAAAAATGTCTGGTGTTCCCAGGGCAAAGGCGCACGCCGTTCGCCGCGTTTGCGAACCTGCAAAGGCAAACACCCGTAAGGCGGAACTGGCAATGCCTCTTGAGGGGCAAGCCGTCCCCTGCCGCAAGGCAGGCCGCCATCACGCCCCGGATGCAGCCTTCTTCTTCACAAAGCCCAGAAAGGCGGCGTCGGCCGAGCGCAGCCTTGGCCGGCCAGACGCCGCCCAGAAGCCGCGCCATTCCGCCTCCAGCGCATAGACGTCCGCGCCGGGCAGCAGGCTGCGCGCCTGCGCCATCGCGGCGACCGACAGCGGTGGCGCCTCGGGGCCTGTCGTTTCGGTCAGACGGTTGCGCGAGGAAAAGCGGATGATGTCGCCCGGTTCCTCGGCGATCTCGTAATCAGGCAGATGGTCGGTTTCGATCATGTCGCGGATCATCTTTCGGAACACCCGGCGCGGGCTGGCGCTGCCGGACTTGTTCAGCAGCACCTCGACCGAGACGCGCCAGCTGTCCTGACGTCCGCAATGCTTGCGCGCCAGTTCGTAGATCCGCCGCTCCAGCGGTTTGCGCAGACGGAAATAATCCCGGCTCAGCGTCAGCACCGATTTCGACATCACCGCCCGAAACAGCCAATCGCTCAGCGTGATCGACACGCTCATCATCCGCCCCCCCCGGCTCTTGCGCACGATCTCCCAGCTCTCGATCAGGCCGAAGCCGCTGGTGATTTCCTTGTCGCCGGTCACGATATTGGTGGTGATGCGGGTCCCCGCCAGACGCTCGAAGGCCTCGCGCAGACGACGATAGGCATCACCGCTGGTTTCGCGATTGGTCGCCACCAGCAGATCATGCGCCCGCAGCGTCAGGGTGCGGCCGACCGCACGCCCGGCGTTGATCGCCGCCATCAGCTGGCTGATGCAAAAGATCAGGATGTCCTTGTCGTGGATCGTCGCCAGGCCCTTGACGCTCGGCGTCACCTCGATCTGGGTGCCACGATGTTCATAGGACAGGATGCGCCTGTCCGGCCGCGTCGAGAGGCTGAACACCGGATGCTCCATCGTCGCCATGTCATCCTTGGGGATGGCATCCAGGATATCGCAGATAAAGAAATCGACCTGCGGATAGCGGTCAGGCAAGAGGGTACCCTGCCCTGCTCCACCGGGAGTCCTGCCCCCCATGCTCATCGCTGCGGCCATGCCTGTGCCCGTCCTGCTGCCCGTTTCGCCTCGGCTGCCGCCCCTTCGGACAACACCCTGAACCCGGTCCGGATCGCCCCCCATGCCTGTCGCGGGACCTCCGGCCTTTTCGTGGTTTCATTGACACCCACCCTAATCCTGCCCGCGCGCCCGGTCCAGTCTTCGCAACGTGGCTTCGGAGTCGCTTCAACGGGGGTTCAGAGTCGCCTTATCGTGGGTTTGGAATCGCCCGATCCGATTGAAGGGGGAAAATTAAAAATGAAATCAATATGCTAAGCTGTTCACCCAAAGGGCGTAACACTCTAAATAACACGAATATAACACATACAAAAAAATCACCCCGCCTCCTGACTGACCATTTCCCCCTCTGGAAGCCCCGGATTTTCCTAGAAAAAAGGAATCAGATGCCGGGAGTTGTTCCATATGCGCGTTTTCGTGATATCTTGGTGAAAACACAGCACATGAGGCAGTGATGAAAGACGAGCACCCGCCCTATTTCAACATCGACCCGGACCGCGCCCTGCGCGATCTCGATGCGCCCTTTTCGACCGAACGCTTCAGCGATCTGGCCCGGGCCTGCACCCGCGGGCGGGCGGATCTCGCTTCGCGCGGGATGAACGATCAGGGGCGCAAATCACTGCGCCTGTTCTCCACCTGGGAGATTACCCGCTACCTGATCCCCGTGGCCACCCCGCATTTCCGCCGGGTGCTGAAGGCCAACCCGGATCTGCCTCAGGGCCAGTCTGAAACCGAGGGCGGCTCGAAATGGTTCACCCTCGACGAGGTGCTGCGCCTGCGCACCCATTTCGCCGCCGAAGGATCGAAGGCGAAGGAATACAAACCCTACCGCCCCGAAGGTCTGCCTGCCAAGATGGTCGCCGTGGCGAACTTCAAGGGGGGCGTCGGCAAGACGTCGACTGCTGCGCATCTGGCAATGTCGGCCGCCCTTGATGGCTACAAGGTGCTGGTGATCGATCTGGATTCCCAGGGGTCCATGACCTCGATCTTCGGTGGTCAGGTCGAGGATGAATGGCAGACCGTCTTTCCCCTGCTGGCCCGTCATTATGCCACCCATCTGCGCACCGAGAACCAGCGCCGCATCGAACGCGGCGATCCGCCCCTGCCGATGGAGGACACCCTGAACGAAGCGCTTTCGGTCAAGGCCCCGGACCTGATCCAGAAAACCCACTGGCCCAATATCGACCTGATCGGTGCCCAGCTGAACCTCTACTGGTCCGAATTCCAGATCCCGGTATGGCGGATGCAGGCCCGCACCTGGAAGCTCTGGGATGCGCTGACCGAAGTGCTGGAACAGGACGGTGTGCTGGACGATTACGACGTGATCTTTCTCGATACCCCCCCTGCCCTGGGCTATCTCACGATCAACGGTCTGGCGGCGGCGGATATCCTGCTGGTGCCGGTGGGGGCTTCGTTCCTCGAATTCGATTCCACGGGGCGTTTCTTCGACATGCTGCATTCGACCTTCGCCAGCATAGAGGAGGGCGAGAATATCGCCGCACGCGCGCTCGGGCGGCCCGAACTGGCCTTTGAATGGGACGCGGTGCGTGCTGTCATCACCCGCTACGACGGCGCCCAGCAGGGCGAGCTGGCGGCGCTGATGCAGGCCTACCTCGGGCGGACCCTGACCCCCGAGCGGCAGGATTTCACTGCCCTGATCGGACAGGCGGGTGAGCGGGTGAATGGCATCTACGAGGCCGATTATCGCGACTTCAACCGTGAAACCTATGCCCGTGGTCGCGCCACCTTCGATGAAACCTATGCGGCTTTCAAACGCCTGCTTCTGGGCACCTGGCGCCGGGACGAGATCGAGGCCGCAGCCATGCAGGAGCCTGCGCAATGACGTTCCGGCATGACGCGCCTGCCCGCTTTGCTCGCCCCGCTCACCCGGCAAAATGTTTCGCGCGCGAAACAAATGCCACGGTTCCTGTAGCCGGCGCACGCTGCCGCCATATCCTGTTAACCCTGTTGCCCGACCCTGCGGGACGACCCTGACCAAGGAGGCCCCGCATGGCCAAACGCAAACGCCTGACCCCCGCGAACCCTGATTTCCTGGGCACCGATACCCCGGCAACACCCGACACCGAGGCGCCGCGCCCGGAGCCGATGCCTGACGACCTCGAAACCAAGGGCTATCCTCTGGGGATCGCGCGCACCCGCAATCGCCCTGCCTCGCCCTCTCGTCCGCCGATTGCCCAGGTCGCGGGCGAGGCATCGGCCGCGGCCGCCCTGTCGGAGCTGACCGAGGCGATGCGCCAGGCCCGCAGCGAAGGACGACTGGTCCAGTCGCTGAAACTGGGGGATATCGACCTCGCCCATCTTGTGCGGGACCGCCTGATGGCGGACGAGGCAGACCTGACGACGCTTGTCGACTCCTTGCGCAAACGTGGCCAGCAAACCCCGATCGAGGTGGTCGACAGGGGAGAGGCCAGCCGCCCGCGCTATGGGCTGATTTCAGGGTGGCGTCGGATTGCCGCGTTGGAGCGTCTGTCCCGCGAGGATGCTCGCTTCGGACAGGTTCTGGCGCTTGTGCGGGCCCCGAAAAACGCCGCCGAAGCCTATGTCGCGATGGTCGAGGAAAACGAGATCCGCGTCGGACTCAGCTATTATGAACGCGCCCGGATTGCCGTGAAATCGGTCGAGCAGGGCGTCTATCCCGATCTCAAGACCGCGCTGAACAGCCTGTTTGAAAATGTTTCGCGCGCGAAACGGTCCAAGATCAAGAGCTTTACCACCCTGGTCGAGGCGCTGGATGGCGTGTTGCGCTTTCCGACAGCGATTGGCGAACGTCTGGGGCTGGACCTGGCAAAGCACCTGGGCGAACGTCCCGATCTGCGTGGCCGCCTGCGCACCGATCTGGTGGCGCGGCCGCCCGACTCCCCCGAGGCCGAACAGGCGCACCTTGCCGATGCCCTGTCTCAGGGCGCCGTGGGGGCGGAGAGTGCCAGCCCCACGGCAGCACGCCAGCCCATCGAACCCGTTGCGGTGACGCCCCCCGCGCCGCAACCCGATGCGCCGAAACAGCCGCGCCGCGAGGTTCGGGTTGGCGACGTAAAGACGCGTTTCGATGCTGACACGGGCGAGGTGCATCTGGCCGGTCCCGGCGTCGACATGCGCTTTCTGGTCGAGCTTGAAACCTGGCTGCGCCGGCGCGAAGACCGCGACTGACCCCGCCTCGGCGATCAACGGGCAGGGACGGCTGCCTGAAATGTTTCGCGCGCGAAACAAACCGCCCCGGAGGATGTCTCCGGGGCGGTTCTGGTTTTGACGTTTGCGCGCGTGCGACCGGCCTGGTGCGCCGGGCTGGTCCCGTTGAGGGGGTCAGTTGCCGTTGATGAGGCCCATGCTTTCGAGCTTGAGCAGGACCTGGTGGGCGCAGTTGTCGACGTCGACGCTCTCGGTTTCCAGGCGCAGTTCGGGGGTTTCGGGGACATCGTAGGGGTCCGAGATCCCGGTGAACTCCTTGATCTTGCCTTCGCGCGCCAGCTTGTAGAGGCCCTTGCGGTCGCGGCGTTCGCATTCCTCGATCG